>JADJVQ010000003.1 GCA_016710525.1 Burkholderiaceae bacterium
CGAGCAGCCCGCGCTGCATTGGCTGTACCGGCAGATCGACGACATGGGCCATGTGCTCGACAAGGACGCGTTCCGTCCGCTGCTGAGCCGGTTGCGCCGGCGCGACCCCGGCGAGATCGCCGCCATCGGCTGCCCGGTGCTTTGCATCGTCGGCACCGAGGACATCCTGATACCGCCGTTCGCGCAGGAGGCGATCGCCAGCGTGGCGCCCAACGTTCGGGTGGCTTATGTCGAGGCGGCGGGGCACTCCGCCTACTTCGAGCGCGCGGCCGACTTCAATCGGCTGCTCGAGGATTTCGTCGCCGGCTGAACTCAGGGCGGCCAGCAATCGGCGGCCAGCAGCAGTTCGGTCAGGTCCCGATAGCGCTGCCCATCGAGCCCGCTCAGATCCCTGATCCGCTCGAGCCGGGCATAGACGGTGTTGGGGTGCTTCCCGAGCGTCCGGGCGGCTTTCTGCACGTTCAGATCGGCCTCGGCCATCGCGCGCAAGGTCTGGACGAGCATCCCGGCCGCCTTCTTGTCGGCGTCCAGCAGCGGGGCTACCCAGGGCGGGGGCGTCGCCCGCACCTGATCGGCGCCGCGATGCACGAGCAGACTGCGGATCGGCAGCTTCGAGAACTGCACTACGCGGTCGGCGACGCTGGCGAAATCCAGGGCATGCGTGGCTTCCTGCAGCGCTCTGGGCAGAAACGCGGTCGAGGGATGGTCGGCGCTGATCCCGATCCGTACCGCGGGTCCCAGCAGCTGCAGCATCGGGTCGATGCGCTCCGGTAGGGTTGCCTGGGCGGCGGTCCATCCGGATTGCCGGCGGGCGGCCGAGAGCACTGCGGTGACCAGATTGTTTCTGATGCCGGCGAGCAGGCGGATCGGCGCGGGGGCGATCTGCGCTGCGAGCGCACGGATGATCCGCTGGGCACGCTCGGGGTGCTCCATCTCCAGCACGTTGGTGGACTGGGCAACGACCACGCAGTACGACTGGCGCTGCTCGAGGTAGCCGGCCTGTCGGAGCAGCCGCGCGACCCGGCCATCGGATTCGTCGTATCCGCTGAGCAGGATGCTCAGCAGCTCCATGCGCAGATCGCCTTCGGCCAGCGCGAGCATCCGGGTGTGGGCGACGTAGGCCGAGGTCGCGATCGTGCTGACCGCGTTCGTGTATTCGATCGAAAAATCGGCTGTGGCCGCCACCACCTTCTCGAGCTTGCGCGGCGCCGTCTTGAGGGCGATCGCGGCGTCGCGCAGCCATCTCGAGAAGACCTTCTGGCCGCATCGATAGGCATGCAGGGTCGATTCCAGCGGAAACCGCTGCTCCGCTCTCAGCCGGGCGTGTGCTTGAACGAAGTCGAACCGGCCGACAGGGCCGCCGCCCATGAGGCGCAGGATCTCCCGCAGATGCGCTTCGGCATGGAGTTTCAGACCGGGCAGGATGTCAGGATTGTGGGAGTCGGTGAACGCCGGAATCTGCGCCAGCACCTCCTCGCGCATCGCGTTGCCGGCGTCTTGCATCGAACGTTCCAGTTCGATCGCCGCGCGCGGGATGACGCCTGCGCGGCCAAGCGTCGCCAGAGCCGACTGCAGGGCCTCGAAGCCGAATGCTTGATCGGCCGTCCATTGTGAAGTCTTCACAATCATGAGCGCAATTTTAGGCGGCATTCACCGTTCGCGCGCCACTCGCCTGGTGATAGCTTCCAGTGCATCCCGTGATGAAGGGCATCCGGGGTCAACCGAGGAGCGATCGAAATGGCGAAGTATCTGTTTGTCTATCACGGCGGTGGCAAGGGCCCCACGACCCCGGACGAGATCAAGGCCGTGATGGATGCCTGGGGGGCATGGTTCGGTTCGATGGGCGCGGCCGTCGTCGATGGCGGCAATCCGGTCGGCCTGTCGAGCACGGTGAAACCGGATGGCTCGCTGGCCAGCGGCGGTGGCGCCAATCCGGTCAGCGGCTACAGCCTGATCGAAGCAGCG
Organism: Burkholderiaceae bacterium; assembly: GCA_016710525.1. Taxonomy (GTDB): domain Bacteria; phylum Pseudomonadota; class Gammaproteobacteria; order Burkholderiales; family Burkholderiaceae_E; genus Quisquiliibacterium. Next base: position 1,966 of record JADJVQ010000003.1, read on the forward strand.
AACCTGGACGATGCGCACCAGAAGGCCAGGGGGTGTCCGATCTTGAGCGCGGGCGGCTCCATCGAGATCGCCGAGGTCATCGACATGTAGCACGGCCGGCTCCAGGCCGTGGCGAGGGGCGGGTTCATGCCGTTCGCCCCCCGGCTTTGCGAGCCGGCTCGGGTTCGAGTCAGATTTCGATCACGGTGGATCATTCCTTGCGGGCCGGCGGCTAGAATCCGGATCAAACACCCAGGGAGACAATCGAATGCACCTCGAAGGAAAATCCGCCATCGTCACCGGCGCCGGCCGTGGCATCGGCCGCGACGTCGCTTTGCTGCTGGCCCGCGAAGGCGCCAAGGTCATCGTCAACGATCCCGGCGTGGGGCGCGGCGGCGAGCCGACCGAAGAGCGTCCCGCCGACGATGTCGTCAATGAGATCAAGGCGGCCGGCGGCACCGCCATCGCCAACTACGACAGCGTCGCCGACTACCAGAAGGCCGGCCGCATGGTCGCCCAGTGTGTCGACTCGTTCGGCAAGATCGACATCCTCGTCAACGTCGCCGGCATGCTGCGCGAAAAGATGATCTGGAACATGTCGGAAGACGATTTCGACTCGGTGATCAACGTGCACCTGAAGGGCCACTGGGCGATGTCGCACCACGCCATCAAGTACATGCGCCGGGAGGGCTACGGGCGGATCGTCAATTTTTCGTCCGACGCGTTCAAGGGCTCGGTGGGGCAGTGCAATTACAGCGCGGCCAAGGCCGGCATCATCGGGCTCACCCGCTCGATCGCCAAAGAAACCGCCAAGTTCGGCATCACCTGCAACGCGATGTGCCCGGCGGCCGATACCCGGATGATGATGAACGATGCGGTGATCGCCAACCAGAAGCGCAAGCTCGAGGCCGGTCTGATGACCCAGGAACAGTACGACCGCTTCTTCGCGGGCCGCGGGCCCGAGCACATCGCGCCGATGGTCGCCTACCTGTGCACCGATGGCGCGGACACGATCAACGGTCACGTCTTCCACGTCGAGAAGGGCCGCATCAACAGCTACTTCTATGGCGAAGACTTCAAGACCCTGACCAACGACGGTTCGGTGTTCACCGTCGATCAGCTGATCGAACTGATCCCGGCCACGGTGATGAGCGGGGTCACCCCTGTGGTGCCGCCCGTGCGGATGCAGGACGCGATCAAGTCCACCGACGTGAAGAAAGAGAAGGTCGGCTGAGCCCCGAATCGGCCGGTGACGGCGCCTTCGGGCGCCTCATTCGGCCTTGACGTTGGCTTCCTTGATCACGCGGCCCCATTTGACGGAATCGGCCCGGATCTTCTCGATGGTCTGGGCGGGACTCAGGAAGTCCGCGTCGCAACCGGTGGCGTTCAGCTGATTCTGCAGGGCCTTGTCGGCACCCGCCTTCTGCAGCGCCTGGGTCAGGCGCGAGACCACCTCGGGCGGCAGTCCGGCCGGCCCCATCAGGCCGTACCAGGCGGTGGAATCAAACCCCTTCAGTCCCACTTCGTCCATCGTCGGCACGTCGGGGAAGGCGGAGGACCGGGCCAGCGACGTGACCGCGATCGGGCGAACCTTGCCGCTCTTGGCGGCCCCCACCACCGGGCCCAGCGACGAGAACAGCATCGGAATCTGTCCGCCCATCAGATCGGTCATCGCCGGTCCGCCGCCCTTGTACGGAATGTGCAGCAGGTTCGCACCGGTGGCGTTCTTGAAGTATTCGCCGGACAGGTGATGCGGCCCGCCGATGCCCGAGGTGCCATAGCTCCACTTGGCCGGCTCGCGCTTGGACGCGGCCACGACCTCGGCCACGCTGGTGAACGGGACCGAGGGGTGTACCACCAGCATGCTGCCGCTGCCGCAGATGTGGCCCAGGTGAGTGAACGAGGCGAGGCTGTCGTAGCTGACCTTGCCCAGATGCGGCGCGACGGTCAGCGGCCCGCTGTCCGCGTAGTAGAGCGTGTAGCCATCCGGCGTCGCCTTGGCGGTGAAGTCCATCGCCACGCCACCGGCCGCCCCCGGCTTGTAGTCGACGATCAGCGGCTGGCCGAGCAGAGCCTCGAGCACCTTCGCGAGCGGGCGAATGCCGGCGTCCGCCGAGCCGCCGGGGGCATAGCCGACGATCACGCGGATCGGCTTGTTCGGGTAGCCCTGTGCCTGTGAATCGGGCGTCCAGGTGGCTGCCGTGGCGAGCATGGCCGTCAGGGTGATGGCTGCGAATCGGTTCGACATCTCGGCTCCGGGGTCATTGGGCGTGCAGGGCATTCTAGACATCATGGTCGCCCGCTGTGTCGGTGGCGGATTGCGCAGCGTTCCGGATGCGGCACCGGTGGACTCCGCGCAGCCCGCGGGCCGCTGGCGCGCGCCCGGCCGATCGGCTAGTGTCCCACCCAGGTTCGTCGCATCCACGCGACCCAGAGGACTGCCCATGACCGTCCGAATTGCCCAGGTCAGCGACGCGCATCTGTCGGCTTCCCGGCCGTTCTTCGCCGGCAACTTCGAGCGGATCGCGCAAGACATCCGGCCTCGAGGCTTCGACTTCGTGCTCGCCACCGGCGACCTGAACCTGGTTGGCGAACAGTCCGAAGCAGAGCTGATGCATGGCATCGCCCAGCATGCCGCGATCGGTCCCGAGCTGATGTGCGTGCCCGGCAACCACGATGTGGGCAACGACCCTGTTCGCGGCGGCAAGGGCATCGCCACGCCCGAGCGAGTGGCGCGCTGGAACGAACTCGCGGGGCCTTCCGCCTGGGTCCGCGACCTGCCCGGCTGGCGCCTGATCGCGGCGGCGGGTACGCCACGGCCTGTCGTCACGCGTCTGTCCGACGAGCTGCTCAAGTCGCTGGCTCATCCGGAGGTGGTGACCCGGCTCGAGAAGATGGGCTCCCAGATCACGCCGATGGCCGCCGACGAAATGGATGGCTTCGTCGCCCGCGAGAGCAGCCGCTGGGCGAGCGTGATCAGGCAGCAAAACATCAAGCCGCTCAGTTGAACGAATCGCTGCGCCGCGCGGCAGACTCGGTGGGAACTGAGGTACGCTCCCCGGCCAGAAGCGCGCCACTCGAACGCGCGGCACCCCTGGAACACTCGCGCATGACCCTGATCGACACACCCTTCATCTCGACCTCGACCTCGACCTCGACCTCGACCTCGACCCGGCACGCCGCGGCCCGGCGCGCGATCGTCGCTTCGCTGCTGACATTGGCGGCCGCCGGATCGGGCCTGCCGATGGCCGCACACGCGCAGACGGCGGCGACTTTCCCGAGCAAGCCCCTGACGCTGCTGGTGCCCTTCCCGCCGGGCGCCGCCACCGACGCTATCGCCCGCGCGCTGGCCGTGCCGCTGGCCAGGCATCTGGGCCAGCAGGTGGTGGTCGAAAATCGTCCGGGTGCGGCAGGCACGATGGCCGCCTCGCTCGTGGCGCAGTCGAGCGCCACGGATGGCCACACGGTTGCTATCGCGCCGGCGACCATCTTTCGGGTGCCGCACCTGCAGAAGGTGCCCTACGACACCCTGAAGGATCTGAGCTTCATCATGAACTTCTCGGGCTATACCTTCTCGCTGGTGGTGGCCGAGGGCTCGGGCATCAAGAGCATCCCCGAGTTCGTCGCCTATGCGAAGGCCAATCCGGGCAAGGTCAGCATCGGCGCCAGCGGCGCGGGCAGCACCGGCCACATCGCCACCCACATGCTCAGCCAGAAGACCGGTACCGATCTGACTTTCGTGCCCTTCAAGGGCGGCGCCGAAGTCCTGTCGGCGTTCGTCGGCGGCCACATCAACGCGGTGATCGACGGCGGCTGGCCCCAGATCGAAAAGCAGGGCAAGGGCCGCGTGCTGATGACCTTCCAGGAAAAGCGCATCCCGCGCCTGCCCAACGTGCCTACCGCGCGCGAGTCGGGCTACGACATCGTCTCGATCAGCCCGATCGGACTGGTCGGACCCAAGGGCATGGACCCCAAGGCCATTCGCGCCTGGCACGATGCCTTGAAGGCTTCGCTGGCCGATCCGGGCTATCGACGGCTGCTGGAACTGCACGACCTCGAGGACGCCTATCTGAGCGGCGACGACTATCGCAAGCTCGCGCAGCGGCTGTGGGTCGACGAAAAGAAGAACTTCGACATGATCGGGATGAAGCCGCAATAGGCGACCATGCCCGATCAGGGGGGCGGTAGCCCGGAACAGGGCCGCCCATGCGTTTGAACACCTGGAGGAGACAACCATGACGAATGGATCCGGATTCACCGCAGGAATCAGAAAACTCGCGCTGACCGCGGCGATAGCCCTGGCCGCAGGCACCGCGCCGATGAGCGCCAGCGCCCAGAACGAAAAACCTCAGTACGGCGGAACCTTGAGCCTCGGCATGGTCTATGTGACCCTGTCGCCGCTGTCCTGGGATCCGACCGACTGGCCCTGGAAATATGCCCAGGATGCCGGCCTGATGCACGAGTCGCTGATGGCGGCCGATTTGTCGAAGTCCAAGCGGCGCGGCGGCAAGTACGCCTTCACCGCCGATTCCTGGCTGCCCACCGACGCGACCCGGGGTGAACTCGCCGAAAGCTGGAAGTTCCTCGAGAACCCGCCGCGGGTGGAATTCAAGCTGCGCAAGGGCATCATGTTTCCGGACAAGCCCGGCATCATGAAGTCGCGCGAGTTCGTGGCGCAGGACGTGGTCGCCAACCACAACCGCATGGACAAGAGCCCCAAGAAGACGCCCACCGTCTATGACCACATCGAGAAGGTCGAGGCGACCGACAAGCACACGGTGGTCTTCACCTTCAAGAACTACTTCGCCGAGTGGGACTACCGATCCGGCTGGGGCTACAACGCGAGCATCGTGCCCCAGGAGATCTTCGATGCCGCCGGCGGCAATGGCGCCAAGGACTGGAAGAACCATGTCGGCACCGGCCCGTTCCAGCTGACCGACTACGTCCAGAGCAATTCTGTCACCTTCACCAAGAACCCCATCTACTGGGACAAGGAACAGATCGGCGGCCAGCAGTACAAGCTGCCCTTCGCCGACAAGATCATCTACCGGATCATCAAGGACGAGTCGGCGTTCCTGACCGCGCTGCGCACCGGCAAGCTCGATGTGCTCGAGGGCGTGCGCTGGAGCGCGGTCGAGGAACTCAAGAAGAACGCGCCGGCGCTCAAATGGAACCGCTGGCTGAACACCGGTGGCACTTTCCTCTCGATGCGGGTCGACCAGAAGCCGTTCAATGACGTGCGCGTGCGCCGGGCGCTGAACATGGCGGTCAACAAGCAGGAGATCGTCAAGGCGTTCTATGGCGGCAACGCCGAGCTGTTCGCGTACCCGATGCACCCGGACTACGTCGGTTATTACGAGCCGCTCGACAAGATGACCGAGTCGGCGCGCGAACTGTTCGTCTACAACCCGGACAAGGCCAAGGCGCTGCTGGCCGAAGCGGGTTATCCGAAGGGCTTCAGCTTCAAGGTGCAGGTCTGCGCGTGTTCGCCCGACCACATGGAGCTGCTGCCGCTGATCTCGGCCTATCTCGAGAAGGTGGGCGTCAAGATCGAGATCCAGCCGATGGAGTACGGCGCCTTCCTGTCGTCGATGACCACGCGCACGCACACGGCTGGCTACTTCATGCAGAACGGCCACACCAACCCGACGACCTCGATCCGCAAGAGCTTCGTCACCGGGCAGCGCTGGAATCCGTCGGGGTATTCCGATCCGGAGTTCGACAAGCGCATGGACACCGTTTATGCGGAGCGCGACGAGAGCAAGCGGCAGCTGCTGATCAAGATCATGACCCGCGACATCGTCGAGAAGGCGCCCTACATCTGGCTGCCGGTGCCCTACGTGTATACCGCCTGGTGGCCGTGGGTCAAAAACTACGGTGGCGAGCTGCGCGCCGGTTCGGAGCGGCCGGGCCCGATCCACGCCCGCATGTGGATCGACCAGGACATGAAGAAGAAGATGGGATTCTGAGCACAGGGGCGCCCGATACGGGCGCCCGCTGCGCTATTTGGGCTGGATGCCGGCGGCTTCAGCCACTTTCTTGAAGCGCTCGTATTCCTTGCGCTGGAAGTCGCCGAGTTCCTTGGTGTGGAGCATCATCGGCCCGCCCGCATTCAGCGCCTGGTAGGCCTTGCCTTCGGGCGACAGCATCGCCGCACGCACCGAGTCAGCCAGCTTGTTGGTGATGTCGTCGGGGGTTTCGGCGCGAACGAAAAGGGAGGCGAAGACGTAGGTCTCGAAGCCGGCATAACCCAGCTCCAGCATCGTCGGGACCTCCGGGTACTTGGGCTCGCGCTTGTCGCTGGTGATGGCGAGCACGCGGATGCGGCCTTCGCGCTTGAGCTGGACCACGCCGCTGGAATCGTTGATCGCCAGGTCGAGCTGGCCGGCGGCCAGGTCGGTCTGCGACTGGATGCCGCCCTTGTACGGGATGTTGTTGATCTTCACGCCGCCCACCGCGCCCACCCACTGCGCCACCAGCATGTAGCCGTCCGAATAGGTGCCCACGTTGAGGACCTTGTTCTCGCGCTTGGCTGCGGCCAGCAGCTCGGGCAGGGTCTTGTAGGGCGAATCGCCCTTGACGATGATGGTGGCGCCGCCGACCGACATGCCGTGGACCGGCCGCAGATCCTTGAAGGCGTCGTAGGGCAGATTCTTGGTCAGCACGGGCATGACGCACATCGGCGAGGTGCTGCCGACGAACATCGTGTAGCCGTCGGCCGGGGCCTGCTTGACGAGTTGGATGGCCAGCAGGCCGCTGCCGCCCGGCCGGTTCTCGACCACCACGGTCTGGCCGAGGCTGCGCGCCATCACCTCGCCGTAGATGCGGGCGGCGCTGTCCGAACCGCTGCCGGCATTGAAGGGCACAACGATGCGGATGGGTTTGCTGGGAAAGCCGGCTGCCTGGGCGCGGGCCACCCGATCGGTCAGGGTGGCGGCAAGCCCGGCGGCGGCCATGCCCAGCAGGTGACGGCGTTTCGGATCGTGCCCGCGGGTGTCATTCGACATGAGTGTGTCTCCGTGTTGACGAGGCCATTTCGATGGCCCTGGTTTTGTGAGGTGCATGATGGCACAGGGCACCTGTTGCCCGGCGGGACCCCGCGGGCTGCCCGGTCCGTCGGCCCGGATTGCGGAACCCGCCCAGTCCGCTAGCGGGCCGATCCGCCGCACGGGGCGGGCCGGCGGTCCGGCGCCCGCAGCCCCCGGGATGATTCCGACCATCAGCCCGGACGCTTCAGGGGATAAAATGAGCTGACGCTGTCCGCCGGGAACGCGGCCCAGTCGCCCCAACCGCGACCGGCGCTGCATGCTGTGGGCGGAACTCCCGCTAACTTGGCCGTCACAACCTACCTGCGATCTCATGGAAATTTCAATCAAACCCAATCCGGCCTGCGCATCGCAGGAGGCACGAAACCAGATCCTGGCGGCGCCCGGGTTCGGCAAGTTCTTCACCGACCACATGGTCTCGGCCACCTGGAGCCAGGGCCGCGGCTGGCACGATGCGCAAGTGATGCCGTATGGGCCGATTGCGATGGACCCGGCCAGCGCGGTGCTGCACTACGCGCAGGAAATTTTCGAGGGTCTGAAGGCCTACCGGCACGCGGATGGGTCGGTGTGGTCGTTCCGGCCGCAGGCCAATGCCCTGCGCTTCAATCGCTCGGCCGCCCGTCTCGCGATGCCCGAGGTGCCTGAAGCGCTCTTCCTCGATTCGATTCGAGAACTGGTGAAGATCGACGCGGCCTGGGTCCCCGGCGGCGGCGAAAACAGCATGTACCTGCGCCCCTTCATGTTCGCCTCCGAGGCGTTCCTGGGCGTGCGTCCGGCCAACGAATACAAGTTCATGGTGATTGCGTCGCCGGTGGGCGCCTATTTCTCCGGCGGGGTCAAGCCGGTCAAGATCTGGCTGTCGTCGAACTATGCGCGGGCGGCGTTCGGCGGCACCGGGGCCGCCAAATGCGGCGGCAACTACGCCGCCGGGCTGCTGGCGCAGATGGAGGCGTCGGAGCGCGGCTGCGAACAGGTGTGCTTCGTCGACGCCACCGAGCACAAGTGGATCGAAGAGCTGGGCGGCATGAACCTGTACTTCGTCTTCAAGGACGGCACGCTGGTGACGCCGCCGACCAAAGGCACCATTCTGGAGGGCATCACGCGCGGCTCCCTGCTGGCACTGGCGGGCGAGCAGGGCTTGAAGCCCGTGGAGCGCGCGATCAGCGTGGACGAATGGCGCTCCGGGGTCAGCAGCGGCGCCATCACCGAAGTGTTCGCTTGCGGCACGGCGGCTGTCATCACGCCGGTGGGCAAGCTGGTCTGGGAAGGCGGCTCGGTGGGCGACGAAAAGATGGGCGAGATCACCCTGCGCCTGCGCAACGCCCTGCTCGACATCCAGTACGGGCGGGCGCCCGACAAGCATGGCTGGATGAGCAAACTCTGCTGACGGTTTTCGCCCTTGCCGGTCCGTCCGCCAGTGGTTGCGACGGGCCGGTTCGGGATGCGGATTGACGGATCAGTCCAGCTTCACGTTGGCAATCCGGGCCACTTCGCCCCATTTCTTGTTCTCGGCCGCCACGAAGTCGCTGAAGCGCTTGGGCGTCATGGGGTCGGCAATCGATCCGCGCCGCTCGATCTCGGCCATCACCGCGGGGTCGCGCAGGATCGCCTGGACGTCCGCGCTGATCTTGGCGATCAGCTCCGGCGGCGTGGCCTTGGGCGCGATCATGCCGGCCCATCCGGTCGCCTCGTATCCCGGGATCACCTCCGAGATGGCGGGCACATTGGGGAGCGCGCTGACCCGCTTGGCGGTGGCCACGCCCAGCGCCTTCAGGCGCCCGCTCTGGATGTGGGGCAGCGCACTGGAGACGCTGTCGAACATCAGAGGAATCTGGCCGCCCAGCAGGTCGGTCATCGCGGGGCCGGAGCCGCGATACGGAATGTGCACCAGGAAGATGCCGGCACGCGACTTGAGCAGTTCGGCCGCCATGTGCTGGGAGGCACCGGGCCCGGCCGAAGCGTAATTGAGCTTGCCAGGATTCTTCTTGGCGTAGCTGATCAGCTGGGCCATCGAGTCGATGCCCAGGCTGGGGTGCGCGACCATGACCAGCGGCGCGATGATGACGTTGGTGATTGTCGCGAAGTCCCGGGCCACGTCGTAGGGCAGCTTCGAATAGACCACCGGGTTGATGCCGATGGTGCCGCTGGTGCCCATGCCCAGCGTGTGGCCGTCGGGCTGCGCGAGCCGGACCGCTTCCATCGCCGGCACCCCGCCACCGCCGCCCCGGTTCTCGACAACGACGTTGTGACCCCAGATCGGCTGGAGCTTCTCGGCCAGCATGCGCGCGAAGATGTCCGTCGCCTGGCCGGGCGGGAATGGCACGATGAGCTTGACGGGCCGGCTCGGAAAGCCCGCCTGTGCCCGTGCCGGGCCGGACAGCGCAACACCCAGTCCGGCCAGCATGCCGGCGCCGGTGTGCCGGGTCAGGGTGCTCAGGGCGCTGCCCGTGCCGTACTGCAGCAGCTTGCGCCGGTCCTGATCGGCCGTTGCGGCCCTGTGCTTTGTCGTTTTCATCCCGTTTCCTTTGACTGTCCGGCCGAACCGATGATTGTTCGGTCCGATCCGGGGCGTATTGTGCCCATGTCGCCCGCCCGGGAAAGGGCATCCGTCCGGAATCGACGCTGGCCGGCCTTCGATCGTGGCCCACGGCGGGCCGCCGCCTTGACCGCTCCTGCCCCGTCCACGCACCATCGAAGCCCGTTCGATCTGTGATGGAGCATGGAATGCTGTTGCTGACCGGCTATGCGGAGCGCCTGTCCGCCCGAGAAGGCGAGACCCTTCGCTTCCACGTGGCGAATGCGACCGGCGAACCGGTCCGGGCGAAGGTCGTGCGGGTGGTCTGCGCCGACGCCAACCCGCAGATCGGCGGCGTGGTCACCGAACCGGTGCCGCTGGCCGTCTCGACCCTGGCCGAGCCGGGGCCGCAGGCGGTGCCGTCCGGCTCCTACGCGGTGGTCGGAATCAGCGGCCAGCCGCATTCCCTCGGCGACTGCACGGTCACCATCCGCCTGCATCCGACGCTGAAGCTGTCGCGTCGGCAGGTCGTCCTGTCGTGGCTCGACGAGCGCGGCGTCGGCCTCGAACTGGAACTCACCCCGGCGCTCACCCTGAAGGGGCGGATCGGGACCGGCTCGGGCGAGGCCACGGTTGAATCGCGCGGGGCGGTCCCGCTGAATGCCTGGAGCACGGTCACGCTGACCGTGGACACGGCGGCGGGGATGCTCGGTCTGTCGGTGACGGCCCTCGCGGCGCATGCCGTTGCCGATGCTGTCTCGACGACCCTGCCGGCGTCGGCGCAACCGGCGGGCGGTTCTCGCCGGCTGAGCCTGGCCAGCGGGTCCGACCAGGCGCCGGTCGATACGTTCAACGGCCGCCTCGAGAATCCGAAGCTGTTCTCGCGCGCGCTGTCGAGCGGCGAGGTCGCCCGGGTCTGGGCGGGCGAATCGGTCGAAGGTCTGCTCGCCGCCTGGGATTTTGCGCTCGAGATGCACACCGGCCGGATCATCGACACCGGTCCCGGCGGGCACCACGGCGAACTCGTCAACACGCCGACCCGCGCGGTGACGGGTTCCACCTGGACGGGGCGTGAGCACTGCTTCCGGCACGCGCCGGATCAGTACGGCGCCATCCACTTCCACGATGACGACCTAGACGACTGCCGCTGGCCCGCCACCCACGCCGTCACGATTCCCGAAGGCTTCAAGTCGGACGCCTATGCGCTGATCCTGACGGCGGGCGGCCTCGAAGAGAACATCCCCTTCTTCGTCGTCCCGCCCAAGGGCCGGGCGCGGGCACGCATCGCGGTGCTGGTCTCGACCTACACGTACACGATCTACGGCAATCACGCCCGGCCCGAATGGATGCTCGATGCGCAATGGCGCGAGGCCCACATCGCGCAGACGAAGGCCTGGGGCGCGTATCCGTACAACCCCGGCGCGCATCGCGAGTACGGGCTTTCGACCTACAACTATCACACCGACGGCTCGGGCATCGCCATCGTGACCTGGCGCCGTCCGATGCTCAATCTGCGCATCGGCTACATCACCTATCCGTATCCGGAGATACGCGGCTCGGGCCTGCGCCACTACCCCGCCGACAGCCATCTGCTGATGTGGCTCGCCAGCAAGGGCTATGAGGTCGATCTGATCACCGACCATGAGCTGCACCATGAAGGCCTGGCGCTGCTGGCGCGGTACAAGACCGTTGTGACCGGATCGCATCCGGAGTACCACACGGCGCAGATGCTCGATGCGCTGCAGGCTTACCGCGACACCGGCGGCAAGCTCGTTTATCTCGGTGGCAACGGGTTCTACTGGAAGATCGCGCTCGACCCGGCGCGCGACGGCCTGATCGAGATCCGCCGCGGCGAGGGGGGCATCCGTGCCTGGGCGGCCGAACCCGGCGAGTACTACAACCAGTTCGACGCCGAATACGGCGGCCTGTGGCGGCGCAACGCGCGTCCGCCGCAAAAGCTGGTCGGGGTCGGCTTCACCGCGCAGGGCAACTTCGTCGGGTCCTACTATCGCATCAAACCGGAGGCACGCAGCAATCCGCGGGTGAGCTGGATCTTCGACGGGGTCACGGCCGACACGGTCGGCGGGGAAGGCTTTTCAGGGCGTGGCGCGGCGGGCTTCGAGCTCGATCGCGTCGACAAGCGGCTGGGCTCGCCCGAGAGCGCCGTGGTGGTTGCGGCCTCCGAGAACCATCCGCCGCAGGCGCCCTGGATGCTCGTGCCCGAGGAGCAGCTCACGCACATCACCACCATTCCGGGGGAGACCCACAAGCAGCTGATTCGCGCCGACATGACCTGGTTCGACTGCCCCGGTGGCGGCGAGGTGTTTTCCGTCGGCTCGATCACCTTCTGCGGCGCGCTGCCGGTCGATCGATTCGAAAATGACATCTCGCGCATTCTCGATAATGTGCTCGCCCGCTTCAGTGCCTGACACTGCTCCGATCGCCGACCCTGAGGACACCATGAGAGACACCCAATTGACTCGCCGCTGCGCCCTGCTCGCCGTTGCCGCCGCGCTGCTGTGTGCGGCCAGTCCGCCGGCGGCGCTTGCGCAGCAGCCCGCCTGGAAGCCGACCCGGCCGGTCACGATCATCGTTCCGTACAGCCCGGGCGGCGGTACCGACGTGATGGCCCGGCAGCTGTCCAAGGAGCTGTCGCGGCGCTGGGAACAGCCGGTCAATGTCGAAAACTATCCGGGCGCCGACGGCCTGATCGGGTCGCGCCGCGCGATCGAAGCCAAGCCCGACGGCCACACCCTGCTGGTGCAGCTGCCCTCGCTGGTGCTGATCCGGCATCTGCCGAACTTCAAAGGGGTCGACCCGGTCACCCAGCTGATGCCGGTGTCGGCGTTTTCGGTGCTGTCCGGGGTCTATGTGGCCAACACGGCCATTCCGGGCAACACCTTGGGCGAGGTCCTGCGCCACTGCAACACCGCGCCCAAGCCCTGCTCGTTCGGCACCACCGAAAACACCGCGCGCCTGCGAATGAAGATGCTTGCGCTCGAGATCCCCTCGATGATCGTCGTCAACTACAAGGGTGGCGGCCAGCTGATCACCGATCTGCTGGGCAACAACGTGAACGTCGGCTCGATGGGCTACACCGCGGTCATTCCGCACATGAAGTCGGGCACGCTCAAGGTGCTGATGACCTCCGGCAAGCTGCGCTCGCCGGTGCTGCCCGATGTGCCCACGGCCATCGAGTCCGGCTTTCCGCAGATGACCGGCGAGACCTGGTACGGACTGTTCGCGCCGCTGGGCACGCCCGCCACCATCACCCAGTCGGTGGCCGCGGCCGTGCGCGAGTCCTTGAAGGATCCCGCGCTGCTGAAGTCGTTCGCGGTGCTTGGGGCTTCGCCGATCGGCAACACCCCGGAAGAGTTCGCCAAGATGATCCGCGAAGAAGACGAGCAACTGACCGCGCTCGTGCGCCGCTTTCCCATCGAATGACCGACCGGGTGGCATGAGGATCCTGTCTTGAACCGATGGTGGCTGCTGGCCGGACTCTGGCTGCTCTATACCGCCTTCGGGCTGACCGCGACCGCGATCGCGCCGCTGGTCCTGCCCATCGAGCGCGAGCTCGGGATCAGCCATGCGGCGATGGGCAGCATCATGGGCACCTGGCAGCTGGTCTACATCTTCGCGGCGATGCCGGGCGGCGTGATGCTCGACCGGCTGGGCGGACGCACCGCGCTGTTCATCGGTGGCTTGCTGATCGCGTTGTCCGCCCTGGGGCGAGCGTTCGCCACCGACTACTGGACACTGCTGTTGTCGGTGGGGCTGTTCGGCGTCGGCGGCCCGGTCATCTCGTCGGGCGCGCCCAAGGTGGTGTCGCAACTGTTCACCGGCAGCGATCGCGGATTCGCCATGGGCGTCTACATGACCGGCCCGGCGATCGGCGGTGTGGTCTCGCTGACTCTGACCCATTCGGTGCTGCTGCCGTTCTTCGACGGCAACTGGCGATCGGTGCTGCTGTTGTGGGCCTGCTTCGCGGTCGCGGCGGCTGTGATCTGGGTGGTCGTCGCCTCGTTGACCGGGCTGCGCGCCAGCGAAATGGCGGTGGCCGCGCCACGCCTGCCGCAGGGGCAGCTGCTGCGCGAACTCGTCTCGATGCGCGCGGTGCAGATCGTGCTGATGATGGGCGTGGGCGTGTTTCTGTTCAACCACGGGCTGAACAACTGGCTGCCCGAGATGCTGCGCAGCCACGGCCTGCCGATCGTCGAGGCGAGCTATTGGGCGGCGATTCCCACGGTCATCGGCGTGGTCGGCTCGCTGCTGATCCCCAGGCTGGCGACGCCCGAGCGGCGCTTCCGGATTCTGCTCGCCCTGAGCGTGGCCGCGCTGCTCTCGAGCGTGTTCCTGCAGTTCGTCGCCGGGCCATGGCTGACGCTCGGGCTGATCATGCAAGGCATCGTCCGGTCGGGGCTGACGACCGTGCTGATCCTGACGCTGGTCGAGCTGCCCGGCATCGGCGCATCGCGCGCCGGCACCGCCAGCGGCCTGTTCTTTTCGGCGGCCGAAGTCGGCGGCATGCTCGGTCCGCTGGGGATGGGCATGCTGTATGACGCTTCGGGCAATTTTCACGGCGCGCTGGCGGGGCTCTCGGCGGTCGCGATCCTGCTGACGATCGGCACGCTGCGGCTGCGCCGCCTGACGCCCGTGCCGCCAGTGGTTCTTCGGACGTAGGCGCGCGATGCGGACCGCGCAGGGGCCGGGCGGCTCGGCGCATGGGCAGCGCTCGGCGCATTGGCGGTACTTGGCGCCGGCTACGAAGCGACGGCTCCGAAGCGCCAGCGCGTCGTTCAGTCCAGCTGCAGGTGCGCGGTCTCGTTCAGGCTGCCCACCGTCAGATGCCCCGCGCTCGAGCACAGGAAGCGATGGATGCTCGCGTAGTGCGGCTCGAAGAACAGCCGTGGCGCCAGGCCCAGAACATGGCCGCTCCAGACATTGATGACGCCGCCGTGGCAGCACACCGCCACCGTGCCGCCGCGGTGCTCGGCGGTCACCGCCAGCAGCGCCGTGACCACCCGTTCGCGGAATGCGGCGATGTCGTCCACGCCCCCGCCCGCGACCACCGCCTGCCACGCAGCATAGTCGGTGCGCTTGAGCTCTTCCATCGGCACGTATCGGCCGCTGCCCTGGTCGTATTCGGCGATGCCCTCGATCACGCGCGGGGTCAGGCCGGTCAGCGCGGCCAGCGGCTCGGCGGTTTCTCGAGCGCGGCGCATCGGGCTGCTGTACAGCGCATCGATGCCTTCGTCGTGCAGCCAGCGGGCCATCTGCTCGGCCTGGCGCACGCCTTGCGGCGCCAGCGAGGGATCGGCCGAGGAGTCGCTGCGCACCGGCAGGCCGTGTCGGATCAGGATCAGCTTCATGTCATGACCATTGAATGTGGTGGCGGATCACGAATGGATCGAGCCGCTCGTGAACCTGCTTCGCGATGTCCTCGCGGTTACCCGGCGCGACACCGTGGATGGTCACCGTGGCCAGGCTGCCGTGTGTGCCGTGCGCGCCCACGCTCACCTCGGCGCGGATGCCCTGGTCGGCCAGCGGCGCCAGCGCCTGCGCGAACACCCGGCGCGCGGCGTCCCAGCGCAGCTGCGGCTTGAACACCTTGCCCACGCCGGTCAGCGGCATCGGGTCGATCGGAATGATTGCCACCGGCACCGCGGCCCGCTCCGGGGTGCGCTCCCGTACCCAGTGCTCGAGCTCGCCGGCGGCCAGGGTGACGCCAGGCTTGAGCTGCACATAGGCCAGCGGCAGTTCGCCGGCATAGGCGTCGGGCTGGCCGACCACTGCCGCCAGCGCGACCGCCGGGTGCTGGTAGAACACCTCCTCGATCGGCATCGGGTCGATGTTGTGGCCGCCGCGGATGACCAGGTCCTTGGCGCGGCCGGTGATCCACAGGTAGCCGTCTTCGTCGAGTCGGCCCAGGTCGCCCGAATTGACCCAGCCGGGCTCGACGAAGGCGCCGCGGTTGTGGACCTCGTTCAGGTAGCCGCTGAACACGCCCGGGCCGGCCATCGAGACCACGCCGATCTCGTTGGTGGCGCACTCGCCCAGGTAGCGGCCGTCGGCGTCGATCTTGACGATGCGCACGCGGCTGTAGGGCACCGGATGGCCGACCGAACCCAGGCGGATCGGCCGCTCCGGGTACGACAGCGTGTGCACGCTGGCGGTTTCGGTCATGCCGTAGACCTCGATCACCGGCGTCTTGAACTTGTCCTGCAGCGCGCTGGCCACCGCCACAGGGATGGCCGACCCGCCGCCGGCGCAGTACTTCAGGCTCGACAGGTCAGCTGCGCCGACCGGTGACATCAGCGCCGCCGCCAGGATGGTCGGCACGCTGCTCAGCAGTTCGGGCTTGTAGCGGTCGACCAGAGGCCACAGGTGCTTGAGCGCCGCCGGATTGCGCCAGCCCGCAGCCGACAGCACCACCAGGCAGTTGCCGCCGGACAGCGCCGCCAGCGCCTGGCTGAGCGAGCCGCCGACATGGAACAGCGGCATGCCGAACAGCAGATTGCGCCCCGGTGTCGATTTGAGGACCAGGTTGCAGGCCCAGGCCTGGTAGACCTGATTGGCATGGGTGTGGCGGACCAGCTTGGGCGTGCCGGTGGTGCCACCGGTGTGGAAGTAGGCGGCGACATCACTGGCGGCGATCTGCCGGCCGCTGACCAGCCGGTCGGCCGGCTGCTGGCCGATCAGCGCGTCGAACGAATGGATGCCGTTGGCCGGATCGCCCGGCCCGTTGACCTGCACGATGGCCTTCAGGTGCGCCAGGCCGCCGCGCACCTTCATGACCTTCTCCCAGATGTCGGTGCCCTCGGTAGGCCCGAGCGTGACCAGCACCTTGGTCTGGGCCGCCTCGAGGATCTCGGCGATCTGGTGCGGTTCGAGCAGCGGATTGACGGGATTGACGATGCCCGCCGCCTGCGCGCCGAACAGCGTGAACAGGCTCTGGGGCAGCAGCGGCAGCAGGAAGCTCACCACGTCGCCCGGGCCCACGCCCAGCCCGTGGAACAGGTTGGCCGCCTGGGTGACCCGCGCGATGAACTGCGCGTGGCTGATCACGATCGGCGTGTCCTGTTCGCTGGCGTTGGGCAGGAACTGGATCGCCGGCGCATCGGGGTTGTGGGCGGCGCCCAGCCGGATGGCGTCGAACGTGCTGGCCGCCGCGATGCGCTCGGCATAGGGCACCGCTTCCAGTGCCGCGACGTCGGCGCTACAGGTCAGGCGGGGGTGGCTGTCACCCGCGAATCGGTCCAGCAGGACGGTTCTGGTCATGGCGCGTATTCCCCAGCTTCGGTGTTGCGCGCATCTTACTAGGGCCTGCCCGATCCCCGGCGCGTGCCTTCCCGAAGTTTGAACTGGCCTTCGGCCGGGAAGCGCGTCGCGTCCTCCCGCAGGCGTTATCTGACATTGGCCAGCAGGATGTCCTTGGGCTCGAAGATGCCCTTGCGCCCGACCTGGGGACCCTTGCCCGGATTGTCGTTGTCGCGCTGCATGTGGATGCCGTAGATCGTCGCGGTCTCGGCGTCCTTGCGCACGATCACCCGCACGGTCAGCGTCGACACATCCACGTTCTGAAAGTACTTGCCGTTCTCGATCCAGTTGCGCTCCCGCCTGCGCTCCCACTGGTCGCGGTCGAAGCGGATCGCCACGATCTCCTCGCCCGGGTAACGTTCCTTCCAGGCCGAGACGATCTGCGACTTCATGTCGTTGCGGTCTTTGCCCGAATAGACATCCTTGGGTGCCGGCTCGTTGAGAATCGCCTTGCGAACCTGTTCCGGGCCGGCCAGGATCGCGATCCGCAGCGCTTCGAGCGCCTGACCGATCCGGACCGCATCGTCCCGATTGACGTTGGGGTCTTTCGAGAAGGCGATGTAGTCGTGGATCGCGATATTGAGCTTCTCCTTCAGGCCGAGCCGCAGCATCGGCTCGTTCTTGCTGGCGATCGCCTCGTCGTATGAATCGCGCAGGAACTTGAGGTGAATTTCCAGGCGGGATTTGACGTCGTCGCGGGCCTTGCGAATGTCGGTGTTGTACTGGCCCAGGTCGGTGTATGCGGCGCAGGCAGGGCCGCCGTACGCCAAGGCGGACAGGGCCAGCGAGGCGGCGACCAGGCCGCGATGGAGGACTTTCATGGCCGACAATTTCCTTGTTCTGCGCGCGAGGGTCCCGATCGCGAGAGCCCGGTCGCACTGGTCGTGGAGCCTTCGTGGACCTGCCAGGTGGCGTGTGACCCGACACCGGTGCATGAGCGCGCACGGCGCCCCGTGCAGCCGTCAAGGTGCCGGCCACCCGACAGGCATATCGGGTGCGGCGCGTTCAGCGCGAGACGCCTGCGATGGAATGTCCCCGCCGAACGACGGGCGGTCGTGTCCGCTGCCGGACCGGGCCAGCCGACGGGGCAGCGCGACGGGGTTCGATTTCGACGCAATACCCCAACCGCCGAGGGCGGCGCGGGCGCTTGCCCTCGACCGCCTATGGCGGCTGCACGTAGACTGGCCGATGCGCGCCGTGGTGGTGCGCGTTGCCTGCCTGGGGAGATCGAATGTCCGCACCCGAAGTGACCGTGCCCGCCGACGGCCTGATCGCGGTGGTCAAGCGCGACTGCCCGACCTGCGAGCTCACCGCGTCGGTGCTCGCGCGATTGTCCGGCGCCATCGGACTGACCGTCTTCACGCAGGACGATCCGGGATTCCCGGAAGCGGTTGCCGCGCGGGTCGATGACACTGCCCTGAACGTGTCCCATACGCTGGGCATCGAAATCGTCCCCACCCTGATCCGTCGGGTCGCAGGTCAGGAAACCGCTCGAACCTACGGCTGGGACCGCGCCGAATGGGAGCGCGTCAGCGGCGTGCCGGGCCTGGGCGAAGGGCTGCCTGCCGTGCGTCCCGGCTGCGGCGCGCTCAACCAGGAGCCTGGCGCGCTCGAAGACCTGCGGATCCGCTTCGGGCAGACCGGACTGACGGCCCGCAGCGTCGATTTCGGCGACGACGAGGACGAAATCGAGGCCATCTACGAACGCGGCTGGACCGACGGCCTGCCCGTGGTGCCGCCCACCCGGAAACGCATGATGCGCATGCTGGCCGGCACGACCCGCGACCCGAAGGAAGTGCTCGGCCTGTGCCCGCCCAACCTCGCGCCGCTGACGGTGGAGAAGGTCGCCATCAACGCGGTCATGGCGGGCTGCAAGCCCGAGTACCTGCCGGTGGTGCTGGCCGCCGTCGAGGCCGTGCTCGATCCGGCCTTCACGATGCACGGCGTGCTGGCGACCACCATGTTCGTCGGTCCGGTGCTGATCGTGAACGGCCCGATCCGCCGCCAGATCTCGATGAACTCGCGCGGCAATGCGCTGGGCCAGGGCAATCGGGCCAATGCGACCATCGGCCGTGCGGTACAGCTGATCATCCGCAACGTCGGCGGCGGCCGGCCCCAGGAAGTCGATCGCGCCACGCTCGGCAATCCCGGCAAGTACACCTATTGTTTTGCAGAAGACGAGGAAGGCTCCTCGTGGGAGCCGCTGTCCACCGATTTCGGCGTGGCGCGCGGCGTGTCGGCCGTGACCGTGTTCGCCGGATTCGGCCTGCAGGGCATCGTCGACCAGAAGTCCAGAACACCCGAGAGCCTGGCCCACAGCATGGCCGAGTCGCTCAAGGCCATCCACAACGTCAAGCTGGCCCCTGCCTGCGATGCGCTGATGGTGGTCTGCCCCGAACACGAGCGCACGTTCCGGACCGCGGGATGGAGCAAGGCGCGTCTGCTCGAAGAGCTCCATCGCCTGTGCGAAATCCCCGGCGACCAGCTGGTCCGGGGCGCCAAGGGCATCGACGAAGGCTACGGCCCGTCGGTTATCGGAACGACCCGAAACAAGTTTCGCCCGGGTGGACTGTTCATCGTCCGCGCGGGGGGCGGTGCCGGCATGTTCTCCGGCATCATCGGTGGCTGGTCCGGCGGAGGGTTCGCCGGATCGATACCTGTAACCAGGGAGGTGAAATCGTGACATCCGTACTGGATCCGACGGCGGAACAAAGCCCGTCGTCGCGAGCAAGGCTGGTCCGACCGGAGCAGCTGCAAGGGCTGACCGTGGGCCTGCTGGATATTTCCAAGCCTCGCGGCGATGTTTTCCTCGACCGGCTCGATGCGCTGCTGACGCAGCGCGGCCTCACGGTCAAGCGCTACATGAAGCCGACCGTCGCCAAGCCGGCGCCGCTGCCGCTGCGCCAGCAGATGGTGGGTGAAGTGAATGTCGTGATCGAAGGTCTGGCGGACTGAGGCTCCTGCACGTCGTGCTGTACGCATGACCTGGCGGATCTCGAGGCCAACGGAATTCCTTCGGTCGGTGTGGCCACCACCGAGTTCATCGATGCCGCTGCCGTGCAATCGAAGGCGCTGGGCACCGATCCGGCGTATGTGTTCGTTCCGCACCCGGTGCAGGACCGGACCGACGACGAACTGAAGCAGATGGCAGACGACCACCTCGAGGCGATCCTCGCCCTGCTGGTGAAACAGAAAACCTGACGGCAGAATCCATGAGCGCTGGCACCCGACTTCCCGGTACACCCACCCCCATGCATCTGTGGCCCGGTGCCGGGGGAGTTCGCATCGCCGGCGACTCCTGGGGCGATCCGGCCGGACCGCTGGTCATCCTGCAGCACGGTGGCGGGCAGACCCGGCATGCCTGGAAGGGCGCGGGCGAAACCCTGGGCGCGGCCGGCTACTTCGCGGTCGCCTTCGATGCCCGCGGTCATGGCGACTCCGACTGGGCGCCCGACGGCCAGTACGGCCAGGACGTGATGGTCGAGGACCTCGAAAGCGTCGTGGCGGCGCTGGGCAATCGCCGGCCGGTGCTGGTCGGCGCCTCGATGGGCGGGGGCACCAGCCTGGTCGCGGTGGGCGAGGATCGGGTCGATGCCACCGCGCTGGTGCTGGTCGATGTCGGCCCGCACATCGAAGCCGAAGGGGTCGGCAAGATCCAGGCGTTCATGACCCGCAAGCCGGAGGGCTTCGATTCGCTGGATGAAGTGGCTGATGCGATCGCCAGTTACCAGCCGCATCGCACACGCCCGCGCAATGTGGCGGGCCTGGCCAAGAACGTCCGGCTGGGCGCCGATGGCAAGTATCACTGGCACTGGGACCCGCGCTTTCGGGCAGGCCGGCAGGTAATGGACAAACGCCGCGAGCGGCTCGAAGCCTGCTCGCGCAATCTGAGCCTGCCGACGCTGCTGGTGCGCGGCGGGTTGTCGGACCTGCTCAGCGAGGAGGGCGCGCAGACCTTCCTCTCGTTGTGTCCGCATAGCGAGTACGTCAACGTCACGGGTGCCGGGCACATGGTGGCCGGCGACCGCAACGACGTGTTCGCGCATGCGGTCATCGAGTTCCTCAAGCGCAAGGTGCCGGTAGGCGGCAGCCCGGTGCATCCGGCGCACGTCACGCATCCTCATCACGAAGGGCCGCCGGGGGATATCGTCGACGTGCCTTGAACGCAGGTTGAGGGGGCATCTGTGCGGCTATAAGCCAGCGATTCTCCTCATGCGGTCCATGACGACTTCAAATCTCGCGGCTAGATTATCCGGCGGCAAGAGCCAAGTGATTCGATCGACGAACTGCGAATCGGCCAACAGCGCATCGATCTCGTCCACCAGAAAATTCCGCACGTTCGCGTGACAGGCTAGTACTTCTGCGACGATTGACTCTCGGCCGTCTATGACAGTGACGATGTCCTCCATGTCGTGGTGTAGATAGTCGCCCGCCCCTCGCGCGGCGAAGGCCTCGAACTTGGTTGCCAGAAAATGCGGAGCAGTGATCAGCCGCATGCTTCGTCCGCTGGGGAGTTCGATCAGGGATGCGTATCGTGCGGCCTCCGGATACCAGCGATTCGCGAATCCGAGAACTTTCGAGTCGGTCGGCATCACGTCAATCAGCAGCGCCTTGTATGCCCATCGACAGATGACTTCGTCTGTCGGCTGTTCTGAGAAGCCTAGCGAACGCAGCCGTTCGCTCAGTTCGTAGTAGTCCTTGGTTGATGTCACTTCCGTCAGTAGATCGACATCAATGGTGTGCCTCACGAGGGCTCGTGCCTGATCCGTGACGAGCAGTCCGACGGCGCAGCCACCCACCAATACGAAGTCATCCAGCAGTGCACCGAGTGCAGCGGCAGCTAGTTCGACGGTATTGATGTTTGGGTCTCGGCTCACGAAAGTATCCTGATGATTTCGCGCTGAGCCACTTCTCGCTCGCGCGCCGCCCCTCCTCTCAACGCATCGAGTGCGGAAAGCACACGGTAGAGATCGTCATCGACTCGGCATGCTGCCGGGACAGTTGGATAAAGGGGGTACAGCGATGGTCCTCGGACTTCGCCTCCTGCGTCCGGCCACACCTGAGGCAGGCTCCTGGATTGGTCGAACATCCCGCTCAGGTGCAGCGCGCTGACGCCGGTTGGCATCCCCCTTGTCACGGGGCCTTCGACCGCGGGAAACGCATATCGCAACCCGTGCAGTACAAATTCCTGCAGTGACGCTCGATTGGCACTCAACGACCCTGTGTGATGTTCAAGCAATCGTGAGGTGATTGCGCGTTGAGCGGCCGCATGAGTCTCCGATGCGGACATAAACAGTTCCCGTGCTAGTTGAGCGAAGCTTGGCGCGATATCTCCCCCAATGGCGATCTTGAGCGCCACGACTAAGTCTTGAGGCTTCAGGCAAGGCTGTTTGCGGTAAGTGATCATAGAGTCTGCAGTATTCGCTATTCGCGATCAAATTATGCTCGGGTTTTGACCTTGTCAACCGAGATTGTTTCGTATTCGCTAATCGCGAATATCGCATGCTCTATGTATGCTCAGTATGTACGAACCGAATATTCATTGATTTATATGAACTTTTCTTGTATTAACGCAGTTATAGCGCATTTAAGTAGTATAATTTATTGATTGCGATTGAAAGCATGGTTTTCTATACGAAAGGATTGATCGTATGAACCAAGTTGTTCGCAAGAAGAGCCCTCGAGCACCATCGATGGCGTTGGACGAAGCAATCGATCGAGTGCAGCGGGCGTACGACAAGGAGCGGCTTCACGCTGCGCCTACGGACGTGGTCGCTCAGAACCTCGGCTATAAAGGGGCGAACAACGGTTCGGCCATGTCGGCCCTCGCAAGCCTGCGGTACTACGGGCTCTTGGAGCGGCCGAAGGAGGGATTCCTGGCAGTCACAAAGAATTTCGAGCACTTCAAGTTCGCCCCCGATGAACGTCAGCGCAGATCATTGCTGGTCTCATTTCTGCGAAAGCCACAGCTGTACGCGGAGCTTCTCGACAAATACGAGAGTGGTCTGCCCTCCGACGCAAACTTGCGGTATGAACTGATCCAACGCGGATTCAATCCGGCGGCCGCCGAAGGGGCTCTCGGCGCGTTTCGGCGCTCCGTGGAGTACGTTGGAGGGGCCCGCGAAGACGAACCGGTGATTGACGAAGATCCTCCGAGCGAGGAGCGCGAATCTTCCATCGAACTCGCGCCACCTGCTCCGCCAACCGGGAAAATTGGCGCAGCCGGAGCACCACCCAAAGAGGCCTATCCCACGTGGCCTGCAATGGACGAAGGGATGGATCAGATTCCGATTCGGTTGCCCGGTGGACGCCGCGCATGGCTCACGATCCCGACGCCGTTCTTTACCTCGGACAAAGCCCGGTTAAAGGCGCAGATAGATCTGCTTTTAACCGAAGATGAAGAACACGCGCCGTAGGCTCGACTCCGCGCGAGGGGCATCGCATGGAGTCATCGCTACCGTGGCAGCGCGCCAAGTGCCGCGAGGCTGTGTGCGATAGCGGCGGTGTGCGGCGCTCATCGCTGATCCGCATGAACAGCGTGCAGCCCAGCAGGAACAGCGCTGGGCCGCCTTTGTCACAGCACGCATCCGTAGTGCGCCGAAGACACCAGCCGGATGTACTTGTCGTGCACCGAACCCGGCCGCGCCTTGTCGGCCCGATCGGGCGCGCGCCAGTCGGCCATGCGCCGGGCGATCTCGGCATCGGGCACATCGAGATTCAGCGTGCGCGCGCCGGGATCGATGACGATGGTGTCGCCGTCGCGTACCGCCGCGATCGGGCCGCCACGCGCCGCCTCGGGCGAAATGTGGCCGATCAGGATGCCGTGCGAGACGCCCGAAAACCGGCCGTCGGTGATCAGCGCGACGTCCTCGGCCAGTCCGCGCCCCTGCAGCTGGATGGTGAGCATCACCATCTCGGGCATGCCGGGTCCGCCGACCGGTCCCACGTTGCGCACCACGATCACATTGCCCGGCACGATCTGGCCGGCGCGGATGGCCTGCATGGTGTCGGCCTCGGACTCGAACACGCGCGCGGTGCCGCGGAACTCGCCTTTTTCGAGCGTTTTTCCCGACAGCTTGAGCAGACAGCTCTCGGGCGCAATGTTGCCCTTCAACACGCTGATGTGGTTGTTGGGACGCGCGGTGGGCCGGCTCACCGGCACGACCACGTCCTGCGCGCCGAGCGCTTCGAGCGTCGGCACGTCGGCAAGGTTCTCGGCCACCGTCTTGCCGGTGACGGTCATCAGGTCGCCATGCAGAAAGCCGTGGCGCAGCAGCTCCTTCATGACGACCGGCACCCCGCCCAGCGCATGCAGGCTGGCCATCGCGTACTGGCCGTGCGGCTGCAGGTTGCAGATCAGCGGCACGCGTTCGCCCACCTGCTGGATGCGCTCGATGGTGATCGGCACCTGGGCCTCGCGCGCGATGGCCAGCAGGTGCAGGTACATGTTGGTCGATCCGCCCATCGCATACACGGTTGTGATCGCATTCTCGAACGCGCGCTCGGTCATGATGTCCAGCGGCCGGATGCCTGCGGCGATCAGCCGATACAGCGCGTCGACCGAGGCATGGGCCTGGGCACGGACATCGGCGTGGATGTCGCTTTGCGCATCGTAGTCGGCCGGGTGCGAGGCGCCACGCGGCAGCATCATGCCGATCGCCTCGGCGATCGTGCTCATGGTGTTGGCGGTGAACATCGCGCCGCAGGTGCCGCTGCCGGGCATGACGTTGCGCTCGAGTTCGAGCAGTTCCTGCGCGGTGATGCGGCCGGCCTCCTGCGAGGCCCGGCCCTCGGCGTAGTCCATGATCGTCAGGTTGTTGCCCTTGCTCGCCCACGGTTCGAATGGCACCCGTCCCGGCGAACTGGTGCCCGGGTACAGCACCAGGCCGAAGGCGTTGGTCCGCGCCAGCGGCATCAGCGCGGCCGCGCCGGTCTTGTCGCAGCCCGAGATCACGATCATCGCCTCGCCGTGATGCGCGTAGTGGCCGATCTCGAAGCAGTCGGCGGCAACATCGCGCGACACCAGGCTGTAGCCGGCGGTGGGCGTGCCTTGCGTGAGGGCGTCCGATACCGCCGGCGCGCCGACGATCAGCCCCTGGCCGCCACGCTGCGCGAGGATCTCGACCAGCAGGTCGGTGATGGTGCGCACCCGGTTGTTGCAGCGATGGGCGTTGGTGTAGGCGCTGGCGATCGTGACCACGGCGTTGGTCTGCGCGGCGTGGTCCGGCTCGAAGCCGGCGGCGCGCAGTTCGACCCGGGACTTGGTCCAGAAGATGGGGCTGTCTTTTTTCATCGGAGGTCCTTGGTGGGCCTTGGCGAGGAGGGGCCGCACGAGAGGCCCGCGCGCGGCGCGGCCGGCCGGTGCGCCGGCCCCGGGGGATCGGGCCGCAGGTTCGGGCCGGGCTATCAGGCCTTGGGCTTGCGGGCTGCCGCCTGGTCGGCGAGTGCCTGCTTGATGCTGTCGCGCGCGGCCATCGTGTCGTACCAGGCCTGGGCGCCGGGCAGCGCGGCCAGCACGTCGATGCCGGCATTCTGCTTGCCCAGCAGGTTGGCCAGCGAAAACGCCCAGAACGCGAACAGATCGGCGTAGGTGAACTGGTCGCCGGCAATCCATGGCGAAAACTTCACCAGCTTGGCCACCGCCGCGAGGCCCTTGGGCAGATCACGCGCGATCTCCTCCTTGACCGATGCCGGCACCTCCTGGCCGAACAGGCTGCCCAGGCCCCGGCGCGCCACCAGTTCGACGTAGAGCTCGATCGATTGCACCAGCTCGCGCACCTTGGCTCGGGCGAAGGGGTCGGAGGGCAGCATCGCCGGCGAGGGCTTGATCTCCTCGAGGTAGTCGAGGATCGCGTGGGTCTCGGCCAGGTAGCCGGCCTCGGTCTGGATGCAGGGGATCTTGCCCATCGGGCTGATCGCCAGGTAGGCGGCGTCCTGCGAGGGCCGGGCGGCGACCGTTTCGTAGGGGATGCCCTTTTCGGCCAGAGCGGTCTTGACGATGTTGTAGTAGTTGCTCAGCACCATGCCATGCAGCTTGATCATGCGGTTCTCCTGGTCGTGTACGAGGGGGTCAGGTGGATTTGCCGTCTTCCAGACTCACGATCACCGCCGCGTTGGCGATGATGATCGCGTCGCCGCCGTTCTCGGCGGGGATCTCGAGCCCGCCCCGGACGGCGGTGACGGTGACGGTGCCGTAGGGCAGTTCGGCGGCCACCGCGGCGGTGTCCACCTGGGTGGGGTCGGGCACGCCGATGGTGACGTCGACGAACATGTCGTGGGCGGTCTTGCCCATCATCCGGAAGAACCCGAGGCTGCTGTGGCGAATCGCATCCGAGACGGCGCGCCGGGCGGCCTTGGTCGCGTCGCGGCCATGGACGTCGACGCCCATGCCCATTTCGGTGATGCAGCGCACGCGTGCCATGGGGTTTCCGATGTCGGTGGGTGTGAGCCAGCGATCTTCCCCGATTCCTGGCGTTGCGCAAAGCGCGCGCGTCCGGAAATCGGTGGTGGCATCCGGCCGATGCGCGTGCAGTGCCGGCAGGGTGCGACGCCGATGCCGACGCGTTGCGCCAGGTAGTCGGCGACGAGGCGTCCGGTCCGGGCAAGCCGTGCCGCCCCGCATCGCGGTCGACGGCTGGGCACGCGCTCCGGTCGGCGGGTTGTCCGGAAGAAGGGCCGACTGACTGACAGAGAGGGTTCACGTCGGACGTCGGAAGCCGATCCCCCTGTCTGGGTGGCTTGAGCGGATCGCGGCTTCGCGCGAAGATGTCTTGCTCAAAAGGAGGCGTCAGCGATGCATCCGATAGCCGCTCGTCGCCCGCGTTCGCGGGGGCTGACCTGCTTGTTCGTGCAGGGCCTTGCGCTGGCAGCCGGGCTGGCTGTCTCGCGCGTGCCGGCGTTTGCACAAGGCGATGTCTTCAGCAGTGGCAGTCCGTCCACTCCATATGGCGCCGGCAACACCACGCGGCGCACCGGCAAACAAGCCGTTCAGGACGACAGTGTCTATTGCCAGCAGATGCCCGACGGCCGAGTGATCCCGCAGCCCTATGGAGGCACACGACGCAACATTCCTTGCGGGCCAAATTTCGTTCAGCGGCCCCCTGCGGTCAACAGGGCCGATGAGTGCCTGACTCTGGCCGGGACGTTTCCTTCCAGGCAGGGCGTTCGCAACGCTGCGGTCCATCGCATTGCCGGCATGCAGCCGGTGTCCCTCGAATCAGTGCGGGCGAACGGCCAGGGCGCTGCGCCCGGCTTCCTGGTTCCGGTTGCAAACAAAGGTACCCCGCGGCTGATCATCAAGGGTCTGCCAATGGCCGAGACCGACAAGAACTTCGGCTGCTACATCAAGCACCTGATCGTGGCACCCGAGGTGAAGAAGAGCAGAAAGCTCGAGTTCGACAGTGCGAACACGAAGGCAGCGGTCGAGAAGATCCAGGATCCACTGCGCAGGCAAATATTTGATGCGATGAATCACACAACGGCCATGCCATTCGTTTTCATGACGATGGACGAGGCAATAAAGAATTTCAACCTGCGGGTTGCGGCGATTCGATACATGCGCGGCATCGAAGATCGCTTCGCCTATTACGATCCGCTCCACCCGATGTATATCTATTCGAAGCATTGGACCGCTCAGGACTATCCGGCGGGTGCCGGTGGCAAAGTCTTCCACACGGTCGAGGGTTCGGGGGCCTACGAATCGATCAGGGATCTGGAACGTCCCCGCGACGGTCTGCTGGGTGGCGCCTGGGATCGCCATCATCGGGCGGACTGTCTCACCTCCGTTCAGATGGCAATCTTTTCCGGGGTTGCCAGTGCGGTGTCACGGGTCGAATTCGACGCGGTCCATCCCAAGGGATTGCTGTTTCTCGGCCTGCCGGACGAGGGGCTGAATGCCACGCCCAGGTACCGATCGATCCTCGAAAACATCGAGCGTCTTTCATTCGGCGGGCGCACGATCCGGATCAGCGACATGGTGCCGGGAGACTGGGTGTACATGCGTAACGATCCGCGATACCGCACGCTCAGGCCCAAAGGGTACGCAAACGGGGAGAACGCCCTCTACATGGGCCGCTTCGCGTACTCGGGCAGCGGTGCCGGCGCCTACAGCGGGGATGCCGCGCCGCGGTTCTCCGGACTCGGCGTGACCTCCGTCAGCGAAGCGGAATTGAAAGCTCGCGTGAGCGAGTGGTTCCGGGAGCACACGGGGCAGTCGGCTGACGAGCGTGAGATCCGCTGGGCGGCTGTCAATCGGCCGGTTGCTCGGCGCTCCGGCCTCTGGGCGTCGAAATAGAACTTGCCGGCGTACGGCTTCGATGCCAGGCCACGCATGGAGAGGTCCAACGATGAATCGGTTTGCGGACGAGAGATGTTCAAGTTGCTGAAGGCGGGCGCGACGGCTGCCGGCGGCCTGCTGGCCGCCTGTCTGTTGTGCCCCTTGGCGCCGGTCCATGCTCAAGGCGATGTGTTCAGCAGCCGCGGATCGCCCAGCCCCTACGGTGGCGGCAATACCACCGGGCGCACCGGCAAGCAGGCCCAGCAGGACGACAGCGTCTACTGCCAGCAGACGCCGGACGGCCGGGTCATTCCACAGCCCTACGGGGGTACTCGCCGCAATATTCCCTGCGGTCCGGCGTTCGCGCCGCATCGTGCACCCGAGCCACCCCCGCAGCCGCCGCTCGCCAGGCGCTGCGCCTGCCCGGCTCAAGCCCCGTCGGCCGATAGCCTCGCACGGCAGAGGACAACAGCTGCGAACGATTCCGCCGGTGCAAAGAACTGCGATTGCGCACTGCCCCCGGTGTTCAACTACTACTACATCAATGGCATCAATACGCCCCACGAGGATCCCCAGTGGCGACCGGCCTGGCGTGGAAACTATCAATGGGACTACAACCTGATCAAGAGCAATCTGCTCGATCTCGGTGCCAAAGGCGCGCGGGTGCCGGCCGGCGAAAAGGCGCTGCCAGGCTCCTATCCGCCGATCCGTGTGGCCAATGAACGCGATGTGATGCGCGATGAAACCTACAACCGATCGGGCACGCAGCGTGGCGCGTTCTGCGAGGACCTCGCCCGCAAGCGCCTGCCCGGCGGCCCGCTCGAGTATCAGTTCTATCAGCTGCTGTGCACGGGCGACGCGTTCCGGGCGGGCAGCTTCACCGGCAGTCTCGCGCCAGGCGACCTGCTGGAGTCGTTCCTGCAGTCCTCATCGAACAACACCGCTGCCCAGGCCGCCACCCAGCCCGACGTTGCAGCGTTCGCGAAATTGCTGCTCAAGCGTTTCGAGGCCGAGCGTGCGAAGTCCTCAGCGGGCGCCGCGAAGAACTATTTCGTGCTGATCGTGCACTCGCAGGGCAACTTCTTCGGCGAAGGGCTGGCCTATCGGCTCGCTTTTCTCGAGGGGCAGCTCGGCCGCAGCCTGTACGAGGAGCGACTGGGAATCATGGCCTTCGCCTCGCCGACCGACTACCGGTCGCTGCCCGGCAATTTCCCCGATCTGCGCCTGCGCCATTTCACCCGCAAGGACGACGCGATCATTGCGCTGGCCTCCAGCCCGATCCTCTACGGCAAGCGGCCATTCGCCGCCAACCTTCCGGCCCTGTGGCCCTGGAAAGCCAAAGATCTTGCGCACGGTCAGACCCTGTTCGAATTGCGTCCAAGCCCGCCCTTCATTGGCTCGCCACTGATCGACATGATGAACCTCGGACCGCCCAAGGACTTGTGCCGACCGGCCAACGACACGGTTTGCGACGCCGGTCTCTACTCGCCGCTGATGAATTCACACCTACTCGAAAACTACCTGATCGATCCGCCGCTGACCCGGGTGGGCAAGCCGATCAATCCGAAGGCGGGGTACCTGATGGACAGGGACAACGGCCTGGCCCCGCCCGTTGGGCCGGAACGTTACACTCTCGCGCGCGCGCGCCGCGATCTGGCCTGTCTGAAACGAGCCCTGCTGCTGCAGCAGAAGCCGGACTGTTGAACTTCATCGGCCTGATGGCAGCGACCCCACCGGCGGCGCTACCTTCGTGCAGAACAGCGACAGCGCCTGGATCGCGGGCTGTCCGGTTGGGGTGAACACACCCACCGCGACCGACACGCCGGTGGCGGCGCGCTGGGCGCAGCGCGCTTCTATCGGCCACGGTGCGGAGTCTGGCGAGGCGCCCGCAGCGCTGTCGGACGCCGGAAACGGCAACCAGGATCGCTTGTTGTCCGACACCGGCACGCCGCCGTCCGGCGCGCCCTGTTCGGCGCCGATCGCCGGTGCGATCACCAGCGCGCACTCGAACTGCAGATCGGCCAAATAATCCAGCGACCCGGCCATCTTCAGCCGTGCCCGGTAGCCCGAGATCATCGAATCCCTGGGGCAGACCGCGATCGACGATCCCGATTTGTCGGACGGCTTGCCGGCGTACGCCCCGCGATCGAGCTGCTTCCATTCGCAGTCGTTGTCGTCCGTGCACTCTGCCCGGGCGCAGCCGATCTGCAGCAGGTCCACGACTTGCGAACGCAGCAGGCGGGCGCCGACGATGCCTTCGCCGGCGTTCTTGCAACGCAGTGTGCCCACGAAGAGATAGCGGCCCTGGCCGTGCCCGCCTGCCTGGAGTGTTTCGGCTTCCCAGGCTTGCGGCCTGGCCTCCAGCATGCCTTTGGGCAAGGCCTGAGCGTAAGCATGGGTCAGGGTCGCCGACAGGACGACCAGCAGCCAGCGCAGCGTCGAAAGCAGGGGCGAATGGGGGGCGGGTGCGGCGCCGCGCATCCGCTCAGCCGCCGTACCAGGCGCGTTCAGAAGGGTTGGAGCGTTTTTGCTGCAGGCGATCTGCGGCCCAGCCATCGCCATTGCGGTGCGCTGCACAGGCCGCGGGATCGCTGTAGGCTCCGCAGGATTTCTTGGGCGCACCGGGCTTGTTCAGCGGCGCGATCATCGGCCCGAAGATGCCGCCAAAGCCCATGCTTCGCTGCAGCAGCATCATCCGGAAGCGCCGCTCACCTTCGGACATCTGGCCACTGGGGGCTGCACTGTTTTGTAGCGACGGGTCATTCGCCGGCGCCGCGGTCTGAGCATTCGGCGATGCGGAAAGGACGAGGAAGATGGCAAAACCCAAGGCGACACGCTTCATCGACTTCTCCCCGCTTCGAACGCGACACGATTCACAGGCAGTATAGAAGGCACGTGGCTGCCACGCCACTATCGGACGGCGGCCTGCAGCGCGGATTCGAGATCGCGCCGGCGTTGTTCGAGGGCTTCGAGCTGTTTGAGTTTGGCGGGATCATTTCCCAAGTTCGCCTTGCTAGCACGGTCGGCGTCGTTGCGCAGTTTCAAACCAGCGGCATCCGACTTCAACCCATCGGCCTGACGCTTGAGTTCGTTGTATCGCGTGATACTGATTTTTTTGTTCCTGAGCGCCTCGTCCAGGCGCTTTGTCTGCGCGTCGAGCCCGGCCTGCGCCTCGCTCAGGCGCATGTTGAGGGCGGCCAGTTCGTCTTGCCGCTGTGCCTGTCGGGCTGACAGCCCCCCTGCCCGCTGGCGCTCCGCATCCAAGGCCGCCTGCGCCGCGGTCTCTCGCTGTTGCGGGCCACCGGCATTCAGGTCGCGGCGCTCTTCGATATAGGTGCACGCGCTGAGCAGCGCCGCGATTCCGAGCGGGACGAGGGCGAGGCGTTTGCACATGCTATGGCTCCGGTGCTCACGGGTCCGGGCGGTCAGGACCGACTGACGGACAGGGCGGTGTTCATGATGCGCACGCTGCGCTCGAGCGCGGCGATCTTCTGGTTCATCTGGCGGATCTCGCTGTCCAGGTTACGGTTGCTGCCTTGCGCGCTGCTGGCCTGTTTCGCGGCACCCACATAGACATCGCGGGACTTTTTCATCTCGTCCAGGGTGTTCTGCATCAGATCGCGGTTCTGTTCGATCTTGCGGCGTTCGCCCGCGGCCTGATCGGCAGTGAGTTTGCGGGACGCGGTGTCGGCGTGAATGCGCGCCAGCCTGGCGCGCGACTCGGCGACCACCACCGAGGACGAGTCGAGGAACGCCTGAATGCGCTGATTGTCCTGACGGATGTCGGCGGCGATCGCATTCGTTTCGCGAACCTTGTCGCGGGAAGCCTGCTGCTTCTTGGCGACGTAGTATCCATCGGCGGCGCCGGCGGCGCCCAGCACCACGCAGCCCGCCAAGGCGCATTGGCGGCTCTTATGCGAGTCGCTGCCACTCACTTTGCAGCCCAGTGCGCTGACCACCGCGCCGATCGCGCATCCGGCCGCCGCACCGCCGATCACGGTGGCGCTGAACTTGATCGAGTCCTCCCGCATCTGTGCTTCAGCGGAGGATTCGGTGGAGCCGTCAGTGCCGCCCATCGGCAAGTTCTTGCAGTCGGCCAGCACCAGCGACGCGCAGACCAGCAGGCATATGCGCAGGCGCTTGTTCACTTATTGCATCTCCGCGAGGACTGACTTGGGATCCAGAGGCTTGCCGTTGCGCGCGCTGTCGGCATGCCTGACCGCGCGCTCCACAAACTTCTCGTAGAGGCTGCCGACGCCGCGGCCCTCAAACTCACGCCTGAGGATGTCAGCCTGGGAAGCCGTGACCGCGCCGGGGTAGTCGTAGCCCAGGCGCTTGACCGTGTCGAAATAGTAAAGCAGGTTGGCGTCCAGTGCCTGCAGGTCGCGCGCCAGGCTCGCCTGGGTCTCTTTGGCCAGGTCCGGCATGCTCTTGAGTGTCGCCAGCATGTCGGTCTTGCGCTGCACGTTGGCGCGTTCCTGAGCCAGTTTCTGGCCGAGATATGCGGCCACCCGCAACTCGCTGCGGGCCGACCGGTCGCGCTGTTCGTTGCGTGACTGCAGGTTGGCCTTGACCACATTGCCCAGGTTCTGGATACGCGTTTTCAGGGCGGGTTCGGTCACCGAACCCGCCAGAAGTTCGATCTCCTTCAGGGGGTCGGCGGCGGGGGCGCCGGCGGCCGCAGGGCCGGCGGCGGATTTGGGCAGATCGGACCAAAGCGTTTTGACCGACTGCAGCCGCTGGGTGCTGGGCAGCGCCGCCGGCACCAGCACGACCCGCAGGCCGATGGTGCTGGAGCGACGCTCGCCGGTCTTGTCCACCGGATTGAATTCGAGGCGATAGGCCGAACGGATGTCGGCTGGCGCGGACTCGTAGTCGCCACCCTTGGCCAGGTAACCGCCGGATTGCCCATGCTGGCGTGACAGCTTGTTCAACTGGAACGGGTCGAGCACGAACTCCGCGACATTTCCCAGCACATCGTGCAGCCCGAGAGGGTTGGGCTTGAGCAGTCCGATCGCATTGAGCTCATGATTGGCCGACTCGCTGCTGCCGTACCAGGCATGTCGACGCAGGCCTTCAGGCATCGGGTAGGTGGGCTCTTCGAAAACCGAATCGGCCACCGCGATGCCGCCACGCGCGGCGAATTCCCATTCAGCCTCGGTGGGCAGGCGAACGAAGCCGGCGCTGCCCTCTTCGACGGGGAGCTTGGCCGCCGCGTTCTTGACCAGCCAACCCGAATAGCGGGCGGTGAAGGCCACCGCCTCGGACCAGGTCACCGACACCTTGGGCTGGCGGCCGGTTTCACTGACCGCAGGGCAGGTGTCGGCGAGTGCGCTGAACTGCAGCTGGGTGACTTCGTACTTGCCGATCAGGTAGTAGCGCTGGGATTTCTGTTTTGGATCCTGGAAGCCGCCACCGACATAGGTGATGCGGGTGTTCTCGGCGTACGAATAGCGGCCGTCCGGGCTGCCAATCTGCACGCGCCGATCGTCCAGCGCGTTGGCGGCGGGCACGTTGACCCGGCGGAACGTCATTGCGCCACCGCATGGCATGGGCAGCACGACGTCGTCAGGCGCTGCCTGAGGGTTGTATTGGGTGACAGGCCAGGGTGTCTGCGCTGTCGCGGATCGCATCAGGCACACGACAGCGGCGAGGATGAGCGGTCTAGACATCACGAAGTTCATCTCCGGGATCGATTGTGGCGACAGTCCGGCCTGCCAAGATAGCCGGAATCAGCGAGATGAGAAAGCTTAGTCCGATGATCCAGCCGAGCTGACCGGCGCGCAGTTGCACGGCGCTGGCACCGGCTTCGAAATGGGCCGCGAAGCGCAGGTCGACAATGCTTGCGGCGATGGCATAAAACACGAAGGCCAGGCCAATGCCGGCTACACCGAGCATCAGGGCTTCGAGCGCTGGCATGGCAGTCAGCCAGCCACGCCCGTAACCGATCAGCTTGAGGACCGCGTACTCGCGCCGTTTGCGGCGTACGGTCGCGACCTGCAGGGCAATCATGGCCACCGCGTAGCCAAAAGCCGCGAGTACCGAGATGATCGTCAGCACCGCGCGCAGATTGCGCTGCAGACCCAGCGACGAGGCCAGTTCCCGCTCTCGGGTGAGCAAACTGACACCCTGACTCTGCAGGCGGCGCGTGAGTTCGGCCACATCGCGTATCGAGCGAGCGTAAAGCCGAAAGAGCGGGTAGTTCAGCGCGGGCTGAGCGGCGCCATCGCCGTTCCATCCCAGGGCAGTGACCGCGTGGCCGTCGCGATATGCCTGTACCGCTTCGACAAAGGGCAACGAGACGAATCCGGCATCGCCGTCGTGCCGCTCCGGCGGGAGCACGCCAGACACCCGCAGAACCGCGATCACCCGCTCGGTGCGGCCGTCGCGCACCCTCTCGATCACCGCCGTGGCCTGGGCGCCGGCGCTCAGGCCGAGTTTGCGCGCGGCGCCCGCCGAAAGTACCAGCTGATCGAGAGCGGCCGCCGGAGCATGGCCACCCAATACCGGATCGCCAGTCGCGGTCGGCAAAAGGCTGATCTGTACCGGCGTGCCTGCCATCTGCGTGCCGGCAACCAGATCGACCAGGCCCGCGATCGCGCGCGTGCTGGGGATGGCGAATTCGACCTCGGGCCAGCGCCGGACCTGCTCGAACCAGGCCAGGTCGTAGCGCTGGCCGCCGGAGACTTCCGGAATCACCAGCCGCATCGCAGGATCCTTGTCCAGGCGTTCGATGAGCGCGCCGATCACGCCGTTTTCCAGTCCGTGCAAGGTGAGCAACGGGGCCAGCGAGGCAGCCAGCATCAGCACCGAGCAAAGCGACAGCAGCCCGTCGCGGCGCAGATCGGCCCAGGCAAGCCGCAGCAATTGCGTCAGCCGCGGGTTCATCGGGAGATCAAGGCGCCGTGACCGCTGCGCTGGCAGCGCACCTCGAGCAGGCCGTGCCGCCGGGTCAGTTCCCGATCGTGCGACACCAGGATCAGGCCCGTGCCGAAGCGCGCGCACAGCGAGACCAGCAACGCAAACACCCGTTCGGCGTTGTCCGCGTCCAGAGATGCGGTGGGTTCGTCGGCCAGCACCAGGCCGGGGCGGTGCGCGAGCGCCCGGGCGATAGCCACCCTCTGGCGCTCGCCCAGCGACAGCGCGGCGGGCAGGCGGCCGCGCAATGCAGCGACTCCCAGTGTCTCCAGCAGACCGTCGACCCAGGTCAAGTCCATGCGCCCGAGCAGCCGCGGTGAGAGCAGCACGTTCTCGAGCACCGACAGATAGGGCAGCAGCCCGCCTGTTTGCAGCACATAGCCAATACCGCGGGCGCGCAGCTTGACCCGCTCATCAAGGCGTGCTGGCGACCAGAGTGTCGCGACATCGACATCGGCCAGCCGAAAGCGCGCGACCCGGGTGGGCGGGCGCAGCAGCGCAACCAGGTCTAGGAAAGAGCTCTTGCCGGAGCCGGAAGGGCCAGCGATCGCGATGCGCTCGCCTTCGTCGATGCTGAAGCGCGGTACCTTCAGTGAAAAAGCCGACGCTTCCATGTCGGCACCAGGGCGCCCTGCGGGGCGCCGGTATTCGAGTTCTTCCACTTCGAGCAGGGTGCTCAAAGGGGGGCGCTCAAGGCAGCGAGTCGAGTGGCACCGGATAGACGCGATCACCGTCGGCAGCCGCGTCATTGAGCTTCACCCAGCGGTCGACGTCGTCATGAAACCTCTGATACAGGGCGATCTTCGATTTGAGCTTGTCGAGCATCGCCTGGGCCTCGCCAACTGGCAGGGATGCCCACCGTGCGGGCGTCATGGCCATCAGGTCGCTGCGGTAGGGCAGGCCGTCGAGGTACTCGCCCATCAGGCCCGACGCCTGCAAGTCCTTCACCTGGCCCTGCGCGATGCGCTCGGGCGCGCGGTGAAGCGCTGCGGCGGCGCTGCGCAGCTGATTGAAGAGGTTGCCGCCATCGAGCTGCTGTTTCTCGCCCAGTTCGACCAGGCGGCGCAAGGTGGTCTGCAGGTCGGACAACTGGTTCTTGGTCAGCAGCACCCGTACCGCCAGGCTTGCGATATCAGGGTTCTGCAGGTCGCGGTCGCTCGCCCAGGCTTCGTACATAGGCGGCGCGCTGGTCGACTGTTCCCGCCCGAGGTAGGCCAGCACCATCGCTCGGCCCACCGCCGCAGTGCTCGACTCCATCGCGTCGGGCGCAGTGCGACCGTCGGTCTGTGCTTCCGGTCGCTTCTGGACCTTCAGCAGTGCCTGCGGATTGCGGACCTGATCGACCAGGGATTTCGCCAGGCGTTTGACGTCGGCCTCGAACTTGGCGGGGTCGCCCGCCTCGACCGGATAGTACAAGGGACCGCGGCCGGGCCAGTCCGACAGGCGCCGGTACTGCTCGGTCGCCAGCGCATGATCCTTCGCGCCATCGGGGGTTTTCAGGTGCATCACATACAGCGCGATGCCGCGCTCCTGCAGCTGCGTGCGCATCTGTTCCGTGGATAGCCGGGTACTGGCCAGCGGAGAATTGCCTTCGCGCGCGCTGGCGTCGGTGACGAACACCACATAACGCCCGCCATAGGCCCGCCAGTCGATCTGGCGGGCGGTCAGGTCGAGCGCGGCATAGGAGTCTTCCGCAAACGCCCGGGTCGAGCTGCGCGTGGCGGTGACCTTTTGCATCGCCGCGAGGAACTGCTCGCGATTGAGCCGCTGACTCGGCTCAGCGAAGATCTTCGTGAGATATTCCACGCCTTTGGTCTTGGCCGGATCGTCCTGGAAGGCGGCGATGCCGAAGCGAATGCGGTCGTTGACTTTTGCCTGTTCGGCCTCCTTCAGGATGGCTTCCATCGCGCTGCGCGCCCGATCGATGTAGGGCTGCATCGACGACGTGGCATCGACCACAAAGACCACCGCGGACTTGAAATTGGCGATGCCCTCCTCGTTCACCACAGACGGGGCGGCGGGCCTGGCTTGCGGCGCGCCGTCATGGGTCACCGAAGCGATCCTGACGGCCCGGACCTTCGCGCCATTCCTGGCCAGAACGGTCGATGCTTCGAGCACCGGCAGCATGTAGAAGCGCTTGTGCAGATCCACCCAGGCGGCCGGTTCGGTTGCCAGCACCGGACCCTCGTTGGCTGCCGCCCTGGCCGCCTGCGCGTCTTTGCGCAGCCTGTCCAGCGCGGG
Organism: Burkholderiaceae bacterium; assembly: GCA_016710525.1. Classification (GTDB taxonomy): domain Bacteria; phylum Pseudomonadota; class Gammaproteobacteria; order Burkholderiales; family Burkholderiaceae_E; genus Quisquiliibacterium. Next base: position 39,257 of record JADJVQ010000003.1, read on the forward strand.
CGGATCGGCCGCCAGAGCCGACATCAAACCGTCGCGCTGGCGAAAGAACAGAACGCTCTGGCGATCGGTCGGGTTCGCGAACGCTGCGATGATCGTGTGCTGCCACGGCACCGAGTCGCTGGCCTTCAGCCACGCCAGGCTCTTGCCATCTGTCGAGCCACCGATCTGCAGCCAGTCCTGGCCCCCCGCCTTGCCGTGACCGTAGACGTAGTAAGCGGAAAACGTCGGCACCGGCTTGCCGGGCGCCGCTCCCGCCGCGGGCGCGAGGGTCGCACCGGGGCGTGTCAGCACCCGCTGAAAGAGTGTCGTCTTGCCTTCGATCAGAAGAGGCGCTCTGGCTTGCGACCATGCGCTGGCAGGCAGCAATGCTGCACACGTCGCGATGGCGGTCAGCACCGACAGGCAGAACATCCGGTTAATCATGGCAGGCTCTCTTTGCGAGCGAGTTCGTGTCCCTGTTCAGCCGCTTTGCGCATCCAGAAGACGGCCTGTTCCGGCGCGTTTTCTTCATCGGTTCCGCCGCGCTTGAGCAGCATCGCAAAGCGATATTGGGCCTCGGCGTCGCCTTTTTGCGCGGCCTGCTTGAGCCAGCGAGCCGCCTCCACCGGATTGGGTTCGGGCAGCGGGCTGGAGTCCTTGCTGAAGGTGGCCGGGTCGTACATGCGTCCGATGTCGCGCGCGGCTGCGATGTCGCCTTGTTCGGCGGCATATCGCAGCAAAAGGAACTGCCCGTCCAATAGCTTGCGGGCGCTGGCGAGCTGTGCCACCTTGGCCGCCGCATCGGCTGCCGGCGGTTTTCCGGCCAGATACTTGCGGACGGCTTCAAGGGAATCGAGCTGGGCCTGCTCCACAGCGGGCGGCGAAATCACAGCCGGAACTTGCGGCTTGCCAAGCCACAACGAAATTCCGGCGAACACGGCGATCAGGACGAGACCCGTACCGATCAGCAGATAACGCTGGCGCAGGCGCTTGCGCCGCAACTCGAGCGCCGCGGCTTGGAGCTCGGACGCATCCTGGGGTGGCGGTGCCGGCGGGACGGGCTCGGGAACGGCAGGTACAGGCGCTGGCAGTGGTGAAACGGGTTCGGGAGAAGGAGCGGGTTCGGGCGCTGGAACGGGCTCGGGTGCGGGCGCGCTCGCGGGCGGCGACGGATCAGGCTCCGGCCTCGAGCCCGCTGGGGCCTGCAGCACGCCCCGTGGAGCCGGTGGCGGCTGCCATCCTTCGGGTTTGGTGGTCGGTCTGCGCTGATTGGCAGGACAGACGAAGCGCTCCTCGGTCACTGCCGAATCCGGCGAGCGCAGCATCAGCTTGTAAGGCTGGTTGGCGCGCAGGTGGTAAGTCACGCCGTATTCAAGATCGAAGAGGGCCTCGCCAGACTCGAGTCTTGGCAGCAGCGGACGGAACCAGTAGGCGGAGGGGCTCCAGGGAGCATCCGGATTGCGCGGATCGAGATATTTTTCGTCACCCAGGAACTGGATGATGGCGATTTCGACTGCGGCCGGATCGTCGATCGGCACGCCACGCAGGCGCAGCGTGGCGGTCCCTGACGAGGCGCCTGGCAGCTGGATCAGTTGGGTCGGCATGATCGATTCACTGCGTCATCGTCAGCGCGGCATCGAGATCGGCCAGCAGCAGTCCCAGGCGACGGTTTTGATCGTCGTCGATCTCGCGCCCGCCGGCGAAAGTGACGTTGTCAGTGCCGAGCTGGCGAAGTGCCACCCCCCAATCGACGAAATAATCGTTTTCCAGCGGGCGGCGCCGTTCGCCCAGGGGCGCCAGGCCGCCGGTGTCAGCCGGCTGGAAGACGCGGCGCTCCGGATTCTTGGGCGGTTCAGGAAAACCGGGGCGCTGCTCGAGCGCCAGTTCGGCGAATCCGAGGAAGGCCACATAATCGTTGATGATGTTGGCGGCGATACCGGTCGCGCGATCGGCGACCTCGTCCCAGCGCACATTGGCTGCCTGCAGCTGCTTGCGTACGGCGGCTGCGATCCGGTCGGCCAACTCCAGTCGATGCGAACCGATGACCAGTTCATCCACCAACGCATTGATCACGGCGGCGTCGATCGCGAGCGCCGCCAGGGTGTCGGTGTCGTAGCCCAGGGCCCGGACGCGTTCGATCCATAGGTTGAGTACATGGTGCGCAAACAGGTCCGAACGGTCGCGCTGCGCGGTCGGCGCAACTCGCGCCGGGGCTTTGGCGGATGCGGGCGACGGATCGTTCCAGGGATCGTCCCAGGGATCGTCGGCGGTGCTGGCCTCCGGCGCGGATTCCGGGGCCTTGATCTGGTCCAGGCGCAACGCGGCCACATTGAGAAAGGCGGCATGAACATCGCGTTCGGGCACCACGAGCAGTGCGATCAATTGAACAAAATTGGCGAAGTTTCGCGGTTTGGTTGCGCCATAGAGCTGACGCCGCAGCGCGAGCAGTGCGGTCTCTTTTTCCTTGCGCGACGAGTCGTCTCCGGCCCGATAGAAGTGCCTGAAACGCTCGGCGAGTGCACGGGCCTGCTCGCCCAAGCGGCCGCTGATCTGGCGGGCTTTGAGCTCTGGCGCGAGGACGGCTTCCAGGCGCTCGACCAGGTACGAGACGCCGCCGTCATTGGGCGTGAAGGCCGCCTCCCAGACTCGGGCAGGCTGGTCGAAATGCTTGCGGCAGATGGCCGATGACTCGAATGCGTCACGGTACTGCGCCAGTTTGTCGGCAATCGCCGGATCCGGCCCTGCTTCGATGCGCTGTTCGCTGCCATCGGGCATGGTTCGGATATCCGAATAGGCGATGAGATGTGCCTGCTTCATGCCGGGATTTCGCAGGAACAGGGTATTGCGGAACGGCTTGCCGTCCCAACTCTGAGCCCACTCATCGCGGCCGTAAAGCTTCAGAAAGGACGCGTCCAGGCGCCGATCGAACTTGGTCTTGCGCGACTCGCTGGTATCGCCTTCCTTCTCGACGAAATCCATGTCGAACTTGGTCAGCACCAGGAAGAGGGCGCATTGAATCCGGCTGCGCTGCTCCGGGCTCGTGCCATGGGTCTGTTCGACCCAGCCCTTGACCATCGAGGCCAGGTCCTTGACCTCCTGGTTGGATGGCGGCATGCACAGCAGCATGCTGGTGAGTTCCCGCTCCTCGGTGTAGCGTTGAAAAAGGTAGGCGATCTTGCCGCGCAGGAGCATGGTGCGCACCCGCTCTTCGCGCTCCTGCGTATCGGCGGGCAGGTCGACCTGCTTTTCGCGCGAACGCGCGCCAGGAAAGTCGAGCAGGTCGGTATGGTCGAAGAATGGCCAGGGCTGATCGGTCATCACGATCTTGACCTCGGCGATCAGCGCAGTCAGCACCGCCCGCGGGATCTTCACTTCGCGTTCGGCCGCCGGCTGGCCCGCATGGCCGGCCTGGACCGGCACCACCGCCACGAGGTCGGCGTCGTCCTGCGGCGTGCCCAGTCGGGACAAGGTCTCGACATCGATGATGCTGGACTCGCGCGGTGTGAGAGTGCCGATGGCGGCGCGCGCCTCGGGTGCGTGCCCCAATGACTCAGCGGCTCGGGCAAGCCTGAGGAAGAGCCGCGAGAAATCCTCCAGATTGCCCCACAACAGCCCGTACATCCGGGCCCGCGCTTCGAGGGGAAGCAGGTGCCCGAAGCGGGCCAGGGCATCCCAGTAGCCGGCGCGCTGAAAGCCCTCGACACCCGTCGGAAAGTAGGCCCGGAAGTACTCGCCGATGTCGAACATCGCGATCTCGTCGAGGTGCGGCGCGACGGCACCGGCTTGCGCCTCGAGAGCCTCGATGGCGGCGCGGACGACTGCGTCCTCAGGCGGTTTGAGTTTGCGCTGGTTCGGGTCGAAGTCGGAGTAGAAGCTATTTCCCAGGACCTTGACCAGATCGGTCTCGCCGAGCAGGCGCAGCTCCACCGGATGCGCGGTGTCGCGGGTGCCCTTTTCGACCGTGAAGCGAGTCACCAGGCCGGTCGATTCGCGATCGCCCGCCGGATTGATCTCGGAGATGAAGTTCTTCAGGTCGCCGGCGAAGTCGGCCATCAGCGTCTTGCCGGGCGTGCGCGCAAGCACCGACACCAGGTACGACTTGCCGGCCTGGCTGGGTCCGAAAACGCCGACACAGTTGCGCCGGGTCGCCGAGGCCGCGAGCTTTCGTCCGAGGTTCTGAGAGCGGCGCGTCGCCTCGACCAGCGACTGTTCTTCACCGGCAACCGTGCGCGCACTCCTGGCGACTTCGGTCACCCAATCGCGGGCCTGTGCGCTGCCAGTCTGCAGGCGCTGCGCGGCCACAAGCAGGGTCGGGGGGCTGGTGTTACTCATCTGCGCATCCTTCGTTGCCGGTCAGCGTTCAAACAGAACCCCGGTGTCGAGCCAATATCCCTGCTGATGGCTGACCGTCTGCAGCCGCAGTCGCAGCTTGCTGTTGTTGACCCGTCGGCCTTCTCGATCCTCAATGCGGTCAATCGCGAAGCCGTCGGGTGCCGCGCCGCGAGTGGCGCTGCGGGTCAGCCGCAGCGCGATCTTCAGGGGCGTGTTGGCGCTCAGCTCACGCGCAGCGTCTGGGGTGGCGTAGTCGATCATGTAGAGCCGCGAAGCCGGCCACCAGTCGACCGGCAGCTGCCGGAAGCCAAGCGCCATCGGGCCACGGAATTCGAAGGATTTGTCCTTGAGCGGGTACTCGGGGTCGTCGAGGTTGAGGTCGTCGTAGAACTCGTCGGCTGTCAGCAGACGGCTGCCCAGATCGAGCTTGCCGAAGTAGCGGGCGGTTGAGCGCGGCTCCAGACGGTCGGAGCGGAAGTTGAAGTTGTGCAGTCGTCCATCGCCCAGCAGGCAGATCATGGCGCCCACCGCCGCGGTCGTCTTGGGGTCGCCGACCGTCGCCCGGAAGTCCCGGAACGGGTACCACTGGCCGACCCGGAACTGGTGCAGCGAAATCACCCGATGTGGTGGCAGCGGGCAGGATTCCAGCAGGATGCTGCGCACCGCCGACAGCCGCGAAGTGCGTCCGGACAGAATCAGGACATCGCAGCGGAATCGGCTCACCATTTCCGCAAGGGCTTGAAGCATTTCGAGAAAGACACTGCGCACCGTGCGGTCGATGTCGGTCAGGTCGATCGAGAAACTGAGCTGGCGCAGGTCGAACGGTTTGCGCCCCAGCTTCTCGATTTCGGTATTGAAGTGCCTGACCAGCTCATCGGCGGGGCGCGAGTCGGCGTCGAAGAATTCATCGAAGGCGCGAGTCGTCACCGGCTGCGGGTGCAATGGATCGTAGGCCTCGTACTCCTGCAGCATGCCAAGTGCGATCGGCGCGGCAATCTGCGCCGCAAACTGTTGTCGGCGCACCTGCTCGATCGCGGTCATGTTGCCGCGGTCTCCGCCCACGAGATGGGTCAGGACATAGTCTGCGGAATCGCCCAGGCCGCTCTGGCGCAAGGCCTGGCGCAGGGTCTCGATCACGTGCTCGCGCACCACGCGCTGCAGCGCGTCGTCGCCTGCCAGCGTGAAGCCTTCGCGAAACAACTGCTCGGGCATCAGCGTCACATGCGCGCCGCGCCCTTCGGCCGCGATCTGCGTGATCACCAGGTCGGTGGTGCCGCCGCCGAGATCGATCGTGCCGATCCGCAAGGTGTCGCGGGTGGCGGGGTCGACCTGATTCGACGGATGGCGAATGTCGTCGAAGAACGCGCGCGCGTCGCCGGAGTAATTCTGCGCGAGCTGGGTGTACAGGTAGACCGCCTGGGTCGCGGTGGCTTCATCCCAGCGCATGATGACCTCCGGCCCGCCCAGCACACCGCCTCGCAGCACCCGGGCTTCGGGCGAGAACACCAGGCGCTGCGAGCCGTCGTCGGCGTACTCGATCTGCGCCTGGCCCAACGCGAGGCAGGCAAGGTCACAGGCAGCCTCGGCCTCCTGGCGAAGGATGGTTCGCTCGCCGACCGGCATCGCGGTGGGCATCGTCAGGATGATCCGGCGCAGGCGCCGGGGCAGGCTCGCGTTCGCGGCGCGTCGCAGCCGGTGCATCGGCGAGTTGATCATCGAGATTGCCTGCACGAACACTTCGGACAGCGCGAAGGCGGTCAGGTGACGTCTGGCATAAAGCGCGCGAATCGAGGGGAACAGCTGGTCGGGCGTGGAGTCGACTTGCGACAACCGATGAATCGGCTGGCCGGAGTCGTTCACCAGGGTGGTGAAGGCGACGCCGGTGGCGACGTCGGAGCGGTCGCCGACTGCGCTATTGCTGTTGAATCGCCAGGAATCGCGCCGCTGATCGCCATCCCAAAGGTAGCGCTTCGGGCTGGACAGGCCGGAAGCGCCTTCGCTGCCCGAGCGGCGCGCGGCCAGGTGCGCCGCTTCGTTGCCAACCCGGACCACGGTCGGCCAGTCGAAGGCATTCGAGCGGCCGCTACGCAGCGAGAGATGGTCGCGTCCGAATTGGGCCCGGGCAAATTCGAAGCGGCTGGCGAAAGGTTCTCCATATACCTGTTCAGGCTTGCTCAGGTCGCGCAGCTGCAGCCGGAAGGCCTTGTTGACATCCACGCTAGGCTGATCGGGTTCCGATTCGATCAGCAGCCCGCAGGTTCGGGAGTTGCCCAAGTCCAGGACGAGGTCGACATCGACCGGGTCCGGGCGTGGATCGGTGATACGGTCGACAAAGGCGAACGATGGCAGAACGTTCAGGCTGTGCAGCAGATCGATCAGCGCCTTGTACCGGGCAAGATGCTCGTTGGAGCCTTGCATCAATTCATGGAGCTCTTCGGATGTGAAGGGCTTGAACGAATAGCTGCCGCGTCGGCTGCGCTCGGCGCGCTCGTGCATATCCTTGAACAGCTCCAGGCACCAGTCCTTGATCCAGCCGTCGCGGTAGAACCAGTCGATCGGCTCTTCATGGCCGGGCAGCGCAAAAGGCCGGCCGTTGCGGGCGTCAGCGGGCGAGGGCGCGAGGTACGCGTCGCTGTCGATGAATTCGAGCAGGGTGGTATCGAGCGCCAGCACCAGTCGATACGGGTTCCCGTCGGCGTCGGGCTGCGCCAGCTTGAGCCAGTAGATACGCGCCCAGTTGAGCGGGCCGCGGAAGAACCCGCCCGACAGTTCCCGGCGAAACAGCGGGATCGGCACCCAGACCCGGTCGAACATCTGTAGCAGGTCGCGCACCTCGAGCACGTAACTTTCAGTGCGCTGACTCTCTTCGTCACCGCGTCGAACGAATTGGGGCACCGGTCCGCTGTCGAATTGTGCCTTGCCGTCCTGAACGCCCCATTCCTGCGGAACCGGCGTGTTCTTTTCGATCCGAAACCCGAAATCGAGGAACTGCACACCGGTACCCGGAATCAGCGGAACGATGTCCGGGTAGCGGATCAGCTGGTTCAATGGCATCGCGGACTCATTCCTTCTTCGACAACCAGGCGCGGAAGCGCTCCGCGACAGACCCTTTGAACGCGGCGCCGGTATTTCGCCCCGAGCATTGGGTCGCGCCGTCGGGAAGCCTTTCGCAGGTCAGACTCTTGCCGACCATCGAACGCTGCCGCCCGACGCATGTTTCGGTCTCGATGCGCAACTTGCCATCTTCGATCCAGGCGCGGGCGGGTCCCCGGCAGGGGCCAAATCCGTTCTCGCGACTCGACTCATAGACACCGCGGCCCTTCGCATCGAATCGCAATGTGTCCACACTCTTGCCCAGGCGGGTTCCGTCCGGAGTCACTTCCTCCATCCGTGGCCCGAGATCCCATTTGCCGGCGAGAAATGACAGATCGCCCGCCCGCAAGGCATCGTCAGGAATGACCAGGCGTTTGGGGTCCACCGGTTCCGCGGGCGGCGGCTTGCGGATCGGCGGTTCGGGGTCGGGTTTGGCTTCGACCTTCGCGGGCGTATCGGGCGGCGGGCATTGCGCCCACTGCGGCCACTCGCTGGCGGGCCAGCCTGACTGCGCGAACCATCCGGCCAGCGGCGCGGCGCAGCGAAACAGCCAGGCGAGCAGCAACGCCAGCAGGATCAGCAGCAGCAGGCCGAGCAGCCAGCCCCACCATGCCACCATGCCACGCCGCCGCGTCTTCTTGGCGATCTCCTGAACCACCGGTGCGGCGACGGCGATCGCTTCGGCCGCCGGGGCCGGGGCGGCGGCGGCGGGCGCGATGCGCTGCGCCGCCGACAGCAGCGCCGCATCGACGCTGTGGCCGCCCTGATTCTCGAATCCCCAGAAACTGAGCACCGGCTGTTCGCCTACCAGATGCAGATGGGATTCGTCGGGCACCTTGACTGCCTGTTCGATCAGGCTGGCGAGGGCATGTCCGGCGTCGCCTCTGGCGGGATTGGCGGCAATCGCCTTCAGCTCATCGACGTAACGCTGCAAGCCGCTGCGGATCTGAGCCAGGGTCGGCTCCAGTTGCGCGCGCCGATCCGCATCGAGGGTGGACCAGGCGATCACGGTGCCCGGTGATTCGGCTGTCCAGCGAATGCTACGCCGTTCGGCATCGAAGGTCGGGCGCGCGAAATAATTCGCGAATCGTGGGCCCAGGCGCGATAGCAGCGCGGCGCGCAGCTGCACATGGCTTTCGAAGGCAGGCCTGCCAAAGACACCCATCGGCCGATAGCGATCGACAGGCCCCTGAGCCACCATCGGCCCGACCAGTCCGGCCTGACTCATCGGTTCAACGGCATTGGCCCGGCCGTGGTCGGTTCATCGCGCTTTGGAGATGCCCATCTCATACTGAGAACCGTCCTTGTTCAGGCCATTGCAGATCGTCTCGCCGCGGCGATCACGCTTGCATTCGAAGCGCGGAGCCGCGAAGTTTCCGCCCCCCTGGCAGTTGACCGCGCCGCTGCCCTCCACCTGCAAGCTGCCCCCGCGCATGGTTCCCTGGATCGGCCCCTGACAGATCGCGCCGTCTTCCGGGCGCCGGATCGTGACGGTTCCTTTGCCGCCGTCGCCGAATGACATCCCCAGTTCGATCGGCCGGCCGCGCGTGTCGGTCAGGCCGGGGCCTCCTCGCCAATCGCCTTTGAGAAATCCAAGCTTGTCGTCGGCCGCCTTGGGAATCTGCAGCGCGTCTTCCGGCCTGGGCGGAATCGGCGGGTCGCCTTTGCGGCCGCGATCCGGCCCTGGGTCGCGGCCTGGCGGATCGATCTTCGAGGGGGTCTGGCCATCGAGCCGGTTGGCCGGTGGTTGGGTCTGGGCTCCCTTCGAATCCGCCTCCGAGCCCTTCGGGTCGACAGCGCCGTCTGACGGGGCGCCCGGTCCGCCAGGGCCGCCGCCAGCGCCTGGTCCGACGACGCCACCGGGTCCGACGACGCCCCCCGGCCCGGCCGGCGGCGTCCGTTCGACGTCCGGGCGAACACAGTCGGCTGCCGCCGGACCGGCGCGCGCTCGCAATTCGTTGAGTTCCGCGAGCAGCGCCCGCTGTTTTGCGAGCGCTTCATCGATGGCGGCCGAACTCGCGCGCGGCGTGCCGAGGATCGCGTCGCCCCGATCGCGTCCCGCCCAATACCACCAGGCGGCCAGCAGGAGTGCCAGCAGGAGTGCCAGCAGGAGTGCCAACCACCACCATCTCCGCCAGCGACTCGAGCGCGTGACGGGAGCGCGGGGATCGGTGTGTCGGGTGCTCGAGGAGCCGCTGTCGGGCGGTGGCCCTGAATTCTGAGTCGGCACGGCTTCCTGCGCCATGCCGTCGCCGGGCGCGGCGGCCGCCGCTGTCGCGCCAGGGGTTTGTGCCGCGTGGCCCCACATGATCAGGACCGGGGCCCCCTCGATCTCGTAGAGCCAGTCACCCGGCGGAACTTCGACCGCCTGCTCGAGCATCTTGCCGACCAGCTCGGCAGAGGGTCCTTCGCGCTTGAGCTTCTCGGCCAGTTGGCGAATCTCACGGATCAGCTGTTCGGCCAGTGCCTCGATCGGTGCTCGTTCGTGCTCGGCGAGCACCGCCACCTGACGCACCGCGCCGGGTCGCGGCGACCACCATTCGACGGTGCCTGTCGCCGGGTCGACATTGGGTCGGGCAAGCAGATCCGCATGTTCCCGGCCCAGGCGATTGCGCAGGACCTGCGCCATCTGCGGGTACGCAGAAATCAACGGCTGGCCCTGCATGCCAAGCCGTCGGTAGCCCTGCGCCAGGGTCGATGAGATCCTGTTCTCGCTCACGGGTCGTCTGTGTCCTTGGAGGGGCGGCCGGCTCTTCCCAATCGCGCCGGCAATGATGCCATCGGTCAGCTTTGATGATACCCTGGGGAGGCACTTTTCAATCGGGCAACCTGGTGCAACAAGTGGGTCGATCGTCTTGTATCGGCATAGCGTTCCGGCCATATGCGCCATCACCTGGTGCGATGGCCTTTGTGCCGTTTCTGCTGTTCACGCTGGTGGCATGTGGCGGGGACGAATCGCTTGGAATCCGCACAGCCAAACGCGTCGATGCCGCTCAAGCGCAGCGCATCCAGCTCGATCAGCTGACGCTGGCCAATCGTCGCCTCGAAGTCGACATCGAGCAGATGCGCAAGGCCCCTCGCGAGTCCGCCGAGTGTCCGCCCGGTTCGGTGCGACTGACGCCCGAAGGGCGCGTGGTATTGCCTCGCGGCGGGCCGGTGGCGGGCAACGATCGATCAGTCGAAGGCTCACTGCCCGGCACAGATGGGGCTCTGGTCGGCGGGCAGGGCGGCAGACCGGGGTTCAAGGTCGACGATCTGCCCGGACCTGGCGGTACGGCAGAAAATCGCCCTGGCGCGGCAGGCAAGTCGGAAGGAGAAGGCGACCCACGGCCGCAAGCCAGAGCGGATGATAAGGGCGATGACAAGCCGGCCGTCGGCGCAGCGCTCGTCGCCATGAGCGGACCTGAACTGGCCAGGAAGCTCGAACAGGCAACCGCGCTGGTGATGACCGACAAAGGCACCGGAACCGGTTTTTTCATCAGTGACAAGCTGCTGATCACCAATCGGCATGTCGTCGAAAGCGCGGCGGGCGGCAACCTGTTCGTCACGAGCCGGGCGCTGGGCTTGAAACGGCGCGCCACCGTCTTGCGGGTGACCGCCGGCTCGACCCCCGGAGGCGCTGATTTCGCGCTGGTGCGGCTTGATGACGGCACTGGGCCTGCTTCGCTTGGCCTGGGAACCACGATCGAAAAGCTTGCCACGGTGGTCGCCGCCGGCTATCCCGGGCTCGCCATCAGATCCGACCCCGAATTCGCTCGTCTGCTGGCCGGAGACGGCACGGCCGCGCCCGATCTCAATTTTACTCAGGGCGCGGTTCAGTCGCTTACGCAACGTCCCGGCAATCCGTCGCTGATCGTGCACAGCGCATCCACGCTCAAGGGCAATTCGGGCGGGCCCCTGGTCGACATGTGCGGCCGAGTCGTGGGAGTGAACACCTTCATCGCGCTCGACGAGAAGCAGGCGGGACGCCTGTCTTATGCGCTGGGTGCGGAGGCATTGCTGGCATTTCTGAGGGAAGCCGCCGGCGCGGCTCAGGGCGACTCGCGCCCGTGCACGAGTTAACCTACGTCGGTCTTGGTTTCCCGATGTGCGTCGCGCTGGCCATGGCCTGCTCGTCGACGCCGCAGAATCGCCGGGAGCGCTCCGGACCTGCCGCTTCGAGCGCATACGAGCGGCTGTTGGATGCGCAGATCCAGGCAGCGTCTGATGAGGATCCTGATGATCGGCGCGTTATCTCTCGAGCGGAACAGAAAGCCCTGCGGCGCGATGGGTAGACGGCATCGCCTGATGAATCGTCTCGGGCGTGCGCTGGGCTGCGCCGCGATTCTGTTCTCGAGCTCACTGTGCCAGGCCGAAATCGTTCGGCAGGAAGTGTCACGCCCAAGGCCCAACGAGGTCGACACCGCGGATCGCGGCGGGCAGATCGGTGGATCGAAGCTGGGTCGCAGCTACCGGCTGATCGACCTGCGCTGCGCCGCAGGAGAGGCGATTGTCGGCCTGCGCACACGCCGCGGCAGCGTCTTGGACTATATCCAGATCGAATGCGCGCGGCCGGTTTGTGATAGCGCCGGCTGCCAATGGCGGACATCATTTCCAGGAAGAGCGGCTGGCGGCTCGGATGGCGGGAACGCGCAGCCGCCCATGAGTTGCAAACGCAACGAAATGCTCTCCGGCATTCGTGGCCGCACAGTGACATTCACGGTATTCGATTACGCCGCGGACCTCGAGATCGAGTGTGCGCCAATGTCAGCGCCGCCAACTGCGGAAGGCTTCATCGCAGCCGCAAGCCGAACAGGCGCTTCAGGAGGTCCGGGATCGGGAGGCCTGCCTTCGGATGGTTCGCGCGGATTGGCAAGAACCGGTTTCATCTCATGTGTCAGCGATTATGGTTTTGGCGTGACCGCGGTTTCGGTGGGGGAATCTGATTTCGTGAACCGCGGCCAGCGAGTCGCCCAGGCGGTTTCTCTGTATTGCCCCAAGGCAGTACGCCTGACCGGTCCCTCCAACGCTCTCAAGATGGTTGAGGCCATGGACCGGTGTTTCCGGGAAGAAAGCCGTGTCGTCTATTACGCATCACCCGACCTGCGCTCCTATTCGGGCAATGCGGCCTCCAGCAACTCGACAGTCTTTTACGACTCCGCCTTCCTGGATCGTCAGCCGCCTTATCTGCGGGCCTACCGGCTGGCCGAAGCGTTTGCCACTTATCTGTTGGACCTGCAGCAGCAGAAATTTCCGGCGCAAACCGAATCCCGTGACTATCGGACGCGCGCGGTGGACACGATCATCGGGTTTCTGGCGCATTGCCTGCGTAGCAAAGAAAATCTCCTGCAAAAAGAAAGCAGAGATCCGCGTGATTGGTTTGCCGAGTACCGGCGTATCGGGCCTGGCAGTCAACGGGAACAGGATTTCAACCTGGGCTGGAGTCTCTTGTTTGCCGGATTGCCGCGCGCGATCACTATGGAGTGACGCGACCCGGCAGCCGAGGCCAATCACTCGGGCGAGTCTTTGGCGGATACGCCGCGGCGCGTGATGTCCGCGTTTATCGGGTTGTTGGAACCGGGCGAGCAACGGACCCGAAGGCATGCGGCTGGCGAGTTCCTCAGCCTGCGGGCACCGTCGTCGGCCGGCAAGCGCCGCTCAGTCGATCTTGATGCCCAGCTGCTCGGTGAGCCGGATCCAGACCGGGCTTTCTTCGCGCCACTTGCGCTTGGCCTCGGCCATCGTGGTGGGCTTGTCGTCGATGGCGAAGGCTTCCCGCAGGGCGACCGCCTTGGGCGAGTCAGCGCCCTCGATGAACGCCTGCGACAGGCGCTGCAGAATGTCTTCGGGCGTCGCTGACGGTGCGAGCATCAGCAGCCCGCCGCTCAACTTGAAGATCTCGCCGTCGAATCCCTGGGATGCGAACGAGGTGACCTGCGGCAGCTTCGGCGAGCGTTCGGTGCCGATCGAAGCCAGCACTTTCACCGTGCCGCGCTGGATGTGCGGCGCCAAAGCGACATAGCTGCCGATACCGGCGTGGGTTACGCCGGTGGCCACGTCCGGCCACATCGGACCCTCCCCCTTGTAATGAGTGACGTTGACCTTCGTGCCAAAGCGTTTGTTGAATTCCTCGGTGGCCAGGTGCGGTACCGAGGCCGGGCCGTAGCTGGCCATGGTGACCGGATTCTTGCGCGCGTACTCGACCCATTCCTTGGTGGTGCTGACTGGCAGGCTGGCGGGTACGGCCATCAGCAGCGGCCCGACCGGAAACCAGCCGAGCGGCGCGAAGTCGCGATCGGGCTCGAACGGCAGCTTGCGGTAGAGGGCACGACCACCCCAGACGGAGGTGGACGTGGTGATGCCGATCGTGTGGCCGTCGGCCGCCTCGCGGGCGAGCGCGCCCAGAGAGATCGTGCCGTTGGCGCCAGGCCGGTTTTCGACGACCACGGGAACGCCGAACTTCGTGCTGAGGAACTCGCCATACACCCGCGCATAGGGGTCGGTCGTGCCGCCGGGATTGAAGCCTACGAAGATGCGGATGGGTTTGGATGGCCACGCCTGCGCGCGCGCGGCAGGCAGGCCGGCTGCGGCCAGGCCGGTGGCGGCGAGTGAAGTCAGGGCGCGTCGGCGTTGGAAATCAGCGGTCATAGTGGCTTGTCTCCTGGGTTCGTGGTGTGGGGTCGAACGCTCATTGGCATCGCTCGGATGGGGATCGGCGATGCTCTGACAGAGCATGCATCACCCAACGCGAGTTGCCATCCCCCATCGACCGGCAGCAGCGCCCCGGTCACGAAGGCCGACTCGTCGCAGCACAGGTAGAGCGCCGCGAAGGCGGTGTCGCGCCCCGACCCCATGCGCCCGCGCAGCGGCACTCGGGCGTCGCGCTCGGCACGCACTGCTTCCACCGGCCGGCCGCTGGCGCGCGCTCCGCCCTCGACCGCCATCGGCGTGTCCATGTAGCCGGGCAGGATCGCGTTGCAACGGATGCCGTGGCGGGCGTTGGCGGCCGCCACGCTGGTGGTGAGCCGGTTCACGCCGGCTTTGGAAACCTCGTAGGCCACCATGTTGCCGCCGGCGATCGACGCCAGCGACGAGATGTTGACGATCGCTGCGCCGCCGCCTTGTTCGCGCATCACCGGGACCGCGTATTTGATCGTCATCCACATGGATTTGAGATTGACCGTGAGGATGCGGTCCCAGGCGGCCTCTTCGGCGCGATGCGCCGGGCCGTCACCACCGCCGCCGATACCCACGTTGTTGATGAGCGCGTCGATGCGCCCCATGCGCTCGCGCGCCTCCTTCACCAGGGCCTCGCAGCCCTCGCGCCGGGCGACATCGGCACGCCAGGCCCAGGCCTGACCGCCCTCGGCGGCGATCATGGCCACGGTCTCGGCCGCGCTGGCTTCGTCGCGGTCCACGCACATCAACTGCGCACCTTCGCGCGCCAGCAGCAGGGCGGTGGCCCGGCCATTGCCGACATTGGGGCCCGGCGACTGGCCGGCACCCACCACCACTGCGGTCTTCCCTGTCATCCGTCCGGTCATGTTGCGATCCCTTCTTTTGAATGGTGAAAGTGATTCTAGAGGCCTCTCCGAGAAGGCCTGCCGCCCCCGGCGCAGATCGTGGACCGGGCCGGCGCGAGGCAGCCGTGGTCATCCGGTGCCTTTCGCGAGAATGTGCGGTATGGTTCCCGGCGAAAGCCTGCCGGCCGCGCAAGGGCCGCCGGGGCGGGCAAACAATTTTGGAGAATGAATATGGCTGACTTTGATCTCATCATTCGTGGCGGCATGGTCCATGACGGCCTGGGCGGAGCGCCGCGCATCGTCGACATCGCGGTGAAGGACGGCCGGATCGCCGCGATGGGCGCTGTCTCTGGCAGCGCCACCGAGGTCATCTCGGCCGCCGGGCTCATCGTCACCCCCGGCTTCGTCGATGTGCACACCCATTACGACGGACAGGCGACCTGGGAGAACCGGCTTGCGCCGTCATCGGGGCACGGCGTGACCTCGGTGGTCATGGGCAACTGCGGCGTGGGCTTCGCTCCCTGCAAACCCGAGCAGCGCGACATCCTGGTCAAGGTCATGGAGGGGGTCGAGGACGTGCCCGAGGTCGTGATGACCGAGGGCCTGCCCTGGAACTGGGAAACCTTCCCCCAGTATCTGGATGCGCTCGATGCGCGCAGCTTCGACGTCGACGTCGCTGCCCAGCTGCCGCATTCGGCGCTGCGCGTGTTCGTGATGGGCGATCGGGCCGCCGGCCACGAACCGCCCTCGGCGGACGACCTGTCGCAGATGCGCCGTCTCACCGCCGAGGCCATCCGGGCCGGCGCGCTGGGTGTGAGCACCTCGCGCAACATGCTGCACCGGACCAAGGCGGGCGAACTCGCCCCCAGCCTGTTCTCCGAAGAAGACGAACTGGCTGCGCTGGCCGAAGGCCTGAAGGACGCCGGCAGGGGCGTGTTCCAGATCATTCCCGCGCCGATGGGCGATGCCCGCTCCGAGTTCGCGCTGATGCGTCGGCTGGCCGAACGCAGCGGCCGGCCGCTGTCGTACACCCTCATCCAGATGCCCGCCGGGGATCCGGATGCCTGGCGCCAGTCGCTCGAGGCCTTGAGCGCGGCAGCCAAGGATGGCCTGCAGATGCGAGCGCAGGTGGCGCCGCGCCCGGTCGGCATGTTCTATGGCCTGGATCTGAGCTTCCATCCCTTCGCCTTCCATCCCAGCTACAAGAAGATCGCGCACCTGCCACGCACCGAACGGGTCGCGCGGATGCAGGATCCGCACTTCCGCGCGCAGCTGCTGTCCGAGCAGCCGGAAGACACCAACACGGTGAACGTCAAGACGGTGAAGTCGTTCCAGTACGCCTATGTCTGGGGTGAAGACGCCAACTATGAGCCCGAGCTGGCCGACCGGATCGACCAGCGTGCCAAGGCGGCGGGCCTGTCGGTCGAGGAATACGCCTACGACATGCTGCTGGCCAACGACGGCAAGGCGATCTTCTATCAGCCGGGTGCCAACTACCGCGAACGCAACCTGGATGCCGTGCGCGAGATGCTCGGCCATCCGCAATCGGTGGTCGGCCTGGCCGACGGCGGCGCCCACTACGGCATGATCTGCGACGCCAGCTTCCCCACGTATTTCCTGGCGCGCTGGGCGCGTGATGCCAGCGACGCGCAGCGCATCGCGCTGCCCCAGGCGATTGCTGCGCTGACCAGCGAGCCCGCCACGCTCGCCGGTCTGAACGACCGGGGTCGACTGGAGGTCGGTCTGAAAGCCGACATCAATGTCATCGACCTGGACCGGCTGAAAGTGCACGTGCCCTCGGTGGTCTACGACCTGCCGGCGGGTGGGCGGCGGATGCGCCAGCTGGCCGACGGGTATGTCGCCACCATCGTGTCGGGCAAGGTCACCTACCGCAACGGCGAACACACCGGTGAACTGCCGGGCCGCCTGATCCGCGGTCCGCAGGAGACGCCACTCGTGGCGGCCTGACGGCTGACGGCGCGACACGGGCCGCCGCGCCGGCCCGGCCTACGAACCGAACACGTAGGCCGCCAGCGAGCCCTGGGACGCAGCCCGCAGTTCGTGCCACTTCCGGGGCCCGCCGTAGTAGGCCAGGCTGCCGGGCTGGGCGTTGCCTTCGCCGTTGTAGTACGACAGGCAGTCGCGCAATGCCCGGGTGCGGATGTCGGCCTCGCGGCAGTGCTCGGCGTAAGCCGTTTCCGGCTCCTGGCGGACGTCGACGACGCGCAATTTGCGCTCGCGCAGGGTCGAGAGCATCCAGACCACGTAGTCGGTGTGCGACTCCAGACCACGGATGAAATTGAACTGTCCGCCGCCACCCTGCGGGCCCGACATGATCAGCAGATTCGGAAAGCCATGGCTGTGGATGCCCAGGAAGGTCTTCACGCCTTCGGTCTGCCATTTCTCGCGCAGGGTGCGTCCGTCGCGGCCGGTGATCATGTTGAAACTGGCGGTGGCCATCCACTGGAAGCCGGTGGCGTAGATCAGGCAGTCCAGCGGGTATTCCTGGCCGTCGTGCACCACGCCACGGGCGTTGATCTCGCTGACGCCCAGCGGCGCGGTGTCGACCAGCGTGACATGGGGCTGGTTGAAGGTGGGCAGGAATTCGTCGTGGAAGGTGGGGCGCTTGCAGCCGTACGGGTAGTAGGGCTTGAGCGCCGCGGCCGTCTTGGGATCCTTGACGATTGCATCCACCCGCGCACGGATCTGCTCCATGATCCGAAAATTGGTGTCGAGCTGCTTGCCGATCATTTCTTCGGGCGTCAGCTCGCGTTCGTACTCCTTGCGTTCCTTGAAGTCGGCCACCTTGCCCGACAGGAAGTCGTCGTTGCCCTGCAGCGCCGTGCGCCCGGACGAGATCATCGCGAGCCGCTCGCGGCGGGCCAGCGCCCAGCCCGGCTGGTGCTTCCAGGTTTCGATTTCTTCCGGGGTGGTGGCCCGCTGATCACGCACGTCGATGGTCGAGGGCGTGCGCTGGAAGACGTACAACTCCTTGACCATCTTGGCGATCTCGGGAATGACCTGCACCGCGGTCGCCCCGGTGCCGATGATGCCCACGCGCTTGCCGGTCAGGTCGACGTGATAGTTCCAGCGCGAGGTGTGGAAGGACTCGCCGGCGAACGATTCCATGCCCTTGATGCGCGCCAGCCGGGGCGTGGTCAGGATGCCGTTGGCCAGCACCACGAAGCGGGCGCGCATCGCATCGCCGCGGTCGGTGGACACCGTCCAGCGGCCGCTGGCTTCGTCCCAGGCCGTGCGCTCGACCGTGGTGTGGAACAGGCATCGGTCATAAAAGCCGAAGCGCTGCGCCACGCTCTGGCAGTACTCCAGGATCTCGAACCCGGACGCGAACTTCATCGTCGGGTAGTAGCCCATTTCTTCGAGCAGCGGCAGGTAGCTGTAGGCCTCGACGTCGCAGGCGATGCCGGGGTAGCGGTTCCAGTACCAGGTGCCGCCGACGTCGCCGCCCTTTTCGCAGAAGCGCACATCGGTGAAGCCGGCCTTGCGCAGCTTGTACCAGAGCAGCAGGGCGCCCATGCCACCGCCGATGACCAGGATCTCGCACTCGTCGGCGAGCGCTTCGCGCGGCACCGGCTGGGCCGAATAGACGTCCTCCAGGTACTTGGAGAATTCGCCCTCCATGGCCATGTAGTCGGCCGCGCCGCGCCGGGCCTCCTTGAACTGGCGGTATCGGGCCTGTTCTTCGGCATTGAAGACAGCGCCCGGTGGCGCGTCGGGCAGGGTCTTCAGGGCCGAATCCGCCATCGGCGAATAGCCCTTGCCGGCGATCTTCTCGGTCGCCCTGGCGGCGCGGGTGTTGAATACCTTCAGGCCGGTGGTTTCGTCGATACGGATGGCAGAGGTCATGTCGGGTCGGCCTTCCTGATCGCTGGTGGGGCTTGCGGTGTGCGCCTTACTGGATCTTCAACCCGGTCTCGGCAATCATCTTCGTCCACAACACCAGCTGCTCGCGCTGATAACGCGCGGCCTCGTCGCGGGTCGACGGGGCGACGATGATGCCGGCGCGCAGCAAAGTGGCGATGACGTCGGGCTGCTTCAGGATCGGGGCGAGTTCCGCGCTCACGCGGTCCTGGATGTCGTTCGGGGTGCCAGCCGGCGCGGTCATCATCCACCATCCGGAGAAGTCCGGCGGCGTCGGGAAGCCGCTTTCGGCGAAGGTGGGGGCATCGGGCAGCAGAGGGTGCCGCTTGGCCGTGGGCACCGCGATCGGGCGGACCTTGCCGGCCTGCACCATCGCCATCGTCGAGCCGGTGTCGGGGAACATCAGCTGCACATGGCCCGCCACCAGGTCGACCAGCGCCGGCGGCACCGACTTGTACGGCACGTGCGCGATATTCAGGCCGTTGGCCTTGACGAAGTGGCCGCCGTACGAAATGCCGCCGGTGTTGCCGCTGCCATAGCTCAGCTTGCCGGGGTTGGCCTTGACGTAGTCGACGACCTCGCGGAGGGTCTTGCCGGGGACCGACGGATTGACGACCAGCACGTAATTGACCGCGGCCACCTGTCCGATCAAGGCGATCTCCTTGGCCACGTCATAGGGCAGGTTGTCCATCATGCCTCCGGGGTTGGCGACCAGCCCCGAGTTGGTCAGCAGGCCCAGCGTGTACCCGTCCGGGGCGGCCTTGGCGACCAGGTTGGTGGCGATCGCGGTATTGGCGCCGGCCTTGTGCTCGAGCACGATCGGCTGCTTGAGCGCACGCGACAGCGGCTCGCTGATCGTGCGCGCGAGCACGTCGGTGGCCGAGCCGGGGCCGAAGGGCACGATCAGCTTGATCGGGCGCGCTGGCCAGGACTGGGCGAAGGCAGGCGAAACACCGGCAGCGAGCAGAGAACCGAGGACCAGGCGGCGGGTGGGTTGCATGAGCGCTCCTACGAAGACAGGGGTGAGTGTTCAGAATGACGGACAGTTTGGCCTAGTCGGCGCGCCCCAAGATAGCCGGAGTCAGGCAGCAGTGCCAAGATCGGGTCCGGTTTCGCGGCTGATGCCCCAAGAACCGATGCGCATTTTTCATCCATGAATGGAATCGACATGCCCACGATCCGAGTTGAACTCTTCGAAGGCCGCACCGTAGAACAAAAGCGCGCGCTGGCCCAGGCCCTCACGGACGCCACTGTGCGCGTGCTGGGCGGCTCGCCCGACGGCGTCGACATCCTGTTCTTCGACATCGCCCGCCACGACTGGGCCACCGGTGGCGCGCTGTGGAGCGACAAGCCGCCCAAGCCCGCGCCCTGAGCAGGGGCTGCCCGCCATCGGGTGCGGGGCACTGGTCGGGCGGCGCAGGTCCCGCGTGCCGCTCTATACTCGTGGCCATCCCTCGTGGCCTTCCCTGTTGAGAGCCTTCTTGCGCGGAGTCCCATCACCATGACCGACCAGGATATCGCCTGGCTGAGCATCGAAGACACGGCCGCGCAGATCCGCGCGCGCCAGCTGTCGGCGACCGAGGTGGCGCAATCGATGCTGCACCGGATCGAGCGGATCGATCCCGGCCTGCACGCATTCGCCCGCACCACGCCCGAGCTCGCGCTGGCACAGGCGCGCGAGGCCGATGCACGCCAGGCCCGCGGCGGCGACCTCGGGCCGCTGCACGGCGTGCCGATCGCGGTGAAGGACCTGTGCTGGACCGCCGGCATCCCGACGGCAGCAGGCACGACCGTGCATCGCGATTTCATCCCCGCGGTCGATGGCACTGTCGTGCGCCGGCTGCGCGAGGCCGGCGCGGTGCTGCTGGGCAAGCTGCAGATGACCGAAGGGGCATTCAGTGCACATCATCCCAAGGTCACCGCACCGCTGAATCCCTGGAATGCGCAGGCCTGGACCGGGGTGTCCTCCAGCGGCTCGGGCGTGGCGGTGGCCGCCGGCTTGTGCCATGGCGCCATCGGCACCGATACCGGCGGTTCGATCCGCTTCCCGTCGGTGGCCAACGGGGTGACCGGGCTGAAGCCGACCTGGGGTCGGGTCTCGCGCCATGGCGCGTTCGAACTCGCAGCATCGCTCGATCACCTGGGGCCGATGTGCCGCAGCGCCGCCGACTGCGGGCTGATGCTGGGCGCGATCGCCGGAGCCGACCCCGATGACCCGACCGCGCTGCAGGTGGCGATGCCCGACTACCTGGCGGGCGACTCGCAGCGGCTTACCGGCCTGCGGGTGGGCATCGACGAGGCCTACGTGGCGAACGACGTCGCGTCGGAGGTGGCCGATGCCGTGCACGCGGCGCTGCGCTCCCTGGTCGCGTTGGGCGCCACGCCGGTGGCGGTGACCATGCCCGAGGTCGATCCGGTGGTGGATGCCTGGGTGCCCCATTGCGGCGTCGAGGCCGCGGTGGCGCACGCCGCCACATTCCCGGCGCGGCGCGCCGAATACGGTCCGATGCTGGCGGATCTGCTCGATGTCGGGCTGGCGCTGAGCGCGACCGGGTATCAGCGCATCCTGCTGACCCGCGCCGACTTCACCGGCCGCCTGAACGCGGTGATGCAGCAGGTCGACCTGCTGCTGACCCCGGTCATTCCGTTCGGGGTCCTCACGCTCGGGCAGCTGGCCGAGTTGCGCACGCAGCCCGGTTACCGCCGGCGCCTGTCGCGCTATACGGCGCCCTTCGACATGTCGGGCCAACCGACCCTCACCCTGCCCGCGGGTTTTGCGCGCGACCAGCTGCCGCTGGGCATGCAGCTGGTCGCCGGTCACCTGCGCGAAGACCTGTTGGTGCGCGCGGGCCGGGCGTTCCAGAACAACACCGCCTGGCACACCCGGCGCCCGCCGGTTTCCTGAGGCCACACCGCCATGACGACCCCAAGCCCCCGCCTGCCCGATGATTTCCTGACCGTCAGGCCCGACTGGCTGGCGTTGCATGACGAAGCGGCGCTTGCCCCGGCGATGCCGATCGTCGATCCCCATCATCACCTGTGGGGGCATGCCGGAAACCCGTATTTCCTGCCCGAACTGCTGGCCGACACCAGCACGGGCCATCGCATCGAGGCCACCGTGTTCGTCGAGTGCCGTGCCATGTACCGGGCGGACGGCCCGCTCGAAGCAAAGTCGCTGGGTGAGACGGAGTTCGTCAATGGCGTGGCGGCGATGAGTGCCAGCGGCCAGTTCGGTCCGACACGTGCCTGCACGGCGATCGTCGGCAACGTCGATCTTCGATGGGGAGCCCGGGCATATGCCGCACTGGAGGCGCACATCGCGGTGGCCGGCGGACGCTTTCGGGGCATCCGCAATGGTTCGGCCTGGGATGCCTCGGGCATTCGCGCGACCAGTGCCAATCCGCCGCCCGGTCTGCTGCTCGACCCTGACTTCCGGGTCGGCTTTGCCAGCCTTGCCCGGCTGGGCCTGAGCTTCGATGCCTGGCTGGTGCAAAGCCAGCATGCCGATTTCCTCGATCTGGCCCGGGCCTTCCCCGACACGACTCTGGTGCTCGACCACTGCGGCGGGCCGCTGGGCATCGGCCCCTATGCCAACCGGCGCGACGAGGTGTTCGCCACCTGGCGCACCAGCCTGCAGGCGATTGCCCGCTGCCCGAACGTGCAGATCAAGCTGGGTGGCCTGGGCATGCATACGCTGGGCTTCGATTTCCATCAGCAGGCCCGCCCGCCCACGTCCGAAGCGCTGGCGCACGCGTGGGCGCCTTACATCGAGACCTGCATCGAAGCCTTCGGTCCGCAGCGCGCGATGTTCGAGAGCAACTTCCCGGTCGACAAGGGCACCTGCAGTTACGGCGTGCTGTGGAATGCGTTCAAGCGCATCGCCGCACAATACTCGAGCGAGGAGCAGGCCGCGCTGTTCAGCGGCACGGCCTGCCGCGTGTACCGGATCGAGCTGCCGGGCGTCCTTACAGCAGCTTGAACAGCCTCGGCAGCACCAGCGTGAACCAGGGCACGGCGATCACCGCCGCGAGCCCCACGCACAGCACCGCGATGAAGGGCAGCATCACGCGGGAGGCCCGGTCGATGCTGATCCCGGCGATGCCGCTGGCAATGAACAGTCCCACGCCAATGGGCGGCAGGAACAGACCGATGCCCACGGCCGCCACGATCACGATCGAATAGTGGATGGGGTCGATGCCCAGCTGGGTCGCCACCGGCAGCAGGCTGGGCAGCAGGATCACCACGGCCGGCAGACCCTCGACGATGGCGCCGAACACGATGAACACCACCGCAGTGGCGATCAGGAAAACCACGGTGCTGCCGGGGATCAGTGTCATCACGCCGATCAGCATCGCCGGCAGCTGCTGCACCGTGAGGAACCAGGAAATCAGTCCGGCCGCCGACAGCAGCAGCCCGACCGAGCCGGTCACCACGCAGGACTGGATGAGGATCTCCGGCAGATCCTTCCACTTGATTTCGCGATAGACGAACAGGCCCACGATCGCCGCATACAGCACCGCGATGACCGAGGATTCTGTTGGGGTGGTGATGCCGCCCAGAATGCCGCCGAAGATGATGGCCGGCATGCCCAGGGGCACCAGCGCACGGCCGATGACCGCGCCGAGTTCGCGCAGCCTGGGGCGTGGTGATACGGCAATGCCGGCGCGTCCGGCCAGCACGTAGATATAGGCCATCAGCGCCAGCGAGATCACCACCGCCGGAATGAAGCCGGCCGCGAACAGCGCCGCCACCGACAGCCCGGCGATCGAACCGATCACGATCATCAGGATGCACGGCGGCACCAGGATGCCCATCGCCGAGGCCGACGACACGATCGCCACCGCCTGCTCGCGGCTGTAGCCGGCGCGGACCATCGACGGGATGGTGGTCGATGCCACGGCCGAGACATCGGCCACCGTGGATCCGGATATGCCGGAGAAGACGTATTCGGCCACGACCACCGCCATGCCCAGACCGCCACGGATCCAGCCAACCAGCGCGATCGCCAGGTCGACCAGCCGCCGCGCGATGCCGCCGGTTTCCATCAGGGCGCCGGCCAGGATGAACAGCGGGAACGACAGCAGCACGAACGAGTCGACCTGATGCAGCATCTGCTGGACGGCCGTCGCGAGTGCGGCGGGCGATGCGATCAGCGCTCCGACGAAGCCGGCGCTGCCGACCGCGAAAGCCACCGGCACGCCGACGATCAGCAGCGCCAGGAAGATCAGCGTGACCGCGATCATGCCGGCACCCGCGTCCGCTGCCAGGCTTGCTGCAGCGCGTAGAAGATGATCAGCGCGCCCCTACCGGCAGCGCGGCGTAGAACCACAGCATCGAGATCTCGAGGGCGTCGGTGACCTGGCGCTGCGCGATCGGGTAGATGCCGTAGCCACCCGCGACCAGCACCGCGCCGAAGGCCATCGTGGCGAGGGTGACGAGGCGGTCGGCGAAGCGTGCGGCAGACGGACCCAGCCGGTCGACGACCAGGCGCATCCGAAAGTGCATGCCGCGCTTGACAGCGACCGCCGCGCCCAGGAACACGATCCAGATGAAGCACAGCCGCGCCACCTCGTCGTACCACTGGAAGGTGGCCTGCAGGATGTAGCGGCTGAACACGCCCAGGAAGACGTCACCCACCAGCGCCAGCATCAGCGCCAGGCACACCCGTTCGATCAGCACGTCACTTCTTGGCCGCTGCGTTGGCGGCAGCCACCCACTTGTCGTAGAGGTCCTTGCCGACCTTGCCTTCGATGAACTTGTAAACCGGCTGGGCGCGCTGCTGGAACACTTTCAGGTCTTTGACCTCGTTGACCTGGACGCCCTTGACCCGCATCGAGGCCATCGAATCGGCATCGGCCCGCACCTCGTCCAGGCGATGCTGCGCGCAGCTCTCGAGCATCGTGTCGTCGATGACCTTGCGAAGATCGGGCGGCAGCGACTTGTACTTGGCGCTTGCCATCATCCAGATGGCCGGCGGGTACGAGTGCAGGGTCTTGGAGTAGTACTTGGTGACCTCGGGGAATTTGTCCGAGACCATGGTGGTGGGCGGCAGCTCGAGGCCGTCGATCGTGCCCTGCTTCATCGCCAGATAGACCTCGCCCCACTGCATCGGCACCGGGTTGGCGCCGAACAGCTTCATGGTTTCGGAAATGCTGGGAATGGGCGGGACCCGGATGGTCTGGCCCTTGAGGTCGTCGGGCGTCAGGATGGGCCGCTTGTTGGACAGGATGTTGCGAAAGCCGAAGCCCCCGCCATAGCAGAAGCCCTTGGCGCCCAGGGGCTCGAGGCGCTTCATCAGGTCGGCGCCCAGCGGGCCATCGACCACTTTCCAGATGTGCTCGCGGCCCTGCCACAGGAAGGGAATGTCGGGCACCATGAACTTGGGATCGAACTTGCCGCCGATGGACGGCGCGGAAATCGCGCCGATGTCCACCGTGCCCAGCTGCATGCCTTCGAGCATCACGGTTTCGTTCTTGGACAGCTGGCCGGCCGGGTAGACCTCGATCTTCAGGCGGCCGCCGCTCTTGGCTTCGGCAAGTTCCTTGAACTTGACCGCCGCGGTGGAGAACGGGTTGTCGGTGCCGACGATGGTGGCCAGCTTGAGCACCACCGGCGTCTGGGCCGAGGCGACGGGCGTTGCCGCGGCGAGCGC
Organism: Burkholderiaceae bacterium; assembly: GCA_016710525.1. Classification (GTDB taxonomy): domain Bacteria; phylum Pseudomonadota; class Gammaproteobacteria; order Burkholderiales; family Burkholderiaceae_E; genus Quisquiliibacterium. The sequence continues at coordinate 64,697 of JADJVQ010000003.1, forward strand.
GAGTGCGAGCGAAAGCGCGATGCGAGTGCGTTCCATGGTGCGTCTGTCTCCTCATGTACCCGGCCACGCGGTGTGTGCGGCCGCCGGCTCGATGCGGCCGGATTCATGAACTTGTACGCCCGCACCGGAACATGCGTCAAGCAAGCGGAACCGGCTGCCTATCCACGATCCGTGCATCCGACGACAATGGGTCCAAAAAGGCCGGCGCCCTTTGCGCGATGGTCAACGCCCCTGCCGGAGACATGCTTCCATGCCCATCAGCCCGCGCGGCATCGCGTACGACACGCTGGACCTCACCGCGCCCTGGCGTGCGCGGGGCGCGCCCATCGTCTTCGTGCACGGCATCGGCGCCAACCGGCAGTGCTGGGCCGACTGGATCGCGGTGCTGGCGGGCGGCCATCCGATCATCCGTCATGACCTGCGCGGCTTCGCGCAGTCGGCCGACCTGCCGATGGATCAGCCGCTGATGGATGTGCTGATCGACGATGTGCTCGAGCTGATGCCGCGCGATGAGGCGGTGCATCTGGTCGGCGAATCGGCTGGGGGCTCGATCGTGCTGGAGCTGGCCTTGCGGCACCCGGGCCGGGTTGCATCCCTGACACTGTCCAATGCGGCGATCGTCGGGCGCCAGATCGGCCAGATCGGCGGCTGGCAGGCCTTGTTCGACGCCGGCGGCGATGCCTGGAACGAGCACATGATGGCGTGCCGGTTCGCGCCCGGTGCGCTGGATGCGCGGTCCGCCGACTGGTACCGCACCCAGCAGGGCACCACCCGGGCGGGGCCGGCCATGGCGATCGCCGGCCTGCTGGCCGGCATCGACCAGCGCGCCGCGCTGCCCGGCCTGAAACCCCCGCTGATGGTGCTGCTGCCGGGCGACAGCCCGTTTGTGTCGACCGCGATGTACGCCGACCTGCCCGTCTGGCTGCCAGGTGCGCGGCTGCATGGGTTTCCCGGCGTGCGGCACGGTCTGCCCTTTTCGCACGGCCGCCAATGCGCGCTGCTGCTGCAGGACTTCATCGCTTCGCAAGGGCCGGCATGATCGAGCCGGTCTGAGTGGCTCAAGACCCTCCTGTTCGAACGATCCTCCCGCCGATTCCGGGCTCCATCCCCACGCACTGTCCCGCCATGTCCCCAACTCCCGACGACACCGAACGATTGCTCGCCGACTCCGCCGCCAGCTTCCTGGCGGCTCAGGACAGCCTGGCGCGGGTGCGCGCTGCACGAGCGGGCGCGCCGGCGTATTCGGCTCAGGCCTGGTGCGGGCTGGCCGCCCAGGGCTGGCTTGCCCTGCGCCTGCCGCAGGAGCGTGGCGGCAGCGGCCTGGGTCTGCGCCACGCGATGCGCCTGACCGAGGCCTTCGGGCGCCGCGTGCTGCCTGAGCCTTACGTTGCCTGCGCGCTGATGCCGGCGGTGCTGGCCGCACACCTGCCTGCCACCCCTTCCTGGGACCGCATCACAGGCGGTCTGGTCGACGGCGGGTACCGCGCGAGCGTTGCCTGGCAGACCGATCCGCAGGCGCTGGATGCGGGCTTCGCCGGCGTGCGCGCCGACGAGCGAGCCGGCGCTCTCGTGCTGGAGGGCGAGTCTCATGGCGTGATCGGTGCGCCGCTGGCCGACGCGCTTCTGGTGTGCGCAGTGCTCGATGGGGCTCCGGCGCTGATCGCGGTGCCGCGCGAGGCGGCCGGGCTCGCCATCGAAGACCTGACCGGCAGCGACGGCGGCACCGTGTCGAGCGTGCGCCTGCGCCAGGTTGCGGTGGGTTCGACCGCCGTGCTGGCGCGCGGCGACGCGGTGGCGCGGGCGATGTCGGCTGCGCTCGCCGAGGCGACATTGGCCAGCGCGGCGCAACTGGTCGGCGTGGCCGCCGCGGCGCTGGACATCACGCTCGATTACCTCAAGGTGCGGGTGCAGTTCGGCCATCCGATCGGCAGCTTCCAGAGCCTGCAGCACGGCGCCGCCGACGTGCGCATCCAGCAGGCGCTGGCCATCGCCGCCTGCGCGGCCGCGCTGACCCGATTCGAGACGGCGCCGGGCGAACCGGCCACGGCGGCGGCGATCGCGGCCGCCAAGGCGCGCGCCTCGGACGCGGCATTGATGGCCGGTCGCTTCGGCGTGCAGGCGCATGGGGCGATCGGTTTTGCCGCCGAGTCCGACATCGGCCTGTTCCTGAAGTCGGCGCTGCGCCTGGGGGCCTGGCTGGGCAACGGCCCGCAGCAGCGGCGCCGGTACGGGGCACTCGCTCGGGCTGCGGCAACGGCACAGTCGTTGCCTTGCGCGATATCCGCATCCGACAGCGGCCCGGTGCCGGATGCGGCAAGCGCCCTGCCGTCGGCGGTGCCTGCGCAAAGCGCCGCGCTGAACGGCGTCGGCGCCAACACGCTCGACGACGAAACCTTCCGAACCCGCCTGCGGCAGTGGATCGCCGCCAACTACCGCTCGCCGCTGCGCAATCCGCTCAAGCGGCTCACCGGCGAAGACGCCCGCGACTGGCTGCGCGCCCAGCACCGCGACGGCTGGCGCGCGCCCGGCCTGCCCGCCGAGCACGGCGGCATGGGCCTGTCGTTGCGCAAGCAGCGCATCTACCAGGAGGAGCTCGAACGCTTCGGCATCGCGCGCCCCATCGACCACGGCCTGCGCCTGCTGGCGCCGGTGCTCCTGAGCTACGGCAGCGACGCGCAGCGCGCGCACTGGATGCCGCGCATCCTGGCCAGCGAGGACACCTGGTGCCAGGGCTACTCCGAGCCCAATGCCGGCTCCGACCTGGCCGGACTGCGCACCGCGGCGGTCGTGCGCGGCGACGAGCTGGTGGTCAACGGCCAGAAGATCTGGACCTCGCTGGCCACCGACGCGAACATGATCTTCATGCTGGTGCGCACCAGCACCGAGGCCCGCAAGCAGCAGGGCATCACCTTTCTGCTGGTCGACCTGCGCAGCCCGGGCATTCGGATCCGTCCCATCCGCACGCTGGCCGGCGATCAGAACCTGTGCGAGGTCTTCTTCGACGACGTGGTCGTGCCGCGCGCCAACGTGATCGGCGAGATGGGCCAGGGCTGGACGATCGCCAAGGCGCTTCTGGGCTTCGAGCGCTTCAGCCATGGCTCGCCGGAACTGGTGAACTACGCCCTTGGGGTGCTGCAGCGCACCGGAGCCGCGATGGACCTGGAGGGCAGCGAGTCGTACCGCGACCTGTGCGCACGCCTGGCCTGTGACGTGGCCGATTCGACCGCCTTGTACGAGCAGGTTTGCGAGGCGGCGCTGCAGGGTGTGGACGCCTCGGGCGATGCATCGATGCTCAAGCTGTTCGTGGCCGAGCTGGTGCAGCGCATCGCCGAAGCGGCCAGCGAACTGGCCGGCCAGTGCGGCGGCGTCTTCGGGGCCGCGCCCGCGCTGGGTCTGGCCGACGACCTGGAGTGGCTGTTCATGGTCACCCGGCCGGTCACCATCTATGGCGGCTCGTCGCAGCTGCAGCGCAATCTGATCGCCACCCGGTTTCTGGGCTTGCCGGCTGGCTGAGGCCGGGCGGGCCCATCGGGCGTGCCCCGGCCATTCCGAAGGAAGGCCCCGGGGTGCTCCCGGGACCTACTGCCGCGGCGCGTGATCCAGCGTATAGACGCCGTGCGGCGAGCGGCCCACGTCGACCTGGCGTATCACCTTGCGGCCCGGTACGTCGACCCAGGTCAGCTTGCGTGCCCAGCGCGACGCGACCAGCAGGGTCTTGCCGTCGCTCAGAAGTTCCATGTCGTCCGGTCCGCCCGGTCCCGGCAACTCGCTGACCACCGTCATCGTCTGGGTGTCGATGACGCTGATGGTGTTGGCCACCCGGTTGCCGGCAAAGATGTGGCGCTTGTCGCCCATCGCGCGAAACGCGTGCGCGCCCTCGCCCGTCGCGATGCGCTTGATCAGCCGGGCCGGGTTGACCGCGACATCGTAGACCTCGACGAAACGGTCGCCGGTGAGGCCGACGAACAGACGCTGGTCGTCGGCTGTCAGGTAGACGTCGGCCGGCAGCTTGCCGGTCGTGACGCGCCAGCGAACGCTCTGGCTGGCCAGGTCCACCGCCACGAGTTCATTGCTGTCCTGCATCGACGCGTAGACCACGCTGCTCTTGCTGTCGATCCACTGGTGGCTGGGCGTCTTGCCGGTGGGCACGCGTCTGATGAGCTTCATCGGTTCGGCCGCGTCGTCCGGCTGCCAGCGATACAGGTCGATGTGATTGAGCCGGTTGGCCAGCGTGACGAACCACTTCATGTCGGGCGAAAACCGCAGCTGATAGGGGTCGGCGATGCCGGTCAGCGTGCGCTGCACCTGCGCCGTGGCGGGGTCGATGAAGGTCAGGCTGTTGCTCAGCGCATTGGCCACCAGCAGCGACTTGCGGTCCGGGGTCAGGTACAGGTGGTGCGGTTCCTTGCCGACCGCGATGCGTTTGACTTCCGCATAGGTCACCGGGTCGACCACGCTGACCGAGGCGTCCTGCGAATTGAGCACGAAGATGGGCCGTGCCTGAACCGATGGATCCCTGGCAGGTGCCGCGCCGGTCTGTGCCCGCACCGAGGCACCCGGCAGAGCAACCGACAGCAGAGCAAGCGACAGCACAGAACCGGACAGCAGGGCGCCCGACAGGGCGGTGCGCCGGGCAAGAGAAGGCAACAGCAGGCGGTCCATGGTTCGATCCAGAAGTCGGCGGGGGCCGCGGGTTTCGCGCAGCCTGGTGGCCCGCGTCTGACCGCGGGTGTATCACGTCCGGCGATGGTGCGGGCGGCTCATTGGTGCGGGCGGCTCATTCTAGGGAGGGCTCGCGCGCGCATCCTTGCGAATGCGCAATCGGTCGCCGGCATCCGCCCGCCCGGCCGGGCGCCGCCGCCTGCGCACGCGATGTCGTGGCGGCGTGTAGGATCGACGGGTCGGCGGCAATCGCCCGCCACCCGCGGCCCATGCTTCTCAGGTACGGCTCGCGGCCATCCTACCCTCTCCCCGGAGCGCCCCCTGCATGGCACGCCTCGAAGACATTCCCGAACCCACTCGAACCGCGGCCAGGGACATCGCCTGCCCGAGTTTCGAATCGACGCCTTTCGTCGGAGGTCCCGCGCTGTCCAAGCGCCGGGTGGCCCTCGTCAGCAGCGCCGCCCTCATCCGGCGGGGCGACAAGCCGTTCCCGGTCGGATCCGGCGAACACCGGGCCGTGCCCGCCTCGTGGCCCACCGCCGACATCCTGGTCAGCCACGTGTCGATCAACTTCGATCGCGCGGGTTATCAGCGCGACATCAATGTGGTGCACCCGATCGACCGGCTGCACGACCTGGCCGCCGAAGGCGCCATCGGCAGCGTCGCGCAGACGCACTTCAGCGTGATGGGCTCCACCGACCCCGCCGCCATGGCGAGCGCGGCCGACGACATCGCGCAGGCGCTGCATGCCGATGGCGTCGACGCGGTCCTGCTCTGCCCGGTCTGACCCTTGTGCACGCGCGCCGTGAGCGCGCTGGCCCAGATGCTGGAATCGCGCGGGTTGCCGACCACGGTGCTCGCGCTCGTCCTGCCGCAGGTCGAAAAGACGCGCCCGCCGCGCGCGCTGATGACGCCCTTCCTGCTCGGCCGTCCTGTCGGCGAGCCCAACGATGCCGGCTTCCAGCGCCGGGTGCTGCTGCAGGCTCTGAGCCTGCTCGAACGCACGGACGGGCCGGTGATCCTGGAACACTTCCCGGACGACCCTCCCAGCTGGGTCGACCGGGCGGACTGGGTGCCCGCGGTCAGCCTGCCGCCGCTCGACCCGATGATGTCAGCCGGCACGCCGCCCAGCCCGGCGCAATGGGAATTCGCCCTGCGGGCCGAGATGGTGCAGGTGCTTCCCGCCTGGGAACGGTTCAAGGCCCGCTTTGGCCGGACCACGGTGGGTCTGGCCGATCAGCCGCCGCAGGACTGGCCGGCCTTCATCGCCTCGTTCCTGGCCGGTGGACTGCCCGGTGTGCCGCTGCACGACACGCCGGCCCTGGCACTGCGCTTCCTGGTCGATGACCTGAAGGCGCTGTATGGCGAAGCGGCACAGGCCGATGGCGGCCCGCCCTCGGCCCGGCAGCTGGATCAGTGGTTCTGGCGCAAGACGGTCGCCGGGCAGCTGCTGATCGCGCTGCGCGCTTTTTCGCTGACCAGCGAGAACAGTGCCCTGAAGACAGTGGGCGGGCGTTTCTTCGTGCCGGTGCCCTACCTGCCGGCGTGACCACGGCCTGACCGGCCGGCCAGCGGCTGCCTATCGCCGGCTGGTCGGCCCGGCCGAGCATCGCAGGCCGGGGCCAGCCGGGCGGCTGGCCTGGTGGCGCCCGGTCAGCCGTGCACGTTGGCCAGCGTCGCGTTGAGTGTTGGGCTCGGGCGCATCACCGCGGTGCACTTCTCGACGTCGGGCATGTAATAGCCGCCGATATCAGCCGGCTTGCCCTGGACCACCGACAGCTCGTTGACGATGGTTTTTTCCTGCTCGGCCAGCGCCTTGGCCAGCGGTGCAAAGTACTTCTGCAGATCGGGATCGTCGGTCTGCGCGGCCAGTTCCTGGGCCCAGTACAAGGCCAGGTAGTACTGGCTGCCCCGGTTGTCGAGCTGGCCGACCTTGCGCGAGGGCGACTTGTCGAATTCGAGCAGCTTGCCGGTGGCCGCATCGAGCGTCTTGGCCAGCAGCTTGGCCCGGCCGTTGCCGGTCTTGATGCCCAGATCTTCGAGCGACACGGCCAGCGCCAGGAATTCGCCCAGCGAGTCCCAGCGCAGGTGGTTCTCTTCGACCAGCTGCTGCACGTGCTTGGGCGCCGAGCCGCCGGCGCCGGTCTCGTACATGCCGCCGCCGGCCATCAGCGGCACGATCGACAGCATCTTGGCGCTGGTGCCCAGCTCCATGATCGGGAACAGGTCGGTCAGGTAGTCGCGCAGGATGTTGCCGGTGGCCGAGATCGTGTCCAGGCCGCGCACGACCCGCTCCAGCGTATAACGCATGGCGCGCACCTGCGACATGATCTGGATGTCCAGGCCGCTGGTGTCGTGGTCCTTCAGGTAGGTCTGCACCTTCTTGATCACTTCGGCCTCGTGCGGCCGGTAGCTGTCGAGCCAGAACACGACCGGCATGCCGGAGTTGCGGGCGCGCGTGACGGCGAGCTTCACCCAGTCGCGGATCGGTGCGTCCTTCACCTGGCACATGCGCCAGATGTCGCCGGTCTCGACGTTTTGCACCAGCAGCACCTCGCCAGTGGCGATGTCGACGATGCGCGCTTCGCCGCCTTCGGGGACCTCGAAGGTCTTGTCGTGCGAGCCGTACTCCTCGGCCTGCTGGGCCATCAGCCCGACGTTGGGCACGGTGCCCATGGTGACCGGATCGAAGTTGCCGTTGGTCTTGCAGAAGTTGATCATCTCCTGGTAGATGCGGGCGAAGGTGCTCTCGGGGATCACCGCCTTGGTGTCCTTCGGGCGGCCGTCGGCGCCCCACATCTTGCCGCCGATGCGGATCATGGCCGGCATGGACGCATCGACGATCACGTCGTTGGGCGCATGCAGGTTGGTGATGCCCTTGACCGAATCGACCATCGCCAGCTCGGGGCGGTGCTCGTGGCAGGCGTGCAGATCGCGCAGGATCTCCTCGCGCTTGGCCGTGGGCAGCGTGGCGATCTTGTCCTCGAGATTGACCATGCCGTTGTTGACATTGACGCCCAGCTCATCGAACAGCTTGCCGTGCTTCTCGAAGGCTTCCTTGTAGAAGATCCGCACCGCGTGACCGAAGACGATCGGGTGCGAGACCTTCATCATCGTGGCCTTGACGTGCAGCGAGAACATCACGCCGGTCTTGCGCGCGTCTTCCATCTCGCGCTCGTAGAAGTCGCACAGCGCCTTCTTGCTCATGAACATGCTGTCGATGATCTCGCCGGCGAGCAGCGACACCTTGGGCTTGAGCACCACCGTCTTGCCGCTGTTGGTGAGCAGTTCCATCCGGACGTCGCAGGCCTTGTCCAGCGTCATGGATTTTTCGCCGTGATAGAAGTCGCCGGACTTCATCGTGGCAACGTGGGTGCGCGAGGCCTGGCTCCATTCGCCCATCGAGTGCGGGTGCTTGCGGGCGTACTGCTTGACCGCCAGCGGGGCGCGCCGGTCTGAGTTGCCTTCGCGCAGCACCGGATTCACGGCGCTTCCCAGGATCTTGGAATAGCGGGTGCGGATCGCCTTCTCGGCTTCGGTCTTGGGGTTCTCGGGGTAATCGGGGATCTTGTATCCGCGCCCCTGGAGTTCGCTGATCGCATCCTGCAGCTGGTGCACCGATGCACTGATATTGGGCAGCTTGATGATGTTGGTGTCGGGCAGCAGGGTCAGCCGGCCGAGTTCGGCGAGGTTGTCGGGCACCTTCTGCGCATCGGTCAGGTATTCGGGAAATTCGGCCAGCGCACGGGCCGCCACGGAGATGTCGCTGGTGTCCACCTTGATGCCCGCTGGCGCCGTGAAGGTGCGGATGATCGGCAGGAAGGCGCAAGTCGCCAGCAGGGGCGCTTCATCGGTCAGGGTATAGATGATGGTGGGCTGCTTGGTCGTCATCGACGGATCTCCATGGTTTGGGCGCTATTGTCACCTAAGTCCCTGTCGGCTGTCGCATGGGGGGTGGCCATACTGAACCTCGGCCGGGTGTGTTTCGCTCGTCTCGGCGCAAGTCCCTGATCTATGCTCATGGCCGCAACCGAATCGGAATCGACTTGAACCGCTGGCCGATCCATCGAACCACCCTCCTGGCCGCCTTCGTCCTGACAGTGCTCGGGCAGTGCGCCGCGCCGGTAGCGGGCGCCCCGGACGAGGCCCGTTACGGCGCCGGACAAGGCTATCCGGTTGGCGCTCGCAACAACTGGGCCCGCCCGGAATTCATGGTCGGTTCGTTCACCGCGATGGAGCAGCTGTTTCCGGTGCGCGCGGTGCCCGCCGGCGGCGCGAAACGCGAACTGCCCGGCCACCCCACGGTCGTCGACTGGCCGTTCGTGCAGGCTTACCTCGACTCGCACCCGGTGTCGGGCCTGCTGATCCTCAAGGACGGCCAGGTGCTGCAGGAGCGCTACCAGTACGGACGCAGCGCCGAGCATCGCTTCACCTCGTTCTCGATGGCCAAGACACTGGTGGCCATGGCGGTGGGGGTCGCGGTTGCCGAAGGCAGCATTGCTTCCATCGACGACCCGGTGGACAAGTACGAGCCGGCGCTGGCGAAAAGCGCCTGGAAGGGCGTGGCGCTGCGTCAGGTGCTGACGATGAGCTCGGGCGTGCGCTTCGACGAGACTTACGACCGGAGGGATACCGATATCGCCCGGCTGTCCCGTGCCTGGACCTTGCAGCAGGGGTCGCTGCTCGACGGCCTGGAGCGCCTGACCGAGCACGACGCGGCGCCAGGCGCGCGTTTCAAATATGCCTCGGCCGAAACCCAGGTGCTGGGCCAGGTCCTGGTGCGCGCCACGGGCATGCCGCTGGCTGCCTATATCGGCCGCAAGATCTGGGGCCCGATGGGCGCCGAGGCCGACGCGCTCTGGGTGCTGGACGCGGTGGGCATGGAGGCGGCGTACTGCTGCCTGTCGGCGCGCCTGCGCGACTGGGGGCGGAGTCGGGCAGCTGCTGCTGGAGCGCGGCCAGCGCGACGGCCGCCCTGTGCTGCCGCCGGATTGGGTCGAGGCGGGCACGACGGTGCGTTCGAGCGACCCGCACCTGCGGCCACGGGTGGCGACTGCGTACTTCGGCTACGGTTATCAGACCTGGATATTTCCCGACGGCCTGGGATTCGCGCTGCTGGGCGTGCGCGGCCAGGCCGTCTTCGTGCACCCGCGGCTGCGGCTGGTGATGGTACAGACCGCCGTATGGCCCGCCTCCAGCGATCTGGCGCTCAGTCGAGCGCGCGATGCGTTCTGGCGCGGTGGTGAGCGGGCCCCCCCGGGGGGACGGGGGGGGGCGGGCCCCCCCCCCGGTGGTGAGCGCGGCCGAACGGATGTGACCGGTGGGCGGGAATTGCCCACCGCACAAGCCTACGAGGTTACGGCCATCCGCTCCGCGGGCGGCTTCGGTCGCCAAACCAGAAACACGATCAGGGCGATCACCTGCACGGCTATACCGGTCGCCATGGTGCGGCGATACGCGCCCGCATCGGTCTGCCCCAGCGAACGATACAGATCGATCAGTACCCCATACAGCCACTGCCACCCGAACGTACCCGAGAAGACGAGCAGGTTGTATCCGGTCAGAGCACGCCCCGACAGCGAAGCCGGAAAGGCCATCCCCACGTAGGGCTGGACCATCGAGAAGGAGGTTGCGATCAATGCGTAGAGCAGCCACACCGGCCAGATGGCCGGCGACTCGACCAGTGCCAGCAGCAGCTGAACGCCGATGGCAGCGGCCGTGCTGCATGCGCAGATCACCTGTGTCGACCAGCCGCGTGCGCGAATCCACGGTTGCACCGCGCCGACCCCCAGAAAACCGATCAGCGCCGACAGATTGATCAGCAGCAGAATCTGCGCGGCGCGATCGGCCGCAAAGCCATTGACTTGGATCAGCCAAGGCCCGGTCCACAAGGTCGTGAGCGCCGAAGACACCGAGTGCGCCAGCAGCGACATCATCGCGAAGCGCCAGAAGAACGGGTCGCGGAACACCTGGCGGTAGCCGGCCGTCAGCTCCGCCACGCTCGAGCCGGCCGCGCCGCGCGCGCTGAACTGTTCTTCGTCGCGTGGCAGGCCCGCGAAAATCACGATGGCAGCCACCATGAACAGACTGCCGCCGCCCCAGAACACCCATCGCCAGCTCAGCAGTTCGATCGCCCAGCGTGCCGGCACGGTGACCAGCAGCGCGCCCAGCGAGCCGGACATCAGGGTCCAGGCGGCCAGCGACTGCTGTCGTTCGGCCGGATACCAGAAGCGATAGGCCTTGAGCGCCGACATCAGCCCGCCGGCCACGCCGGCGCCGATGAGCGCGCGACCGATCCACAGCTCGGTATAGGTGCCGGCATGGGCGAACAGCCAGCAGCCGGCTGCTGAAAACATCAGCAGCGTGGCGTGCACGCGCCGCGAACCGAAGCGGTCCAGCCAGATGCCCAGCGGCAACTGCATGGCCGCGAAGCCGAGGAAGTAGGCGCTGCCCAAGAAAACCGAGCTGGGCGTTGCTGAGGTCGAAGTCACGCGAGAGTTCGGGCGCGATGACGGCGGTGACCGAGCGCATCCCGAACGACATCAGATACGCGAATGCAAAGCACAGGAACACGCCGATGACGGCGGCGCCCTTCAGGTGGTGCGGCGAAGTCGTCACCAGAGCGATACTACCGGGCGAAGCGAACCGGCATCCAACCGGCGAACGAGGCAGCGACGCTCAGGGCGCCGTCATCTGTTTCAGATAAATGTAAAGCGCCCGCAGGTCGGTCTCGTTCATGGTCTTGATGGACCCGAATGGCATGACGGCGATGTTGCTGCCATCTGTCCGCTTGCCAGTGCGCATCATCGCCACGAAGGCGTCGGCATCCTTGTAGGCGGGCATGGCACTGCCTTCTCCCGGGGCCAGCCGCGCCGCAGCGGGCCAGTCGGGCGGGGCGCCGGCAATTTTGCCGCCCAGCAGACGCTCGCCGTGGCAACCCAGGCACATCTGGGCCACATACTGGCCGTGCTCCGGGCTCACGGCCTCGGCCACCGGTTGAGAAGGCGGCAGATTGTGGTTGATCTTGGTCACCGCTTCGGGAATGCCGCCCAGCCCATACATCACCCGGCCCGGCAAGGGCAGCTGAATGGTGCCGCGATCCTGGCCGGGCACCGGCGCCAGATTGCGTACATAAGCCACGATGCTGGCCAGGTCCTGGTCGGTCAGGCGGTTGTAGTCTTCGCTGGGCATCAAGCGCAGGGGCCTGCCGTCCGCCCCCACGCCATGGCGGATGCTGCGCACCCAGTCCACGGGCTGGTAGGCGGCCATGCGGGCGTTGCCGGCGGTCAGGTTCGAGCCAGCCAGTTTCAGACCCTTGCCATCGTCGGCCAGCGTGGCGCCGCCGCCGTTGGCACCGTGGCAGTCGACACAACCGCGCGAGCTGTAGAGGTAGCGCCCGCGTTCGAGGGCGGCGGGGTCGGTGCGATAGGCCACCACGGGTGCGGGCACCTCCACCCGGCGCGCCGCACGCTGCTCACCCAGCATCAGCCCGGTGGCGACCAGACCCCCCAGGGCCACCACCAGCCCACCAGCGGCGATGGCGCCGCGCCTGATCCACTTGTTCATGTTGCAGCTTCCCTGTTGCGCCAACGGAAATGACACAAGCCGAAGACGATCCGGCCTTCAATCGCCACCGCGGCCCCTGGTCTGGCTGCGCGGCGCAATCCCGCGCGCAAACGCCTTGAAGCGGCGATCTTCGTGGCCGAGAAAGCGCTCGTGCAAGGCCAGCATGGCGCCGCCGAGCTCGGTTTCCTGCCACAGCACTCGCGCGGTCTCCTGAAAATCATGATGGCCGGGTTGTGCGGTCAGCGCCTCCTGGTAGTAGGCCTTCAGGTCCTCCAGGGCGTACTTCAGCGCCTTCAGGTCGGTGCCTTCGAGCAAGGGTGCCTCGAGCGCTGCCGCCAGCCGGCCGATCAGCGCGTCGACCGGCGCCTTGGCGATGCCCACGGTGGTGCGGCCCCGCCGGCGGACTGACAACGCATGCCAGGGCCGCATCAGCGCGAGTTCGGCCGCGAGCCGGTTCTGCCAGCTTGGCGTGGCGCCCGTCTGCGCGCCGGCCGGTCGCGCGAAACTCATCGGGCAGGCCGGCGCATCTTCGATCGCCAGTTCGGGAAGGTCTTCGGGATAGTCCTCGAGCACCGGCCCGCTGTCGCGTTCGAGCAGACCCAGCGCGGCCAGGATCACCCGGCGCTGGAAAGGCGGGTCGCCGGGCTTGCCCAGCGGGCGGCCCAGTGGAAACGAGGTCCACAGGAAGCGCGGCGGCTGCAGCGCCTCGGTGTTCTCGCGAACCAGGCTGATGCCAGTGGTCTGTATGCCTTCCGACTCGAGGAAGTGCGCGATCGCGCTCACGGCGCGAGTGCAGTTCGGTCAGACCGGCGTGAGGAACACCGTGTCGACGCCGTCCTTGCGAAGCACCGCGGCGACCTGTCGCGCGCTGGCCTCGAGCATCGGCGGCGACACCAGCGAGCCCATGAAACTGAAGTGCTGCCCGGCCAGCGAGCCGACGACGCCCTCCTCGACCAGCTCGCGAAACCGGTCGATCGGAAACACCACATTCAGGTCTTCCTGGAATCCGCCGCGATCGAAATTGACCGACGAGTGCGACATCACCAGTTCGTCGCCGCGCAGGTCGCCCGCGATGACGCGGTAGCTGGCATCCATCAGGTCGAACGAAGGCTCGTCGCGAAAGTGCAGCCCCGCGGTGGTGACGAGCGCGACACGGCGTTGCGATAAAGGCTTGCGCGCGGCGACGAACGCGGCCGGGCGCAGCGGCTCGCTATTCTTTGCGATCAGGTGCGCACGCTCGTCGGGCGGCAGATCTGCCAGTCTCACCATCTACGGCCTCTCTCGGTAACCAGGCTTCGTTGGGTCGCGCCTAGCGACCGAGAGGCCCCGGCAGCCCCTGAAGGGGCTGTATCGCGTGCGCGGCTACTGCCGCGCCAGGACCTGGCAGCGGCGCATCAGCCGACGCTGCGCGGGGTCGAAATCGTCGCGCTTGTGCAGCGCGCTGCGGTTGTCCCAGATCACCACGTCGCCCACCCGCCACTGCTGGGTCCAGACGAACTGCGCCGGTGCGGCATAAGACCAGATCTCGTCGAGCAGGGCCTCGCTGTCGGCCAGCGACAGCCCGGGAATGTAGGCCCAGTCGCGTCGGCCCAGGAACAGCGCCTTGCGCCCGGTCTCGGGATGCACCATCACCGCCGGGTGCACCGCGCCGGGCGCGTCCACCGGCGAGCTGGGTTGAGCGTAAGTGGAGCGCAGCTCGCCGACGCTGTTGTGCGCGGCATCGTGCTTGATGCGGACCGTCTCCAGGCGCTGCTTCAGGGCGGCGGGTAGGGCCTCGTAGGCGGCGAACTGATTGGCGAAATGGGTGTCCCCGCCGACCGGTGGAATCTCCTCGCCCAGCAGCACACTGGCGGTGGGGATCACCGGGTTGTAGGTCATGTCCGAATGCCATGAGGCCTCGGCGTTGCCCAGCCCGCCGATCGGCTTGCCATCCACCTTCACGTTGGAGATGACCGTCACGTATTTGTTGGCGATGCGGCGTTGCGCCTCTTCCGACATCCGCGAGTACTGGGGCATTTCCTCCAGTGGACCGAAGCGCGCGCTGAAGCGCTGGAGATCGTCGATGTCGAGCTGCTGGTCGCGAAACCGCACCACGCAGCGATCCAGCCACGTCTGATAGATGCGCTCGAACTGCGCATCGGTGAGTGTCTTGACATCGACATCGAGGATGTCGGCCCCGGTGTGTTCGGTCAGCGGAACGATTCGCATGGGCCTTGTCTCCTGATGGGGGAAGGGCGATCCGCGACGGCGGCTGCCTTCGGTGGCCTCTGTGGGCTGTCGGCTCACTGTATTATTAACAATTGATTATCGTCAATCGATGATTGACCGCACGCGGGTGGAGCATCCATGTTTGAAACCGAGGGCTTGTCGCGGACACTGGCCGAACGCGTGGCCGCGACGCTGGCCGAACAGATCGCGGCCGGCGCGCTCAAGCCCGGCGAGCGGCTGATCGAAGCGACCATGGCGAGATCGCTGCAGGTCAGCCACGGGCCGGTGCGCGACGCGCTGCGCCTGCTGCAGAGCGCCGGCGTGGTCACCATTTCGGCCTACAAGGGCGCCCATGTGACCGACCTGTCGGAGCAGGAGCTGTCCGAGCTCTTCCAGGTGCGTGCGGCGCTGGCGGGCCTGCGGGCGCGATGGCTGGCCGAGGATCCGCTTCGCCATGAACGGGTCGCCTCGCTGGAGGCGCCCATCGCCGAACTGTCGCGGCTCAGCGAGCAGCCCGACCAGCATGAGCAGTACGTGTCGACCGCCCTGGAGATCAGCCGGCGGCTGACCGAACTGCTCAGCAATCGCTGGCTGCGCTCGATGATGGACTCGCTGTCGCTTCAGACCACCCGGTATGCCCGGCTCGCGCTCAGCACGCCGGCGGGCCGGCGCAAGTCCGCCCGCCGATGGCGGGAACTGCTCGAGCTGATCCGGGCGGGCAAGGCCGAACAGGCCCAGGAGCTCGCCACCCGGATCTCGATGGCCACCCACGCCGCGGCCGCGAAGGCCGTCCGGGCCAGACGACGCCAGTCGGCCGAAGGGTCCGGAGCCGCGGCGGCGGATCGTTGACGAAACCAGCCCGCCCGACCGACCGTCCGCCCGACCGACCGCAAGCAGCCCGCGCGCTTCGCGGCCCGTGCTCTGCCCCCTGCCCCCTCCAACCGACCCCGACGAGCACGCCCATGCCACTGCACATCGATCCCGCTTCTGTCCTGAACGACCCCCGCCTGACCCTGATGGGCGTGCCCGGTTCGCCCTATACCCGCAAGATGCTGGCGGTGCTGCGCTACCGGCAGATTCCGTATCGGCTCATCCTGGCCAGCAATGTCACCGGCGGCGAGGTCGAGGGGCTGCCGGCGCCCAAGGTGTCGCTGCTGCCCACCTTCTTTCTGCGCGGCACCGATGGTGCGCTCGAGGCGGTCACCGATTCGACGCCGCTGATCCGGCGCTTCGAGCACACGCATGGCGGGCGCTCGGTGATTCCCGCGGACCCGGCTCTGGCGCTGGTCGATGCGCTGATCGAAGACTATGCGGACGAATGGCTGACCAAGGCCATGTTCCACTACCGGTGGTCGTACGCCGCCGACATCGCCAAGGCGGGCGCCGTGCTGCCGATCTGGTCGCGCCCGCCCTTGTCCGATGACGAGCTGGCCCGGTACTCGGCACTGATCAGCGAGCGCCAGATCGCACGGCTGCGTTATGTCGGTTCGAACGAAGTGACCGGCCCGGTCATCGAGGCCAGCTACGAACGTTTCCTCGATGCCTTCGAGGACCATCAGCGATCCCATCGCTTCCTGCTGGGCGCGCGCCCGGGCGCGGGCGACTTCGGGGTGTTCGGCCAGCTCACCCAGCTCGCGCATTTCGATCCGACCTGCATGGCCGTCACCCTGGCACGGGCCCCGCGGACCTTCGGCTGGACAGGCTCGGTGGACGATCTTTCCGGTCTGCAGCCGCAGGACACCGACTGGTTCGACGTGACCGCACTGCCTGGCACCGTCACCGCCATCCTGCGCGAGATCGGCCGCGTCTATCCGACCTTCATGCTGGCCAACGCGAAGGCCGTGCAGTCGGGTGCGGCGCAGGTCGAGACGCAGATCGACGGCAAGCCCTGGGTGCAGCAGCCGTTTCCGTACCAGGCGAAGTGCCTGGGCTGGCTGCGGCGGGACCATGCGGCGCTGGATGCGGGGGCGAAGCGGCGGTTCGAGGCGGCCATTGCGGGGACCGGATGCGAGGCGCTGTTCTGAAGCCTGCGCGCAGGCCCCGGGCGCCAACCGGTCAGTCGCGCCAGCTGTGCCGCGGCTCGTAGCCCAGCACCCGGCGCGCTTTGCCGATCGACAGCAGCGTCTCGAACTCGCCGAGCGGCTCGGTGATCGTGGTGCCCGGAAACGCCCGTGCCATCAGCTCGCGGCTGGGCGTGCGCATCAGCGTATCGGCCGCCGCGATGGTGAAGTGGTCGACCCCGGCAATGTCCGCCTCGAGCGCACGCACGCAGGCCTGGCCGACATCGCGGCTGTCGACCCAGCTCCACAGGTTCCATTGGCGGATGCGCGGGTCATCCCAGAAGGACGGGATCTGCGCGTAGTCGCCGGTCTCGAAGATGTTGGAGATGCGCAGGCCGGCAAAGCGCGTGCCCGGGTTCCAGCGGTGCATCTCGAGCGCCATCTTTTCGCACAGCACCTTGGCCAGCGCATAGCCGTTTTCGGGGGCCAGCGGGTGCTCCTCGGTGATCGGCGCGAACTGCGGCGGCGTGCGCGTGAGCGGCAGCCCGTAGGTGGTCTCGCTGGAGGCCCACACCACCCGTTCCAGCCCGAGCCGCGTGGCCGCGCTGAAGACATTGAAGGTGGTCATCAGGTTGTTCTGGAACACGGTCGCATCGGGCGCCAGGCCGGGTGCCGGAATGCCGGCCATGTGGATGACCGCGTACGGTGCGGCGGTGCCGGTTCGGCGCCGGTCGATCGTGCCCGGGGCCAGGCGCAGCGCATCGATCGTCTGGCCCAGGTCGTTGAAGTCGACCTTCATGAAGTGGCACAGGGGCTGCGGCGGGGGCACCAGATCGGCATTGACCACCGCATAACCGCGGGCCAGCAGTTCGGTGATGGCGGCGCGGCCGGCCTTGCCGCTGCCGCCGGTCACGACAACACTTTTCATGGGAGGGCTCCTCAGGCGGGGGGCGCGACCGACAGGCCGACGACCTGGTGGCGGCTGATCAATTCGGCCACGTGGCCGCTCGCTTTGGCCCGTTCGACGAAGTCGCGCAGGTAGGCCGCCGCTTCGGTGTTGGCGCGGGCCGTTCCTACCGCCTGCTGGACGGCGGTGAACCGGCCCGGAAGGATGCGCGCGCCGGGCAGCTTCTGGACATCGGTCAGCAGGCGCGGCTTCAGGCCCGCCATGGCCTCGAGGCCTTCGGCGACGAACAGGTCGTAGGCGGCATCCAGGCCGGTGGCCCGCATCAGCGTGGCCTGCCGGATGTTGCGTTCCAGCCAGAGATCGTAGGCGCTTCGCGCGGCGACCGCGATGCGCACGCCCGTGCGGTCGACCTCGGCCACGGATTGCAGCGGCGAGCCGGCCGGCACCAGGTAGGTGGCTTCGATCTCGACATAGGCCGGGGTGAACGCGATCTTTTCGGCGCGGGCCGGCTCGGCTCCGATCAGGCCGATGTCCCAGGCGCCGGTGCCCGCGGCATCGGCCAGTTCGCCAGGGGACTTGTAGGGCACGAGGCGCAGCGGCACGCCCAGGTCGGCCGCGATTGCCGCGGCCATGTCGGGCGAAACACCCGCCGGGTCGCCGGCAGGGGTTCGCCCGGTCACCAGCAGGAAGTTGCTCAGGTTGATGCCGGCGCGCAGCACGCCGGTGGGCGCGAGCTGTGAGACCACCACGGTTGAAGCCATGTCGAATTGTCCCTCCTCTATCGGGCAGGCCCGGCGGATGGGCGCACCGTTGCGCCCGCCCCCGGCCCGTTTGGTATGGATCTTGCACCAAGTCCGGTATTCCCACCCCCTGCGACCGGGTGCGCACGCTTGCGGTGCGCACCGGCGACCGACCTGTGACCAGCGCACCGCGAAAGCCCGCCCGACGACCCAAGACCGCCGCAGCCGCAGCGCCAGCCGGATCCGCCGCATCCGGTCCGGCCGGCGAGGCCGATCCGCTGATGGCCGACATCCGGTTCCTGGGCCGGATCCTGGGCGATGTCATCCGCGAGCAGGAGGGCAAGGACGCCTTCGACCTGATCGAGCGGGTGCGCCAGCTGTCGGTGGCCTTTCGGCTCAAGCGTGATGCCGCCGCCGGCAAGACCCTCGACAGGCTGCTGAAGAACCTGACCGTCGACCAGACGGTGTCGGTGGTGCGCGCCTTCAGCTACTTCTCGCACCTGGCCAACATTGCCGAAGACCGCCAGCACGTGCGCCGGCGCGAGGCGATCGAACGCAAGGGCGACCTCGAAGAGGGCTCGCTGGCGATGGCCTTCGAGCGGCTGGCCGCCGGCGACATCCGCGCCGCCGAGATCGTGCGCACGCTGCAGCATGCCTACATTTCGCCGGTGCTCACGGCCCACCCCACCGAAGTGCAGCGCAAGAGCATCCTGGATGCCGAGCGAGCCATTGCCGAACTGATCGGCCAGCGCGACGGCCTGGCCGTCGAGCGCGAACGCCGGGCCAACGAGCAGCTGCTGCGGGCCCGCGTCACCCAGCTGTGGCAGACCCGCATGCTGCGTTACACCAAGCTGACCGTCGCCGACGAGATCGAGAACGCGCTCAGCTACTACCGCTCCACCTTTCTGCGCCAGATTCCGCGCCTGTACACCGCGATCGAAGAGGCGCTGCCGGGCCACGAGATCGCCACGTTCTTCCGGATGGGCAACTGGATCGGCGGCGATCGCGACGGCAACCCGAACGTGACGGCTGACACCCTGGATGCGGCCTTGCGCAGCCAGAGCGAGACCGTGCTGCGCTTCTACCTGACCGAGGTGCACGAGCTGGGCGGCGAGCTGTCGGTGTCGGCGCTTCTGGCGCCAGTGACCGAGGCGATGCGCGCCTTGTGCGATCGCTCGCCGGACCGCAACGAGCACCGCCAGGACGAGCCCTATCGCCGCGCGCTGACCGGCATGTACGCGCGCCTGGCGGCGTCGCTGCACGATCTGACCGGCACCGAAGCCCTGCGTCACGCCGTCGTGCCCCAGGATGCCTATCCGGATGCCGACGCCTTCCTGGCCGACCTGAAGGTGATCGCTCAGTCGCTGGCCTCGCACCATGCGCAGGCGCTGATCGCGCCCCGCCTGGCGCCGCTGATCCGCGCGGTCCAGGTGTTCGGCTTTCATCTGGCCACGGTCGACCTGCGGCAAAGCTCCGACAAGCACGAGGCGGTGGTTGCCGAACTGCTGGCGGTGGCGCGCATCGAGAAGGACTATTCCGGCCTGCCGGAGGCCGATCGGCGCGCGCTGCTGATGCGCCTGCTGCAGGAGACCCGGCCGCTGCGTGTGCGCGGCGCGGCGTACAGCGCCCACACGGTGGGCGAGATGGCGATCTTCGACCTGGCGCGCGAACTGCTCGCCCGCTACGGCCGGGCGGCGCTGCGCCACTACATCATCTCGCACACCGAGGACGTCAGCGATCTGCTGGAGCTGCTGCTGCTGCTGCAGAAGGAAGCCGGCCTGATGCGCGGCGCGCTCGACGAGGATGCGGTCAACGACCTGATCGTGGTGCCGCTGTTCGAGACCATCGGCGACCTGCGCAACGCGGCCGGCATCATGCAGGCGTTCTATGCGCTGCCCGGCGTGCGCGAGATGATCGTGCGCTCCGGTGCGCAGCAGGACATCATGCTGGGCTACAGCGACAGCAACAAGGATGGCGGATTCTTCACCAGCAACTGGGAGCTGTATCGGGCCGAGACCGAGCTGGTGCGCATCTTCGATCCGCTGCGCGCCGAGCACGGCATCACGCTGCGCCTGTTCCACGGGCGTGGCGGCACGGTGGGCCGGGGCGGCGGCCCGAGCTACCAGGCGATTCTGGCCCAGCCGCCGGGCACGGTGAACGGCCAGATCCGGCTGACCGAGCAGGGCGAGGTCATCGCCTCGAAGTATGCGCATCCGGAGATCGGCCGGCGCAACCTCGAGACCCTGGTGGCCGCCACGCTGGAGGCCACGCTGCTGCACCCCACCGGCAGCGCGCCGCGCGCCTTCCTGGACGCGGCGCAGGTGCTGTCCGAAACGAGCATGGCGGCCTACCGCAAGCTGGTCTACGAGACGCCGGGCTTCACCGACTATTTCTTCGACACCACGCCGATCCGCGAGATCGCGGACCTGAACATCGGCTCGCGGCCGGCTTCGCGCAAGGCGACCCGGGCCATCGAAGACCTGCGGGCGATTCCCTGGGGCTTTAGCTGGGGCCAGTGCCGCGTCGCACTGCCCGGCTGGTACGGCTTCGGCTCGGCGGTGGCCGGCTTCCTGGGGGCCGACGGCGCCGAGCGCGACAAGCGCCTCGAACTGCTGCGCCGGATGCACCGGCAATGGCCGTTCTTCCGCACGCTGCTGTCCAACCTCGACATGGTGCTGGCCAAGAGCGACCTGGGCATTGCCGCCCGCTACCTCGAGCTGGGCGCCGATCGCAAGCTGGGGCGGCGCATCTTCGCGACGATCCAGGCGGAATGGCAGGCGGCACAGGATGCGCTGTCGAGCATCACCGGCGAGACCGAACGGCTGGCCTCCAACCCGTCGCTGGCCCGCTCGATCGCGCATCGTTT
The DNA here is from genome assembly GCA_016710525.1 of Burkholderiaceae bacterium. GTDB lineage: Bacteria > Pseudomonadota > Gammaproteobacteria > Burkholderiales > Burkholderiaceae_E > Quisquiliibacterium. Next base: position 85,646 of record JADJVQ010000003.1, read on the forward strand.
CCCGTACCTCGACCCGCTCAATCACTTGCAGGTCGAGCTGATGCGCCGCCATCGCCAGCGCGGCCCGTCCGAACCGGTCAACGAGCGGGTCCAGCGCGGTATCCACATCTCCATCAACGGCGTCGCCGCGGGTCTGCGCAACACGGGCTGATACTTGAGCGCACCACGGGTGCGGCACCGGTGCACGCAGGCGTGCCGGGGTGGGCACGGGCACGGGCACGGGCACACGCAGGATCACCAAATTCAGATCGAAGGTGGGCCGACATGGTCATGACACAGGGCATCGACCCCAGCGAACGCTCGGGGGAACTCAAGGCGGACGATCTGGTGATCGACGTGCTCGGCCGCTGCCCGCTGCCCTCGCCGGTCACCCGCCACCTCGGCGAGCGCGGCGTGCAGTTCGTCGGCGAAGCCGACAAGGTGCTGCTGGACGATTCGCTGTCCGGACTGCAGGCCGCTGCGGCCGACGTGTCGGCGCAGCCGGCATTCGAGCTGGCCGGGCCGCGCGACAAGATCTTCTTCGATCCGCGCACCGTGCGCTGCGGCATCATCACCTGCGGCGGCATCGCTCCCGGACTGAACAACGTGGTGCGCGGCATCGTGCTCGAATTGTGGTCCGGCTATGGCGTGCGCCAGATCTTCGGATTCCGCTTCGGCTACGAAGGCCTGATCGCGCGCTACGGACACCAGCCGATGGCGATGACCGCCGAGTCGGTCGCGCACATCCACCACGAGGGCGGCACGGTGCTGGGCACGTCGCGCGGCTCGCAGGAACCTGCCGAACTGGTCGACAACCTCGAGGCCAACGGCATCGGCATCCTGTTCGTGATCGGCGGGGGCGGCAGCATGCACGGTGCGCTGCGCGTCAGCGAGGAAATCCGCCGCCGCGGCCTGCGGATCGGCGTGGTCGGCGTGCCCAAGACGATCGACAACGACGTCTCGTTCATCGATCGCAGCTTCGGCTTCGTCAGCGCCTACTCGGCCGCGGTCGATGTGATCCGCAGCGCGCGGGTCGAGGCGATGGCGGCGCGCGACGGCATCGGCCTGGTCAAGCTGATGGGGCGCCATTCCGGGTTCCTGGCCTGCCAGGCGGCGCTGGCGTCCACCGAGGCCGACCTGGTGCTGATTCCGGAGGTGCCGATCGCGCTCGAGGGCGAAGCGGGCGTGTATGCCTGCCTGGAGCGGGTGCTCGCCCGCAAGGGGCATGCGGTGGTCGTGGTCGCCGAAGGCGCGGCGCAGGAGCTGATCGCCGACCAGGTGCTTGCCGAGGCCCGCGACAAGAGCGGCAATGCCCGGCTCAAGGATGTCGGCACGTTCCTGCGCGATCGTTTCGTGGCGCACTTCGGCGCGCGGGGCCGGGAGGCCACGGTCAAGTACATCGACCCGAGTTATGCGATCCGCAGCGTGCCGGCGTGTCCGTCGGACAGCGTCTATTGCTGGAACATGGCGCGAAATGCGGTGCACGCGGCGATGGCCGGCAACACCGCGATGCTGATCGGGCGCTGGCACGGCCGCTTCGTGCACGTGCCGCTGGCGCTGGCGATCCGCAAGAGCCGCCAGGTCGATACCGACGGCGATCTGTGGATGTCGGTGATCGAGGCCACCGGGCAGCCGCGCGCGTTCGCCTAGGCTCAGCCGGGAGTGGCCTCGCCACGGTGCGAGCGCTGGCTCCAGAGGCTGTGGGTCGACATCACCGTCAGGGTGGTGATCGTGACGCCGACGACCGGCACCAGCACCGACCAGCGCACGCCCAGCAGGCTGATCGCGTAACCCATCAGCAGCGAGCCGATCGGCGCGCCGCCACCGGTGCCCAGCGAAAACGCCGCCATCACGCGTGACCGATGGGTGGGCGGGGCGTACTCCTGCATGATCGTGCGCGACATGGTCATCGCAACCCCGCCGCACATGCCCCAGCCGAAGATGCACAGGTAGAACACCCACATCGGCGAGGCCATCGCGATCGGCACCAGCGTCGCGCAGCCGGCGAACTGCGACAGGCACAGCGCGCGGCCCGGCACCTTCAGGCCGCCCATGCGGATCAGCGCGACGATGCTGGTGATCGTGCCCATGCCGAAGGCGATCATCGCGACCGCGATGTCCCGGGCGCCGCCGGCGTACAGGTCGCGTACCGCCAGCGGAATCAGCACCACGAACACGCCGGCGAAGAACACGCCCATGGCGCAGATCAGCATGAACACCGGCCGGATCTGCGGCGTCGTGAACAGCACCGCCAGGCCGCTGACCAGCTCGCGCCCGATCGAGCCCGAGGCCCGGCCCGGCCCGGCCTGGACCGCGGGCGGCAGCCGATAGGCGGTGTAGACGCCGATCGCCAGCACGACACATTGCGCCAGCAGGACGCTGATCGCCCCCCACTGGCCGGCCTGGCCGGCCAGGGCCTGGCCGAGCATCTGCGTGCCGAACTGGATGCCCATGGTCATCGTCACCATGCGCTGGACGTTGGCGCCCGCCACGCGGTTGAGCAGGCCGTCGCGGGCCGGCATCGCGAACGCGCTGACGATGCCCCAGACGACCGCGTACAGCAGCACGATCGGTTCGCTGACCTGGCCCAGCCACAGGACGCTGGCCAGGACCATCGGCATCAGGATGCCCACGGCCTGCAGACCCATCAGCAGGCGCCGCGGATCGACCCGGTCGGCGGCCCAGCCGCCGACCAGCAGCAGCAGCAGCACCGGCAGCTGGCCGAACATCAGCGTCACGCCGAAGCGGTCGGCCGGCTGGCGCAGCTCGATCGCCAGCAGGTAGGGCAGCAGCACCGTCTGGATGCCCGAGGGAATCATGAATGCGGCGACGCTGCCGAAGTACCAGGAGGCGCCGCGCGGTGCTGGAGGAGTCGTCATTCGGTCTTCATTCCAAAGGTCCGCAGGGCGCAGCGTGGCGGGGCCGGATCGTGTGTCCAGGCCGGTGCGAGCGCCACAGAGTACATGGAGCGCATTTCCGGGACGGTTCGATCCCGGGTCTGGCGGCCCGATCGGATTCGGGCATTGCGCGCCGCCTGGCCGGCGGGGCGGCGGTAGGATGGGCCTGCCGCGACCCATCCGACGACTGTCCGCCATGCCCACCACCCTGACTTACCAAGAAGCCGAAGCCGGCGGCGTCACCTTCGGCCGCTGCCACCTGGCGTCCGACAGTGGAGTGAACCCGCTGTCCACGCACGTGGTGGCCGAGTTCCGTGCGCTGATGCGCACGCTCGACCACGACCGCCCGCCGCATGCGCTGGTGATCAGCGCCGAGGGCCGGAGCTTTTGCGCCGGCGCCGATCTGAAGGAGTTCCGGGGCTTCGACACGGCCGCCTTTCGTGCCTACATGGCCGATGTGCTGGCGATGTACCTCGAGATGATCGAGCTGCGCAAGCCGATCGTCTGCCTGGTGCACGCCGACGCCCGCGGCGGTGGCGCCGCCCTGGCGCTGTGCTCGGATTTCGTGGTGTGCGCCGACAGCGCCCGTTTCGCGCTGCCCGAGGCACACCGCGGACTGGCTGGCGGCGGCTATCTGATGCCGCGTCTGGTGGGCAAGCAGCGCGCCGCCGAGTTCGTGCTGCTGGGCCGCGAGGCGTCCGCCGGGCAGATGCTGCAGTGGGGCCTGGTCAACGAGGTGTGTGCGTCCTCGGAGCTGGCCGGGCGCGGCGCGGCCTTGTGCGACGAGCTGGCGCGCATTCCCGCCGGCGCGTTCGCGGTCGGCAAACAATCGCTGGCGGCCGGCTTGTCGGTCGGACTGCGCGAGGCGATGGCCCGGCATGTCGAGGCGCAGACCGAGGCCTTCGTATCGGCGCGCGCGCACGGGCTGGTCTGAACGGCGGCCACCCGACACGGCGGCCGCCATCAGAGCCGCCCGGCCGGCCGGCCGGGCGTGCCGGCCAGGCGCGATCGCAGGCCGTCGGCCATGCCCGGCCGTCAGCGATCCCCGGCCGCGCGCTCCGGGCCCAGGGCACCGGCCCTGGCCGCCGCGGCGACGCGGGCCTCGTCATAGCCCAGCAGCGAGCGCAGCACGTCGTCGGTGTCGGCGCCCATCACCGGCGCGCCGACCGGATCGACGATCGGTGTGCCGTACAGGTGGATCGGCAGGCCGACGTTGGGCACCGTCCCCAGCGTGGCGTGCGGGATCTCGCTCATCTGGCCCAGGGCGGCGACTTCGGGTCCCATCATGGCTTCCGCGACCGTGCGCACCGCACCGGCCGGCACGCCCACCGCGTGCATCTTGGCCAGCCATTCGGCCCGCGGCCGACGCTTGAGTTCATTGCCGATCAGGCGGATCAGCTCGATCTGGTTGTCGCGCCGCTGCGCGCTGTTGCAGAACCGCGGATCGGTGACGAGCTCGGGCATGCCCAGCACGTCGGTCACCAGCCGCTGGTAGGTGCGGTCGTTGGCGCAGGCGACGTAGATGGATTCGTCCGCGGTTTCGAAGGAGCCGACCGGGCAGGCGGTGGGCTGGGTGTTGCCGTAGCGCGAAGGGCTGATCCCGGTGGCCAGGTAGGCCAGCGAAAAATTGCCCAGCATGTTGACGGCGGTCTCGATCATCGTGATCTCGACGAGCTGGCCGATGCCGTTGCGTTCGCGCGCGGCAACCGCGGCCAGCACGCCGTTGCAGGCCATCAGGGCCGTCGAGACGTCCATCATCGAGGGACCGGCGCGGACCGGCTCGTTGTCGGGGAATCCATTGAGCGCCATGAAGCCGCTCTCGGCCTGCACGACCGGATCGAAGCCGATGCGGTTGGCGTACGGACCGCTGCGGCCATAGGACGACACCGAGCAGTAGATGATGTCCGGCTTGCGCTGCTTGACTCGCTCGTAGTCGAGCCCGAAGCGCGCCATGACGCCGGTGGAGAAGTTCTCGACCACGATGTCGGCGGTGGCGATCAGGTCCATCGCGATCGCCTGGCCGGCGGGCGATTTCAGGTCCAGCGCGACGCTGCGCTTGTTGCGGTTCACCCAGAGGTAGGGCACGCCCTGATCGCCGAGCATGGGCGGGTAGGCGCGAAAGCCGTCGCCGCCGTCGGTGCTCTCGATCTTGATCACCTCTGCGCCGAAATCGCCCAGCATCAGCGTGCAGTAGGGGCCCGCGATGAAGTGCGAGAAATCGATGACGCGCAGGCCGCCCAGCGCAGTGGGGGCGCCGGCAGGGCGCAGGCGAGGCGGGGGCAGTTTGGGGGGAAGGGGATCCATGAGTCCGGTCAGTCCACTTGAATGTTTTCGCGTTTGATCACTTCGCCCCAGAGCGCATATTCGCCGCGGATGCGCTCGGCAAAGGCGGCCGGGTCGGTCAGGTTGACCGCGCCCTGCTGTGCCAGCACCTTCATGGCATTGGGGTCGTCGCGCACGCTGCGAATCGCGTCGTACAGCGTCTGGACGACGGCGGGCGGCGTCTGCGCCGGCAGCAGCAGGCCCAGCCAGAAGGTGAAATCCACCCCCGGGTAGCCGGCTTCGGCGACGGTAGGCACATTGGGCAGATCGGGCAGGCGGGTGCCGCCGCTGACCGCCAGCGCCTTCAGTCTGCCGGCCTTGACCAGCGGCACGGCCAGCGGCGTGTCGAACTGGGCGTCCACTTCGCGTCCGAGCAGGCCGGCCTGCGCCGCGGCAGCACCTTTGTAGGGCACATGCGTCGTCTTGACGCCGGCGCGATTGTTGACCATCTCCATGCCGAGGTGCGCGAGATTGCCCAGGCCGCCGGAGCCGTACGATATCGGCTTGGTCTTGGCCAGTGCCATCAGGTCGGCCATGGTGTTCACCGAGGCAACCCGGTCGTTGGCCGGATTGACGGTGAGGATCATCGGCGCCGAGATCACCATGCTGAGCGGCGCGAATTCGGCGGTCTGATAGCTGAGCTTCTTGTAGATCTGCGGGTTGACGACCATGCTGCTCGAGTTCGTGCACAGGATCGTGTAGCCGTCCGGCGCGGCACGCGCCACTTCGGTGGCCCCCAGGATCCCGTTGGCGCCGGGCTTGTTTTCGACCAGCACCGGCTGGCCCAGCTTGACCCGCATGTGTTCGGCCAGCACCCGTGCCATGGTGTCCAGGGTGTTGCCCGGCGGAAATCCGACCACGATGCGGATGGGCTTGGCCGGGAAGGCCTGAGCCCGCGCGTCGAGCGCCACCGTGGTGGCCGACAGAGCGATCGCCGCCAGCAGCAGGGCGCGTCGCCGGGAATGGGAAGCACGAGTCATGGGAATCTCCACGGACGGAACTGGGGCCGGACTGACCTGGCCGAAAGGCTGGACGATACTATGCGATCGAGCCGGCGCGGGGCGCCCCGCGATCCGGTTTACGGACACCGGACACAGCCTACGGACGGCTGCGCGAAGGCGCCCCCCACAACCCGTGGGTGGCCATCACGGCGAGCGTGCTCATGGCCACTCCCACGATCGGGATCACCACCGCCCAGCGCACGCCCAGGGATCCGATGGCGAAGCCCATCAGCAGCGAACCGATCGGCGCGCCGCCGGTGCCGCCCAGAGAAAACGCGGCCATCACGCGCGAGCGGTAGGCGGCGGGCGCGTTCTCCTGCATGAGCGTGCGCGACATCGTCATCGCGACGCCGCCGCACAGGCCCCAGACGAAAACGCTGAGGTAGAACACCCACGGCGGGGAGGCCAGCGCGATCGGCGTCAGCGCCGCGCAGCCGGCGAACTGCGAGAGGCACAGCGCGCGCCCGGGCCGGCGCACGCCGCCCAGCCGGATCATCGTGGCGATGCTGACCAGTGTGCCGACCCCGAACGCGATCAGGCCGAGCGCGATCTCCTGGGCGCCCCCCGCGTACAGGTCGCGCACGGCCTGCGGAATCAGCACCACCATCACCCCGGCGAAAAAGACGCCCATGCTGCAGATCAGCAGAAAGGTCGCGCGGATGGTCGAATCGGAGAAGAGCAGCGCCAGGCCGCCGCCGATCTCGCGCCACATCGACTCCCGCGGCGCGCCCGTGCCGGAATGCGCGCCGGCCGGAAGCCGTGCCGCGGCGAATTCGCCGGCCAGCAGCATCGGCATCAGCGCGGCGCCCGTCTGCAGGCCGACCAGCAGCCGGCGCGGGTCGAGCCGATCGGCCAGCCAGCCGCCGAAGACCAGCAGCACGAGCACCGGAAGCTGGCTGGCGCGAAACGAGTCATGCGGACTCAGGCGCGGCCGGGTGCAGCATCATCCGGTCAGGCGCGCGGCGAGGGACCGAAGCGCAGCTGATCGAGCAGGCCGGCCAGCGCGCGCGGCGCTTCGCCGGTATCGAGCGTCAGCGTCCACTCGTCCTTCGCGCCGTCGGCCCGCACGCCGCTCACGCACAGCTGCAGCGTCTGCTGATCGGGGTACGGCGCGGCGCAGACCGGCGGGTCGGCCCGCAGGCGGATCAGTGCCGAGTCGATGGCGGCCGCCGCGCCGTGAGGCAGGTCGGCGCGACGCAGGCTCGCCACGCGGCGCAGCCCGGCCAGGCCGCCCCGCGCTTCGGCTGTGAGCGATTCCCAGCGCAGAGGCTCAGAGTCCGACATCGCGCCAGGCCTGCCGCAGCGCACGGTGCACCGTGCCGTCCTGGCCATGCCGGGCCGCTGCGATCATCTCGGTTGTGGCGACGAGGTCCGCAAATCCGCTGTTCGACGAGAGCTTGCGCATGGCTTCGTACCAGATGGCGCCGGGGATTTTCCATGCCGGCCCGCCCACGGATCGCGCGAACCGGTAGAACGCATGGTTGACGATGCCGGAGTTCAGGTGCACCCCGCCATTGTCGTCGGTTCCGGTGTATTTGTGCCGCATGTGCTTGGGTTGCGGATCACTGCCCAGGAACGGGTCGTTTTCGTAGGCCAGCCCGGGTCCGAAGTCGCGCAGGGCGCGGGCCGTGCACTGCGGCCCGATGATCTCCCGGCCGATCAGCCAGCTGGCCCGGGCCGCCGTCTGGCGGGACTTCCATTGCCGGACCAGCAGGCCGAAGACGTCGGCAAAGTGCTCGTTGAGCGCGCCGGACTCGGCTTCGTAGACCAGATTGCACTCATGCGCGACCACGCCATGGGTCAGCTCGTGGCCGACGACATCCAGGCTGGCGGTGAAGCGCACGAAGACCCGCCCGTCGCCATCGCCGTAGGCCATCTGCTGGCCGTTCCAGAAGGCGTTGTTCAGGCTGGCGCCGACGTGCACGCTGGAGATCAGGCGCATGCCGTTGCCGTCCAGCGAATTGCGCCCGAACAGCGTCGAGTAGAAGTCGTAGGTGGTGCCGCTGTGATCGAAGGCCTCGTTGACCGCGGCGTCGGAGACTTTCGGGTCCGACTCGGTACGGGCGAGGCGGCCCGGCAGCGAACTCATGCCCTGATGACGGGCATCGTAGACCAGGCGCTGGCGCTCGCCACCCGGGGACATGGCGGCAGCCATCGCGGGCATCGCCCGCAGGGTTCGGCGAGTGGCCCGGGCGTCGGCGCTTGCCTCGATGGCCCGGACCGCCCAGTCGCGCACTTCGGGGTCGCTCGATCCGGCCATGGTCTCGAGCATGTAGGGCGGAATGATGCACAGCAGGCTGTGACGCGGACAGGAGCATGTGGGCAAGGCAGGATCCTTTGCAGGGGAGCCGGGGAGCCGGGGAGCCGGGGAGCCGGGGAGCCGGGGAGCACGCGGGCCGGATGTCGCTGCGTCGTTCTGAACTCGCCGTGCATTTTCGCGCGCGGGATTGCATCCGGGGCCGCCGCCGCGGCGTAAACGACACGAGTCCGTTCACCGGAGTGCCGACATGCCTCGCACCGATTCCGCCAGCCTGGTCGTCGATGCCAGTGGTCGCGCGTCGAGCATCGCGATCCCGTGGCCGCGCGGGCGATGACGCCGGAGCGGCCGCTGGCGCACTGACCCTGCGCATCCGACAGGCCGTGCATCCAGTCGGCGGCCGGCCGCGTACGCTGTTCATGAACCCTTCCATCCGGGGCGCGACCCCGCGCGCCGAGCCCGCCCCGGCCGGCTCGTATCCGCAGGCGCCCTTCGCGGGCGCACGCCGTGCGGATGTCTCGCCCGCGCGCGGCCTGCCAGGTCCTGGCGCCGCGCCCGTCGATCTGCTAATTTTTGAATCTGCTGCCGGGCCGGCCGCGTCTTGTACGGTTGCGCGTCGCACGGGCCAGGCGCTGGTTTTTTCAGCCTTGAACGACTCCTCACGAGGCACGGCCCGGTTGGAAACTGCGTCGACCCAGGGTGCTGAACCGGCACCCGGCTCTCGTCTTGCTGCCCATGCCGCGGCCGCGGGGCAGCCCGATGCCGTCGCGCGAGCCGAGCGCGACCTTCGCCTGGCCGAACTCATGCGCCAGGCGGCCACCGGCAGCACCACTGCGTTCGAAGCGTTCTACGACGCGACCCTGGCGCCGGCGCGTTCGCTCGCGCGCCGGATGGTGCGCCCGGACGATCTCGACGACCTGCTGGCCGATGCCTTCTTCCAGGCCTGGCGCGAAGCGCCGCGTTTCGACCCGGCCCGCGGCTGCGCGATGACCTGGCTGCTGATGATCGTGCGCAGCCGGGCGCTCGATCTGCTGCGCCGTCAGAAGGCGGCCCGCGAGGTCGAGCTGGCCGATGAGGCGTCCGACCTGGTCGACGATGCGCCGGGTCCCGACGAGCTGCTCGGCGGCACCCAGGCGGGCACCCGGCTGCACGCCGCACTGGCCGAGCTCGCACCCGCCGAGCGCTGGATGCTCGGGCTGGCGTATTACCGCGATCTGTCGCACACCGAAATCGCGACCGCGACCGGCTTTGCGCTGGGCACGGTAAAGTCCATCATCAGGCGCGCGCAGGAAAAGCTGCGCGCCCGCCTGCGTTCCACCTGAAACACGCCGCAATGAACCCTGAAATCTCCCGCCCTGCGGACGACCTGCCGCTCGATGACGATCTGCTGGAAGCGATTGCCGCGGACACCCTCTGCGAGCCGGTGCCGGCCGGCCTTTCGTCGCGCATCCGGCATCGCCTGCTGGAACGCATCTCGCAGGGCGAGTCCCGCCACCTCACCGTGCAGCCGTCCGAAGACACCTGGCAGGTTTTTCAGGACGGCGTGATGATCAAGGTCCTGCACGAAGCCGACGGCGTCATGTCGTATCTGCTGCGCCTGGCCGCCGGCGCCGTGCTGCCGGCGCACCGCCATCCGGTCGACGAAGAGTGCGTGGTGCTCGAGGGATCGGTGCGCATCGGCACGCAGCTGGTGGTCGGGGCCGGCGGATTTCACCTTGCGCGCAAGGATGCGCTGCACGCCCCGATCACCAGCGACGAAGGTGCCACGATTTTTCTGCGTGGTGCCTCGCCGCATCCGGCCGCGGTGGTGTAACAAGGGCGGTCGCGTCGTATCCCGCATGGAGGCGCCGGCACGCACTCGAGCCCGGAGAGGCGCGAGCGCGTGCCTCTCCGGGGGGGGCGAACTCAGGTGCGGGCCGCGGCCGAGGCGGCCGTGTCGTAGGCGCCGACGAAGCGCACGATCTTGCCGTCGCGCAGGTTGAAGACGTGCACCCAGTCGCTCTCGAAGACTCGGCCGGCGGGCAGGGCCCGGGTGCGCTCCCATCCCAGCACCGTGACGTGGTCAGCGCCGACCAGGAATTCGCGCGGTTCGAAGGCCTCGATGCCATCGAGTGCGGCCACCTGGCCGAACCACTGCGCAACGGCCGGCTTGCCGGCGAACCGCCCCAGGTAGGGCAGACCGATGCTGCCGTGATGGATCCACTGCACGTCGGCTGACAGCATGTCGAGAATCGCGGGCATATCGCCGCGGCCAAAGGCACCATACAGCGACTGGATGATTTCAGCAGGGTTGGGCATGGGGACGCTCCGGTTGGGGGTGTCGACGGATTACGGCGCCGGCCCCGAATCGGATGCGTCTTCGCTGCGTTGTGCGGGCTGCTGCCTTCAGATGTTCTTGTGGATGTGCATCGGCGCGGGAACCGGCCAGCTGTTGGCGCCCGCCACCCGGGCGATCGCTTCGTTGGTGTCGAAGTACACCTGCCAGTAGTGGTCGTTGTGGGTGTAGGGACGCACCGCGATCACCGGGCCCTGGGGCTGGAAATCCAGCAGGCTGATCTCGGGCGCGGGCGCGCTGGCCACGTTCGGAATGGCCGCGACCGCCGCTCGCAGCAGGGCCATCGCCTGGAACGGATCGACCCCGTTGGCCAGCTGCGCGGTGCGCTCGACCCGGCGCACCGGGTTGGTCGAGTAGTTGTGGATGTTGTCGGAGAAGATCTTGTTGTTGCCGACCACGGTCTTCACATTGTCGGGGGTGAGGATCGTCGTCGCGAACAGGCCGATCTCCTGCACGGTACCGGTCACGCCCCCGGCGCTGATGAATTCGCCCACCTTGAACGGACGCAGCACCAGCAGGAAGGCGCCGGCGGCAAAGTGCGCGAGCAGTCCGCTCCAGGCCACGCCGATCGCCACCCCGGCGCCGGCCAGCATCGCCGCCACCGAAGTGGTCTGAATGCCGAAATACCCCAGGATGCCCAGCACCAGGGCGATATTCAGTGCCACCGCCACGATCGAGCCGACGTACTTCGTGAGGGTCGGGTCGATCGCGTTGCGCGACATCGCCGCCTGCAGCAGCGCGACCACCCGGCCGATCAGCCAGCGGCCGATGATCCAGAAGGCCAGGGCTGCGAGGACCTTGATGGCGATCTCCACGCCGGTGGTGCTCAGGAAGGTATAGAACTGGTCGGTATTCATCGGTTTCTCCGGGGAACGGTGTCGGTCGGACGTCAGGGGCGCCTTCAGTGCGCGGCGCGCAGCTTCTCGCGCAGCACGCGCAGGCTGCCGCCCGACTTGACCGAGCCCGGCAGCGGGTGGCCGACCACGTCTTCGGCCACGCAGGCGGCCTGCATCAGCCGCTCGAGGTCGATGCCGGTCTCGATGCCCATCTCGTCGCACAGGAACACGACGTCTTCGGTGCACACGTTGCCGGCGGCGCCCTTGTGCGCGGCGAACGGGCAGCCGCCCAGGCCGGCGACCGCCGCATCGTAGATCTCGACGCCCATCTGCAGGCCCGAATAGACGTTGGCGATGCCCATGCCCCGGGTGTCGTGCAGATGCAGGCTCAGGGTGAGGTCGGGAAAGCGGTCGCGGATCGCGCCCACGACCCGGCGGATCGACAGCGGCGAGGCCCAGGCCATGGTGTCGGCCAGCGACACGAACTCGAGCGTTTCGCCCGCTTCGGCGGCCAGATCGAGCAGCTGGCCGACCATGTCGACCACGGTGGCCGGCGCCACGTCGCCCTGGAAGTTGCAGCCGAAGGCCGCCATCAGCGAACCCCGCGTCACCGGCAGGCCGTTGGCCTGGTACATCTTGATGATGGAGCGCTGGCCCTCGAAGTTCTGTTCCATGGTGCGCTTCTGGTTGATCGCCAGGAACGCGGCCGAACAGCACAGGCCGATGCTGCCCAGCAGTTGCAGCCGGTCATCGTGGCCCAGAGCGCGCTGCAGGCCGCGCTCGTTCAGCCAGAGCGCGGTGTAGCTGACCGCGGGGTTGACCTGGAAGCCGGCAACGACGTCGTCGGCATCCACCCAGCCCGGGACGTTTTGGGGCGGCACGAACGAGGCGACCTGGATCTGCTTCAGGCCGGTGTCCGACAGCGCATCGATGAGTTCGATTTTCCGGGCTGTGGGAATCGGGCCTTTCTCGAACTGGAACCCCTCCCGCGGTCCTTCTTCGTTAATGCGGATCGACTTCGGAAGATCGCTCATGAATTACCCCCAGTGCGCTGCTAGCATTGTTCGGATCGACCAGCCTACACGATCCCCGGTGCGCTGGCCGAGGGTCCGTTTCGAGAGGAGAAAAGCGTGGCGGGAGGCATGCTGGAGGGCATCCGGGTCATCGACCTCACTTCGGTGGTGGTCGGACCTCTGTGCACCCAGATCCTGGCCGACCATGGCGCCCAGGTGACCAAGGTCGAAAGCCCGCAGGGCGACATCGGCCGCTACCTGGGCGGGCGCGGGCGCCATGTCGGCATGGCGCCCAAATTCCTGCACCTGAATCGCAACAAGCGCTCGATCTGCCTCGACCTGAAGCATCCGGCCGGCCATGCCGCGCTGCTGCGGCTGCTGGCCGATGCCGACGTGCTGGTCTGGAATGTACGGCCCGATTCCATGGCTCGTCTGAAGCTCTCGTACGACGACGTCAGGCAGGTCAATCCGCGTCTTGTCTATTGCGGCATGTTCGGATTCGGGCAGCGCGGCCGATATGCCGGCATTGCCGCCTACGATCCGATCATCCAGGGGGCCAGCGGTGTCGCCGGGCTGCACGAGAAGGCGTTCGGCACGCCGCGCTACGTGCCTTACGTGATGGCCGATCGGACCTGCGGGCTGATTGCCGTGCAGATGATCGTGATGGCGCTGTTCCACCGCGAGCGCACCGGAGAAGGCCAGTCGATCGAGGTGCCGATGTTCGAGAACATGGCCAGTCAGGTGCTGACCGAGCACCTGTTCAATCGGACTTACGTCCCGGCCATCGGCGAGGCGGGCGATCCGCGCCTGCTCAACGAGTTCTACACGCCCTCGGCCACGCTGGACGGCTACATCAATCTCTCGGCCAATACCAACGCCCAGGTGTTTGCGCTGTTCGAAGAGATCGGTCGCCCGGAGCTCAAGGCCGACCCGCGTTTTTCGACGGTTGCCGCGCGTTTCCAGAACACCCAGGAGTACTACCGCATCCGGGCCGAAGGGCTGCGCCGGCACACCTGCGCGCACTGGCTCGAGGTGTTCCGGCGTCGCGACATTCCCGCCTCTCCGTATCACACGCTCGAGACCCTGCCTGACGATCCGCACCTGGCCGACGTCGGCCTGCTGCGCCAGCGAGAGCACCCTTCCGAAGGCACGCTGATCGACATCACGCCGGCCAACACCGTCTCGAGCGGCGCCCGCACCGACTGGCTGCCGGCCCCGCGGCTGGGCGAACACACCGACGCCATCCTGCGTGAGGCCGGATTCGACGACCAAGAGATTGCCGCGCTGCTGGCCCAGGGCGCCGCCCACGGGGCCGCGGCCGACACCTGATTTCGGAGAGAAGTCCATGTTCGACATGCCCCCCTACGAAACCCTGCTGACCGAACGGGTCGGCGGGCACATCCTGCTGGTGACGATGAACCGTCCCGAGGTGCTCAATGCCATGAACATGCAGATGGGCCATGAGACCCATGACCTGCTCACGCGGCTGCACCACGATCCCGACTGGGTGCGCTGCGTGGTGCTGACCGGCGCGGGGCGGGCGTTCTCGGCCGGCGGCGACCTGAAGGTGCGCAACACCCAGAGCATCCGGGACTGGACGATCCAGCACGAGATCGGTGAGCGCAGCTTCGAGCTGCGCATCGAGAGCCCGGTGCCCTGGATCGCGGCGGTCAATGGCATCTGTTATGCGGGCGGGCTCGAGGCCGCGCTGACCTGCGACTTCATCTATGCCGATCGCGACGCCAAGTTCGCCCAGACCGAATGCCGGATCGGCATCATGCCCGGGGGCATGGGCACCCAGAATCTGCCGCGCGCCGTGGGCGAGCGGCGTGCCAAGGAACTGATCCTGTCGGCCCGCCCATTCAGCGCGCAAGAGGCCTACGAGTGGGGCATGGTCAACCAGCTGTGCGACGCGGGCACGGTGGTGGAACAGGCGCTGGCCGCCGCGCAGCGGGTGGCCGACTGCGCGCCGCTATCGGTGCGCCAGGCCAAGAAATCGATCCATTTCGGCCTGCAGGGCGATCTGCACACCGGCTACCGGCTGGAGCTCGAGGCGTACTATCGCCTGCTCGACACCGAAGACCGGCGCGAAGGCATTGCCGCGTTCAACGAAAAGCGCAAGGCCGACTTCAAAGGCCGCTGAGCTGCTGAGCTGCTGAGCCGCTCCCCGAAAGCATTCATCCTGAGCCCCCGTTCCCTGACCGTCTTCATGTGTTCCTACCTGGGCCTGACGGTCCTGGGGTTTCACGGCTCGGCCGCGCTGCTGCCGCAGTTCATCGACCTGTGGCACCTCAGTGCCACCGAGGCGGGCTGGCTGCTGGGGGTGATGTCCTTGTTCGCGCTGCTGGCCTCGCCGGCGATTGCCCTGACCGACCGGGTCGATGCGCGCTGGGTGAT
This sequence comes from Burkholderiaceae bacterium, assembly GCA_016710525.1. Classification (GTDB taxonomy): domain Bacteria; phylum Pseudomonadota; class Gammaproteobacteria; order Burkholderiales; family Burkholderiaceae_E; genus Quisquiliibacterium. Next base: position 100,683 of record JADJVQ010000003.1, read on the forward strand.
GCTCGCGGGCACGGCCTTCAACATCGCCGGGTATGCCGGCTTCGGGCTGTTCGCCGACGGCCTCGCCTCGGCGATGTGCTTTCGTGCCCTGCTGGGTGTGGGCTTCGTGCTGTCGTACATGCCGGGGGTCAAGGCGATGGGCGATCGGCTCGCGCATGAGCATCAGGCCAAGGCCACCGCCATCTACGTGTCCAGCTTTTCGATCTGCTCGAGCCTGTCGGTGGTCACCGCCGGCACGGTGGCCGCGTATGCCGGCTGGCGCTGGGCCTTCGCAGTGCCCGTGGTGAGCAATGCGGTGGCCGCGGCGATGCTGCTGTTCTTCCTGTCCCCCGCGCGCCAGCAGCGGCTGGCGGGCACGGCGGCGGCCAAGCCGCCCGGTCTGTTCGACTTCCGCTCGGTCGCGACGAACCGGCCGGCGATGGGCTTCGTCGTCGCCGGGTTTTCGCACTCGGTCGAACTGCTGGCGATGCGCGGCTGGACGGTCGCCTTTCTCGCGTTCGTTGCCACTTTGCATCCCGGCAGCGCGCCCGGCTGGAATCTGTCGCTGGTCGCGACGCTGCTGATCCTGGTCGGTGTGCCGACCGGCATGTTCGGCGGAACCCTCGGAGAGCGATTCGGCCTGGCGCGCGTGGCCATGGTGGTGCTGGTGAGCTCGGCGCTGGTGAGCCTGACGGTGGGATTCGCGGGCCGATGGCCGTATTGGCTGTTCTTCCTGGGTCCGGTGATGCTGCACAACATCCTCGTGACGGCCGACGCCGGTGTGCTGTCGGCCGGCGTGATGTCCCGGGCCGATCCGCTGCGCCGCGGTTCGACGGTCGCCTTCTACACCATGGTCGGATCGGTCGGATCGTTCGTCGGCCCCGTGCTGTTCGGCACTGTCCTCGACGCCACCGGGGGCCGGCAGGCGGCGAATGCCTGGGGCTTCGCGTTTGCCAGCATCGGCGTCGTCGGACTGATGGCAGCCCTGGGATTGCACTGGCTCTCCCGGCCGGCGGTCACGCCGGCCGGGGCGCGCAGCACGCTGTAGCCGGCCGCGCAACGGGCGCGCAGATCGCTGGCGAGACGGGAGCCGCGCAACCCGGCGGATCGTCCGCCTTGCGACGCGTCAGCGCGTCAGCCAGTCGTCGACGAAGTCCTGCAGGTCCAGGTGGATCGAGCGTGCCAGCGCCATGTCGGGACCCTTGTTCGGACTGCCGTTGGGCGCCCGGGTGATCAGGGCGGTATGGACCGTCGCAGGCAGGCCGCGCAGGTAGGGCAGATAGTCGTCGACGAAGGCCACCGGCAGGAGCTGCGCGATGGCATCTGCCTTGGGGCTGCGGTCGCCGGCGGCATTGCCGGTGGCCATCACCTGTTCGATCGGAAAGCCCAGTGCGCGCAGGTTGTTCAGGCGGGCACGCTCGTAGGCTTTCTCGAGGGCCGACACGCAGACCAGCTCGTAGCCGGCGGCCACCAGCCGTTCGCATGCCTGCACGGCGCCCGGGATGGCAGGCACGCTGGACCAGAAGTGCTCATCGAAATGCGCCAGGAAATGGGCCATGCGCGCTTCGTCGAGCGGTTCGATCTGCCAGCGATGGTTGGGCCAGTAGGCCTGCGGGTCGCGTTCCGGGGGGGCGACGCCGAATGCCCGCCTCCAGGCGTCGGCGTAGCCGAGGTGGAAGTCGAGCAGCACGCCGTCGGCGTCCAGGGCGATCAGGGGTTTGGTCATGGCGTCACTGTAGCGAGGGCGCGGCCCTGGTACGCGGAACGCCGCGCTCAGCCGGCTCGGCCGAAATGTAGGAAGATAGCCGCCCGTCCGTGACCCTCTCATCGCAAGGCCTTTCGCCATGATCCAGTTTTATTTCAATGCCGCGCCCAACCCGATGAAGGTCGCCCTGCTGCTCGAAGAGCTGGGCCTGCCCTACCAGGCGGTGCCGGTCGATACCCGCAAGGGCGAACAGTTCGCGCCCGCCTTCCTCGCGGTGAACCCCAACGGCAAGGTGCCGGCCCTGGTCGACGGCGACGCGGTGGTGTTCGACAGCAACGCCATCCTGCTCTACCTGGCCGACAAGGCCGGCCGATTCGTGCCCGCCATTGCCGACAGTGCGGCACGCGGCTCGATGCTGTCGTGGCTGATGTTCGTGGCCAGCGGGATCGGCCCGTTCTCGGGCCAGGCAGTGCATTTTCGCCATGCCGCCCCGCAGCCCAAGGAATACGCCCTGAACCGCTACGACTACGAGGCCCATCGCCACTGGAAGCTGATCGAAGATCGCCTGGCTGCCAACCGGTTCATGCTGGGTGACGAGTACGGCATCGTCGACATGGCCGTGTGGGGCTGGGCGCGCCTGGTTCCTTACGTGCTGGGTGGCGAGACGCCGTGGGCGCAGTACCCTGGCGTCAAGCGCCTGCTCGACGAGGTGAGCGCGCGGCCGGCTGCCCAGCGGGCCGAGAAGCTCAAGACCGCTCACACCTTCAAGACCGAGACCGACGACGAAGCGCGCCGCTTCATGTTCCCGCAGAACGAGCGCCTCAAGCGCGCCTGATCAAACCACAACGACTCGGAGGAGTGCACATGGAACTCGGACTCAAAGGCAAGGTTGCCGTCATCACCGGCGGCACCCAGGGCATCGGCAAGGCCACCGCCCAGAAGCTGGCCGCCGAAGGCGCCAGCGTGGTCATCGTCGCGCGCGGCCAGGACGGACTCGACGCGGTTGCCGCCGAGATCCGCGGCGCCGGCGGCAAAGTCGCCACGGTCTCGGCCGACGTCAGCAAGCCCGACGACTGCGATCGGGTCATCGCCGAGGCGGTCAAGGCGTTCGGCGGCGTCGATATCCTGGTCAACAACGCCGGCACATCGGCGACCGGCGCCTTCGAATCCGTCACCGACGGGGCCTGGCAGGCCGACTTCGATCTCAAGCTGTTCGGCGCGGTGCGGCTGATCCGCCTGGCTCTGCCTCAGATGAAGGCGCGTGGCGGCGGCCGTATCGTCAACGTCACCAACATCGGCGCCAAGCAGCCCGGGGCCAAGACCATGCCCACCACCGTCACCCGGGCCGCCGGCCAGGCGATGACCAAGGCATTGTCCAAGGAGTACGCGCCGCACCAGATCCTGGTCAACTCGGTGTGCATCGGCCTGGTGCGGGCCGGCCAGCACGAAAAGCGTGCGGCTCGCGAAGGGGTCGATGTCGAAAGCATCTACGAAAATCTGGGCAAGAACATTCCCATCGGCCGGGTCGGTCGTGCCGACGAAGCGGCCAATGTGATCGCATTCCTGGTCAGCGAGGCGGCCAGCTTCGTCACGGGCTCGAGCATCAACATCGACGGAGGCGCCTCGGCGGTGTTCTGAGAATCCGCCCGCGTCATGGCTCATCGCTTCTCAAGCTCGATTCGGCCCGGCCGCTTGGCCTGCCGGGCGCGTTCCGCTGCGGCTGCGCTGGCCTGCGCCGTCACGGTGTTGGCGTGCGGGGGCGGGGGGTCCGGCACCGCGGGCGGCTCGGCCGGCGAGCCTGCCGCACCGGCGGGTCCGCTCGCCACGGTCCAGGAGCGGCAGTGCCACGACGCCGGCTGGCAGCGCGAGGTCCTGTCGGTGGCCGGCCTGCAGCGCCTCGTGCTCTGGAAGGCGCCGCCCGATGGGCGCTGGCGCCAGGGCGCGGTGATCGTCATGCATGGCGGAGGCGGTTCCCACACCAACTTCTGTGTCGCCAATGTGCCGCTGATCGAACCCCAGGTCCGGTTCACGGCGCAGGCGCTGGCCGCCGGGTTCGCGGTGTTCCTGCTCGATTCCAGCGACCGTGTCAGTGACCAGGCCGGGCGCCTGTGCGGCAAGGTCTGGGACGACGAGGTGCAGACCCGCGCCAGCCTCGACCTGCCCTTCATCGATCAGGTGCTGGGCAGCCTGATTCCCGGCAAGCGTCCGCCAGGGGGGCGACCGGAGGTGTTCGCGACCGGCCTGTCTTCCGGCGCCTTCATGACGGTGCGGGCAGCCAGTCGATTCGGCGATCGCCTGACCGCGTTCGCGCCGGTGTCCGGTGGCGATCCCTGGCTGGGCGCGCGACTGCACGCCGCTGGCCGGCGACCGCAGCAATGTGTTCGGCGTGGCGCGCGACCTCGAGACGGGCCGCACGATCAGCGAGCCGGGCGCCTGCCGCAGTCCCGACATGGCTCACGAAAAGGCCTGGGACACCAGCCCGGGCGGCGCGAAGCCGGCGTTTCGCCAGTTTCATCATGAGGGCGACGCCATCCTCGACGTCAGTTGTGTCGAGAAGGTGGCGACGCAGCTGACCGCGCGCGGGTATCCGCAGACGCCGGCATGGCGGATGGCGGGCGCGCAGCGCGACACCGCCTGGCATTATTGGCTCGACGAGTACAACACACCCCTGCTCGCTTTTTTTGCCAGCTTCATCCGCTGAGCACCGCGGCGCGTAGACCCACTTTGTCCTGTGACATTCCTCCTGGAGGATCGCGATGAGCAAGCGTTTGCCGCACCTGTTCGCACTCACCCTGACGTTGAGCGCCGCCTCGATCGCGCTGGCGGCCGACCAGGAGGCCGGCAGGCGCAAAGCCGAAGCGGTCTGCGCGGCGTGCCACGGCGCCAACGGGATCAGTGTCAGCGACACGATTCCCAACCTGGCGGGCCAGAAGCCGCGTTATCTCGAGACCCAGCTGGCTGCCCTGAAGGACGGCCGGCGCAAGAGCGAGATCATGAATCCCATCGCCGGCCAGCTGAGCGCGGCCGACATCGCCGACGTGGCGGCTCACTTCGCAGGCCAGCCGGGCGCCGTCAGCACCGCCAAGTCGGCGATGCTGCCCAATCTCGTGAAATCCAGCGTGAGCTTCCCCGAGGGCTATCAGGGGACTTACACCAAGTACCACACGATCAATTTCCCGGCGACCAAGCAGGTGCGCCACTACCTGGCCAATCCGACGGCGGTGCAGGCGGCCAAGGCCGGCCAGCCGATGCCCAATGGCGCGATGCTGTTCGTCGAGGTGTATTCGGCCCGGCTCGATGCGGACCAGAAGCCGGTGCTGGGGGCCGACGGGTTCTTCGTGGCCGACAAGCTGCTCTTCTACACCTCGATGGCGCGCGATGCGGGCTGGGGCAAGGACATTCCCGAGATCCTGCGCAACGACGAGTGGAACTACGCGGTCTTCACCACCGGCAAGCAGCAGCGCGCCGGCGTGAATCAGGCCGAATGTCTGGCCTGTCACAAGCCGCTGGACAAAGTCAGCTACCTGTTCACGCTCAAGCAGCTGACCGACGCCGCCAAATCCCGTTACTGACCGCCAGGAGGAAGGCATGAGCACCGAGCATCCGGATTGGGGCCGACGGCTCAGCGATGCCCTGCGCGCCGCGATCGGCCGCAACGATCTCGCCGCTGCTCTGGCGCTGGCCCGCGATGGCGATGGTCAGGCGCGCAGCCTGGCCAGCGAGTTCCTGCTGATGTCGCGTGGCCTGGGCATCACGGTGCGGGTGCTGCTCGGCCAATTGGGAGGCCTGACGGGAGGCCTGACGCCGTCGTCCGGCACGGTGCCCGACAGCCAGGCTCTTGAGCGCGATCTGCGCCGGCTGCTGGCCGATTTCCGGGGCTCGCTCGAGGGGTCCCAGGAGGGTGGCCGAGGCAGCGTACTCGGTGACGGGCTTGCCGGAGGGCAAGCCGGCGATCGCGGTGGCGAATCCTTGCCGGAGGTGGCCCAGTTCACCCTTCGCGTGCTGCAGGCGCGCCAGCAGCGCTTCGAATCCGACCAGGCCTTGGCCGCTCAGCAGGTGATCGACGCGCTGCTCGCGCACGATGCGGCTCGGGCCAGCCAGTGGCTCGAGCGCAAGGAGATCCACGACTATCTGCCCTATCACGACCGCCTGGTGCGCTTCATGGCCGACAGCTTCGGCTTCGTGCTCGAGCGCTTCGGTGACCAGGGATTGCTGCGCTTTCACCTCGACACGGCCGAAGGCCAGCGCGCGGGTTTCGAGAAATGGGAAAAGCAGTCGGCTGCCGAGTTCGCGCGCACCAGCGCATTCCTGCTCAAGCAGCACATGGGGCAGGTGGCAGTCACCGAAGACGACGAAAAATTCACGATCGTGCAAACGCCCTGCGGCAGCGGCGGGCGGCTGCAGACCGAAGGCGCCTACCGGGGAGCGCACCCGCTGCCCTTCGTGTCGACGCCCGGGCCCCTGACTCTGGGGGCGCCGCGCATCCCGGTGTACTGCTCGCACTGCCCGGCCTGGAACGGGGTTGCGACGATGCGCTGGTTCGGGCGTGCGCATTGGATCTTCGATCACCCCGCCCGTGCGGACGGCTCCTGCACGCTGCATGTCTACAAGCGGGCTGAGGACGTGCCGGCCGAGTTCAACGCCCGCCTCGCGCCCGCTTAGCGCCCGCCCCCGCACCGCCGGCCTGGCGCCGGCCCCTTTGGCATGCCCGCCCCCGGCTCGAGCCGGGGCGGGCATGCCGGGTTTCCCGTGCGCGCGTGCCCGTGCTGAATATTCCCGTGCGCGCCTGCGCACGCTCAACCGTGGGGCCGCCGCGCTGCGTTATCAATCAGGAGGGGCGAGGCGCGCGCGGATCAGCCGATCCGGACTGGCGTCGTCCTCCCCTGGTCCCGATAAGGAGAGCATTGTGTCGAATTCCCCTCTCGCGCTACGGCGCCTGGCGCTGGCCGTCCTGGCAGCCCTCACGATGTCGGGCTGCGCAACCTACGACGGACTGAGCGAACGGCAAAAGGGCACCGCCACCGGCGCCGGCATCGGGGCCGTGACCGGCGCCGTGATCGGCTCGGCCACCGGCGGGCGTGCCGGCACCGGTGCGCTGATCGGGGGCGCGATCGGCGCGGTCGCCGGCAATCTGTGGAGCAAGCGCATGGAAGACAAGCGCGCGGCCATGGAGCGGGCCACCGCGGGCACCGGCATCGAAGTCCAGCGTACCGCCGACAATCAGCTCAAAGTGAATGTTCCCAGCGATCTGTCGTTCGACCTCAACTCCGTGTCGCTCAAGCCCGAACTGCGGCCGGTGCTCGAGCAGTTCGCGCAGGGCCTGGACACGACCATGCAGGTGCGCATCATCGGCCACACCGACAGCAGCGGCTCCGACGCGATCAACAATCCGCTGTCTCTGCAGCGGGCGCAGACGGTTCGCGACTTCCTGAGCACGCACGGCGTGCCGGCCCAACGCATGGCGATCGAAGGTCGGGGCTCGCGCGAACCGGTCGCCGAGAACACCAGCGAAGCCGGTCGCGCCAGGAACCGGCGGGTCGAGATCCTGCTGAGCGAACCCCAGGCCTGACGCAAGAGCACGCGTCAGAGATTGCGGCTGATGATGTCCTTCAACACCTCGGAGGCGCCGCCGGCGATGCGCGACACGCGCGCGTCGACCCAGGCGCGGCCGATCTCGTATTCGGCGCTGTAACCGTAACCGCCGTGCAGCTGCAGGAACTCATCGAGATACCTGTTCATGATCTCGGTGGACACCAGCTTGGCCATGGCGGCCTGCTCGCTGGTGATGCCGCCCGGCGTGGCGACATGCTGGGCGGCCAGCTGGTCGACATAGGAGCGCAGCATGGTGATGTAGGCCTTGGCCTCGGCCAGCTTGAACTTGCTGTTCTGAAAGCCGATGATCGGATTGCCGAAGACCTTGCGATCGGTGGTGTAGCGGATGGTCTGCTCGAGCTGGTGCTCCAGCGTGGCGGTGGAACGCATCGCGATCACCAGACGCTCCTGTGCCAGCTGCTGCATCAGGTAGACAAAGCCGCGGCCTTCCTCGCCCAGCAGGTTGCTGGCCGGCACGCGCACGTTGTCGAAGAACAGCTCGGCGGTGTCCTGGGCCTTCAGGCCGATCTTGTCCATCGGCTGGCTGCGCGAGAAGCCCGGCGTGCCTTCTTCGACCGCGATCAGCGAGACGCCCTTGGCGCCCGCCGCCGGGTCGGTCTTGCAGGCGACCAGCACCACGCCGCAATTGAAGCCATTGGTGATCCAGACCTTCTGGCCGTTGATCACGTAGTCGTCACCGTCGCGCACCGCGTGCGTGCGGATGTTTTTCAGGTCGCTGCCGGTGCCCGGTTCGGTCATGCCGATGGAGCCGATGATTTCTCCGGCGCACAAGCGGGGCAGGAATTTCTGCTTGAGCGCTTCGCTGCCGTAGTGCAGCAGGTAGGGCGAGACCATGTCCGAATGAACGGGGATGCCCAGGTTGGCGCCCACTCGCACCATTTCTTCGGTGACCACGCAGGCATGCAGGAAGTCGCCCCCGGGCCCGCCATACTCGGTGGGGATGGTGGTGCACAGCATGCCGTGCTCACCGGCCTTGCGCCAGAATTCGCGCGGGCTGTGGCCGGCTTTCTCCCAGTCGCGGTAATGGGGTTTGATTTCGCGTTCGCAAAAGCGCCGGACCTGCTCGCGGAACTGTTCGTGCTCGGAGGAAAAAAGGGTGCGCATACGGGCTCGCCAAGGGTGTCTGTCGGGGGATCGGCCGATGATAAGTGGCCGGCCGCGGTGCGGGTACCTCGCAGGCCTGCCCGCCGTCGGGCTTCGGTTGCGATGCAGGCCCGAGGCGGCGAAAACGGATCGCGCTGCCGGCCTGTGCGAGCATGACGGTTCGGCCCAGCCCGGGCCGCCCCACCCGTCCACTGGAGGATCATCCCATGCCCGTCCCCCGCAGCGCGGCCGGCGTCGGCCCCATGACCTGGTGCCAGCGGCTCGAACGGTCCGAGCAGTCCCAGGTCAAACCGGTGCCGATCTCGATCGCCGGCATGAAGGCCGGCCAGATCATGCTGGTGCCGAGCGCACGCCAGGTCGATGCCTTCATCCGATCGATTCATCCGGGGCAGGCGATGAGCACCCAGGCCCTGCGTGCCGCGCTCGCCGCCGCGAACCGGGCCGAGGTCACCTGCCCGATCACCACCGGCTTTCACCTGCGCACGGTCGCCGAGGCGGCTTTCGAGCGATTCCAGCAGGGCGTTCCGATGGCCGAGCTGACGCCGTTCTGGCGGGTTCTGGATGCGGCGGCGCCGACGACCCGCAAGCTGTCTTTCGGCGATGAATTCGTGCGGCGCCAGCGGGCGGCCGAGGGGCTCGCTCCCTGAGGTCGCGCAGCGCCGCTGCCGGTGCTGCGCGCTCGTTGCCGGTACGGCACCGGCCGGGGCCTCGGTTGCCGCCCTTTCCGGGCTGCTCACGCGCTTGACCCCTTTTGCGCCGAGGCTGCGTTCAATGACTCATCGAACGAACGGAGTCCCCCATGCCCACCCGTAGAACCGTCCTGTCCGGCGCCGTGTACGGCGCGCTGTCCGTGCTGACCGGCTGCACCGCCGCCCCCGGCCTGTCGGCGACACCGGGCGCACGCCGCGCCGGCGGCACGCTGCTGCCGTACGCCAGCGAGAACGAGTTCGCGCAGGCGCTGGGCCGCTGGCGCACCGAGGCACAAAAGCTCCAGGCCGAACGCCGTCGCGCGATGGCGCCGGGGGGCGCCAGCGCGGAGTCGGCGCCGATGGCCAGCGCGCCGATGCCGGCCCCTGCCGCCGCACCGATGGCGCTGTCCAAGAGCGCCGCCGATTCCAGCGCCGCCGAGTCGATCACCAATGTGCAGACCGCCGGCGTCGACGAGGGCGGCATCGTCAAGCAGGCGGGCGACTTCCTGATCATTCTGCGCCGCGGGCGTCTGTTCACGGTGCGGGTCGGAGGCGACAACCTGTTGCCGGCCGCGATGAGCGACGCGTACGGGCCCAGCGTCAATCCGCAGGGCGCGTGGTACGACGAACTGCTGATCTCGGGCACGACCGTGGTGGTCGTGGGGTACAGCTACGCGCGCGGCGGCACCGAAATCGGACTGTTCGAACTCGCCGCCGATGGCACGCTGGCCTACCGGGCCACCTACCACCTGCGCAGCTTCGATTACTACTCGTCGCGCAACTACGCCAGCCGGCTGATCGGGCGCAAGCTGATCTTCTATTCGCCCACGCTGCTGCAGCCTCATGGGCCGGCGCCGCAGCAGATGATGCCCGGGGTGCGCCGCTGGCAGGGCCCCGACTCCGGGGCAGCGTTCGAGCGCATCCTGCCGGCGACCCGGGTCTATCGCACCGACGACGACTTCGACCCCGCTCAGCCGCTGGCCCTGCACACGGTCACCTTGTGCGACCTGGACGGCGGCTCGATGCGCTGCGAATCGACCGCGGTGCTGGGCCCGGCCGGCAGGGTCTTCTATGTCTCCCAGGGGGCGGTCTACGTGTGGACCAGCACGACCCGGCGCTTTCCTTCCGGATCCCCGGAGCGGCGGCCGGAGCCGGGCACGCCGCAGTCGGCCGTGTTTCGCATCCCGCTGGATGGCCAGGCGCCCACCGGCCTGAAGACCGCCGGCGTGCCGATCGATCAGCTGTCCTTCCTCGAGGACGACCGCGCGCACCTGAACGTGCTGGTGCGCGAGTCCGGCGGCGGCGAGGGCATGTGGGGCAGTGAACGCACCCGGGGCGCGATGGCGCTGATGCGGGTGCCCCTGTCGGCGTTCGGCGATGGCCGCGGCGCGGCGCAGCGCGAGCACTACCGCGTGCTGCCCGCGCCGGCCGGATACTCGGTTCAGAACCGCTTCATCGGCGACTGGCTGCTGTGGGGCGCCCATTCGGGCAGCCGGTTCAACCGGCCCGCGGACGTGCCGGGGGCCCATGCGTTCGCGGTCCGCTATGCCGACAGTGCCGAGCCGGTCACGCTGAACCCCGGCCATGCGGTCGAGAGGATCGAGGCCATGGGCGCCGACGCCGTGCTGGTCGGCAATGCGGGCACCGATCTGACGTTCAGCAGCGTGAAGCTGGGGCGCGCGGCGGCGACGCTGGCGGGACGTTACGTGAAGCCCGGCGCAAGCCAGGGCGAGAGCCGCACCCATGGATTCTTCTATCGGCCGGGCGGGCCCGAGGGCGGGCTGCTGGGGCTGCCGGTGATCGTGCCGGCGGTCGGCCGGCGCCCAGGGGTGTTCGCCGACGCCCAGGGTTCCGCGGGCGTGCTGTACCTGCGGGTGCGCGATCTCGCGTTGAATCCGCTCGGCGAGCTGCAGGCGCGACCCGGGTCGGCCCGCGAGGACGGCTGCAAGGCCTCGTGCGTCGACTGGTACGGCAATGCCCGGCCGATTTTTCTGGGTGGGCGGGTGTTCGCGCTGCTCGGCTACGAACTGGTCGAAGGCCGGCTGGCTGGCAGCGGCCCGCGCGAACAGATCGAGGAGCGCCGGCGTGTCAGCTTCGCGCCCACCGCCCAGGGACAGAACGGGCGCTACTCGCCGTTCGGCAACTGACGCAGGCGAACCGAGGGCCGTGCGCGCGACCCCCCTCTCTCTCTCTCTCTCTCTCTCTCTCTCTGTTCACCTGGGAGGTCCGGCACATTGAAGCCGTGACGGTTCGCCGTGCTGGGGTGGCCGCCGGTGGCCTGATATCCTGCGCAGCACCATGCGATCACGCCATCTGGAATCCCACCGCACCGGCCGAATCGGCTGGCTGCGTGCCGCTGTACTCGGCGCCAACGACGGCATCGTGTCCACCGCCAGTCTGGTGCTCGGGGTGGCGGCCGCCCACGGCAGCCGCGAGGCGATCCTGGTCGCCGGCGTGGCCGGCCTGGTGGCCGGCGCGATGTCGATGGCCGCCGGCGAATACGTTTCGGTGCATTCGCAGGCCGACACCGAAAAGGCCGAGCTCGATCGGGAGCGCGCCGAACTCGCGGCGGACAGCGCCGGCGAACACCGGGAACTCACCGGCATCTATGTGGCGCGAGGCCTGGAGCCCGCCCTTGCACGCACGGTGGCCGAACAGCTGATGGCGCACGATGCGCTGGACGCCCATGCCCGCGACGAACTCGGCATCTCCGAAACCCTGAGTGCACAGCCGGTGCAGGCGGCCTTGTCGTCGGCCGCCAGCTTTGCGGTTGGCGCGGCGCTGCCGATGGCGACCGCGGCGCTCACGCCGACCACGCTGCTGATTCCCGTCGTGGCCGTGTCCTCGCTGGTCTTCCTGGCGCTGCTGGGGGCGGTGTCCGCGCGGGCCGGTGGCGCACCCCCGGTCACCGGTGCGCTGCGCGTGAGTTTCTGGGGCGCGCTGGCCATGGCGATCACCGCCGGTGTGGGCGCCTTGTTCGGCACGGTGGCCTGATCGCGCCAGGTGTTCAGGTGGGCCGTTTGGCCGCCAGGAACAGCATCGACCCCAGCCCGGCGATGCACGCCAGCACCGTAAAGCCGGTCCGGTAATTGCCCGTGGCGTCGGCGAACAGGCCCGCCACCATCGGGCCGCCGATCTGGCCGATCGCGATGATCAGCGATGACAACCCCAGGATCATGCCGATCGACTTGCGCCCGAAATAGTCGGCGCGGATCGCCTGCATGAACGGTCCGCGCAGGCCCCAGGCCGTGCCATGGAGCAGGGCGAAGGCGCCGAGCATCGCCGGGCCGCTGGCGAAGGTCAGCATCAGCAGGCCTGCCGCGTGCATCAGCATGCAGGCTGCGCAGATCAGGCGCTTGTTGTAACGGTCGCCAACCACGCCGCCGATCAGCACGCCGGCCACCTGTGCGGCGGTCATCATCATGATGAACAGGGCGGCCTGCGACACCGAGTAGCCCAGCGACTGGCGCATGTGGGTGATGGCGTGCACGTTCACCGCGGTGACCACCAGCAGCGCGAAGCCGTGGCCCAGCGACAGCAGCCAGAACGCCGGGGTGCGCAAGGCCTCGCGAGCGGTGAATTCACGAGGGTTGCCGGCGTCGCCAGCCTGTCCGGCTTCGTCGAGGGCCGGCGGCGGCGCGCCATCGACCACTTCGCCGATGTCGGCCGGGCGGCGTTTGAAGACGGTCGCCAGCGGCCAGCCCAGCAGGATCACCAGTACCCCCGAGCCCAGCGCCGTGGCGCGCCAGCCGAACACCTGCATCGACCAAGCCACCAGCGGCACCACGATGCCGCCCAGCGCTAGTCCGAGGCCCACCATCGACAGGGCACGCGCGCGCTTGCGCTCGAACCAGTGGATGATCGCGACATTCAGCGGGAAGAAGCCCGACAGGCTCGACCCGATGGCGATGACCAGGACAGCGCCATACAGTTGCGGCAGGGTTTGGATCTGGCTGAACAGCATCATGCCCAGACCGAAGCAGAGGATGCCGGCTCGAATCATTTTTTGGGGGCCGAAACGATCGATGGCCCAGCCCAGGAACGGTCCGATGATCGCGGTTTCGGCCGACATCATGGCGGAGGCCGCCGACAGCGAGGTCTTGCTCCAGCCTTTTTCTTCGATGAGGATCGCGAAGTAGGCGCCGAACGCCTGATGCAGCAGCGCCGCGTGCAGAAGCTGGATGCCGCTGGCCGCGCCGACCATTTTCCAGCCGTAGAAGATCTTCATCGGGATGCAGTGTCGCCAAACCGGTCAGTCTACCGGGCTGTGCGCGCCGGCCGCCGATCGAGGTTCACAGATCGAAACGCGTGGTTCGGCGGTGGACTCCGACGCGAATAGACTGTCGGCAGTCGATGGACCCATGCAACCTGGCGAGGCGCCCTGACCGTCTTCGCGATATCCGAGGATCGAAGCCCATGTCCGGAACTGACCCCGCTCGTCTGGAACCCCAGGCCGCCGCACGCCAGTGGCTGAGCGCCTTCGAATCGGCGCTGGGTCGCGGGGATGCGGCCGCCGCCGCGGCCTGCCTGCTGCCTGACGGGCATTGGCGCGACCTGCTGAGCGCAACCTGGCGGATCGAAACCGCCAGCGGCCGGCCGGCCATCGAGGCATTGTTTGGCCGGACGATCGAGGGTGTCGGCGCGCGGGCCTTCCGGGTCGCGCCGGCACGCACGCCGCCGCGCTGGGTGCACCGGGCCGGGCGTGACGTGATCGAGCTGATGTTCGATTTCGAGACCGCCGCGGGTGCCGGCGCCGGGGTGGCGCGGCTGGTGCCCGATGCGGGCGGCCCGGGCGGCGTGCGGGCCTGGATCCTGCTCACCAGCCTGCAGTCGCTGCGCGGGCATGAAGAGGCCAGCAACGCCTGCGGCTCGCAGGGCAAGGACTACTACACCCGCGATTTCGGCGCCGAGAACTGGGAGGACAAGCGCCAGCGCGCGCGCCGCTATGCCGATCACGATCCGGCCGTGCTGGTCGTGGGCGCCGGCCAGGCCGGCCTGTCGATCGCCGCGCGGCTGGGCCAGCTGGGCGTGGACACGCTGATCATCGACCGCGAGGCGCGCGTCGGCGACAACTGGCGCCAGCGGTATCACTCGCTCACGCTGCACAACGAAGTGCATGTGAACCACCTGCCCTACATGCCGTTCCCGACCACCTGGCCGGTGTTCATCCCGAAGGACAAGCTGGCGAACTGGTTCGAAGCCTACGTCGACAGCCTGGACCTGAAATGCTGGACCCGTACCGAGCTGATCGGCGGGCACCACGACGCACAGGCCGGCCACTGGGAGGTGACGCTGCGGCTGGACGATGGCTCGCGGCGGGTGATGCGACCGCGCCATGTGGTGTTCGCCACCGGCGTGAGCGCCATTCCCGAAATGCCGGCCCAGCCCGGACTCGAGCACTTCAAGGGCACCGTGATGCACTCGGGCAGTTACACCCAGGGTGCCGCCTGGAAGGGCCGCAACACGCTGGTGCTGGGCACCGGCAACAGCGCCCACGACGTCGCGCAGGACCTGCAGGCCAGCGGCGCGCGGGTCTCCCTGATCCAGCGCAGCCCGACCTACATCGTCAGCATCCAGGAGGCTCAGCGCGTGTATTCGCTGTATGCCGAGGGCATGCCCACCGACGACTGCGACCTGCTGGCCACCGCGGTGCCCTATCCGGTGCTGCGCCACGCCTACCAGCTGTCGACCGCGGTCTCGCGCGAGGCCGACAAGGTTTTGCTCGAGGCGCTGGCCGGGCGCGGATTCCGCCTGACCGAGGGCGAAGACCGTACCGGCTTCCAGATGATGTACCTGCGCCGCGGCGGCGGTTACTACTTCAACGTCGGCTGTTCCGACCTCGTCGCCGACGGGCGCGTGGGGCTGGTGCAATACGACACGATCGATCGTTTCGTGCCCGAGGGCCTGCGCCTGAAGGACGGGCGGGTGCTGCCGGCCGATCTGCTCGTGATGGCCACCGGCTACAAGAATCAGCAGGAAGTGGTGCGCGCGACCCTGGGCGATGCGGTGGCCGATCGGATCGGACCGGTCTGGGGCATCGACGAAGGGGGCGAGCTGCGCAACATGTTCCAGGCGACGGCGCAGCCGGGCCTGTGGTTCATCGCCGGCAGCCTGGCGCAATGCCGCATCTACTCGAAGTTCCTGGCGCTGCAGATCAAGGCCCGGGAAGTCGGGCTGGTGTCGTAGTCCGGGGGATCGAATTGCCGATGCCTGTGCTGCTCGCTGCACTGGCCTTCGCCACGATCGCGGGATCGCCGGCGGCGGCCTTTGCTCAGCCGCGAACGGCTGCGCCGCCAGCCCGGCAGGCGGTGGCGCCCGATGCTGGGGCGGCCCCGGCCGGAACCGTCTGCGAGGGCCTGCCGGTCCGGGTCGCGGCGCCGCCCGCAGGCGATCCCAGGGACGTCGCGGATGTCTGCGAGGGTGCGCGCCACGCGCTGGCGTTCTTCGGGGGGCTCGGTCTGCAGGCGATCGACGGGCTGGCGATCGAGATCGCGGCGCAGTTGCCGGCCGCGGCCGGCCCGACCGCGGCCGGCTGTTTCGTCGAGGCGCGCAAACGGATCTATCTGATGCCCTTCCGGACGTTCATCAAGCACAAGACTTGGTTCGGCATCCCGATCACCCGCGATCTGTACCGCAGCCTGGCGACGCACGAGTCCGCCCACGCGCTGGCCGGGTGCCACTTCGCGGTTGCCGATCCGACGATCCAGGCCAAGGAGTACATCGCCTATGTGGCGACGTTTTCGATGATGCCGCCCGCCGTGCGTGAACGGGCGCTGCGCGCGCTGCCGGGCAGCGGCTTCGACAGCGAGGCGCGAATCACCCCGCTGCTGTATCTGTTCGACCCGATGCGTTTCGGCGCCGAGTCGTACCGCCACTTCCGCAAGGAGGGCAACGGCGAGGCGTTTGTGCGCAAGATCCTGGCGGGCGGAGCGCTTCGGGATTGACCATCGCCCCAGATCATCGCCTGATGCACCCGAACGCCTTGGACGAGGCTGCGCAGGTCCACGACATGGCCGCCAGGCTGGTGGCGATGGCGCGCGGCTCGGACCGGTTCATGGCGGCGTTGCGCGCGGTACGCGAACAGGGGCTTGCTTCCTGGTGCATCGGAGCCGGCGCGGTGCGCACGCTGGTCTGGGACCATCTGTGCGGCCTGGAGCAGCCCAGCGAGTGGCCCGATTGCGACGTGGCGTATTTCGAGCCCTGCGCGCCGGGGCAGGAACGCGACCCGCGCATCCAGGCCAGCCTGGCCGCCGCCATGCCGGATGTCGCCTGGGACGTGACCAATCAGGCCGCCGTGCATCGCTGGCATGAAGCCTACTTTGGCCAGCCTGCGGCGCCGTATCGGAGCCTGGAGGAGGCGGTGGCCTCGTGGCCCGAGTTCGCGACCTGCGTGGGCCTGACGCTGGCCGCGGACGACTCCATCGGCGTCATTGCGCCCCATGGTCTGGACGACCTGTTCGCCCGGCGCGTGCGCTACAACCCGGCTCGCGCCACGGCAGCGGCCTACCGGGAACGGGTTGCAAAAAAGCGCTATGCCCGGCGCTGGCCCGGCGTCACGGTGATACCGTGCTGAAACCATGAGCGAATTCGCCGCACACCTGAGCGATGTGTTCCGCCATTTCGGGCCTATCGACGTGCGCCGGATGTTCGGCGGGCAGGGCGTTTTTCATCAGGGCCTGATGTTCGGCCTGGTCATCGACGACACGCTCTACTTGAAGGCCGATGCGCTCAGCGCGGCGGGCTTCGAGGCACTGGGGCTGCCGCGCTTCACCTATACGCGTCAGGGCCGCCCGACGAGCCTGTCGTATTACCAGGCGCCCGAAGGCGTCTTCGAGGACGCCGCCGAGGCCATGCGCTGGGCGCGGCACGCTTTCGAGGCCGCGCTGCGGGGCCGCCCGAAACAACCCGCCGCGGCCGGCAGGCGGAAGCGGGCCAAAGCGGCGCCAAGACCGGTGCGAAGACCGGCGCCAAAACCGGCGCCAAAACCGGCGCCAAAACCGGCGCCAAAACCGGCGCTAAAACCGGCGCTAAAACCGGCGCTAAAACCGGCGCTAAAACCGGCGCCCGGGTGCGGTCCCCGGCCAAGCCCTCGCGCAGCTGATCCCTTTTCACCCGAGCAGGTGCAAACGACCATGTGCCGAAGCATCAAGACCCTGTTCAACTTCGAGCCGCCGGCCACCGACGAGGAGGTCCGCGCCGCGGCCCTGCAGTTCGTGCGCAAGCTGAGCGGTTTCAACAGTCCGTCCCAGGCCAATCGGGCTGCCTTCGATCGGGCCGTGGACGAGGTCGCCGCCAGTGCCCGCGGACTGATCGCCGCGCTGGTCACGACCGCCGACCCGCGCGACCGCGAAATCGAGGCGCAGCGCGCCCGTGCGCGTTCCGCGGCGCGCTTCGGCTCAGCGCCGTAAAGGGACGCGGGCGCGTCGGCGAAACGCCCGCGAGCCCGCGGGCCAGGCGCAGTCCCGGGTTTCAATCCGCAAACGATTGGACGCGGCCGATGCCGCCAGGGGGCCAGGGAGGCGGTCCGACTCGCTATCATGGTCGCCGACCCAGTCCTTTTCGCGAGCTTTCGCCATGATCACCACGCCTGCCGGCTTTGACCCCGCGCTCGACATCCTTCTCGATGACGACGCCATCGCCCACGTTTTCGTGCGTGACTCACTGGTCCTGTTCAGCGATTCGCCCGGGGCGCTGCCCTGGCGGTTCTATCGCGGTGAAGGATTGCGGGCCGCGCGGGTCCACGGCATCGGCCGCCACGAGGGCAAGTCGCACGTCGCGGTGGCGCTGGACGACGATGTGTCGGCCCGCTCGCTGCCCTCGAGCCTGCGCGCCGCGAACCTGCGCAGCTGGTTCAGCGTGATCGACGACGCCACGCTGTCGATCGCGATGCGCGCCGTGCAGGTGCTGGAGTGGGATCGTACCCATCGATTCTGCGGCGCCTGCGGCACACGGACCGATCAGGCCGACAACGAGCGCGCCAAGCGCTGTCCGTCCTGTTCGCTCACCGTGTATCCGCGGATCTCGCCGGCCATGATGGTGCTGGTCACCCGTGGGCGCGAGCTGCTGCTGGGCCGGGGCATCAATTTTCCGCCGGGCCGTTACAGCGCGCTGGCCGGTTTCCTGGAGGCCGGCGAGACGATCGAAGAAGCCGTGCACCGCGAGGTGCTCGAAGAGGTCAATGTGAAGGTCGACAACCTGCGCTACTTCGGCAGCCAGAGCTGGCCCTTCCCCAATTCGCTGATGATCGCCTTCCGGGCCGAATACGCCGGTGGCGAACTGCGCCACGATCCGGCCGAGCTGGCCGATGCGCAGTGGTTCACGCCAGAGAACGTGCCGCAGATGCCCCCGTCGCTGTCGATCGCCCGGGCCCTGCTCGATTCGACGCTGGCCGAGCTGCGCTGACGCGCGCCCGCGCACCGGCGACCGAGCAGCCGCGAACCCGCTCGGCTCCTGCAACCCTCCCGATGAACGGTCCGACCCATCCATGACGCCCGAATTGCTGCAGACCCTGCGTTCGATCCTCGGTGAGTCCGGCCTGATCACCGGGGCCGATGTGTCCGCGCGAGCCACCAGTTTTCGCAATCCGGCGCCGATGGTGGCGGCGGCGATCGCGCGGCCGTCCGACACCGCGCAGCTGGCTGCCGTGATGAAGGCCTGCCACGGCGCCGGGCAGGCCGTGATCACCCATGGCGGCATGACCGGACTGGTCGACGGGGTGCGTGCCGCGTCCGACCAGCTGGCCGTGTCGCTGGAGCGCATGAACCGGATCGAGTCGATCGACACCGTGCAGCGCGTGGCCATCGCGCAGGCCGGGGTCACGCTGCAGGCTTTCCAGGAGGCCGTGCAGGCGCAGGGTCTGCTGTTTCCGCTGGACCTGGGGGCCCGTGGAACGGCCACCCTGGGCGGCAACGCGTCGACCAACGCCGGCGGCAATCGGGTCATCCGCTACGGCATGATGCGCGACATGGTGCTGGGGCTGGAGGCGGTGCTGGCCGACGGCACCGTGGTCACTTCGCTGAACACGCTCATCAAGAACAACACCGGCTACGACCTGAAGCAGCTGTTCATCGGCGCCGAGGGCACGCTGGGCATCATCACCCGCCTGTCGCTGCGCTTGCGCGAACAGCCGCGAAGCCAGCAGGTCGCTTTCGTGGCGATCCCGGATTTCGACTCGGTGATGGCCACGCTGCGCGCCGTCGACCGCGGCCTGGGCGGCATGCTGTCGGCCTTCGAGGTCATGTGGAATGCGCACTATCGGCTGATCACCACGCCGCCGGCGACCAACCGGGCGCCGGTGTCGGTGGACAGCCCCTTCGTCGCGCTGATCGAATGCATGGGCGGCGACCCGGCCGTCGACGGTCCGCGTTTCGAGGCGGTGCTCGGCGAGGCCCTCGAGGCCGGCCACCTCAGCGATGCGGTCATCGCCAAGAGCGACAGCGAGGCACAGGCCTTCTGGGCTCTGCGCGACGATGTCGGACAGGCGCGCCGCCACGGACCGGGCATCGGCTTCGACGTGTCGCTGCCCAATGTGAAGATGGGGGCTTACATCGACGAAGTGCGCGCCAGCATCCTCGGACGCTGGCCGGACGGCCATTTCTTCAGCTACGGGCACCTGGGCGACGGCAATCTGCATCTGGTCGCCTGCGTGGGTTCCGATGAGCCCGAGGCGCGCGCCGATGTCTCGCGCCGCGTCTATGAACCGCTGGCCGCGCTGGGCGGCTCGATCTCGGCAGAGCACGGCATCGGACGCCAGAAGAAGGCCTACCTCGATATCTCACGCAGCGCGACCGAGATCGCGCTGATGCAGCTGCTCAAGCGCTCGCTCGATCCGCGTGGGCTGCTCAATCCGGGCCTGATCTTCGATCCCGACCCCGCCTGAGGGGCCCGTCGGGCGGCGGATCGCGCGCCGCCCGCGCAACACTTGCGCCCTGACGGAACACGCCGGGGTGCCTGAGTGTCCTGCGTGCGGCACAATCGTAGCCATTGCGCTGGACACTCTGTCACGACAAGCGCGCGTGACAGTCGATCCGCCCGGCCGATCCCTTCGCGATCAACCCAACCGATCCGATGTGTCGATGCGATGACCGCCACGATCAGCGTCCGTCCGAACTCCCCTGCCGCCTGGGCTGCCGCCACGCGGCCCAAGACCCTGTGGATTGCGGCCATCCCGGTGATCGTCGCCGCCGCTCTGGCCTGGTCCGAAGGGGTGGCACTCGATCCGCATCAGGTGTTCCTGACCCTGGCGGGATCGATTCTCATGCAGGTGATCACCAATCTGCAGAACGACGTCGGGTACACGGTACGTCGCGCCGAGACCGGACAGCGCATCGGGCTGCCCCGAGCCACGGCCAACGGCTGGCTGTCGGTACCGACGGTGCGCGGCGCGATCGTCGGCGCGGTGGCCCTGACCATGCTGCTCGGGCTGCCGCTGGTGCTGCATTCGGGCCTGCCGGTGCTGCTGCTGGGGCTGGCCTCGATCGTGGCGGCGCTCAGCTACATGGGCGGGCGGTGGCCGATTGCGTACACCCCGCTGGGCGAACTCACCGTCTTCGTGTTCTTCGGCCTGGCCGCGGTCTCGGGCAGCTACTTAGTGTTCGCCGGGTCCGTTGGGCCAATAGCCTGGCTGGCTGCGGCCGCAGTGGGTGCTCACGCCGCGGCCGTGCTGGCGGTCAACAACTACCGCGATGCGGAGCACGACGCCCGAACGGGCCGGCGCACCTTCGCGGCTTCGTTCGGGTCCGGCCCGGCGCAGCGCCTGTACACCCTGCTGATGTTCAGCCCCTTCGTGCTGTGCGTGGGCATTGCCTGGCTGGCCGTGCGCCCGCTGCTGCTCGTGCCGCTGCTGGTGCTGCCGTGGGCAATGCAATTGCGCGCCCGCTTCTGCACGACGGTGCGTGGCGATGCCTTCACCGACATCCTGTTCGGCACGGTCATGCTCGAGGTCGCTTTCGGCATGCTCCTGGCCGCCGGCGCCGTGGTCAGCCGGATGCTGGGTCTGCCGTGACGGCTGGCCGCCGCCCATGGCTGCTCGGGCCGGCCGCGCTGCTGGCCGCGGGCGGTCTGGGTCCCTGGGTTGCCTCGAGGGCCGACGAAGCCTTTCCGGTGCGCCCGGTCCGCGTGGTCGTGCCGTTCTCGGTCGGGCTGGGCCCGGACGTCGTGATGCGGGTCCTGGCCGAGCACCTGGCGCGCCGGTGGGGGCGTCCGGTGCTGATCGACAACCGCCCGGGCGCTTCGGGCATCGTCGCGCTGCTCGAGGCGCGCAACGCGCCCCGCGACGGACACACGCTGGTGCTCGGCGAGGCCGGTTCGCTGGCGGTGCTGCCGGTACTGCGCCGGCCCGTCGGCTACGATCCGCTGCGCGATTTCGAACCCCTCACCACGGTGTTCCGGGCCACGTTCGCCCTGCTCGTCGGGGCGCAGGCAAGATTTGCCGATCTCGCCGCGCTGATCGCGCAATCCCGCCAGGCTCCGGGGCGTGTCAGCTACGCCTCGCTGGGCAATGGGCACGCCTCGCAGGTCGCCGTCGAGCGCCTGGCCGAGCAGATCGGAGCCACCCTGCATCATGTGCCGTTTCGCGACGGCGCCCAGCTGCTGACCGCGGTCGCGCAGGGCGATGTCGACTTCACGGCCATATCGATGCATTCGGCGGCGGGTTTCGTGAAGGGCGGCAGGCTGCGCCCGCTGGCGGTGGCGGGCGCGCAGCGGCTCAAGGACTGGCCGGAACTCGCAACCTTGCCGCAGGCCGGCGGGCCGGCGCTCGAGATGACACCCTGGGCCGCGCTGATGCTGCCGGCCGGCGCTCCGCCCGGTGTCGTCCAGGTGCTTCGTACGGCCCTGATCGACGCCCTCGCCGATCCTGCGGTGCGCGCGAAAGTCGAGTCCATGGGCTTCGAAGTGCTTCCCGGGTCGCCCGCTCAGGTGGTGGAGCTGATCCGGGCCGAGACCGATCTGGCGCATCGGCTGATCCGGCTGGGTCGCTTGAGTACGGAGTAGCGATGGTATAGATGACACATCGGCGCTAATTATGTCGATAGCAAGCACTAACTCCGAACGATATTCATCCGAAGCCGCCGGGGGCGAATGGACGCAATGCTCTAGTGTGAATGTTGCGTTGCACCATTTCAGTCGGTATGGTGCACGGACAACTTGCGGGACACCGCTGGCGCGGCCCCATCGGGCCGGGACGCCGGCCGGTGCATCCCTACCGCCCCATCCGGGCGAACCCGGAGGAGACAAGTCTGATAGGAGCAGCACATGCCTGGACTCGTCCACGCCCTCGGGGCCTCATCCCGGGAAGAACTGATCACCCACTTCGAGCGCCTCGACACGCGCGACCGCGGACTGCGGTTCGGTCACGCCGTCAGCAGCGAGCGCCTGCGCCAGTACATCGAAGGCATCGATTTCGACCGGGACACCGTGTTCGGTGTGCGCGACGACGACGGCAGCCTGTGCGGCGTCACCCACCTGGCCTGCTGGCCGGAAGCCGCCGAGCTCGGCCTGAGCGTGCTGCCCGCGTTTCGCGGCAAAGGCCTGGCGCAGGCGATGTTCGATCGTGCCGTGCTGCGTGCCCGCAACCGCGGCACGGTCGAACTGTTCATGCACTGCCTGGCCGAAAACGGCGCGATGATGCACATCGCCCGCAAGGCTGGGATGAAGGTGGTGGTCGAGCATGCCGAAGGCGATGCCTACCTGGAACTGCCGCCGCCGGACGCGTTTTCGCTCGGCCGGGAGATGTATCAGGGGCAGCTGGTGCTGCTCGATTGGGCGCTGCGGGCACGGATGCCGCAGCCGGCCCGGTAGAATCGCGGGTTACCCCACGAAGCAGGAGGCGCGGTGAGCGCCCAAGAACTCGCGCGCGACGTAGCGCGCCGCAGAACCTTTGCCATCATTTCGCACCCGGACGCGGGCAAGACCACGCTGACCGAAAAGCTGCTGCTGTTCGGCGGCGCGATCCTGCTGGCCGGCACGGTCAAGGCGCGCAAGAGCGCGCGCCACGCCACCTCCGACTGGATGGAGGTGGAGAAGCAGCGCGGCATTTCGGTCACCAGTTCGGTGATGCAGTTCGAGTACGCCGGTCATGTCATCAACCTGCTCGACACGCCCGGCCACCAGGACTTCTCCGAGGACACCTATCGGGTGCTGACCGCGGTCGACGCGGTGGTGATGGTGATCGACGCCGCCAAGGGCGTCGAAGCCCAGACCATCAAGCTGCTGGAGGTCTGCCGGCTGCGCAACACCCCGATCATCACCTTCGTGAACAAGCTCGATCGCGAGGTGCGTCCGCCGGTCGAGCTGCTCGAGGAGATCGAGTCGGTGCTGCACATCGACTGCGCGCCCGTCACCTGGCCGCTGGGCATGGGCAAGGTGTTCCGCGGCGTCTTCCACCTGCAGAACGACCGGCTGATGCGTTTCACGGGCGGCGAGGAGCGGCTCAGTGACGAGGGCGAGCTCATCACCGGCCTGGACAATCCGCGGCTCGATGCGCTGTTCCCCAACGAAGTGGCCGACCTGCGCAACGACGTCGAGCTGATCCGCGGCGCCAGCGAGCCGCTGTCGCTCGAGCGGTTCCTGGCCGGTACGCAGTCGCCGGTGTTCTTCGGCTCGGGCATCAACAACTTCGGTGTGCAGGAAGTGCTGCAGGCGCTGATCGACTGGGCGCCGCCGCCGCAGGCGCGCGACGGCACGCTGCGCGTGGTCCAGCCCACCGAAACCCCGTTCAGCGGTTTCGTCTTCAAGATCCAGGCCAACATGGATCCCAAGCACCGCGACCGCATCGCGTTCTTCCGGGTGTGTTCGGGCCGCTATTCGCCGGGCATCAAGGTACGCCACCTGCGCACCGCCAAGGACATGAAGCTGGGCAATGCGCTCACCTTCATGGCCAACGAACGGGTGGCCAGCGAAGACGCGGTCGCCGGCGACATCATCGGCATCCACAACCACGGTCAGCTGCAGATCGGCGACACGCTCACCGAAGGCGAGGCGCTCAGCTATCGGGGCATCCCTTACTTCGCACCGGAGCTGTTTCGCATCGCCCGGCCGCGCGATCCGTTCAAGTCCAAGCAGCTGCAAAAGGGCCTGCTCGAGCTGGGCGAAGAGGGTGCCATCCAGGTCTTCGAGACCGAGACCGGCAATCTGCTGCTCGGCGCGGTCGGGGTGCTGCAGTTCGAGATCGTCGCGCAGCGGCTCGCGACCGAGTACAAGGTCGATGCCGTCTACGACGCGGCCGACATCCACACCGCGCGCTGGCTGATCTTTCCCAACGACGATGTGCGCAAGCGCTTCGAGCGCGAGCAGGCCGCGAAGATGGGCCGCGATGTCGACGAGAACCCGGTGTACCTGGCCAGCAACCGCTACAACCTGCAGGTCACCGAAGAGCGCTGGCCCGAGGTGGAGTTTCACGCCACCCGCGAGCACGGGCTGCGGATCGCGCAGGGCTGAGCGCAGGGCTGAGCGCCGGGGTGCCGGCTGGGGTGGCGGCGCGGTTCTCGGACCGGATGCCGACCGAGTGCCCGAGCGGCGCGCGGGTCAGACGTGCCGTGTCAGGCCGCCGTCCACCCGAATATTCTGTCCCGTGATGTAACCCGCGCCCTCGCCGGCCAGGAAGGCCACCGTGCGGGCGATCTCCTCGACCCGGCCGTAGCGCTGCAGCGGAATGCGCGCGCGCCGGTCTTCCTTTTCGGGCAGGCTGTCGATGAAGCCGGGCAGCACGTTGTTCATCCGGATGTTGTGCGCCGCATGCTGGTCCGAGAACAGTTTGGTGAAGTGCGCGAGAGCCGCGCGCAGCGTGCCGCTGACCGGGAACAGCGGGTCGGGCTCGAGCGCCGCGTAGGTGCTGATGTTGATGATCGACCCCCTCCCTGGGCCGTCATGATCGGCACCACCAGCCGTGCCAGCCGCAGCACCGGCATCAGGATGATGTCCAGGCCGCGATGCCAGTCGTCGTCGGCAATGGTGAGCAGTTCGCCCTTGGGCGGATGCGGGGATGACGACACCACCGCATCGATGCGCCCGAAGGCGGTCATCGCGGCCTGCACGGCGCGGGCCAGGTCGGCCGCCTCGAGCACGCTGCCGGTGATGCCGACGCCGCCCAGTTCGCGGCCCAGCGCTTCGCCCTTGCCGCTGGCCGACATCACCGCCACCTGCCAGCCCTGCGCGGCCAGCTCGCGCGCGCTGGCCGCGCCCATGCCGCTGCCCGCGGCGGTGATCAGGGCCACGCGGGCCGGAGTGCTCGACATGTCAGGCCACCTGGGGTTGGAGGGGTTGGGAGAACTCGAGATTGTCGATCAGCCGGGTCGTGCCCAGCTTGGCGGCGCCCAGCACCACCAGCGCCGCGCCCTGGTCGATCTGCGAGGCCAGGGGGGCGAGCAGGTCGTGGCAGCGCCGCACGGTCAGGTAGTCCGGCTGCCAGCCGCGGGCGCACAGGCCGGCCGCGGCCGCGGCCTCGAGGCGCGGCAGGTCGCGCTCGCCCGCCAGCACGGCGTCGCGCAGTCCGGCCAGCGAGCGCGACAGCTCGACGGCATCGGCGCGTTCGGCCGGGCTCAGATAACCATTGCGCGAACTGAGCGCCAGCCCATCGGGGGCGCGTTCGGTTTCGCCGGCCACGATCTCGACCGGCAGTGCCAGCTGGCGAACCATCGCGCGGATCACCATCAGCTGCTGGAAATCCTTCTTGCCGAACACCGCGACCCTTGGCTGCACCGCATTGAACAGCTTGAGCACGACGGTGCATACGCCGATGAAGAAGCCGGCCCGGAACTCGCCTTCGAGGATGTCGCCGAGCTCGGCCGGCGGATGCACCTTGTAGCCCTGCGGTTCGGGATACAGGTCGCGCTCGCCCGGGGCGAAGACCAGGTCGCACCCGGCCCCGCGCAGCAGCTCGCAGTCGCGCTCGAAGGTCCTCGGATAAGAGTCGAAATCTTCATGCGGTGCGAACTGCAGGCGGTTCACGAAGATGCTGGCCACCACCGGTCCGCCATGGCTGCGCGCGCTGCGGACCAGCGACAGATGCCCCTCGTGGAGGTTGCCCATCGTGGGCACCAGGCTGGTCGTCTTCGAGCCCGACAGAACGTCGCGAAGCTCGGCAATGCCGCGAACCACTTGCATCACAGGCGTCCTCGCCGCTCAGCCGACATGCAGGGCAAGGAACTCGAGCGCGCGCTGCCTGGCCAGTGCCGCGCTGGGCGCGTCATAGGAGCCGCGGTGATCGCAATTGAAGCCGTGGCCAGCCGCGTAGAAGTGCGCAATCGCCTGCGGATGCGCGGCGGCGATTTCGCGGGCCTGTGCGAGCGTGGGCGACTTGTCCTGATCGGCGAACTGGAACATGACCGGGCAGCGTGCCTTTGAGGCGATCTGGCCGTAGATGCCGCCGCCGTAGTAGGGAATCGAGCAGGCCAGGCCCGACACCTTGGCCGCAGCCACCCAGGCCACGGTGCCGCCCCAGCAGTAGCCCACGATCCCCACCTTGCCGGCGCTGGCGACATGCGCCACGCAGGTTTCGACATCGCGCAGCGCGTCGTCCAGGCTGACCTTCTGCATCACCGCGACGCCGGCCTGGATCTCGTCGGGCGAGTAGCCGGTGTCGTAGCCGCGCTGCGCCCGGTCGAACAGTGCCGGCGCGATCGCCAGGTATCCGTCGGCCGCGTAGCCGTCGGTGACCGCGCGGATGTGGCTGTTGACGCCGAAGATCTCCGGGGCGATCACGATCGCGCCGCGCGCCTTGCCGGCGGGCTGCGCGACATAGGCCTGGAAGCGGTGGCCGTCGGCCGATTGAAGCTCGATGAACTGACCCATGCTGTTGTCTCCCTGCGGCGTGGCCGCGGCGGTGTGTCTGATGAAAATATCGCGCGACGGGCGAACCGGCAAAGCCCGCAGGACGGCGCATTGCGTCGAGCCGGCGATTCTAGCGGTGAATGACGTCGGCCCGGCAATCGCCAACAGCGGCCATGCGGATGTTCAGATGCGGGGGTGGCCCGTTCGATGATCGCGGCGCAGTCGGTGCCCGCGGGCAGCGCGCCATAGGTTGGTGCCCGCGGCCAGCCGTGCCCGTCAATGTGCGAACTCAATCTCGATCGTGCGCATGCTCGAGCGCGTGCCGGGCCGCGACGCGTGGAGCGCCCGGGTCGCGATCAGCGCGCCGGCAGCACCCGCATGAATTCGCTGCGCAGCTGCATGTCGTGCTCGAAGCAGCCCGAGAAGGCCTGCGTGACCACGCGTTCGTCGCCGCGCCGGTCTTCGCCCAGCAGCAGGCACAGCTGCTCGGCTTCGATCACGCAGGCCGCTCCGTGCGCGTGCCCATGCTCGCGCAGCGCGTCGACGATGTCCCGGGTCAGCCATTCCTGGTAGGTGAAGCGGTGGCCGATCGCATCGACCATCCGGGCGATGCGCCCGAAGCCGTGCAGGCGTCCGCCGGGCACGTAGCCGACATGGGCGACACCCCGAAAGGGCACCAGGTGATGAGGGCAGACGCCGTGGACCGCGATTCCGCGCACGATCACCAGATCGGCCCGCGGGTCGGCGAAGCCCTCGCCCAGCGCCTGCGCCGGATCCATCGCATAGCCGCCCAGCAGGCGGCGCTCCCACAGTTCGCGCACCCGCTGCGGCGTGCGTCCGGTGTGGGCACCTTCGGGCGCGACCCCGCAGGCGCACAGCAGCGCGGTGATCGCGGCCTCGAAAGCCTGGGGATCGAACTGGCCGCTGCGCGGGATGCCGATGCCGGTGCATGGCGCCGGCGGATGGTCGTGGCTCACCGGCCGCGATTCAGGCGGGCGCGAGCTTGCGCTCGATGACCTGCGCAAAGAAGCTGGCGCCCAGCGGCAGCGCGGCATCGTTGAAGTCGTAGCCCGGGTTGTGCACTTCGCAGGAACCTTCGACGTCGCCGTTGCCGATATTCACGAAGCAGCCGGGCACCTGTTCGAGCATGTAGGAGAAGTCTTCGGAGGCCATGATCAGCGGCATGTCGGTCGCGACATGGTCGGCGCCCACGAGGGCTTCGCAGACCGACTGGGCGAACGTGGCCTGCTCGAGATCGTTGACCAGCGGTGCGAAGTTGACCCGGAAGTCGACTTGCGCGCTGGCGCCCATCGACTCGGCCACGCCCTGCGCGACCCGGCGCATGTTGCGCTCGATCAGTGCCATGGTGTCGTTCGAGAACGCCCGGACCGTGCCCGACAGGCGCGCGGTCTGGGGAATCACGTTGTAGGCGTCGCCGGCGCGGAACTGGGTGATCGACAGCACGGCGGTGTCGACCGGGCGCACGTTGCGCGACACGATGGTCTGCAGCGTGCTGGCGATCTGGACTCCGACCATCAGCGGATCGACCGACGACTCGGGGCGCGCGCCGTGCGCGCCGACTCCGATGATGTCGATGTCGAAGAATGCGCCGCCGGCCATCATCGGCCCCTTGTGAACCGAAAATCGTCCGACCGCCAGCTTGGGCCGGTTGTGCATGCCGAACAGGCTCTGGCAGGGAAAGCGCTGGAACAGCCCGTCGGCCAGCATCGCGCGGGCCCCGCCCAGGCCTTCTTCGGCCGGCTGGAAGATGAAGTTCACGGTGCCGTCGAATCGACGCGTGGCCGCCAGGTAGCGCGCTGCGCCCAGCAGCATGGCGGTGTGGCCGTCGTGGCCGCAGGCGTGCATCCGGCCGGCGTGGGTCGAGCAGTGCGCGAAGGTGTTGGCCTCCTCGACAGGCAGGGCGTCCATGTCGGCGCGCAGGCCGACGCTGCGTGTCGAGCTGCCCTGGCGCAGCACGCCCACGACGCCGGTTCGCCCGACGCCCCGATGCACCGAGATGCCGAAACTCTCGAGCTGGCGCGCCACCAGGTCCGCGGTGCGCTGTTCCTCGAAGCCGAGCTCCGGGTGGGCATGGATGTCCCGGCGCCATGCGGTCATCTGGCCGTGGCCTTCCTGGATCAGGGGAATGATTTTCATCTGCGGACTCCGTGCGTGTCGGGAAGGCGGGCGCCGTGCCCGCGAGCTCAGCGGGGCGTGGTGCCGCACCACTGGGCGATGAACAGGGCGATGGTCTGGGTGACGCGGCGTACCGATTCGATCTCGACCCGCTCGTCGAACGCATGGATGCGCTCGGCGGTGGGGCCGTAGACCAGGGTGGGAATGCCGGCATACAGCCCGAAGAAGCGCGCGTCCGTCGTGCCGGTGCTGGCGGTGGTCTCGAGCGGCTTGCCGGTGACCAGGCCGTGGCAGCGCGCCAGTACCGCCTGCGCCTCGGTGCCGGCCGGCAGTTCCCAGCCTTCGGCCATGAAGCCGTGGTAGATCACCTGCGGGGGATTGGCGCTGAGATAGGGGTCGGCCGCGGCAGCCGCCGCGACGCAGGCCTCGACCTCGGCTCGGACCTGCTCGATCGACTGCCCGGGGAACAGGCTGATGCGCATGTCGAAGGTGCTCCACGCGGGCACCGACGAGGTCCAGTCGCCGCCTTCGATGCGGCTCACCACGAAGTTGATCGGGTGCGCATGTCCTGCGAATGCCGGGTGGCCGCGCTCGTTCCATTCGTGCTCGAGCCGGTGCAGTGCCTGCATGATCGGGAAGCAGGCTTCGATCGCGTTGGCGCCGCTGCCCGCGACCGCGACGTGGGCCGGCCGGCCGCGCACCTTGACCTGGAACCAGATCACGCCCACCTGCGCCAGCATCAGCTGCTCGGCCATCGGCTCGGGAATGATCGCGGCATCGCCCCGATACCCGCGCTCCAGGCAGGCCAGGGCGCCATTGCCGGTGCATTCTTCTTCGATCACCGATTGCAGGTAGACATCGCCAGCGGGCGCCAGGCCGCATCGGGCCAGCGCGTCCATCGCGAACAGGCTGGCAGCCAGTCCGGCCTTCATGTCGCCGGCGCCCCGGCCGTGCATCCAGCCGTTGCGCACCACCGGCACGAACGGTGGCGTGGCCCACATGTCCAGCGGCCCGGTGGGAACGACATCGATGTGGCCGTTCAGGATCAGCGAGCGGCCTGGCGTGCCGCCGTCGGGCGTGCGGGCCCGGTGCGCGCCCACCACATTCCAGGCGTTCTCGTACGACACCGCCACGGGGGAGAAGCCGGGCAGGTGGCGGATCTTGTCGACCTCGACCTTCCAGCGGTCGACGCTCAGGCCACGGTCGGCATAGGCACGGGCCATCACATCCTGGGCGGGGGCTTCTTCGCCGCGCAACGACGGAATGCGCGTGATGTCGGCGAGAAATCGGATTTCTTCGTCGAATCCCGCATCGACGGCGTCGAGCAGGCGTTGATTCAGTCGATCGTCGGTCATTGTCTCGGGTCCGCCAGCCTTCGGGCCGGCTTCAGGTCGGATAAGCGTGATACAAAATGTTGCATGAATCGTAGCGCATCGCGCGGGCCACGGACCGGGTCACCCCGGATCGGCGCCTAGCTGGTGAGCAGTGCAGCATAGCGGGCCAGATCGACATTGCCCCCGGACACGATCACACCCACCCGCTGCCCCTCGAGATGCCGAACGCCTTGCAGCAGCGCCGCGGCGGCCAGGCAGCCGGTCGGTTCGACCACCAGCTTCATGC
Source organism: Burkholderiaceae bacterium (assembly GCA_016710525.1). Lineage (GTDB taxonomy): Bacteria > Pseudomonadota > Gammaproteobacteria > Burkholderiales > Burkholderiaceae_E > Quisquiliibacterium. The sequence goes on from JADJVQ010000003.1 coordinate 131,298, forward strand.
GCTCGGCAAAAAATTTCATCGTGGCGATCAGCTGCGCGTCGGTCACGGTGATGACCTCGTCGACGCATTCGCGCATGACCGCGAAGGTCAGTTCGCCCGCGTGCAGGGTTTGTGCGCCATCGGCGATGGTCTCGGGCAGCGCGATGTGCACGATGCGGCCCAGTGCGAGGGACTGCTGCACATCGTTGCCGGCCTGCGGTTCGACGCCGATCACCTTGCAGGCCGGCGCCAGGTGGCGGGCCGCCACCGCGCAGCCCGAGATGAGCCCGCCCCCGCCCACGCAGACCAGCAGCGCATCGAGCGGCCCTTCGCCCATCGCGGCCACGTCTTCGATCAGTTCGAGGGCCGCGGTGCCCTGGCCGGCCATCACGTGGGCATGGTCGTAGGGCGGAATCAGGGTCATGCCGCGATCCTTCGCCAGGCGTGCGCCGATCGCTTCGCGGTCTTCGTGGCGACGGTCGTACAGCACCACCTCGGCGCCATAGCCGCGAGTCGCCTCGATCTTGATGGCCGGTGCGTCCTTGGGCATCACGATCGTCGCGGGCATGCCGAGCAGGCGCGCCGACAGCGCCACCGCCTGGGCGTGATTGCCCGACGAGAACGCCACTGCGCCGGCGCGGCGCTGAGCCTCGCTGAACTGCGAAAGCGCGTTGTAGGCGCCACGAAATTTGAAGGCCCCGATGCGCTGCAGGTTCTCGCATTTGAAGAAGACCGACGCGCCGGTGCGGGCGTCGGCGGTTCGCGAGCGCAGGGTGGGGGTGCGGTGCGCGACCGGTGCCAGTCGGCGGGCGGCGGCCGCGATGTCGTCGAAACAGATGGGCAGTGTCATGGATGGGAGTGTCATGCCGGAACGGCCGCTCTTGCAAACGATCGGCACGCCGACCACAGTGCCCCATGCGCACAACCTCGGCCATCGCCTGGATCGTCACCGCCGAACTGCTCGGCACCGCCCTCTGGTTCAGCGTCAATGGCGTGGCCGACCAGCTCGCCCGCGAGTGGGGCATCGGGGTGGCGCAGGTCGGCGGGCTGACCAGTGCGGTGCAGGTCGGTTTCATCGCCGGCACCTTGGCCATTTCCTTGTCGGGCCTGGCCGACCGGTTCGCCGCAAGCCGAATTTTCGTGGCTGGTGCGGTTCTCGGCGCGGGGGCCAACGCCATGATGCCGCTCTTGGCCCAATCCGCCGGCCAAGCGGTGCTCTGGCGTCTGCTGACCGGTGTGGCGCTGGCAGGGATCTATCCGATGGGCATGAAGCTGGTGGTCGGCTGGGCGCCGCACCGGGCCGGGGAGATGCTGGGCTGGCTGGTCGGCATGCTGGCGATCGGCACCGCCCTGCCACACCTGTTGCGCGCCACCGGCGGCACGCTGGCCTGGCAGACGCAGATGCTGGCCGCCTCCGGCCTGGCGCTGGTCGCGGGTGCCATTGTCTGGCGCCTGGGCGATGGCCCGCATGCGATGAACGGTTCGCGCGCCGGCCGCATCGGCTGGGGCAGGGTGCTGGGCGCCTTCCGGGTGCCGGCATTCCGGGCTTCCGCATTCGGGTATTTCGGCCACATGTGGGAGTTGTACGCAATGCTGACCCTGACGCCCTTCCTGGTCGCCCGTGTCTTCGAGCGCGCCGGCGGCGCCGACCCGGTGCGGGTCGCGGTGTGGTCTTTTGCCACGGTGGCCGCGGGCGCCCTGGGGTGTGTCTTTGGCGGCTGGCTGAGCCGGCGCACCGGCAGTGCGCGGGTGGCCGCCGGCGCCCTGGCCGGATCCGCGGCGATGTGCCTGCTTTATCCGCTGATCGCGCCTGTCGCCCCGCCAGGGGTGCTGCTGGCCGCGCTGTTGTTTTGGGGCGCGGCGGCGATGTCGGATTCGCCGCAGTTTTCGGCGATGTCGGCCCAGGCCTGTCCCAGGGAGCTGATGGGCAGTGCGCTGGCGATCCAGAACAGCATCGGGTTTCTTCATCACGGTACTGGGTATCCAGCTGGCCAGCGGGTGTTTCGACATGCTGGGCGAACGGGTGGCCTGGCTGCTTGCACCAGGGCCTGTGCTTGGACTGATCGCCCTGCGCCCGGTGCTGGGCTTGGAGCGCACGTGACGCGCGCGCTAAAGCGGCAGTGCGCTGACCGATCCCCAGCAGCCCAGCGCGCACGCCGAGACTGTGATGGCGCCCCTGCGGAACCACCATGTCGCCGGGTTGCCAGACGGCTGGTGGGCCGCCAGCAGCAGGGGCAGCCACATCGCCAGGATGAGCAGCATGGTCACGGTGTGCGCGATATCGCCCGACAACAGGCCATCGGCCGCCGCGGTGACGATGGCCACCGCGCAAACCGCGCCGGCATAGGGCGAGCCGCCCGGTCCCTGGCAGTGGCGGGTGTGGATCCATGACAACGCCATCACCCCGGCCAGGAAGACCAGGGCAATGGCCTGCGCGGCCGGGTCGGCAGGCCCTTGGGTTGGCAGCAGTGCCGGATTCCAGGCGGCCAGACCCAGCAGGGCGAGTGTGCAGGGCGCCACCGCGCCACTCCAGCTGAGCGCCTGGCGCCGGCTGGACAGGCTGTCATGTGCCTGGGCGACCGCGAGTGCGGCGCCGGCGCTGGCCAGCGGGACGAGCGCGCCCGAGCCGCCGCCCAGCGCGACCGCGCCGGCGCAGACCAGCAGAAGCAGCCCTTCGAGAGCGGCCCTACCGGCCACCGACGAAACAATGGTGATCGACAGAGCCAGCGCCACGACCCCGCGCCAGGCGGGGTCCGGCAACGGCGGGAACTCGCCATGCCGCAACTGGACCCAGGTGAGCAAGGCGATGGCCAGCCACCAGGTCAGCAGTGCCCGCGGCGCGGGCAGGCTGCGCCCGTCGATCCGAGCAGGGCTCAGGTCGGGCAGTGACAGCAGCTGGAAAGTCAAGGGAGAAGTAGTCATCAATCTGAATCGGAGCCGCAAGGGTCGGCACAATACCGCATTGCGGAAGCTGAGTGCGCCGACCGCAATGATCCGACGCTTGCTGACAATCAGCAATGCCCCAAAAGGGGGAGGTTCGGCGGTAGGAGCTGGCGCATCGGGGGAATCGGCCGCCGGGTGACCTCCTTTTGGCGTAGGCCACGCGCGGCGCGCGCGAGTGATCACGGACCCGTTGCAGGGGCCAGGCGCCCCGCTTTGTGTATTGTCGCGGTCATGAATGCCCTCATGACGGTCGCCCGCGCGCCCTTGTCGCCCAGCATTGGTCTTTGGCGGTCTGCAACTGCTGCTCGGTGTCACCTGGGCGGTCTATGCGCTGTTCCTGCCGCAACTGGTCGTCGCGGCGGGGCTGCCGCGATCGATCGTGCCCTGGGTGCTGGTGATCGATCAGCTGGTCTTCGCGGTCAGCGACCCCTGGGCCGGCGCCGCCGGCGATCGGGCCGCTGCCAGGGCACGACGCATCGGCGCGCCGGTCGCCTGGCTGGCCGGCGGTGCCGGGCTGGCGTTCCTGCTGATGCCTCTGTCCGCGCACCCGGGTTCAGGTGCGTTCCTGGGCGTGCTGCTGCTGGTCTGGGCCGTGGGCACGGCGGCCCTGCGCGCGCCGTTGGCGGCTCTGCTCGGCCGGCACCTGCCCGGCTCGGACGCGCCCAACGCGGCGCTGATCGGCGCCGGGCTCGCGTTGTCCGGCGTGGCCGGCGGATACCTGGTGCCGGTCCTGCGCGAGGTGTCGCCCTATGTCGCGTTTGCGTGGGCGGGCGCCGGGACGGCGTTGGTCGCCTGGCTGGCGGTGCCCGCCGAGCGATGGGCGATAGGCGCAACGCCGGCGGCCGTTCAGACCGCCGGCGCATCGACCGATCGGACCGCCGGCGCATCGGCGGACTCGTCCGCCCCGATGTCGCGCGCCGCTACGCCCGATCCGTCCGCCCCAATGTCGCGCGCCGCCACGCCCGATCCGTCCGCCGGCCGGCCCTGCCTTTGTTTGCCGGCGCCGGCCTGCTGACTGTCGGGCTGCAGTTCCATGCATTCGTGGCCGCACCCGCTGCCTTCGGCAAGGCGGCCGCGCCGGCCTTGTCGACGCTGTTCTGGATCGGTTCGGCACTGGCCTGCGGGGTATTCGTGATCGTTCGGCAGGCCGACATGCGCCTGCTGTGCGTGCGTGCGGCGGCCTGCGGAGTGCTGGCGCTCGGCTGTTTCGGCCTGCTGGAAGCCGTGGCTGCTAAAGCGGCGGCTCATCTGCTGGCGGGGGTGGCCTGGGGGGTCATGTTGTCGGGCGTGATCACCTTGGGCTTCGGATTCGGGCGGGCGATCGGCCGGGTCGGGCTGGTGGTGGGTTGCCTGTTCGGGCTGCTGGCGGTGGCCACGCTGATCCGCATCGCACTCGGCGCGCTCGGCCTGTGGTCGGCGATCGGCCCCGGCGCCGCGTTGTGGGCGGCCGCGGCCTGCTGGGCGGGCGCCGCTGTGTTGCTGCTGGCGGCGCCGTCGCGGCGGACCGTGTCTGCTGAGCATCGGTGCATCGGTGCATCGCCGTCAGCGCTCCGGACGCGCCCGAGCTCAGCCATTGTTCGAATGCCTGGACCTCCGGCCGGCCAGCCGAGGCCGGCGCGACGATCACGAAGAAGGCCCGGGACGAGGCCAGTTCGGCCTGCAGGGGCATCACGAGCAGGCCCTCGGCCAGCAGGCTGTCGACCAGCGGCCGGCGGCCCATCGCGACACCCTGGCCGTGCAGTGCGGCCCGGATCACATCGTCGTAGTTGCTGAAGGTCAGCATGGCGGCGGGTTCGAGTTCGGGCACGCCCATCGCGACCAGCCAGGGCTGCCAGTCCTGCAGCGGCCCGCTGCCCTGCCGCTCGTCCAGCCGGATCAGCGTGTGGCGGGCCAGGTCGCGCGGTTCGTGCAGGGGCCGCCCGGGCGTGCTGGCGCAGGCGGGACTGCAGACCGGCATCACTTCCTCGTCGAGTAGTTTCTTGCCGGGCGATATCCGCGCATCGCCATAGCGGATCGCGATGTCGATGCCGTCGGCGTCGAGGTCGCGGCGAGCGAACACCGCATCCAGGCGCACGTCGACCCCCGGATGGCGCCGCGTGAAACCGGAGAGTCGGGGGATCAGCCACAGCGAGGCGAGGCCTGGGGTCGTGGTGACGACGACCTGGCGGCGCCCGGCCTGCGCGCGGATCCGGGCGACGCCGTCGCGAATGCGCTGCAGGCCCTGCTGGCAGGCGGTCTGCAGCATCAGGCCTTCGTCGGTGAGGGCCAGCGTGCGATGCCCGCGCAGGAACAGCGGTACGCCGAGGTCGTCCTCGAGCGCGCGGATTTGCCGGCTGACCGCTGACTGGGTGACAAAACGCTCGTCGGCGGCGCGCGTGAAGCTCAGGTGGCGGGCTGCGATCTCAAAGGTGGCCAGGGCCTCGAGAGACGGCAGGCGGGCATTGTTTTGCATGAGCTGGAAGCATGCCAGAGGTTCGGAATGATCGTTTGAATCGCCCCGTCAGCGCTAGGAGAATCCGTCCATTCCCTTCTTGCCTGGCTCCATGGATTCGCCTGGCGCATGCAAGGAGGCACGAAAGGATTGGCGATGAAACTCGAACTTACCCATTGTCCCGACGTCTCGATGGTCAAGGGCGCGATCAGCCGGCTGGACCACGCCACGGATATCCGTCTGCGCTGCCTGTCAGGCAGTGTCTGGATCACCGTCGACGGCGTTTACGACGACGTGGTCCTGGAAGCCGGACAGAGCTGGGTCGTGCCGGGACCGGCGCGGGTGATCGCGCAGGCGATGGCGCCCAGCACGTTGCGCTTCGAAGCGACACCCGACTGCGCGAGGGTGCCCGCGGCGCGCCGGCCGCAACGCGAACCGGCGTTCGCCTGACGCCCGGGGGGCGCTTTGGCGCTCAGTATGCGGACACCCGGACCTGGCCGCGAGGATCGGTCAGCAGGCGCACCCGCTGGCCTGGTTCGAGCCGCTGCCCGTCGGCTTCCTGGACGATAGCGAGGGTCCGCCCGTCATCGGTGCGCACCGTGATCTCGAGTCCGGGCCGGTCCGAGGTGTTCTTTTCGATGTGGCTGCCCGCCACGCCGCCGATGACCGCGCCCACGACAGCGCCGACGATCGACCCCCTGCCTCCGCCGACCGTCGACCCCGCAACCCCGCCCACGACAGCGCCGGCGGCGGTGCCCACGCCGGTCGGCTGGGCGCGCTCGATGCGCACCTCGCGCACACCCTGGATCGTGCCGGTCTGGATCTGCATGGGCTGGCGGGCGTCGCGGTCGCTGTAGACCGAGCCCGAGCGGCTGGGTGCGGCACAGCCGGCGGCCAGAGACAGGGCGGTCGCCGTCAGCGCGAGCGCCATCAGTCGATGGAGGGATGTCATCGCAGGTTCTCCAAGGGGAGCAGGAACAATCCCGGATAATAGGACGCTTGCACCCGCGCGAACGTCTCGTGCGGGGATCGGAGACGTAACATGCTGAAACATCCGTTTCATCTCGCCTTTCCCGTCCACGACCTGGGCGCGGCGCGCCAGTTCTACGGCGACCTGCTGGGCTGCCCCGAGGGTCGTAGTTCGGACGAGTGGGTGGACTTCAACCTGTATGGCCACCAGGTGGTCGCTCACCTCGCGCCGGAAGAAGCCCGCCGCGCATCGACCAACGCGGTCGATGGCGACAACGTGCCGGTCCGGCATTTTGGCGTGGTGCTGCCGATGCCCGAATGGGAGGTGCTCGCGCAGCGGCTGGCCGCCGCGGGGACGTCGTTCATCATCGAACCGCATGTCCGCTTCAAAGGCCAGGTCGGCGAACAGGCCACCATGTTCTTTCTGGATCCCTCGGGCAACGCGCTCGAGTTCAAGTCGTTCAAGGACATGGCGTCGCTGTTCGCCAAATAGCCCGCCCTACTTGATCAGGCCTTCCGCGCGCATGGCGTCCTGCACGGCCGGGCGGGCCGCGATGCGCGCCGCGTAGTCGCTCAGGACCGGCCAGCGCGACAGGTCGACCTTGACCCGCGGCGCCCAGTTCATCACGGTGAACAGATAGCCGTCGGCGACAGTGAAGGTGTCTCCCATCAGGTACTGCTTGCCGGCCATCTGAGCGGCGATCCACTCGAATCGGCTGCTCAGGCGGTCGCGCGCAGCGCTCTTGATGTCTTCCGACGAGGCCGGGTTGAACAGCGGCGAGAACTGCTTGTGGACTTCGGTGGAGATGAAGTTCAGCCACTCCTGAAGACGGTACCGGGCCAGCGTGCCGGCCGCGGGCGCCAGGCCGCTGGCGGGATTGCGGTCGGCGATGTACTGGACGATGGCGGGGCCCTCGGTCAGCACGTCGCCCTCGTCCAGGCCGAGCGCGGGAACATATCCCTTGGGATTGATCAGCGTGTAATCGCTGCCGTCTTCGAGCTTGCGCGCCCGAAGATCGACTTTGGCCAGTTCGACCGCGAGGCCGGCTTCACGCAGGGCGATGTGAGGGGACAGCGAGCAGGCGCCCGGGGAAAAATAGAGTTTCATGGAGTCTCCAGGGGTGGGCGCCTATTATCGGGCCACCCTGGCGAACTCGCGCTGCGCCGGCGAATCCGGGCCGAGCCGGCGAATCCGGGCTGGGCCAACAAAAACGCCCGGTGCGGATTGACCCGCCCGGGCGCAACTCCTGTCACGGAGAACGCAGGAGACACCTCGCCAATTTGCCTTGTCCAGCTTGACGATTTGCTGACAGCGGCTCCGGGCCAGTCTCGCTTTCTGACAGGCCTGCACGACGAAAGCCATGGCCTTGCTGGCGAAGGGGCCGGGATCGCTTCGATAAGATGGCCGTCCGCCGCAGGGTGCGGGCCTGCAGTTGCAGTTGCAGTTGCAGTTGCCGGTCACGGCTCGGGTGCGGCTTGCGCGGGGGCGGCCCGCGGCGATGGGCTGTTGCCGGCCCTCAACGGACAACGATCAGGAGACGAGCGATGGACTGGATAGCCGACCCGAATGCATGGATCGCCCTGGCGACGCTGGTGGCACTGGAGATCGTGCTGGGCATCGACAACATCATCTTCATTTCGATCCTGTGCGGCCGGCTGCCGCCCGAGATGCGCAACCGCGCGCGCATGCTGGGACTGTCGCTCGCCCTGGTGATGCGGATCCTGCTGCTGCTCTCGATCGCCTGGATCATGAAGCTGACAGATCCGCTGTTCACCGTGCTGGGCAATGCGATCTCCGGGCGCGACCTGATCCTGATCGTGGGCGGCCTTTTCCTGCTGTGGAAGAGCGTGCATGAGATCCACAACTCGCTCGAAGGGGCCGGCGAAGCGGATGCCGCGGCGGCGGCGACGGGCACCTTCGGGGCCGTCCTCGTGCAGATCGCCCTGATCGATCTGGTGTTCTCGCTGGATTCGGTGATCACCGCTGTCGGCCTGGTCGACGAGGTCTCGATCATGATCATCGCGGTCATGCTGTCGGTGGTCGTGATGATGGTCGCGGCGCGGCCGATCGGCGAGTTCGTCGATCGCCACCCCACCATCAAGATGCTCGCGCTGTCGTTCCTGGTGCTGGTTGGCCTGGTGCTGGTGGCCGAGGGCTTGGATACCCACATCCCGAAGGGCTACGTCTACTTCGCGATGGCGTTTTCGGTGGCGGTCGAAATGCTCAATCTGCGCGCGCGCGGTCGGCGCCAGACGGCGCCGATCAAGTTGAAGAAGGTGATCGACGAGCCCGAACCGCGCTGAGTGCGGTGCTGATTCCGGCGCTCGATCGGGCGCTCGATTGCGTGCCGGAACGTGCTCAGGCAGGTCCGCCGGCCCTGAGCTGATAGACCAGCCGGGCCAGGCGGGCGTCGTGCACGCCTCGTTCCTGAAGCGACAGATGGGTGTTGACCGCATAGTCGCGGTTGGCGCCGCGCTGGCCGCAGCACCCCGACAGCCGCGTCAGGATTTCGTGCTCGGAAAGCCGCTGGTAGGCATCGCTGTCCCGATTGGCCACGAAGGTGAGGGCGCGCACTTGTCGGCCATTGGCCAGGGTGACCGCCGCCAGGGTCGGGACGTAGACGCGGTTGAGCATTTCACGCTCGTACAGCCGTTCGATGGAGTGACGCCGGGTGTCGTGACGCAAGCGATAGGCCACGCCGACGCAGCTGCCCCCTCGCTCCAGTCCCAGAACCACGCCCGGCTGCTCTGGCGTGCCGCGATAGCGTGTCGAGCGGATGCAAAACGCGCGGTGGTAACCATGCACCCGGCCGAGCTCGGAACGGTTGAAGTCGACCTCGGGGTTCCAGATCAGCGATCCGTACCCGAATACCCAGTCAGCAAACAGCAAATCCACGACCGGCTCAAGACAGAGTGAAGCTGGCTGCAAGCTTAGCCGCAAGCTTGCCGGCGGTGGTCGCGGGCGGTGTTCGAAGCCGCCGGGCTGTGGCATCGAGGCCGCGAACGGTCGGGCCCGTCCGCGGAACCCGTCCGATCAGGCCGCCTTGCGGCGCACGGACTTGGCCGCCGGCTTGCCGGCAGCGGTCTTTGAAGCCTTGGCAGCCGCGGTCTTGGTGGCTGCCTTGGTCGGCTTGCCGGCCTTGGCGGCTGTCGCCTTGGACGGGCTCGCCTTTGCTGTTCCTGCTTTGGTCGCTCCCGCCTTGCCCTTGATCGCAGCCACCGGCTTGGCCGGCGCCGCAGCCTTGCCCGGCGCCGCAGCCTTGCTCGCCACGGTCCGCTTGCGCGGCGAGGATTCGGCAACGGCATCCTGGGTCTCGTCATCGCCGGCCGCGGCGCCCTTGGCGCCAGCGCCCGCCTTGCCCTTCTCGGGCCTGGGGGTGAACTCGAAGCCGATCTTGCCGTCGGCGCCGCGCACCAGGAAGGCCTTGAACTTGCGCCGGGTCCGCGAGGAGACGAAACCGAGCAGCAGGTCGGTCTTGCCTTCGGCCAGCAGTTTGCGCATCTGCTCGGCGGCGATCTCCTGCTGCAGGATGATCTTGCCGCTTCGGAAATCGCAACTGCGGTTCGGTCCGACCGATTTTTCGCACACGTACGACAGGCCATGCTCGTAGACGTTGCCGCCGCATTTCGGGCAGGGACCCAGCGCTGGCTGGGCCGAAAAATCGATCGGCTCGGCATTGGCGTCGTCATCGTCGCGCGACTGGCCGAAATCGAACTCGAGCTTGTGCTCGTCGGTGAGTTTCAGGATGGCCGCGAACGGGCGGCCCAGCCGGCTGCGGAACCCCTGCAATGGGCCGAGCGTGCGCTGGGTCAGGAGGGTTTCGGCTTCGGCGACATCGAGCTGGCGGCTGCCCGGGATCTTGCTGATCGAGAAGTCGCATTTCGTGCAGGCGAACCGCTTGTAGTTCTCCTGGACGACCGCGCCGCACTTCGGGCATGGCGCTGCGAGCGTGGCGTAGTCGCCGGGCACGGTGTCGGCCTGGTAATTCTTGGCGCGCTCGACGATGCGCCGGGTGACCTCGGCGATTTCTTCCATGAACTCGTCGCGCTTCAGGCGCCCGCGTTCCATCTGCGAGAGCTTGTATTCCCAGTTGCCGGTGAGCTCGGGCATGGTGAGCTCTTCGACGCCCAGGCCGCGCAGCAGCGTGAGCAGCTGGAACGCCTTGGTCGTGGGCAGCAGGTCGCGGCCGTCGCGCAGCAGATAGTTTTCGGCGATCAGGCCCTCGATGATGGCGGCGCGCGTGGCCGGCGTACCCAGGCCTTTTTCGGCCATGGCCTCGCGCAGTTCGTCGTCTTCGATGAGCTTGCCCGCGCCTTCCATCGCCGACAGCAGCGTGCCTTCGTTGTAGCGGGCGGGCGGGCGGGTGGCCAGGGCCACGACCTCGGTGTCCTGGGTCAGGACTTTTTCGCCGGCATCGACCGGCACCAGCGTGGCGTCCGACTTGGCCGCGCCGCCGACAGCCGCACCGCCTTCGTCGCCGGAGCGCCCGTAGATGGCCAGCCAGCCGGCATTGACCATCACCCGGCCTTCGGTCTTGAAGAAATACCGCTCGACCTCGGTGATGCGGGTGGTGACGAGGTATTCCGCCGGCGGGAAGAACACCGACAGGAAGCGCCGCACGACCAGGTCGTAGATGCGCTGTTCGGCATCGCTCAGCGCCCGCGGCGCCTGCAGCGTGGGGATGATGGCGAAGTGGTCGCTGATCTTGGTGTTGTCGAACACCCGCTTGTTCGGGCGCACCCACTCGTTGGCGAGGATCTGTTTGGCGAAGGGCGCGAACGAGCCCTGCTCCTGCAGCATCGACAGGGTTTCCTTGACCGTGGCGATGTAGTCCTCGGGCAGTGCCCGCGCATCGGTCCGGGGGTAGGTCAGGACCTTGTGCTTTTCGTACAGAGCCTGGGCCAGTGACAGCGTGGTCTTGGCCGAAAAGCCGAAGCGTCCGTTGGCCTCGCGCTGCAGGCTGGTCAGGTCGAAGAGCTGCGGCGCGATCTGGGTGGACGGCTTGGCTTCTTCGTTGACGATGCCGGGCTGGCCCTTGCAGGCCGCGGCGATGGCGTCGGCGGACGGCCGCTCCCAGAGCCGCTCGGCTCGGGCTTCGGCGTCTTCGCCCTTCTTGAACTGCGGATCGAACCAGCGCCCTTCGTAGACGCCGGCCTTGGCCTGGAAGCTGGCCCGGATCTCGAAATAGTCGCGCGATACGAAGCGCCGGATGCGGTCTTCGCGATCGACGACGATGGCCAGCGTGGGGGTCTGCACCCGGCCGACGGTGGTCAGATAGAAACCGCCGTCGCGCGAGTTGAACGCGGTCATGGCGCGCGTGCCGTTGATGCCGACCAGCCAGTCGGCCTCGGAGCGGCAGCGGGCGGCATCGGCCAGCGGCAGCATCTGCTGGTCGTCGCGCAGCAGCTTGAAGGCATCGCGGATGGCCGCCGGCGTCATGGACTGCAGCCACAGCCGGCGCACCGGCTGCTTGGCCTTCGCGTATTGCGAGATCAGCCGGAAGATGAGCTCGCCCTCGCGGCCCGCGTCACAGGCGTTGATCAGGCCGTCGACGTCCTTGCGGCGGATCAGGCGCGCCAGCAGCTTGAGCCGTTCTTCGTTCTTGGCGATCGGCTGGACGTCGAAGTGCGGCGGGATGACCGGCAGGTGGGCGAACGACCACTTGCCCCGCTTGACCTCGAATTGTTCGGGCGCCGCGATCTCGACCAGATGGCCGACAGCCGACGAGAGAACGAAGTCGTCGCTCTCGAAGAACTCGCCGGTGCGAGTGAAACCACCGAGCGCCTTGGCGATATCGGCGGCGACCGATGGCTTCTCGGCAATGATCAGCGACTTGCCCATGACCCGTTCGGACCTGTACTCGGCGAAAAAGGGCGCCAATCATAAGAGGCGCTGACAACGCTATGCAAGCTCACCACTGTGTTCCGTCCTGCCTTTTCATGCCGAAATCATCATGAGGATGATGATCGAATTTCAATATTGATGGGAGTTTTCATGAGAGCGTGCGCTCACTTGAAAAGTCTTTTGAAGCGTCCGTCGGCCAATCGCTCGACCCGGCCCGAGAGTTCGAGCCCGACCAGGCGTTCGAGCATGCCAACAGCCTCGACGGGAAGCGATTGTGCGCTACACGGCCCCTCAGGGGGGATTCGGTCTTGCTCTGCGGCGGTGTTTCGGGCCGTGCGCCGCGCGCCCAGGGCCCCCGATTGAAGGCGCTCCAGCAGGGTTTCGGGATCGACGGGATCCCAGCCGAGGGCCGCCAGCAGCGGGTCTTCAGGCAGGGCGCCGGTGTTGGCCAGCGGCCGGGGGGTAGGCCCGGCAAGGCTGTCAAGGCCGAGTTCGGAAAGCACATCGGCGACCGATTCGACCAGCCGTGCCCCCTGCTTGATCAGCTGATGGCAGCCTTTGGCGGTCGGTGAGTGGATGGAGCCCGGCATGGCGAACACGTCGCGGCCGAGGTCGGCGGCGAGCCTGGCGGTGATCAGCGAGCCGCTTTGCACTGCCGCCTCGACCACCAGTACGCCCAGCGAGAGGCCGGCGATCAGACGGTTGCGCCGGGGAAACGCGCCACGCCGGGGCTCGGTGCCCGGGGGCAGTTCGCTCAGCAGCAGGCCGCGCTGCGCGATCGCCGCTGCCAGGGCCGCCTGCTGGCGCGGATAGATGCGATCCGTGCCGGTGCCCAGGACCGCCACCGTGCCGCCGGCCGTGTCGAGGGCACCCCGATGGGCCGCCGCATCGATGCCCTGCGCCAGGCCGCTGACGATCGTGATGCCCCGTTCGCCCAGGGAGTTCGCGAACGATCGGGCGGTTTCGATGCCGCCGCGCGTGGCCGAACGGCTGCCCACCATGGCCAGCGCCGCCCCGGCCAGCAGTTCGATGCGGCCCTGGGCCCACAGGACGGGCGGCGGGTCGGCGCTTTGCAGCAGCCGCGCCGGGTAGGCCGGATGAGCCAGCGTGAGCAGGTGACAGTGGGGTTGCTCGGACCAGGCCAGAGAAGCGCGGATGGCCGCCGTGCGGATCGGATCGTCGTGGAGCAGGCTGGCTGCGGCAGCCGGACCGATCAGGGCCGCCAGGCCGGCGTGGCTGGTCCCCAGGATGTCTTCGGGAAGGCCGAGGGCCGCGAGCAGCCGGGCGGCCGTGACCGGACCGATGCCCGGCGTGAGTGCGATGTGCAACCAGGACGCGCGCTCGGCGCGCCCGTCCGGGTCACCGGGCATGGAAGATTCCTACGGGTTGACGATGTCGTCTCCGACCGTGACCGCCTTGTAGGCGTCCATGATCAGTCCGTAGGCGATCTTATCGAAGACACGGAAAACCAGAAGATGGCCGATCGGCTCACCCGGAAGGTTGATGCCTTCCTTGGTTTCGCGGTCCTTGATCGAGCGCGCGCGCTCCTTGATCGCCAGCACATGGCCCACCGCCACGCCCTGCTGGGTGCCCAGGTTCATCGAGACCACGCTGTTGCGGCCGGCCTGCGAGACGCCCCGGTACACCGAGACGATGCGCCCGGTGACCTGGCCTTCGGGCGGCCGGGGCGCGTAGTTCAGCGCCCGCGCACGCTCGGCAGGCACCAGACGGTCGCCCTCGCCGATCTCCTCGTTGGCGCCCACGATGCGGAAGGTGGCGGGATCGCCGCGCCGTTCGAGTTTCGCGGCGCCCAGGAAGATGGCCTCGTAGGCGATCGGTTTGCGGGTATCGGGGTCGAGCAGCGGCTTGGCCGAGCGGTAGACGTACCAGTCGGTTTCGACCTGGGTGTCCTTCAGGCCTCGCACGTAGGCGATGTCGCCACGCCCGAGGTAGACCCGGCCCTCCTGCGCGCCGACGATGCGCGGATGGTCGTCCAGTCCCTTTTCGTCGACGATGAGCGGGCGGTTCAGGAACGGCTCGATGTCGGCGGCGCGCACCATCGGGATGGCGGACGCTTCGATCGCCTGCGAGCGCACCCTCGGCTGCGAACGTTCGTTGCGGTCGTTGCCGGCCGGTTCGGCCGCCGGCGTGCCGGCCGCCGCGGGGGCGCCGTCGACCGACTTGGCCAGGCGCAGGCGTGGCGTGGGCCCGGTGTTGTCCAGGTAGACGATGTCGCCCGGATAGATCAGGTGCGGATTGCGGATCTGCTCGCGATTGAGCTGCCAGATCTCGGGCCAGCGCCAGGGTTTTTCGAGAAACTTGCCGGCGATTCCCCACAAGGTGTCGCCGCGGACCACGACGTGTTTGTCGGGCGCGTCGCGGGAGATCTCGAGCGGGGCGGTGCCGGCTGTGCGAACGGCGCGGCCGCTGCCGGCGGGTGCGGGCGCATCCGGGGGGGTCTGCGACTGAGCCCAGGCGGGCGCGCCAACCAGGGACAGCGCCAGCGCGAGGGCTCGCATGCTAGACTTATTGATCATGGATTGCGGCACCGGGAGGAAGTTTGTGTTTCTCGGGAATCCGCAAAATTTCCCTTGAAATCAAGGGCTTGACTATGCAGACTTTATATTAAATTCTGCCGCTAATCCCTTGATCCCGCAAGCTTAAACCGGAATCAACGGTAGATATCCGCCGATGGCCGTTCTCCCGATCCTCAGATTTCCCGACCAGCGACTGCATACCGTCGCCAAACCGGTCGACGCGTTCGACGACTCGCTGCGTCGGCTGGTGAGCGACATGGCTGAAACCATGTATGCCGCGCCCGGCATCGGCCTGGCGGCCACACAGGTCGATGCGCACGTCCGCGTGATCGTCATCGACATCTCCGAGACCAAAGACCAGCTGCAGGTGTTCGTCAATCCGGAGCTCGTCAGCGCCAGCGACGACCGGAAGGTTTGCGAAGAGGGCTGTCTGTCGGTACCGGGCTTCTACGAGAACGTCGAGCGTCCCGATCGGGTCCGCGTTCGGGCCCGGGACGAGCACGGCCAGGAGTTCACGCTCGAGGCCGAAGGCCTGCTGGCGGTGTGCATCCAGCACGAGATGGATCATCTCAAGGGCCGGGTGTTCGTCCAGTACCTGTCGCGCCTGAAGCAGTACCGGATCCGGGCCAAGCTGCTCAAGCAGGACCGCGAGGCGGCCTGAACTCTGCCTGTCGTCCCCGCGCGGCGTGTTTTGCAGCTGCCGCACGGGTCGCCCGGCCGGTGGCCGCGCGACCCGCTTGCGCCTGTCCGCCTTGCACCTGCTCGGATGCCTTCCGTTCGAATGCGGCCTGCCCCCATAGGGCCTGCCCGGATACCGCCTGCCGACCTACTCCTGACAGCTTCCCATGCGCCTGATCTTCGCCGGTACGCCGGTTTTCGCCCGCGATGCCCTGGCGGCACTCGTCGCGGCTGGCCACGATGTGGCCCTGGTGCTCACACGGGCCGACAAGCCGGCCGGACGCGGTCAGAAGATCGTGCCCAGTCCGGTCAAGGCGCTGGCCCTCGAGCATGGTCTGAGTGTCTACCAGCCGGCCACCCTGCGCGACGAAGCAGCCCGCCAGGCGCTGATGCAAGTCGAGGCGGATGTCATGGTGGTGGCGGCCTACGGCATGATCCTGCCGCCGGCCATCCTCGAGGTCCCGGCCCGCGGCTGCCTGAATATCCACGCCTCGCTGCTGCCGCGCTGGCGCGGCGCCGCGCCGATCCAGCGCGCGATCGAGGCGGGCGACGCCCAGACCGGCATCACCATCATGCAGATGGATGCGGGTCTGGACACCGGCCCGATGCTGCTGGCGCAGGCCATCCCGATCGCGCCCGACGACACGGCCGCCCGCCTGCACGACCGGCTCGCCGCCCTCGGGGCGACCCTGATCGTCCAGGCGCTCGATCGGCTGGCGGCCGGCGACCTGGTGCCGGTGCCCCAGCCCGAGGCCGGTGTGACCTACGCGCACAAGATCCTCAAGAGCGAATCGCCCATCGACTGGCGGGAACCGGCGGGCCGGATCGCCGACCGGATTCGTGCCTTCGACCCGTTCCCGGGCTGCCTGGGCACCCTGCGCCCCGGCCCTGGCCCCGGGGAGGCGGGCGGCGGGCTCGAGCCGATCAAGATCTGGAGCGCCCGCGTTGCGCCCGGGCACGCGCCGGCGGGTACCGCCCCTGGCACCGTGCTGGCCGACCCGGGCGGTCGCCTGCGGGTGGTTTGCGGCGAAGGCGTGGTCGAACTGCTCGAGGTGCAGCGGGCCGGCGGGCGCCGGCTGGCGGTGGCCGACTGGCTTCGCGCCGCGCCGCTCGCGCAAGGCGCCCGATTCGAACCGATGGCCGGGTCCTGATTTCCGTGCGCCGGCGTCCGCACCGCTTCGCGGGCGCCCCCTGAAATGTCGGGGCCTTGCACCCGACTCAGGTGAACCCCATTTACAGTGTGCCTGGATCTCCGATCCGACCACCAAGGAGTTGTCTGCCGTGTTCAACTGGATGAAAACTGCGATGTTGATGGCTGCCATCACGGCCCTGTTCGGGGTCGTGGGCGCCGCCATGGGAGGCAAGGCCGGGATGCTGGCTGCGCTCGGCTTTGCGGTGGTGTCCAACTTTTTCGCGTACTGGTTCTCGGACAAGATGGTGCTGCGGATGTACAACGCGCAGGAGGTTGACGAGACCACCGCGCCGCAGTTCTACAACATGGTCCGCGAGCTGGCCGGCAATGCCGCGCTGCCGATGCCCCGCGTCTACCTGATCCAGGAAGAGGCGCCCAACGCGTTTGCCACCGGCCGCAATCCGGAGCATGCCGCGGTGGCCGCGACCACGGGCATCCTGCGCGTGCTGTCGGCGCGCGAGCTGCGCGGTGTGATGGCCCACGAACTGGCCCACGTCAAGAACCGCGACATCCTCATCTCGACCATTTCGGCCACCATGGCCGGCGCCATTTCGGCCCTGGCCAACTTTGCGATGCTGTTCGGCGGACGCGACAGCGAAGGCCGTCCGGCCAATCCGATCGCCGGCATCCTGCTGGCCATCCTGGCGCCATTCGCCGGCATGCTCATCCAGATGGCGATCTCGCGGGCCCGTGAGTTCGAAGCCGACCGCCACGGCGCGCAGATCAGCGGCGACCCCGCGGCCCTCGCGTCGGCATTGGACAAGATTCACCGCTACGCCCAGGGCATTCCGCTCGAAACCACCGAGCGGCATCCCGAAACCGCGCAGATGATGATCATGAATCCGCTGTCGGGGGGCGGCTTGCGCGGGCTGTTCTCGACTCACCCGGCGACCGAAGAGCGGGTTGCCCGGTTGATGGCGATGGCCGGGCGGGCGGTCTGAGCGCCGCCGCGCCAGCGACGCCGGCTTCGGCGCCGCCCGGCGTGCCAGCGCACAGTGGCGAGCCGGGCTCTTCTGGCGCTGTGCGGGGCTCGGCGGCCCTGGCTCCGGGCGCGGTGGCTCGAGCCGCGCTCTCGCGCGAGATGCGCGCGGCGGCGGCCGCGATCGAGCAGCTGCTGGCCGGACGCGCGCTGCCCGGCGCATTGGATCAGGCCACCAACGACTATCGGCTGGTCGGCGTGTCGCGCGCGGCGGCCCGCGACATCGCTTATGGCGCGGTGCGCCAGCTGGGCACGGTACGCGCGCTGGCCACCCGCCTGAACGCCCGGCCGGCGGGCGCCGGCATCGGCGCGCTGCAGCTGGTCGGCCTGTCCGAGCTGCTCGAGCCTCAGCGCCGGCATCAGGCGGTGATCGTCGATCAGCTGGTGTCGGCCGCCCGCGACGATCCCGCGCTGGCGCCGGCGGCCGCATTCCTGAACGCCACGATGCGCCGCTTCCTGCGCGAGCGCGACGCCTTGTGCGCCGCTGTCGCCGACGAGCCCGAGGCGCGCTGGAACCATCCCGACTGGTGGATCGACCAGGTCCGCCAGGATCACCCACGCCATTGGGAGTCCGTGCTGCAGGCCGGCCAGCGCCGTCCGCCCATGACCCTGCGGGTCAATCAGCGCCGCGGCACGGTCGAGGCCTACCAGGCGCGGCTGGCGGGCGCGGGCCGCAGTGCCCGCCAGATCGGACCCGCGGCACTGATCCTGGACGATCCCTGCGAGGTCGGCGAGCTGCCCGGTTTCGAGCACGGCGATGTGTCGGTGCAGGACCTCGCGGCGCAGCTGGCCGCGCCGCTGCTGGGCGCGCAGTCCGGAGAACGGGTGCTCGATGCCTGCGCCGCACCGGGCGGCAAGACAGCCCACCTGCTCGAGCTGTCCGACTGCCGGGTGACCGCCCTGGATTCCGATGCCGCACGCCTGGAGCGGGTGCGCGAGACCCTGGCACGGATCGGCCGGGCCGCCGAGGTGCGCCAGGGCGACGCAGCCCGGCCATCGGACTGGTGGGACGGCCAGCCCTACCGGCGAATTCTGCTCGACGCGCCGTGTTCGGCCTCGGGCATCGTGCGCCGGCATCCCGACGTGCGCTGGCTGCGCCGCCGTAGCGATATCGCGACAATGGCGCGCCGGCAGTCGGAAATGCTGGCGGCCCTGTGGGGGGTGCTCGAGCCGGGTGGTACATTGCTTTTCGCCACTTGTTCGGTGTTCCGTGCCGAAGGAGACCAGGTGGTGGAGCGCTTCTGCGCGCGACAGGCCGATGCGCAACGCCAGCCGGTCATCTGGCGATGGCACGGCGAGCGTCAGGAACATCGCATCAGTCACCTGCTGCCCCAGTCGGCGCCCCACCGAGACCACGACGGATTTTTCTACGCATCGATCCTCAAACGCCCGTGACTGCCCGCCTTGTCCGGGCGCTGGCCCTGATGGCGATGGTCTGGGCGGCTCTGTTTGCCGTTGCGACCCCGGCGCGTGCCGCCGACGCCATCGAGGTCCAGAGCGCTCGCCTCGATTCCTCCTTGGACGGCTGGATGCTGGTGGCCGATTTCGGGGTGCCGCTGCCCGGGCGCCTCGAAGAAGCCGTCAATCGCGGAGTGACCCTGTATTTCGTGGTTGAATTCGATCTGTTCCGGCCCCGCTGGTACTGGTTCGACGAGTCGGTCCACTCCAGCGTGCTGACGTACCGGCTGTCGTATCACGCGCTGACCCGCCAATACCGTCTGAACCTGTCGGGGTTCGCCCAGACATTCCCGTCCCTGCCGGAAGCACTCGCCGCGATGTCGCGGGTGCGCGGCTGGCGGGTGCTCGAGCCCGATCAGGTACGCATCGGCACGCTGTACGAGTTCCAGGTGCGCATGCGCCTGGACACCTCGCAGCTGCCCAAGCCGTTCCAGGTCAACGCACTGACCAACCGCGAGTGGACGCTGAGCTCCGAATGGAAGCGCTTCCGGTTCAATCCCGAGACTCCGAAAAGCGCGCAATAACCCGCGCGCTGCGAGTCGCCCTGATCGCCTCGGTGGCGATGGCGGTGATCCTGCTCGCGCTGCTCGCCTCGGCCAGCGGCAATACACGGCTATTCGAAGGTCGCTATCCGCTGCTGCTGGGCCTGGCCGGCGGTGTCGCGCTGATGCTGCTGGTGCTGGTGCTCGAGCTGCTGCGCCGGCTGGTCACCCGGTATCGGCGCGGACTGTTCGGCACGCGTCTGATGGCGCGCATGGCCGGCTCCTTCGTGCTGATGACGGTGGTGCCGGTCGCACTGGTGTTTTTCGTGGCGGTGCAATTCGTCGGCCGGTCGATCGAGTCCTGGTTCGACGTGCCGCTGGAGCGGGCGCTCGAATCCGGATTGAGCCTGGCCCGGGCCTCGCTCGACTCGATGCTCACCGACCTGACCCAGAAATCCCGGGTGATGGCCGCCGAACTCGCCGAGACGCCGGCCGTGGGCTGGCCGCAGGCGCTCAGCCGGCTGCGCGAACAGTCCGGGGTGCAGGAGGCGCTCGTGCTGGCCGGCACCGGCCGGATCGTCACGTCCAGCGGGGGCCAGTTCGCCCGGCTGGTGCCCGACCTGCCGCCGGCCGACGCATTGCGCCAGGCGCGCCTGACCCGCCAGTTTGCCCGCGTCGAAGGCGGCGAGACCGGCTCGACCGAACGCGCCCTCAAGCTGCGGGTGATCGTGCTGGTCTCGATGGACGGGCAGCGGATCGACAACAGCCGCTACCTGCAGCTGGTTCAGACGGTGCCCACGGTGCTGGCCGAAAACGCCGAAGCGGTGCAGCAGGGGTTTCGCGACTTCCAGCAGCTGTCGCTGTCGCGCGAGGGCTTGAAGCGCATCTTCCGGATCACGCTCACGCTCACGTTCCTGCTGACCGTCTTCGCCGCGGTGGCCGGCGCCTTCCTGCTGGCCGGCTGGCTGACCGGCCCGCTGTCGGAGCTGGCTGCGGCGACGCGATCGGTGGCCGAAGGCGATTTCCGACAGGTCAAGGACTACACCGGCCGCGACGAGCTCGGTGTGCTGACCCGTTCGTTCAATGCCATGACCCGCCAGCTGCAGGAGGCGCGTTCGCTGGTCGACCGCAACCAGCGCGAGCTCGAACGCGTCAACGCACGCCTCGAAAGCGTGCTGGCCAACCTGGACGCCGGGGTGATGGTGCTCGACTCGGACCTGTGCCTCACGCTGGCCAATCCGGGGGCCGACCGGATCCTGGGCGCCAGCCTCGAGAAGCATCTGGGCACTTCCCTGGCCGATCTGCCCGGAGTGGGCTTGCTGGCCGATGAGATCCGCGCGGCCTTCAACGAGCAGGCCGCCGCCGGCTCGGCCAGCTGGCAGCGCCAGTTCGTGCTCGGACGCAGCCGTGAGCAGCAAAGCGCCGACGGCAGCGGCGCCGGACCGGCCCCCGACCCGAGCCGGCCGGCCGACCAGACGCTGCTGGCGCGAGGTTCGATCCTGCCGGAGCGCCGGGTCGGCTATGTCATCGTTTTCGACGACATCAGCGAAGTGGTCACTGCGCAGCGCGCCTTGGCCTGGACCGAAGTGGCGCGCCGTCTGGCCCACGAGATCAAGAACCCCCTGACGCCGATCCAGCTGGCCGCCGAGCGCATGGCCTTCAAGCTGCGCGACAAGCTGCCGCCCGCCGACGCCGAAATGCTGGTCAAGAACACCCAGACCATCGTCAACCAGGTCCAGGCCCTGAAGACGATGGTCGACGAGTTCCGCGATTACGCGCGCCTGCCCGCCGCCCAGTTGCAGGCATTGCAGATCAACGACCTGATCGAGGACGTGCTGCGCCTGTACGCGGCCGGTGACCCGCAGGGCGCGATCCGGGCGCGGCTGGCGGACGATGCGCCACTGGTGCTGGGCGACGCGACCCAGCTGCGCCAGGTCTTCCACAACCTGCTCAAGAATGCCCAGGAAGCCGGCGGCAAGGGCGCCCTGCGCGACGCCGGCATGGCGGTCCAGGGTGGTGAAGCGGCCGACCCCGAGCGCATGACCGTCGATGTGGTCAGCGAGCGTGTCGCGCTGGCCGATGGCCGCGCCGCGGTACGGGTCACGGTGCGCGATCACGGCAGCGGCTTTGCGCCGGGCATGCTGGCGCGGGCCTTCGAACCGTACGTCACCAGCAAGCCCAAGGGCACCGGGCTGGGCCTGGCTATCGTCAAGAAGATCGTCGACGAACACGGCGCGCGGCTCGATATCACCAACTGGCAGGACGATTCCGGCCGCATTGCCGGCGCCCAGGTGGCGATCCTATTTACGAAATTGCCGAAAAGCGTGGAGAATCTGAGGTTTGACGAAGCGGCGCTGCGCGACGGGGAATATGGCCGAAATTCTGGTGGTGGATGATGAGATCGGCATCCGCGAACTATTGTCGGAAATTCTGGGCGACGAAGGCCACTCGGTGTTGCTGGCCGACAGCGCACAGCAGGCACGAAAAGTTCGCGATGAAAACCCTCTGGATCTCGTGCTGCTCGACATCTGGATGCCCGATACCGACGGCGTGACGCTGCTCAAGGAATGGGCGGCCAACGGCAAGCTCACCATGCCGGTGATCATGATGTCGGGACACGCAACGATCGACACCGCGGTCGAGGCCACGCGCATCGGCGCCCTCGATTTCCTCGAAAAGCCGATCGCCCTGCAAAAGCTGCTCAAGGCTGTCGAACAGGGCCTGGCGCGCGGCAAGGCGCACGTGCCCCGGCCCGTGCCGGTGGTTGCGCACAGTGTTCCCGGGCTGGCAGGCGGGGCGACGGTCACCCCGATGATGGTCCGCCCCGTCGTCACTCATGAGGTCAGCGGCGAATTCGCCGTCGGTCATGCGCCCGGTTATGCCGCGCATGCTCACCCGCATCCGCCCGCCGCTGCGGCCGGCGCGACCGTGGCCATGCGCGACCTGCCCATCGATCTGCCGCTGCGCGAGGCACGCGATGCCTTCGAGCGCGCGTACTTCGAGCATCACCTGTCGCGGGAACATGGCAGCATGACCCGGGTGGCCGAAAAGACCGGGCTGGAGCGTACGCACCTGTACCGCAAGCTCAAGCAGCTGGGCATCGATCTGTCACGCGGCGCGTACCGCAAGAATCAGCAAGTGTGAAGATCATCATCCTGGGCGCCGGCCGTGTCGGCGCGTCGGTGGCCGAGGCCCTGGTCTCCGAAGAGAACGACATCACGGTGGTCGACACCGACGTGCTCAACCTGCGCGAGCTGCAGGACCGCTTCGACCTGCGCACGGTGCCGGGCAACGGCACGCACCCCACCGTGCTCGAGCAGGCCGGCGCGCAGGACGCCGACATGCTGATCGCAACCGCCGCGCGCGACGAGACCAACCTGGTCGCCTGCCAGCTGGCCGCCCGCCTGTTCAATGTCCCGACGCGCATCGCGCGCATTCGCGCGCCGGAATTCCAGGATCACCCCGAGATCACCGGCGAAGGCGGGTTTCATGTCGATCACCTGATCTGTCCCGAGCAGACGGTGTGCGACTACGTGATCAAGCTGATCCAGTTTCCCGAAGCGCTGCAGGTGCTCGAGTTCGCCAACGGTCGGGCCAGCCTGATCGCTGTTCGGGCCTACGCCGGCGGGCCGCTGGTCGAGCATCCGATCCGGGACCTGCGCAAGGCCCATCCCAAGATCGACATGCGGGTGGTGGCGGTGTTCCGCAACGACAGCGCCATCACGCCGGATGGCGACACGCTGATCGAACCCGGCGATGAGGTGTTCCTGCTGGCGGCCTCCGAGCACATCCGCACCGCGCTGTCCGATCTGCGCCGGATGGACAAGGCGGTACGCCGCATCATGATCGCGGGCGGCGGCAACATCGGCCTGCGGCTGGCGCGAGCGCTGGGTACCAGCTACCAGGTGAAGGTGGTCGAGTCCAATGCGCTGCGCTGCGAGTACCTGGCCAGCCAGCTGCCCTCCTCGACGCTGGTGCTGCATGGCGACTCCACCGACGAAGACCTGCTCGCCGACGAGAGCGTCGGCGACATGGATCTGTTCGTCGCGCTGACCAACGACGACGAAAACAACATCATGTCGTGCATGATGGCCAAGCGGATGGGCGCGCGCCGCGTGATCGCGCTGATCAATCGGCGCGCGTACGCCGAACTGATGCAGGGCAGCCGGATCGACATCGCGATCGTGCCCGCCCTGACGACCATCGGCGAGCTGCTCACGCATGTGCGCCGCGGCGACATGGTTTCGGTCCATTCGCTGCGCCGTGGCGCGGCCGAGGCCCTCGAGGCAATCGCCCACGGCGATGCCAAATCGTCGAAGGTGGTGGGCCGTCGGATCGAGGAGATCGACCTGCCCAAGGGCGCCACGATCGGCGCGATCGTGCGCGGCGCCCGCAATGGCGAGAGCCAGGTGATCATCGCCCATCACGACACCATGATCCACGCGGAAGATCATGTGATCGTCTTCGTCACCAACAAGCGGATCATTCCCAAGGTCGAGAAACTGTTCCAGGTCGGGGTCGGATTCTTCTAAGTGGCTGCCTGAGCGCTCGCGCGATCGGGAAAACCCTAGCGCTGTCACCCGTGACAAGCGGCGGTGGCACTCCTAGCATTCGGGAACGCCAACGAGAATCCCTTAGGAGACAGGATCATGACCGACAGCAGCATGGCTCCCGGCAATCGCCGCCGTTTCATAGCGGGCGCCACCGCGGCCACCGCGGGCGCCGCGACGCTCGGCTTCCCGATGATCGCCACCGCGCAACCGATTTCACTGCGCTTCCAGAGCACCTGGCCGCAGAAGGACATCTTTCACGAGTACGCCACCGACTTCGCCACCCGGGTCAACGAGATGGCGGGCGGCAAGGTCAAGATCGAGGTGCTGCCCGCCGGCGCGGTGGTCAAGGCCTTCGACCTGCTCGACGCGGTGAACAAGGGCACGCTCGATGGCGGCCACGGCGTGCTGGCCTACTGGTACGGCAAGAATTCGGCCATGGCCCTGTGGGGCTCGGGGCCGGCGTTCGGCATGGATCCGAACATGGTGCTCGCCTGGCATCAGTACGGCGGCGGCAAGCAGATGCTCGAAGAGATCTACAAGACCCTGAACATGGACGTGACCTCGTTCGTGTACGGGCCGATGCCCACCCAGCCGCTGGGCTGGTTCAAGAAGCCGGTGTCCAAGCCCGAGGACATCAAGGGCCTGAAGTACCGGACCGTGGGGCTGTCGATCGACATCTTCACCAAGATGGGCGCGGCCGTGAACGCGCTGCCCGGTGGTGACATCGTGCCGGCGATGGACCGCGGTCTGCTCGATGCGGCCGAGTTCAACAACGCCACGTCCGACCGCATCCTGGGCTTTCCCGATGTCGCCAAGGTCTGCATGCTGCAGAGCTTTCACCAGTGTGCCGAGAACTTCGAGATCCTGTTCAACAAGAAGAAGTACGACGCGCTGCCCAAGGAAGTGAAGTCGATCATCGAGCACGCGGTCGAGGCCTCCTCGGCCGAGATGTCCTGGAAGGCGATCGACCGCTATTCCAAGGATTACATCGAGATGCAGCAGAAGCAGGGCGTGAAGTTCTACAAGACGCCCGACTCCGTGCTGCGCGCCCAGCTCAAGGCCTGGGACGAAGTCACCGCGGCCAAGTCGGCCGAGAACGCGATGTTCAAGAAGGTGCTCGAGTCGCAACGCGCGTTCGCGCAGCGTGCGGTGCGCTGGCAGAACGACACCAATGTCGATTACAAGATGGCCTACAACCACTTTTTCGGCGCCAAGAAGGCCTGACACTGATGCGCAGGCCCTGAGCCGCCGGTACCGAGGCACTCCGTACCGAAGCACCGGGTACGGTGCCTGCGGACGAACACCGTGGTCATCGGGAGTCGCCCGCCAGGGGCGGCTCGCGCCCGGCCCGTCGGGCCGGCCATTTCTGATCATTCCCTATCGAGACAGCCCGACCGGCCGGCCCCAGGGACGGCCGTCGGGCGACATTCCCCGGGCACAACCATGCAACGCTTCTTCCTCACGGTCGACAAGATCTCCACCTGGCTCGGCCAGCTGGCGGCGTGGGCCATCGTGATTCTGACCGTGATGATCTGCTGGGAGGTGTTTTCGAGGTATGCGCTGGGCACGCCCCACGCCTGGGTGTTCGATGTCCAGATCATGCTGTACGGCACGGTGTTCATGATGGCGGGCGCCTATACGCTGGCCAAGAACGGCCATGTCCGCGGCGACATCCTGTACGGGTTCATGGCGCCGCGCACACAGGCGTTCTTCGATCTGGTCCTGTACATCGTGTTCTTCGTGCCCGGCATCCTGGCGCTGGCCTGGGCGGGCTACAGCTATGCGGGCGAGTCCTGGGCGATCAACGAGCATTCGTCGATCTCGGCCGACGGACCGCCGATCTACCCGTTCAAGGCGGTCATCCCGATTGCCGGCGTCCTGCTGTCGCTGCAGGGGCTGGTCGAAATCCTGCGCTGTGTCGTCTGCCTGCAGACCGGGCAGTGGCCCTCGCGCGAAGAGGACGTCGAGGAGGTCGACGTCGAGAAGTTGAAGGCGATGGTTTCCCACGGTGACGATCCGGCCGCGCCTGCGATGCCGGTCAAGGGGGCCTGAGCGATGCGCAAGGAAATGCTGTTCGGCCTGGTGATCATGGGCCTGATCGCGGGTGGCGCCGCGATCTTCCTGCCCTGGGGCAACATGAGCAACGGCCACTATGGCCTGCTGATGCTGGCCCTGGTGGTGGTGGCGATCATGCTCGGCTTCCCGACGGCGTTCACGCTGATGGGCATGGGCATGATCTTCGGGTTCTTCGCGTATCACTCGCAGGGCCAGACCGCCGACGGGGCGCTGCGCCAGACGCTGGACCTGATGGTGCAGCGGGCTTACGCGGTGATGAGCAACGACGTGCTGATCTCGATCCCGCTGTTCGTGTTCATGGGCTACCTGGTCGAACGCGCCAACCTGATCGAACGGCTGTTCCGGTCGCTGCATCTGTCGCTTGCGCGCCTGCCCGGATCTCTGGCGGTGGCTACGCTGTTCACCTGCGCTGTGTTCGCGACGGCCACCGGCATCGTCGGTGCCGTGGTCACGCTGATGGGTCTGCTGGCGCTGCCCGCGATGCTGCGCGCCGGCTACAGCGCGCAGGTGTCGGCCGGTGCGATCACCGCGGGCGGCTGCCTGGGAATCCTGATCCCGCCCTCGGTGATGCTGATCGTGTATGGCGCGACGGCGGGCGTGTCGGTGGTGCAGCTGTATGCGGGGGCCTTCTTCCCCGGCCTGATGCTGGCCGGCCTGTACATCCTTTATGTGGTCCTCCTCGCCAAGCTGCGGCCCTCGCTGATGCCGCCGTTGTCGGCAGCGGATCGTCACGTGCCGCTGCCCCCTGTGCTGGAGCAGTTGCAGGCGGCGGCCGGGAAGCTGGCGCTGCCCGCCCTGCTGGCGGCATTCAAGGGCTCGCGCAACTCGCATCTGCCGATGGGCGTGCTGTGGCGCAACCTGATCGTCACGCTGTTGCCCGTGCTGGTGTTCGTGGCTGTGCTGGGCCTGACCTGGCGCGGGGTCACCGCCCCGCCCGAAACCGCCGACGATGCCGGATTGCAGCAGATGGGCGGTGCGCAGGACTCGGGTTCTGCCAGGGCACTCGACGGCACCGAGCCCAAGGCCGAGGGCGTCAGCGAGCCGCCGGCCGCGCAGGAGTCATCCGGTGCACCGGGGGTGCAGGAGCCGCCCGCGGATGGTGTGAAGGAGCCGCCAGCCGAAGGTTTGAAGGAGCCGCCGGTCGAGGGAGTGAAGGAGCCGCCAGCCGAAGGTTTGAAGGAGCCGCCGGTCGAAGGAGTGAAGGAGCCGCCGGGCGCGGCGGCGGTCAGCGAGCCGCCAGGGGCCGGCCAGGGGCTTCGCGAACCGCCGGGTACGCCTGCGGCAGCGGCTGGCGCGCCGGGCTCGGCGCCGGCAGTCGATGTTCCGGCGGCCGCGCGGGTGGCGGCGCCGGCCTGGTTCTGGGGCATGGCGGGTGGCGGCGCACTGGCGCTGGCGGGTTTTTATCTGCTGCTCACCTTCGTGCGGCTCGAAGTCTTCAAGATGCTGCTCGGGTCGTTCTTTCCGCTGGCCGTCCTGATCCTGGCGGTCCTGGGCACCATCGTGTTCGGACTGGCCACGCCGACGGAGGCCGCGGCAGTCGGATCGATGGGCGGCCTGCTGCTGGCGGCGGCCTATCGGCAGCTGAACTTCACGGTGGTCAAGGAGTCGGTCTTCCTGACCGCCAAGACATCGGCGATGGTGTGCTGGCTGTTCGTGGGATCCTCGATCTTCTCGGCGGCCTTCGCGCTGCTCGGCGGGCAGGAGATCATCGAAAAATGGGTGATGTCGCTCGGTCTGTCGAAGGTGCAGTTCCTGATGCTGTCGCAGGCCATCATCTTCCTGCTGGGCTGGCCGCTGGAGTGGACCGAGATCATCGTGATCTTCATGCCCATCTTCATCCCGCTGCTGGACAACTTCGGAGTCGATCCGCTGTTCTTCGGGCTGCTGGTGGCACTGAACCTGCAGACCGCGTTTCTGTCGCCGCCGGTGGCGATGGCGGCCTTCTATCTGAAGGGAGTGGCGCCACCGCACATCACGCTGAACCAGATCTTCGCGGGCATGATCCCTTTCATGCTGATCCAGGTCGTGGCGCTGGTGCTGCTGTATGTCTTCCCCGCGATCGGCCTCTGGCTGCCGCAGGTGCTCTACCGCTGAACGCGTCCGCGGCGTTCAGTGCGCCCGCCCATCGTGCGGCTGTGCGGCTGCCTGGGCGCCCGAATGCCCGTCCGGATGGCTGGCCGCATGGCTGGCGCCATGCCCGGCCGGGTGTCCGGCGCCAGGATGGCCGGAATGGGTGGACGGATGGCCGCGACGCCGCGGCCAGTACGAGCCGATCACCATGCCGGCGATGCTGGCCAGCAGGCCCGCGAGTTGCGGCGGTACCGGACCGCCGGCGGCGAAGGCTTCCATCCAGAGCCAGGTGAACAGCCCGCCGAACATCGCGGCCATGCCGCCGGCCGAACTGGCGCGCTTCCAGTAGAGCCCCGCCGTGAGCGGCACGAAGGCCGACACCAGCGTCACCTTGTAGGCGTTCTCGACCATCTTGAAGATGCTGGCTTCGGTGTTCATCGCGTAGATCAGCACGATCACCGTGAAGCCGAGCACGACGGCCTGCATCAGGCGCAGGAAGCGGCGATCGCTGATGCCGGGGAACAGCGGCTTGAGAATGTTTTCGGCAAAGGTCACCGAGGGCGCCAGCAGCGTGGCGCTGGCGCAGCTCTTGATCGCCGACAGCAGGGCGCCGAAGAACAGGATCTGGGCGGCGATCGGGGCGTGGGCGATGATGAAGCTGGGCAGGATCAGTTGCGGGTCGGTGCCCAGCAGCCGCTGCACCAGAGCGGGGTCGACCAGCGTGGCGCTGTAGGCCAGAAAGATCGGCACGAACGCGAAGATGAAGTACAGCACGCCGCCCAGCACCGATGCGGCGCCGGCGATGCGCGCGGTTTTCGAGGACATCACGCGCTGGAACACGTCCTGCTGCGGGATCGAACCGAGCATCATCGTGATCCAGGCCGCGAAGAACCCGAGGATCTCGATCACATTGGCCCGCGGCCAGAAGTCGAGCTTGCCGGCCGCCGAGGCGTGATCGATCACCGCCTGCACGCCGCCGACCTGGCCGCTGACCTCGGCACCGATGTACAGCATGCCGGCCACGATCACCACCATCTGCACCAGGTCGGTGATGGCCACCGACACCATGCCGCCGAACAGCGTGTAGATCAGGATGCTCGCCGCGCCGATCAGCATGCCCACGGTCTGGGTGATCTGGCCATCGGAGACCACGTTGAACACCAGCCCCAGCGCCTTCATCTGCGCGCCCACCCAGCCCAGGTAGGACACCACGATGCACAGGCTGAGCACCACCTCGACCGGCCGGTTGTAGCGCTCGCGGAAGTAGTCGCCGATGGTCAGCAGCTTGCGCCGATACAGCGGCATCGCGAAGAACAGGCCGACCAGGACCAGGCACAGCGACGAGCCGAAGGGGTCGGCGACCACGCCGTGCAGGCCTTCCTTCAGGAAGGTGGCCGGGATGCCGAGCACGGTCTCGGAGCCGAACCAGGTGGCGAATACGGTGGCGGTCACCACCACCATCGGCATCGAACGTCCGGCGACCGCGAAGTCGGAGGTGTTCTTCACCCACATCGCGGCCACCAGGCCGATCAGCACCGAGACAATCCAGTACAGGATCACGAAACCGAGCAGCACGATGGTCTACCAATCAGGACGGGTTGGCCTCGCCCGGACCGGGCACCGCGGGCGGGTGGTACGGTCGGGCCGTTCAAGTGGGACAGGACACGAGGATACCGGCGATCCGCGGGTCCGCCCGAGCGCGTGAATTAGATCACGCGTCGCGCGCCGCCGGTCGGTTAGCCTAGGCTTCCGAAGCGGTTCCGATACCGTTCCCAAGGTGAGCCGATGTCCATGAACTCCTCTGTCGAGTCCTCGTTGCAGATCCTGATGCGCCGCTTCGGTGTGCGGGCAGACTATCGGCCGCTGCGCGAGGACGACGTCTTCCTGCGCAGCCACCTGGGGCGGCTCGAGGCCTCCGACCGCTATTCATCGCTGCCCAGGCGCCTGCGGGTCCTGCTGATGCTGGTCGACGGCAAGGCCAGCGTGGCCGACATGCGCCGCGGACTGGCGCGCTATCGCGGGCTCGACGACGCGCTGGACATGCTGCGCCAGATGGGCCTGATCGAAACCCTGCCGGTGCCGATGGGCGACTGACCCGGGCCGGCGGGAACCGGTCCTCGCCGGGCAGCCGGGCGGCGCCCGGACTGCCGGTGGACCTGAGGCGCGAGCGGTGCTGCCGGCGGACCGGACGCGCGAGTAGAATTGGCCTCCCTTCGATCCGGCGCCTGTCCCGCCCGCGTGGCGCCCGCGTATCCCTGACATGCAGCAGATGCTGTCGATCGCCCACGTCCTGGGCGGCCTCCTCATGGTCTTCTCGACCACCTACCTGCTGCCGCTGGTCTGGTCGCTGGCGGCATCGGACGGCACCCACCGCAGTTTTTTCCTGTCGGGCGTCGCCACGCTGGCGGTCGGCACGCTGCTGTGGGGTGCGACCCGCCGGTACCGCCGTGAACTCCAGGTGCGCGACGGCGTCCTGCTGGTCGTGCTGGGCTGGGTGGCGATGGCCGGTGTGGCGACGGTGCCGCTGATGCTCGAGATTCCGGGCCTGAGCTTCACCGACGCCTTCTTCGAGACCATGTCGGGGCTGACCACCACCGGCGCCACGGTGCTGGTCGGTCTCGATCAGCTGCCGCAGGCACTGAACCTGTGGCGGCACGCGCTGAACTGGTACGGCGGCATGGGCATCATCGTGCTGGCGGTGGCGATCCTGCCGATGCTGGGCGTGGGCGGCATGCAGCTCTACAAGGCCGAAACCCCCGGCCCGATCAAGGAGTCCAAGCTCACCCCGCGCATCACCCAGACCGCCAAGTACCTGTGGCTGCTGTATGCCGCCATCACGGTGCTGTGCATCCTGGCGCTCAAGTGGGCGGGCATGAGCTGGCACGACGCGGTCTGCCACGCGTTTTCGGCGATGGCGCTGGGCGGCTTCTCGACCCGCGACGCCAGTGTGTCAAGCTTCAACTCGCCGCTCATTGAAGGTGTGCTGATGGCCTTCATGATGATCGCGGTGCTCAATTTCAGCACCCATTTCGTCGCCCTTCGCCAGCGTTCGCTGCGGGTCTATTTCCACGATCCCGAAGTGTTCGCGGTGTGGTCTCTGATCCTGGGCAGTGCGCTGATGCTGGCGGGCTTTCTGACCTGGCAGGGCACCTATCCCAGTTTTATCACCGCGCTGCGCCATGCGGCGTTCAACACCGTGTCGATTGCCACGTCCAGCGGTTACATGAGCGACGACTTCAACAAGTGGCCGATCTTCGCGCCGATGTGGATGCTGCTGTTGTGCACGGTGGGCTCGTCGGCCGGATCGACCGGTGGCGGCGTGAAGATGATCCGGGTGCTGATCCTGATGCGCCAGGCCGGCAACGAGCTGGTGCGCATGGTGCATCCGCGGGCCGTCAGGCCGCTGTGCATCGGCGGGCAGATCATCGACAACAAGGTGGTGCTGGCGGTCATGGGCTACATGCTGCTGTGGGGCCTGACGCTGGTCGTGCTGACCTTCCTGCTGATGGCGACCGGGCTGGACCTGATCTCGTCGGTTTCGGGTGTGCTGGCCTGCCTGAACAACACCGGGCCCGGTCTGAACGTGCTCGGGCCCGCCGAAAACTACCAGGTGCTGTCGGATTTCCAGACCTGGCTATGCGCGTTCGCGATGCTGGCCGGCCGGCTCGAACTGCTGACGGTGTTCGTGCTGTTCATGCCGGCCTTCTGGCGCAAGTGAGGGCGGCTCCGGGGCGCGGCGCCGGGCTGCTGGCGCCCCTGCCGGCCGGCACCCGGGTCCTGCTGCTGGCAGGTGGACGTGAGCGCACTGCCCTATCGATGAAGCGCTGGGCCGCCCAGCGGCCGCCAGCCGAACGCTGGGCGCTGGTTCGTGCAGGCGGCGATGCCCTGGTCGAGCCGATGCCGCCGGAACTGGACGTGGTCGACTTTTCCGGCGGCTGCGCCTGCTGCGTCGCGGCCTCGGCGTTTTCGCTGACGATCGCCCGGCTGCTGCGCCGCGGCACCGTCGACCGGTTGTTCATCCTGCTGGCCGAGTCGGCCGACCCGGGCGCGGTCGCCGATGCGCTGTGGTCCGGGCCTTTGGCCGGCGGGCTGGCGGGCGTCGAGATCGTCGGCGTGATGGCATCCGATACGCCCCAGCGCCTGCTGGCGGCCACGCGGCGGGCGGGGCTCGGCGCGGCCGATGTGCTGCTGCTCGATTCGCTGTCCGACCCGCAGGCGGTCCCCACCTTGCAGGCGTCGCTGAGCCTTGCGGACACGGGCGCGGATCCCGACATCGTGATCCCGCCGCCCGCCGGGCTCGATTGGGTCGACCTGCGATCGCGGCTGGACGCGGTGCGCGATCCGGCGCGCTGGCGCTGGCTGAGCGGCGCCCCGGGGAGGGGCGGCGATGGCAGCCCCACCCCGGCGGCCGGCGATGACCGCTGCCATCGCTGGGTCTGGCCAGCCGCCGCGTCGTTCGATCGCCGCCAGGCCGAGGCCGCCCTGCGCGCGCTGGCCGGGCACCCGGCGTTGACCGAGCTGCGGGCGGTCATCCGGACCCGGCGCGAATGGTACGGCTGGGGGGGCGGTGCACCGGCGACGTCGTGGGCGCCCACGGTGTCGCGGCGCGAATCGCGCATCGAATGCCGGATCCGGTCCGATGTGCCGATCGACCTGGCGGCCGTCGCGAGCGCCTGGGAAGCGGCGCTCGCCCCGTAGGCACGGGGCGGCGTCCGATCCGCGCCCAGACCGTGTGTCGGGCAAGCCCCTCGCGTGGTCAGGGACTAAGGTCCGCGGCGCGGCCCGGGACGTATCGTGGCTGAAAACCGGCGTCTGTCGGAATGTTCGCCACGATCGTCGGACCTGGCAGGGCTTGAACCCGCGCCTGCCGACACCAACTGTAGGAATACTCTCTGGCAGGCGGCGCGGCCGCCCGATCAGTCAACGGCTCCCGAATCGAATCACCCTGCGAGGAACGCCATGCACATGATCTACAACAGCCCGAACTACTGTGTGGTCGAGTTCAAAGACGCCCAGGGCGTCTTCGGCGGCTTCGAGATCATGGACAAGCTGTCGCGCAAGGAGATCTTCCTGGGCGGCTCCCTGGCCAGCCATTTCCGCGACGACGTCAGCGAACTGATCGCCAACGAACCGACGATCGAGGAGGTCGACGACTTCCTCAGCCGGTTCGACGGTCTGATGCAGCACCCGCTGTCCTTGCACTGAACCCGCCGCACGTGCAGGACATTGCGCAGCGCGCGGCCGGTCGGCGCGAGACGAGTCAGAGCGCGGCGGTCCTGCCGCGGCGGGCGGCATTGGCGACGATGGCATTGGGCCTGCCCGGGCTGGGGGGCTGCTCGGTGGGCGCCGCGCTGTCGGCCATGACCGCCAAGGGCGAGGGCCGCCTGCTCGCCGACCAGTCCTTCGGGCCCGATCCGCGGCAGTCGGCCGACTTGTTCCTGCCTGGCCGGATCGAAACCGGTACTCCGGCGATCCTGTTCTTCTATGGCGGCTCCTGGAATCGCGGCGACCGCGAGACCTATCGATTCGTCGGTCACGCACTGGCCGCCCGAGGCTGCATCGTCGCGGTCGCCGACTATCGCCTCTATCCTCAGGTCAAGTATCCGGCCTTCCTGGACGACGGCGCGCTTGCGCTGCGCTGGTTTCGCGCGCAGCTGCCACGGCTCGGTGCGGCGGCCGCGCCGGTTTATCTGATGGGCCACAGCGCGGGTGCGTACAACGCGGCGATGCTCGCGCTCGATGCCCGCTGGCTGGCCGCCGTCGGCGAACGGCCGCAGGCCCTCGCGGGCTGGATCGGGCTGGCCGGGCCGTACGACTTCCTGCCGATCGGCAATCCCGATGTGCGGCCGGTGTTCGGCCACCCGGACGTCGCTCCCGATTCGCAGGTCTTCGCCCACGTGCGGGCTGGCGCGCCGGCGGCCTTCCTGGGCGCGGCGACCAAGGACGACCTGGTCGACCCGCAGCGCAATACCGCGGGCCTGGCCCGGCGGCTGCGCGAGGTCGGCGTGCCGGTGGTCGAGCGCTTCTACGACCAGGCCAACCACATGACGCTGATCGGGGCGTTTGCCGGACCGCTGCGCTGGGTCGGGCCGGTGCTGGCCGATGTCGCCGATTTCGTCGGCGCCCGCGTGCCAGCCTAGGTTTCGCGCCCGCGCCGGCCTAGGTTTCACGCCCGCGCGGCGCGACCAGCCGGTCCGTGCTGCCGAACCCACGCAAGACGAAACGCCGGGCCGCGCACGCCCTCACCCGGCCGCGTTGCTTCGGTTAGGCTTGGCGCTCAGGCGCCCGGGTGGGCGCGTCCATGGACAGGGGAGCCCAGATGAAAACCAGATTCACCGAAATGTTCGGAGTCGAGCATCCGATTGCGCAGGGTGGCATGCAGTGGGTGGGCCGCGCGGAGCTGGTTGCCGCCGTCGCCAACGCCGGCGCGCTGGGTTTCATCACCGCGCTGACCCAGCCGACGCCGGAAGACCTGCGCCGCGAGATCAAGCGTTGCCGCGAGATGACCGACAAGCCGTTCGGCGTGAATCTCACCATCCTGCCCGCCCTAAAACCCCCGCCCTACGCCGAGTACCGCGACGCCATCGTCGATTCAGGTGTCCGGATCGTCGAGACGGCCGGCAACAACCCCCAGGAGCACATCACCGAGCTGAAGAGGCACGGCGTGAAGGTGATTCACAAGTGCACCGCGGTCCGCCATGCCCTGAAGGCCGAGCGGATCGGTGCCGACGCCATCTCCATCGACGGCTTCGAATGCGCGGGCCATCCGGGCGAAGACGACATCCCCGGCCTGATCCTCATTCCGGCAGCCGCCGACAAGGTGAAGATCCCGATGATCGCCTCGGGCGGCTTCGGCGACGCCCGCGGCCTGGTTGCCGCGCTGGCGCTGGGTGCCGAGGGCATCAACATGGGCACCCGATTCATGTGCACCGTCGAGAGCCCGATCCATCAGCGCATCAAGGAGCAGATCGTCGCCAACGACGAGCGCGCCACCGAGCTGATCTTCCGCACGCTGCACAACACCTCGCGGGTGGCCAGCAATGCGATCAGCAAGGAGGTCGTGGCCATCGAGCGCAAGGGCAATGCGACGATCGACGACGTCCGCCACCTGGTGGCCGGTCAGCGCGGCAAGGGCGTGTACGAGCTGGGCGACCCCGATCATGGCATCTGGTCGGCCGGCATGGTGCAGGGCCTGATCCACGACATCCCGACCTGCGCCGAGCTGGTCTCGCGGATCGTGCGCGAGGCCGAGGCGCTGATCGCCCAGCGCCTGGATCGCATGGCCGGGCGCTGACATGACCATCGCCCGCCTTTCCGAGGTCAGCCTCGAGTATTTCGAGCAGGGCGAAGGCCCGAACGTGGTGGTTTTCGTCCACGGCTACCAGGCCTCGGCGCGGGTCTGGCACGGTGTTCAGCAGGCGCTGCCGGCACAGCAGTATCGGTCGATCGCGATCAACAACCGGGGCGCCGGCGCGACCGAGGCGCCCCCGAACGAAAGCGACTTCACCATCCAGAAGTTCGCCGCCGATGCGTTCGAACTGGTCTCGCAGCTGGGCCTGGCGCGTTTCACGCTGGTCGGCCATTCGATGGGCGGGGCCACCGTGGCGCAGTTCGCGGTCGACCATCCCGAGCTGGTCAGCGGGCTGGTGCTGCTCGATCCGGCCAGCCCGAACGGCGCGGCGATGGAGCCGGCACAGCTCGAGGCCTTCCTCGATCAGCGCATGGTCCTGCGCCGCGAGCAGCAGGCGCGCGGCGCCGGCAACGACGGCATCGATGCGCGCGGCAGCACCGACTTCGATCCTGAGCAGCTGCGCCTGCTGATGCAGGACACGGCGGCCGCGCCCGAGCGCCGGCTGCGCGGCTCGATGCGCTCGATGATGCAGCTGCGCCTGGCCGATCGCGTGAAAGCGCTGCCGATGCCGGTGCTGCTGGCCGCCGGCGACCGCGACGCCATCATTCCTCTGGAGAACATGCTGGCCAGCTGGGCGATGTACCCCAAGGGCACCGGCCTGCATGTCTGGCATGGCGAGGGGCATTCGCCCAACGTCGACTGCCCGCGGCAGGTGGCCGCCCTGCTGCAGCGGTTCATCGAAAGCCCGCGCAAGCCGGCCGGTGCGCGATGAACGCGCCGCGGCGGATCAATGAAGACGAGGCGCGGCTGGCCTTCGAGTATGCGATGGGCAGCCATCGCCAGGAGTTCGGCCACTTCTTTCTTGCCAGGCTGTTCGGCATGGACATCAGCTACCCCGACGACACCTGCCTGGTGCGCCTGACGCCGCGCGATTTCATGTTCAATCCGCAGGGTTCACTGCACGGCGGCGTGGTCGCGACCATCATGGACATCTCGATGGGCCATCTGCTCAATCACGCCAGCGGCCCCGGCACCACCCTCGAGATGAAGACCCAGTACGTGAAGGCGGTGTGGCTCGAGCCCCTGCGCTGCACCGGGCGCTTCCTGCGCCGCGGCCGCGGCATCTCCTATCTGAGCGCGGAACTGGTCGACGAGCAGGGCGACCTGGTCGCGTTCGCGACCTCGACCTGGAAGGCGCTGAAGCCGGACCCGGCACGCTCGCCGGCGGGCGGTTCGTAGAGGGCCTGCCGGCCGATCCACCGGGGGTGTGCGGGTTTGCCGGTGCCGAGAGGCTCAGGGCCATGTAATGTGGCGGATTGTTCGTCGAGCGAACCGCCAGGAGACATCATGTCCGCCGTTGCCCCGATCAAGCCCGACCCGGCTGCGCCTTCGAAGGGCCCCGGAACACCCGCCGTGCGCCGGATTGCCGATCTGCCCGGCCCCAAGGGCTGGCCGGTCCTGGGCAATCTGCCGCAGATCAAGGCGGCCGAATTCCATTTGCAGCTCGAGCGCTGGGCGCACGAGTATGGCCGGTACTTCCAGATCCGGATGGCCAATCGCCATATGCTGGTGGTTGCCGACCACGATGCGGTGGCGACCATGCTGCGCGATCGTCCGGATGGATTCCGGCGCAGTGCGCGGCTGGATGTGATCGGTGCCGAGCTGGGCTTGAAGCCCGGCCTGTTCGGATCCAACGGCGACGACTGGAAGCGCCAGCGCCGCATGGTGATGTCCGCCTTCGATCCCGGACACGTCAAGGCCTACTATCCCTCGCTGGTGAAATGCGGCGAGCGCCTGGCCGGGCGCTGGGGCAAGGCCGCGCACTCGGGTGCGTCGATCGACCTGCAGGCCGACCTGATGCGGTTCACCGTCGATGCGATCGCGGGCCTGGCCTTCGGCAACGACGTCAATACGCTGGAGTCCGATGACGACGTCATCCAGCGGCATCTGGACAAGATCTTTCCCAAGCTGTTCACCCGGCTGATCGCGGGCGTGCCTTACTGGCGCTTCTTCAAGACCGCGTCGGACCGCGCGCTGGAGGAGTCGATGAGTGCGGTCAATCGGGCGATCGATGGCTTCATCGCGGCGGCCCGCCAGCGGCTGGCCGACGATCCGGCGCGCCGCACGGCGCCGCAGAACCTGCTGGAGGCGATGATCGTCGCCGCCGACGAACCCGACAGCGGCATCGACCACGACCGGGTGGCTGGCAATGTGATGACGATGCTGCTGGCGGGCGAGGACACCACCGCCAATACGCTGACC
Source organism: Burkholderiaceae bacterium (assembly GCA_016710525.1). Classification (GTDB taxonomy): domain Bacteria; phylum Pseudomonadota; class Gammaproteobacteria; order Burkholderiales; family Burkholderiaceae_E; genus Quisquiliibacterium. Next base: position 169,103 of record JADJVQ010000003.1, read on the forward strand.
TGGTGCATCTGGCTGCTCCAGCAGCATCCGGACGCGATGGCGCGTGCGATGGCCGAGGTGCGCGGCGTGATGGCCGGCGGTGGGCCGGTCACGCTGGATCACCTGTCACAGCTCGATTTCGTCGAGGCCTGCATGCACGAGACCATGCGCCTTCGCCCGGTCGCGCCGCAGCTGCTGGTCCAGGCGAACCACGATACCGTGCTGGGCGACATTGCCGTGCCCGCGGGCACGGTGGTGGTCTGCGTGATGCGCTTCGACAGCGTCGACGACACGTTCGTGCCCGAGGGCCGGCAATTCCGGCCCGAGCGCTGGTTGGGCGAGGCGGGTTTGTCGGCGGCGTCGGCAAAGCGCATCTCGATGCCGTTCGGGGCCGGACCGCGGATGTGCCCGGGCCGTTACCTGGCGCTGCAGGAGATGAAGATGGTTCTGCTGACGCTGCTCAACGGCTTCGAGATCAAGTCGGTCGCGACCGCCGAAGGCGGCGAGCCGGCCGAGCGGCTGATGTTCGCGATGGCGCCGGTGGGGCTGAGAATGACGCTCTCGCCCAGGGGCGCTGCCTAGGTCGATAATCGGTCGGCAGGATGAGCTCAAGACCGTGTTCGGCCCGATCAGGCAATTTAACGTCGAAGGCGAATAGCCGTCTCGGCGGCTGGAGTTCAGTCTGAGTGGCTTGCAGTTGATTCGGCGCCGCAATACGCTCGACGTGCTGGCGGAGGATGTCGGGTCATCCGGGCGCCGAGCCGGGGCCGACCGACGCTGACGGAGAACCGAGCACCACCCCTCCCTGCTGACCATACGCACCCGTCAGCTCGAGGCATTCATACCCGAACTGGAACGCCAGTTCGTCCAGCGCGTCTGCGATTGGATTGCCGACCAGGACCGCGACGGCCGCGTGGCGCTGAGCCGGGAAGCGCTGACCGAACGCGTGGTTTCCTGTGTCCGGCGAGCCAGGCGCTACGGCTTCGCAAGCAAACGCGAAGTCTCGCTCTTCGTCGCACTGGACTGGCGGCTCGGCTTCGAATTCGAACGCATGGCAGAGCATGCGTGGACGCAGGCGTTGCTGGCGCAGACAGGGCTCACGCCTGTCACCCGCCTGTATCGCATCGAATGCCGGCTAGAGCGCCTGGCCCAGGTGGCCGCCGATCATCTCAAAGACGGACAAGATGCCTGAGAACGAAGGCGGCGATCAGGTCGCCAATCCGTCGCTGGAAGCCGGAGTCGTCGGCGACGCCTTGTTGCCGTGCGACACCAATGACGTCGAGGTCGTCAGCGATCTTGACGAACCCAATGGCATCCAGGCCGAAAGCGAATTCAACGACGAAGAGCCGGTGGGGCTCCTGTTCGCCGCCGAGGCGGTCGAACCCGACGGACAGACGGTGGCGCTCGCGAACGTCGTGCCTCGTCCGGATGAGACGACCTGAGGTTTGATTTCCTGAGTCCCCTGGGTATTGCGGAGAACCGAATTGGCAGAAGACATCTGGGAGAAGTCCAAGTACAAGGTCAAGGTCTCGCTGATCGACGACTCGAAGCCGTATGACGGAAAGGTCGATCTGCTGCTGCTGAAGAATGGCGATCAGAGCAAGCCGCTGAAGTCGGAAACGGACATCACGGTGAAGCCCGGAAAGCCGATCGAACGCAATTTCGACGTTCCCGAAGTCGAGCCCGACGAGGCGACCTACAAACTGTCGCTGCTGGTCAAGTACGGAGCCAGCAAGGAAAAGACCCAGGAGCTCGCCGACGCCACGGTCTGGCCCAAGACTGTCGAGATCCACGTCAAGAACCACGAAGACAGCGAAAAGGACTTCAAGGACGTCAAGCTCGTCGTGAAGCAGGGCGGCTCCGAAGTCGCCAAGCCGGTGACCGACAAGGATGGCAAGTGCAAGGTCGAGCTGACGCGCAAGCAGGCCTACGCGGTCGACGTGCGCAGCCCCTACGAGATCGTCAGGGACGATTCCGTGCCGGCCAAACTGCGCGTGCACGAGCTGGTGGCGATTCGGCACATCGTGTGCATGTTCGTCAAGCCCGACGTGACCAAGGACAAGCCCTGGAAGGCCAACGATCCGACCAACAATGAGGCCAACCGCAAGACGGCCTGCCGTCTGTACGTCAACCTCAAGTCCAAGAACAAGGATGCGGCCGAGGGCAATGGCCACATCATCGAATTCGAGGTCTGTGCCAAGCCCAAGACCGACGGCAAGAAGGGCGATCGCATTTTCCTCACGGTCAGTTTCAGCCGCGACAGCGACCGCAACGATCCGCTGCCCAAGCTGCTCGATGCGCCCGCGGTGAACGATCTGGACAAGGATGCGGACGCCAAGGTCTACACCGGCTACGTGAAGCTGGACAAAGACGGCGGAACCGCCAAGTTCAAGGTCGACACCGGGCTGGCCGGTGGCGATGTCTGCACGGTGTCGATCGGCAGTCGCAAGGACGCCACCACCGACGAGCAGCGCTCGTTCGTGAACTGGCGCAAGCTCTGGTACGAACTGCGGTTCCCCACGCTGCTGGTGCCGAAGCTGAGCTGGCTCGACTACCCGGCCGCTCTGAAAACCGCCTTCAGGGCCAAGCTCGGCAAGGCGTTCGTCGAATACGAGCAGCGAAAGTATTTCACCTTCCCCGACGCGCAGGCGACCTTCGCCAAGGGCAACGGCATGATCATGAAGAAGCGGTTCTTCAAGGAAGCCAGCGACGACGAGATCTATGTGGTGACCAACGGGTGGCTCAATACCAAGAACAGGTTTTCCGACGACGGCGAGTTTCGCAAGCGCAGCGTGTATGTCAGCTTGTGCGAACGTGCGTTCAGCAGCAATGTCTCGACGGACACTGTCGAGCCTGAAGTGACGTCGGACGACTTCGATTTTCCCGAGCCCAATGGCGATACGGTGTTCCCGCTGAGCCCGAAGAATGGCAAGCCGAATCCAAGCGTCGAAGCCGCGTTCGAATGGCAGGCCATCGTGGCGGCCGATCACACCCGGGCAACCGAGTGGGTCGAACTGGCCGGCGTGGGTGGCGGCGCCGGCAAGGTCGTGGTGAGCGCGCTCGATCGCCCTGGCAAATCAGTGACCGTGGCTTTCGCGGCAAAGGACGGCGGCGGCCACGAGACCAGCCTGTCGGCGACCGAGACCAGCAAGATCGAGAACTTCGTGGCTGATCTGCTGTCGAGCGATCCCGCGCTGCGGGACAGCGCGAACAAGCTCAGGCTGAATTTTTCGGGGCCCGGCGGGGACGGCGGTCCGGAGCGGATCAGCGCGGCGCGCGATGCGGCCAAGTCGAAGTTCGACGCGGTGGGCAAGACCCTGAACTACCACCCGGGACTCGACCGCGATGGCAATGCCCGCCATGGGCCCATGAAGGTCGCCTGGGTGACGGTCAAGGACTACGAGACCCTGAACATCAAACTTCCCAAGAGCGGGTCCACGGACCACAAGAAGCTATTGCCGGGTGACTACGTCGGAGCCGCCGAGACCGACACCGAATGCAAGGTGAAGGTGAAGTTCAAGTACGTGCATGGCGGCGAGATCAACGGCAACAGCGGCGGCGGCGAGCAGATCATGGTGCTCAGGGCCGCGGCCACGCCCGGGGCGCTCAGCGAGACCATCTGCCACGAACTGGGCCATTCGATGGGCATGGCCGTCATCCCGGGGCTCGAGAACGACATCCTGCCGCCCGGGATCACGACCAAGCACGTGGACAACGGCGGCACCTCTTACGTGAACGGTGATCCGCCGTATCCGCTGACCGACGGCAAGCGCAGCATCCACAAAGGAGGCCATTGCGCGTTCAGCGTTCCCGCCACCGACCGCGCAAGCGATGACTTCAACGATTGGAGTCCGACGGCTGGGTGCATCATGTGGGGGTCGGGAGGCAACGCGGAAACCCGGACCGCCTATTGCGACGAGTGCCTCAAGGTGCTGAAGGGGCGCCGGCTCGAAGACATCATCAGCAGCTTCGGCGGTCGGGATGCCGACCAGGGATGACGTGAGCTTTCGCCTCGTCCGCCTGTCGTGGCTGTTCGCTCTGGCGATCAGCGCGTCCGCACATGTGGCGGCGCAAGACCCGGCGCGTGATGCAGCCCGGCCAGTCGGCCAATCCTCCAACGCGGTCGTCAGCCTGCCGCTTGGTACCGCGCAGGATAAGAGATCCATGGACATCACTCCGTACAAGCTTCCCGACGACGCCTTCTGGTCATCGGACGATCGTGGGTCGGACCGCCTGGCGACCGAGCTGCTGGGACGTTACGAGGGGCTGCTGATGGATGCGCCGTCCCGGGTATTCATCGATCAGCGCAGCACCTTGCCGGTGGCGGTTTACCAGCTGGGCAAGATTCGTGATCTGTCAGCCCTGCAGTTCAGGTCGTCAGGTCTGGTCGCCGTGATGGACGCCGCCAGCAATCGCCTGCTGGTGGCGTCGGGCCGCAGCTTTCAGAAGGACGACGACCCGCTGCCCAGGCGAAAGCCCAAACCGGAGAGCCTGCCCGAAGGCAACATGAGTTCGGTGGAGTCGCTTGAACTGCGCGAAGTGCTGAAGCTGCCCTGGAAAACCGGGACCTTGCACCTGTCGGCCATCCTGCGAGGCCAGGTGTCGAACCGGGTGAAAGTCGATCTGTGCCAGTCGCCTGCCTGCTTTGTCGACCCTGAAGTGGTCAAGTTCCTCGAGGCGAAGCGAGCCCGTCAGCAGGCGCCTTCGGTCAGTCCGCGCCCCGGCAAGGTGCTGCCGACCTATCGGCGCCAGGCCGATTCGCTGCCGATTCCCGGACAGCCGGGTCTCGAATTGGCCCCGGCCCGGGTCACCGAAACCGCGGGTGATCAGCCTTGGTTGCTGCGCGGCTCGTTTCTTCTGAAGCCGACACCGGAAGAGTGGGTCAAACCAGGCTGGAAAGACCCCAACTTCTATGTCGAGCTGACCGAGGCTGCGCCGGTGGCGGTGGTCACCATCTGGCTGCTTCTGGTCGGCGCCAACGACGGTGTGCCGCACGTCATTGCGCTGCGGGTGCCCTGCTGGAACCGCAGCGCAGCGGGCTGCACCGGCCAGTTCAGTCTCGACCTGCGGGCGGTGGACATGGCGCCGCGCAAGGCGCAAACGTATTTCGTCTACGGGTTCTCCGGCGACAACATGACCGGCCCGCTGCCGTCAGCGCTGGTCGCCGCACGCTGATCGGGCCGTATCGTGGCGCAAGACCTGTGGGAAGAATCCGAACTCGTCATCCGGGCGACCCTGGCGAGCGATCCGAAGAAGCCCTACACCGGAACCGTCGATCTTCATTACATCAAGAATGGCGAGGACGACAAACCACTGGCCACCCAGACCGGGCTGACGCTCAAGGGCAATCAGCTCGAGCAGCGGTTCAAGCTTCCGAAGGTCGATCCGGATGTGCCGAACTATGCGATCAAGGTGATCGCGCTGCACGGCGAGGGAAAGGCCACCCGTTCGGACGTGGCCGAAGCGACGGTCTGGCCCAAGGTGGTGACCATTCACACCAGGACCGAGGAGCGCCCGAACGAATCCAAGGTGCCGATCGCCGTGGTGCAGAACGGGTCCGAAACCCCAGCCCCGCTGACCGGCGACGACGGCAATTGCACCGCCCAACTGCTGCTGAAGGCGCCCTATGCGCTGAAGGCGCTCGCCCCCTACAGCCTGGTGAGCGACGAGACCGTGCCGGCCAAGCTGCGCGAGCACAAGCTGACGGTGGTGCGGCCGATCATCGCCATGTTCGTGGCGCCGGACGTCAGCAAGGTCCCGTATGTGCCCAGTGGCGACGGCGGCGCCGGCCGGCGCCAGTACGTGAACCTCGTCACCGCCAGGAATGGCCAGGATGCGTTCGGCCACGAGGTGCTGTTCGAGGTCTGCGCGAATCCGCGTGCCGATGGCCGCGCTGGCGATCGCATCTATGTCCAGGCCATGTTCTCGCGGGCCAGTTCGCGCAACAACCCCCTGCCGGCGCTGATGAGCAGTTCGGCGGTCAGCGATCTGAAAACGCCGGCCGACGATGCGCACACCGGCTGGGTGGTGCTGGACGCCGACGCCGGCACGGCGAAGTTCAAGGTGAATCTCGGCCTGGCGGGCGGCGACGATTGTGTGGTGGCGATCAGCGGACGCAAGGACGATTACACCGACGCCACCACCACGCTGGTGAACTGGCGCAAGCTGTTCTACCAGCTTCGCTATCCGGCGATGTTTGCCGGGCAGCTCGCGGCGTCCGGGGATTTCGCCGACGACCTGCAAGGCTTCGTGACCGCCAGGCTCGGCCAGGCCTTCATCGAGTACGAAAATGTCGGGTCGATCGAGTTTCCGGACGCGGATGCGACGATCAGCAAGGGCAACGGAACCCTGCTGCCGGCGGCTTATCTGAAAGACAATTCCGGCGGCACCGTGTACGTGGTGAGTCCCAGCATTCTCGACCCCACCGGCAAGTTCAGGCCGCCCTCCGGTGTGGCGACCCTGAGCCGGACCCTCTTCATCAGCCTCTGTGAACGATCTTTCAGCGGCAATGTCGATTCGCACTCGATGGCGCCGCTGATCACCAGCGTTCCCATGGAGATCCCTTCGCCGAAAGGTTATCTCTTCGATCCGCCGACGGAACGCGGCAGGGCCTCGAACATGTCCGTCGCCGGCTACGAATGGGAAGCGGTGCTCGAGCAGCCGCATCAGCAGCCGACCATGCTGAGCATGGTGGTCCAGGGCGCGGCGGCGCCCGGGCGGGTCATGCTCGCCGATGCGGCGGGGTTGGCGCCATCGATCGAGATCGCCTTCGCCGCGAAGGAAGGAGGGCATCAGACGACAGTGCCGCCGGACGAATTGACCCGTATCGGCGAACTCATCACCCGGTTGCTTGCGGACCAGCCGGCGCTTCGCAGGTCGGGCAACAAGCTGCGTCTTGCCTTGAGCGGAGACGGCAGCACGCCCGATGGGGATGCGAGGCTCGAGGCCGTCATGGCCGCGGCCACCTCGAAATTCACGGCGCTGAACAACAAGGTCTCGATGCATCCCGGGCTCGATGATCAGGGCCAGCCCCGAAAGGGACCGATGGAACTCGCCTGGCTGTCCTTCAAGGACTACGAGACCATTCTGGTGAAGCTGCCGGCCAGTCCATCGGGCACTGCGGCCGAGCTCAGGGTGTTGCCGGGAGACTTCGTCGGTGCGGCCGAGACCGCGCACACCTGCAAAGTCAGGATCAAGTTCGATTTCGTGACGGCCGGATCCATCAACGGCAATTCGGGCGGCGGGTATCAGATCCTGAAGTTGCGTGACGGCAGTGCGGCCGCGGTCAGTTCAACGGTCTGCCACGAGCTCGGTCATTCGATGGGCATCACGATCGTGCCCGGCGAGAAGAACGATCGGGTGCCTCCGGGCATGGACGCCAGGCACATCGACTCGGGCGGTACTTCCTACTTCAATGGCGACGCGCCCTACACGTTCACCGACGGCAAGCGCAGCATCCACAAGGGTTCGCATTGCGCCTACAACGTGCCGGGACCCAAGATCGGCGACCACAAGTTCGCGGGCTGGAAGCCCGGTGCGAGCAGCAACGGCTGCATCATGTGGGGCTCGGGCAGCGCGAGCGATCGGCGCCCGGCGTTCTGCCCGACTTGCCTGGAACTCATCAAGGCCCGGCGCCTGGAAGACGTGCGCAGCAAGTTCGAGACACGCGCTGCCGATCGGGGTTGAAACCGCATGAGCTTCGACATCTCGCCCTACAAACTGCCGGACGACGCCTTCTGGGCCGGCACCGATCGCGCCCGAGATCCGCTGGTGCGGCAGCTGCTGGGGCGGTTCCAGGGGTTGCTGATCGACGGGCCGCTGCGGGTCGAGCTGGGGCGGCGCGATCGACTGCCGGTGGGCCTGTATCAGTTCGGTCCGATTCGCGAGATGGCCTATGTGAGCCTGCCGCGCCACGGCGTGATCACCGCCATCGATCTGGCCACCAACCGGCTGTACCTGGCGGCGGGCTCTGCGCTGGAGCGCGACGATGACCTCGAGGATCCGGACCCGGTGGATCCTTCCAGGCTTCCTGAAGGCGACATGTGCACGACCTATTCGGTCGACCTGCGCGAGGTGCTCGGCCTGCCCTGGATTGCGGCGCAATACCAGGTCACGACGCTGCTGCGCGGTTCGGCGTCGAATCGGCTCGCGGTCGACATGGTCGACGACAGCGATAGGGGCGCAGTCGAGAGGCCTCGCGCAGCGGGCGGTAACTTCTTTGCCGGCAGGCCGCCGATGACCCATCGGCCGAAGCCCTGAGCCCACCCGACGAGATGGGCCTCGTGTTGGCGGTGGCGCGCGTGCATAGCGCCTCCGACGGCGGTGCATGGCCGCTTCGGGCGGCGTTCAGGATGCCCTCGACCCTGATTCCGCTGATCGTCCACCTGGTGATCATCGGCGCGGACGACGGCCAGGTCGCCCGGCTTTCCATTTCGCCCACGTCTTGGTCGATGCAGGCCGGCGGATTCGTGGGCCGATTCGCGCTGGATCTGAATGCCCACCTGGCGTTTTCGGAGCCTCAGACCTATTTTTTCAGGGCGTTCGCGCAGTCGTTGATGTCGGAGCCGGTCGCCGGCGCATGGCTGGCGGACTAGACGTCGGGGTCGCTGCTTGCCGGCAGCGGCTCGCTCCAGTGCGACCAGGCCTGGCGGCCGGGCAGCGGGTCCAGCGGCCAGATCGGGCGCCGGATGTTCCTGAAAGGCAGCAGCGTCAGCTTGCTGGTGGTGAATCCCGGGGTGTCGGCGCGGATGATGGTGCCGGCGATGTCCTGGAAGCCGCCGCGGAAGTGCTGCTGCGATTTGAGGGCGACGATGCGCATCGTGCGAACGTCGATGCCGTGCAGCAGGAAGAGCTGGGCATCCAGCGTCTGTGAGCGGCGCGAGCCTACCAGCACATCCACATTGCCGATGATCAGCCGGGCCATGGGACCCAGGTCGACGATGCTGCCTGCGCCCATCGGGTTGACGAGCTTAAAGCGGCCGTCGGTCAGGGACTTCACGTAGGCTTTCGCCGCGATCGGCGCGCCGTGCAGTGCATCGGTGAATCCGCCCAGCGACACCTCGATCGTTGCACCCGCGCCCGCCGCATGGGCCTGGGCGGCGGTCGTCGGGTCCCAGATGAAGCCGAAGCAGGTGTCCGGCGCATTGGCCGTCAGCAGCGCGCGCAGCAGATGGGTGCCGCTGCCAGGTGCGCCGCCCCCGGGGTTGTCGGAAACCTCGGCGACGATCACCGGCAGGACTGTCGCGGCAAGCGCCTGTGCGATGGCTTCGTCGGCGCCAGGCAGGGGCTGCTGGAAGTCCTCCAGTGTGTCGACGATCAGCGCGGCGACGTCCTCGGCGATCCGGCGGGCCAGCCCGGGGTCGTTGTCGGTCGTGACCAGCACCGAGCTGCAGATCACCGACACGTCAGTGTGCGGGAAGCCGTGGGTGAAGCTGCAGTCGAGCACGCCCGGATGCGCCTCCCACTCGAAGCAGCGCGCATTGATGCGCTGCGCCGGCCCCGTGAACGTGGTGGACGGCGGGATCGCCAGCGGCAGCCGGATCAGGTGCCTGACGGGGCGGATCTCACCTCTGACGATCCGCGCCGCGATGTCGATGATCTCGGCGCCGCGATCGAAGCGGTCGACGTGCGGATAGGCGTGGCAATAGAAGGCCGCGCTGGAATGCGCCAGCATGGCCTCGGTGGTATTGCCGTGCAGGTCGAGCGACACGACGATCGGGATCGCCGGGCCGACACGGGCCCGCAGTTCGGCCAGGAAGCTGCCCTCGACATCCTCGATGCCCTCGGCTGAGCCCGCGCCATGCAGCGCCAGGCAGATCGCATCCACCGGGCCGGCGGCCTGGAGCCGGGCGAGCAGGGTGTCGCGGATGGTTTCGTAGGCGTGGCGGGCAATGGTCGCCGACGGTTGCGTCACCGTGGCCAGTGTGGGGGCGAGTTCGATGCCCAGCCGCTCGGCGGCCGCGATCATGCCGCCGAGATCGTCGCGCACGCCGCGGTGCCGCGAAAGAATGTCGGGGCCTTCGCTCCACGAGGTGGACTTGAATGCCGCCAGCTCGGTGACTCCGGGGCAGAAGGTGTTGGTTTCGTGGGCGAATTCGCCGATCGCAATGCGCATGTCGTGTTCTGTCTCGCGGGAGGGGTGACCGGCGGTGCATCTCAGGGGATTCCTGCGGTTCGACCGATGGCGCTCCGCCGAGGCCAACGCGCCCGTGCAACACATTGATCACCCGCGTGAAGCCGGCCGACTCCAGCGCCTTGGCCGCGTCCACCGACCGGTTGCCGCTGCGGCAGATGATGACCACCGGCCGGTCGATCGAGTGGCCGACCAGCTTGCGAACCTCGGCCACGAAATGGGGGTTGATCTCCCAGTCGGGCGCTTCTGCCCAGGCGACATGCACCGCGCCCTCGGGATGCCCGACGAAGTAGAACTCCGCTTCGCTGCGGCAGTCGAGGAACAGCGCATCGGGCTGCCCGGCCAGGAAGTCGCGGGTCTGCAGCGGCGTGAGGTTTTCCATCAGTTCATCAGCCTGACGAGGTAAAGCGTGATCGCCGGGAACAGCAGCAGCAGCGTGGTGCGGATGAAGTCGGTGATCAGGAACGGGACCACGCCACGGTAACTTTCGGCAATCGGCGTGCGCTTGTCCATGCCGTTGACCACGTAGACGTTCAATCCCACCGGCGGGGCGATCAGCCCGATCTCGACCACCATCAGCACCAGGATCCCGAACCAGATCGCGGTCTCGTCGGGCTTCAGGCCGAAGTCCAGCGCCATGATCAGCGGAAAGAAGATCGGGATGGTGAGCAGGATCATCGACAGCTCGTCCATCACGCAGCCCAGCAGCACATAGAACACCAGGATGGCCCCGACGATCGCCAGCGGCGGCCAGCCGAGCGCGCCGACCGTGGCGGCCAGCTGGTTGGGCGCCTGGGTGAGCGCCAGCGCGGAATTGAGCATGTCGGCGCCCAGGAAGATCATGAAGATCATCGCTGACGCCTGGGCGGTCGCATAAAAGCTGAGCTTGAACTTTTCGATCGACAGCTCGCGCCGCACCACCGCGGTGAGGAAGGTCGATGCCGCGCCGATCGAAGCGCCTTCGGTGGGCGTGAACACGCCGCCATAGATGCCGCCGAACACCACGAAGAAGATCGCCGCCACCGGCCAGACGCCGACCGCGCTGCTCCACAGCTCGGCGCGCGAGACGACATCGCTCTCGGGGGCCTGGCCCGGAACCACCCGCACGTAGATGGCGATGGCGATCATGTAGCCGATCATCGCGATGATGCCCGGGACGAACGCCGCCGCGAACAGCTTGGCGATGTTCTGCTCGGTCAGGATGGCGTAGACGACCAGCACCACCGACGGTGGAATCAGGATGCCCAGGGTGCCGCCCGCGGCCACCGTGGCTGTCGCCAGACGCCCGGAGTAGCCGTGGCGGCGCATCTCGGGCAGTGCGACCGAACCGATCGTTGCGGCGGTGGCCACCGATGAGCCGCAGACCGATCCGAAGGCCGCGCAAGCGCCGACCGCGGCCATCGCCAGCCCGCCGCGGTAGCCGCCCAGCAGCGCCGCGGCGAACTTGAACAGCGCGCGCGACAGCCCGCCCTGCGTGGCGAACTGCCCCATCAGCAGGAACAGCGGAATCACCGACAGGTCGTAGCTCGAGAACCGGGCATAGGCATAGGTCTTCAGGTGGTTGAGCAGCGGCGAGGGGCCGGCCATCCACAGGTAGCCCAGCGCGCCGGCGATGAACATCGCCACCGCAATCGGCACGCGCAGCGCCATCATCGCCAGCATCAGCACGAACAGCACCAGGGCAATCATCAGCGGACTCATGCCCGGGTCTCCTTGCGCAGCAGCGCGGCGACCGGGTCGTCGCCGAAATCGCCGGCCACAGCGCCGTTGCGACCGGTCAGGCCGGTGTACAGGCCCATCGCGGCGGTGACGATCAGCGGCGGCGCCATCAGCGCGTAGGCGATCCACTCGGGCCACTGCAGCAGCATCGTCACCGAGCCCGACGCTTTCTGGTCGAAGATGGCGACGACGGTGCGCCAGCCGATCAGGCCCATCATCACGGCCACCAGCAGCGCGCCCAGCCGATCCAGGCGTGCTCTCGTGCGGGCCGAGGCGCGGGTGGTGAAGAAGTCGACGATGATGTTGTCGCCGCGCCATTGGCAGATCGGCAGACAGCCCGCCACGACGACCGCCATGGCGAATTCGATGACCTCGGTGTCGCCCGTGATCGGACTGCTGAAGAGCCAGCGCCCGACGATGCTCCAGGTGGTCAGCAGCGTGATCACGACCACGACGACCCCGGCCACGATGGCGCAGCCCTTGGCCAGCCAATCGAACACTTTTTCCACCGTCATCTCCCGTGCGGTCCAGGCCCCCGCCGGGCGGCGGAAGGGCGCAGCAGTATAGGACAGCCAAGCTGACAATTGACGGGCGCCGGTGCGCGCCCGCCGACAGCGCGGTTCAGCCGGCCGGGCGCGCGTTCAGGAAATCGACGGTGGCCCCGAGCCAGCGGACCGGCCGTTCGGAATGGCCGAAGTGGGCGGTCGGCAATTCCAGGTAGCGGGCCCCCGGAATGGCCTGTGCGATCTCGCGCCCGCGTTCGGCGGGGGTGGCCGGATCGTGGCTGCCGGAGATCACCAGGGTGGGGGTCGAGATATTCGCCAGGCCGTCGGCGATCGTCATGCCGACGATCGCGGCGCAGCAGCCGGCGTAGCCGCGCGGGTCGATCGACAGCAGGGTGCTGCGCACGGTGCTGTAGTGGACCGTGCGCCGAGCGGCGTAGCCCGGCGTGAAGAATCGCCCGATGACCAGATCGGCGACCGAGGCCATGCCCTGGGTCAGGACCAGTCGGATCCGTTCGTCGTAGGCGCCCGGGACGACCCGGGATGTGGTGTTGGACAGCACCATCCGGTCCAGGCGATCGCGGGCGTTCTGCGCCAGCCACATGCCGGTCATGCCACCGATCGACAGCCCGACGAAGTGAAAGCGCGCGAATCCGGCCGCATCCGCGCAGGCCAGTGCGTCGCGGCCCAGCTGTGCGATCGAGTACTCGCCGTCGGGCACATCGGAGGCGCCGTGCCCGCGCTTGTCCAGGCGCAACACGTGGAACTCGCGTTCCAGCCCGGCCATCACCGGATTCCACATGGCGTGGTCCGAGCCCAGCGAACTCACCATCACCAGCGGCGGTTTGTCGGGGCGGCCGTCCAGCCGCCAGTAGATTCGTGCGCCGTCGGACAAGGCAAAGGGCATGACCGGACTCCACTCAGGGATCGATGGGAATCCGCCATGGTAGGGCTTCGCGCGGCGGGCGAGCAGTGCCGGCCGGCCGGGCATCGCGCGAATGAAACGCGATCGCGCCCATGCGCCCGGACGGCTCAGCTCGCCGCGGCGGCAAACGCCTGGTCGCGGCGCAGCAGCGCTTCGATCCGCTCGATGGGCATCGGCCGGCCATACAGGTAACCCTGCATCTCGTCGCAGCCGAACCCGGCGAGCATGCCGGCCTGTTCTTCGGTTTCGACGCCCTCGGCGATCACCCGCAGTCCCAGGCTGTGGGCCAGCGCGATCGTGGCCTGGGCGATGGCGCGGTCATTGGGGTCGTCGACCAGATCGCGCACGAACGACCGGTCGATCTTCAGATGATCGATCGGGAACAGCTTCAGATAGGACAGCGACGAGTAGCCGGTCCCGAAGTCGTCGATCGCCAGCATCAGCCCCAGGCGCTTCAGGCCGGCCAGCACCTGGATCGCCTCCTGGGGATTCTCCATCGCGGCCGACTCGGTGATCTCCAGTTCGATGACCGCGGGCGGCACCTGGTGCTTGAGGACGATCTGCTCGACCCGCGACAGGAAGTCGTGGTTGCGCAACTGGGCCGGCGACAGGTTGACCGAGATCCGGAAGGCGGTCATGCCGGCGTCCAGCCACAGCCGGGCCTGACGGCATGCCCGGTCGAGCACCCATTCGCCCAGCGGCACGATCAGGCCGATCTCCTCGGCGATCGGAATGAACCGGTCGGGCGCGATCGGACCCTCGTCGGGCAGCGTCCAGCGCAGCAGAGCCTCCATGCCGACGAACTGGCCCTCGCAATCGACCTGCATCTGGTAGTGCAGCTCGAAGGCGTCGTCCTTCAACGTGTTGCGCAGCTTCTGCTCGAGCGCGATGCGATCGAGCGCCGCCTTGTTCATCTGCGGCAGGAAATACCGGTAGGTGTTGCGGCCGGCCGACTTCGAGTGGTACATCGCGGCGTCGGCGTGCTTGAGCAGCGTGGCGCCGTCTTCGCCGTCGTCCGGAAAGGTGCTGATCCCGATCGAGGGCGTCGCGGTCAGCTCGTATCGTTCGAGCCGGACCGGCTCGCGCAGCACGCTCAGCACCCGCTCGGCCACCGCGGTGACGTCGTCGAGTTGGTCGATGTCACCGAGCAGCAGCACGAACTCGTCGCCGCCCAGCCGGGCCAGCAGATCGCGCGGGCGGCACACCGAGGTCAGGCGGCGGCCCACCTCGATCAGCAGCTGATCGCCGGTGGCATGGCCCAGCGTGTCATTGATCGTCTTGAAACGGTCCAGGTCGATGAACATCACGGCCACCCGGCGGTGGCGGCGGGTGGCCTCGCGCAGTGCCTGGGTCAGGCGAGACTCGAGCAGCGCGCGGTTGGGCAGGTCGGTCAGCGCATCGTGCTGGGCCAGGCGCATCACGCGGGCCTCGGCCTTCTTGCGGTCGGTGATGTCCCTCAGGGTGGCCAGGATCGCCGGCTTGCCGTCGATGCGCACGCGGGCAACCCGCAGTTCGGCCGTCCGGTCGCGACCGTCGGCGGCTTGCAGGCGCACCTCGCGACCCCGCGATCCGGCGTCCGGGCTCGCCATGGTCGGCGGTCCGTGCAGCAGGGCGATGTCGGTGCCCCCGATCGACGAATCGCCCTCGGGCGCCTCGGGATCGCCGACCCAGGCGCTGAAGCGGGTGCCGATCGCCTTCTCGGGCTGCCAGACCCGCAGCAGCACCAGGGCCGCGGCGTTCAGGTCGGTGATCACACCGCCGTGCACCACGAAGACCGCGTCCGGCGACAGTGAGAACAGATCGCGATAACTCTGTTCGCGCTCGCGCAGGGTCGATTCGACGCGCGTTCGCTCGGCCACCTCCGTGCGCAGCTTGTCGTTGGCCTCGCGCAGCGCGCCCGCCCGCTGTTCCTGGTCATGCCAGAGCGACACCATGCGCGCGGTGAGCTGGGCGGTCTGCGAGCGGATGACCAGGGTCAGCGCCAGCAGGGTGGCGGTGGCCGACAGCCAGGCCACCGGATGGGAGACGTAGCCGGCGATGTCGTAATCGAACCGCAGCCAGTCGAGCCGCAGCGCGGCCAGCGTGGCCATCAGCATCAGGACGCTGACGCCGGCAGCCAGGGCGCCCGCGTTGGCGCCGAAGATGGTCGTGGCCAGGAAAATCATTCCGAGCAGCAGCACGACCGACTGGCCGGCCAGGCCATAGGTGGTCATCGCCACGGTTGCGGCGCCTGCGAACAACGAGAGCAGAACCAGCGCCTGCCACTCCACGCTCATGTGCCGGCGCAGCAGGAATGCGGCCACCGACAGGCCGTAGACCAGGTAATGGGAAAAGCCCAGCGGGGCGTCGAGCAGCAGATTGCGCACGACGGCGAAGGCGAACATCAGGGTGCCGAATCCGAACAGCACGGCCGCCGACGACTCGACGACGTCCTGGCGGATCTGGCGGATTGCCTGTTGCGGGTTGGGCTCAGCCATCGATCCGGTAAGCGTGAAGTCGGCGAAACAATCCTATCGGTGGAAATCGGGCCGACTTCAGGCATGGCCGCGGGCAGGCGGGCGGCGACCGCCGGGCGGTCGCCCGCGGCCCCTGTGCGGCCCCCGTGCGGCCCCCGTGCGGCCCGGCGCCCCCGGCGGCCCCGCGGGAGCGGTCCGACGCTCGAGCGAGCGGCGGGAAGCGCGGGGAGCGCCGCAGCGCGGGTTTCGCGCTCTACAATATCCGCGCGACCACTTCCCAGTCGACGCTACCCGATAGGAGACAAATAATGCGATTCAAACACCTGGCGCTGGCCGCCGCCGTGGCACTGTCCAGCGCCGGAACGGCCCTCGCCCAGACCGTGACGCTGAAGTTCCACACCTTCATGTCGCCGCAATCCAATGTCTGGAAGGACATGCACATCGGCTGGATGGACAAGGTCGAGAAAGATTCGGGCGGGCGGATCAAGTTCGAGCGCTATCCGGCCATGCAGCTGGGCGGCACGCCCTTCAACCTGTTCGATCAGGCCAAGGACGGGGTCGTCGACGTGGTCTGGACGCTGGTCGGGAATACGCCTGGCCGCATGCCGCGCACCGAGGTGTTCGAGTTGCCGTTCATGATGACCAATGCCGAGGCCACCTCGCGCGCGATGTGGGAGTACGTCCAGGCCAACGCGAAGGACGAGTTCAAGGACGTCCAGCTGATTGCCCTGCACGTCCATGGCCCGGGCGTGTTCCACACCAAGGACAAGCCGATCAAGTCGGTGGCCGACTTGAAGGGCCTGAAGATGCGCGGCCCGACCCGCCTGACCACCAACATGCTGAAGTCGCTGGGCGCGGTGCCCGTCGGCCTGCCGCTGCCCCAGATCCCGGATGCGATGTCCAAGGGCGTGATCGACGGTGCCGTGATCCCCTGGGAGGTGGTGCCATCGGTCAAGGTCAACGAACTGGCCAAGTTCCACTCCGAGTTCGATCCGAAGCTGCCGGCGCTCTACACCACCACGTTCGTGATGGCGATGAACAAGGCCAAGTACGACGCGCTGCCGGCCGACCTGAAAAAAGTGATCGACGCCAACTCCGGCATCGAAACCTCGGCCTGGCTCGGCAAGACCCAGGAGGGCAATGACCCCAGGGGGCGCAAGACGGCCGAGGAGCGCAACAACACCATCACCCGCCTCACCGCGGCCGACTATGAAGCCTTCCGCAAGGCCGCCGACCTGGTCGATGACGACTGGGTGAAGGAAATGTCGGGCAAAGGCATCAACGGCAAGCAGCTGCTGGATACCGCCAAGGCCCTGATCCAGAAAAACACGAAATAGCCGCTGACCGGGGCGCCTGGCGCCCCGATCCGCCGCGCCGGTCTGGCGCCTGGCGCGGCGCGCGGGCCGTGCCCAGCGGCCGGCTCAGCCCGGCTTCGGGGCGCAGCCGCCCGGCTTGTGCACCCGCTGGGTCGATGCGGGATGCTTGGCCAGCTTGGCCGCCGGGCGGCGTGGCCGGCGCACCAGTTCACCGCCGCAGTTGGGGCAGGTGCCGGCCAGCGGGCCTTGCGCGCAGTCCTGGCAGAAGGTGCATTCGAAGCTGCAGATCAGGGCCTGGGTCGAGTCGGGTGGCAGGTCGCGATCGCAGCATTCGCAGCCGGGTCGAAGGGCGAGCATGGCGTCTCCAGTGGGTGTCTGAGTCAGGGCGTGATGGCGGATCGAGGCCTTGCCGGGCTATTTCAGCGGCGAGTGGGGCGCGGGCAGCAGGATCGTCGAGTGCATCTCTTCGAGCAGCGCGGTGCTCTGGCTGATGAACGCCTGCCAGCCGGGGTCGGCCAGCGCGGCCGCGCGGGCGGCTGCGCGGGCATTCAGATCCGCATAGGCCCAGAGGTGGCACAGCTCGTTCGGCTGACCGGCCTCGGTCTGCCAGAGTCCGACGATCTTCGAATACCGCTCGCGATGCACCAGGGCGCCCGTGAAGAGATCGAGCCATTGCCGGGCTGCGCCGCCCGGCTTCGCACGATAGCTTCGGAACTCGTAGATGTTGCCGCTCGACAGCGGCGCGACCGGTGCGATCACGCCGTTGAGCAGCCGGATATCCTGGCGCAGGATCAGCGGCCGGATCAGCGGCACGTATTCACCGGTCCAGCGCGGGTTCTGCGCGAGTTCGCCGCGCAACCGGGAGCGCTCGTTCAGATCGGGGTAGCTCCAAAGATGCATGACCTGATTGAGCGGGCCGATATCGGTCCACCAGTAGCCTTCTAGCTTGCCGTAATCGTCCTTGCGGATCTCGAGCGATACGGTGCTCGCCGCTTTGACCATGTCGCCCGTCGTGCCGGGCTTCAGGGTGTAGGTTCTCAACTCGTAGATCATCGGAATCCCCTGGTCCTGGCGGCCGTTGAGGCGCATCTGCCGCAGGACTTCGCAAGGCCCGCGCGAAGGTGTCTGAGGCAACAGGCAGAAGATACCCCTGAAGTGAACTTCGGAAGGCTCACTTGACGCTCCATTTAGTTACAAACAATAATTAAAAACCAGGTCATTCCGACCTTCCCTGCAGAGCACCTCCATGCCAGTCAATCCCGGCGCCGCGGCCAGTTCGAGCCCTGCCGACTCGCTGATCCAGGTCGACATCGACGACACGATCGCACGCATCGCCCTGGCGCGTCCGCACAAGCGCAACGCCTTGTCGGACCCGCTGGTGCTGGCGCTGCGCGACGCCTTCGAAACCCTGCCGGCCTCGGTGCAGGCGGTGGTGCTGCATGCGCAGGGCCCGCAGTTTTGCGCCGGGCTCGATCTGTCCGAAATGGTCGAGCACGATGTGCCCGGCGGTGTCGCCCACTCCCGGATGTGGCACTCGGCCTTCGAGGCCATCCAGTTCGGCCGGGTGCCGGTGGTTGCGGCGCTGCGCGGCGCGGTGATCGGCGGCGGACTGGAGCTGGCCGCCAGCTGCCACATCCGGGTGGCCGAGCCCAGCACCTTCTACGCGCTGCCCGAAGGCAGCCGGGGGCTGTTCACGGGGGGCGGCGGGTCGGTGCGCATCTCGCGGCTGATCGGCGTGGCCCGCATGACCGACATGATGCTCACCGGCCGGGTGCTCGACGCAACCGAGGCGCACGCGGCCGGCCTGTCGCAATACCTGGTCGGCGCCGACGAGGCCCTGCCCAAGGCGGTCGAACTGGCGCGCAAGATCGCCGGCAATGCGCCCATCTCCAACTTCGCCATCCTGCAGGCACTGCCGCGCATCGCCGAACAGTCGATGGCCGAGGGCTTTTTCACCGAGGCGCTGATGGCCGGCATCAGCCAGAACGAACCCACCGCCAAGCTGCGCATGCGCGAATTCCTGGCGGGGCGAGCGGCCAAGGTCCGCCAGGATCCGACATGACCGGTGCCCCCTACCGCCCGATCGATTTCGGAGTGACCGCGGTCGACCTCCGGCCGATGGCCGGCGGAACGGTCCGCGTCACGGCACGCACGCCGCTGGGTCCTACCCGGTGCGCAATACGGACCGCCTGCTGCACTGGGCGGACCGGACCCCGCACGCCTCGTACATGGCCAAGCGCGGGGCCGACCGGACCTGGCGCCACCTGAGCTACGCCCAGGCGCTGGCCAGCGCGCGCGCGCTCGGCCAGGCCCTGCTCGATCGTGGGCTGTCGGCTGAACGCCCGCTGCTGATCCTGTCCGAAAACGACCTCGAGAACGCCCAGCTCGCGCTGGCCGCGCAGTACGTGGGCGTGGCCCATGCGCCGGTGTCCACGGCGTATTCGCTGATTTCGCGTGATTTCGAGAAGCTGCGCCACATCGTGCGCCTGACCACGCCGGGACTGGTGTTCGCATCCAGCGGCGCGCGCTATGGTGCGGCGATCCGCGCCGCCGTTCCGCCCGACGTCGAGGTGGTGGTCACCGAGGCGCCGATGGCCGATCGCGCCTGCACCCTGTTCAGCGAGCTGCGGGCCACCCCGCCCACCGACGCGCTCGAAGCCGCCCACGCGCGCGTCGGTCCCGACACCATTAACCGGTTCCTGTTCACCTCCGGCTCGACCAGCCTGCCCAAGGCGGTGATCAATACCCAGCGCATGCTGTGCAGCAATCAGCAGATGATCGCGCAGTGCCTGCCCTGCCTGGCCGAGGAGCCGCCGGTGCTGGTCGACTGGCTGCCCTGGGCCCACACCTTCGGCGGCCAGCACAACACCGGCATCGTGCTGTTCAATGGCGGCACACTGTATATCGACGACGGCAAGCCGGTGCCCGGCCTGGTGAACGAAACCCTGGCCAACCTGCGCGAGATCGCGCCCACCGTCTACTTCAACGTGCCCAAGGGCTTCGAGGAGATCGCCGCCGTCCTGCAGGCCGACGAAGCGTTCGCGGCGCATTTCTTCAGCCGCCTGAAGCTGCTCTTTTATGCCGGTGCCGGCATGGCGCAGCCGATCTGGGACAGCCTGCACGCCAGCGCCGTGCGGGCCTGCGGCCAGCGCATCGCCATTGCCACCGGGCTGGGCATGACCGAAACCGCGCCCTCGGCGATGTTTACCCAGCGCCTCGAGGTCCAGTCGGGGCATTTGGGCGTGCCCTGTCCGGGCGTCGAACTCAAGCTCGCGCCCAGCGGCGACAAGACCGAGGTCCGCTACCGCGGCCCCAGCGTGACGCCGGGCTACTGGCGCTCGCCCGATACGACGGCGGCGTCGTTCGACGAAGAGGGTTTCTTTCATTCCGGCGATGCGGTCAAGTTCCTCGATCCGCAGCGCCCGGAACTGGGCTTCGTGTTCGACGGCCGGATTGCCGAAGACTTCAAGCTGGCCACCGGCACCTGGGTGAGCGTGGGGCCGATGCGGGCGCGCATCGCGGCCGCCGGGGCGCCGTACGTGCAGGATGCGGTGCTCACCGGTATCGACCGCGACGACCTGGGCGCGCTGGTCTTCCCGCACCTGGAGTCCTGCCGAACGCTCGCGCCCGACCTGGCCGCCGATGTGCCGCCGGAGACCCTGCTGGCAAGCCCGCCGGTGCGCGCCTTCTTCCAGCGGCTGGTCGATCAGCTGATGGCGCAGTCCACCGGCAGCGCCACCCGGGTGATGCGCCTGAAGCTGCTCGCCGAGCCGCCGCTCATCGATGCCGGCGAGATCACCGACAAGGGATCGATCAACCAGCGCGCCGTGCTGACGCGCCGCGCGGCGATCGTGCGCGACCTGTACGAGGCCGACGATCCGCTGGTCATCCGTCCCGGCACGCCATGAAAATCGGCCGTCGATCCCCGCCAGCCGTTTTCCGGAGCCCTTCGTGACACGCGTCATCGTCTTCAAGACCCAGGTCGAATTCGGCGACTGCGATCCCGCGCAGATCGTCTGGTTCCCCAATTTTTTCCGCTGGGTCGATGCCGCTTCGCGTCACTTCTTCGTGGCCAGCGGCGTGCCGCTGTGGAGCGAGCTCACCCGCACGCGCGGCATCATCGGCACTCCGCTGCTCGATACCCATGCGTCGTTCAAGCGCACCGCCACCTACGGCGATCCCATCGAGATCCACACGAGCGTGCCCGACTGGGGCAACAAGGCCTTCACGATGCGCCACGAAATCCGCAGTGGCGAGCACCTGCTGGCCGAGATGACCGAGAAGCGCGCCTTCGTGCAGCGCCATCCGCAGGACCCGACGCGCATGCAGGCGATCGCGGTGCCGCCGGACATCATCGCGATGTGCGCGTGAGCAGGAGCCTCTCTTGACTCCCGGCACCCGTGTGCGGGCGCGTGCGCCGCTGAGCGATCCCGACGCCGAGCGCGACGAACCGAACCAGTCGGCGTTGCTCGAACTGGTCGGCTACAACTGCCGCCGCGCCTATGTGCATATCCACAAGACCTTCCTGGAGCGGATGGCGGGCTACCAGCTGCGCCCGGTCGAATTCTCGGTGCTGGCGGTGCTGCGGGCCAATCCGCTGCTGACCCAGAAGCAGCTGTCGCGCGCGCTGAACGTTTCGCCCCCCAATCTGGCGGTGCTGCTGGACCGGCTGCAGGCGCGCGGGCTGCTGACCCGGGAGCGCAATCCGCTGGATGGCCGCTCGCAGGTGCTCTCGCTGACCGAGGGCGGGCGCCAGATGGTGGTCAAGGCCGAGCGCACCGCGCAGGCGCTCGAGCTCGAGGCGACGTCGATGCTGAGCGACAGCGAGCGCCGCACGCTGATCCGTCTGCTGCAGAAGATCTACCGCGACACCTGAGCGGGCAGCTCCGTCGCGTCTTTCCCATGTCCCCTTCCCTTGTCTCTCGATAGTGTGGCGACCATGAAAATATCCATCATCGGCGGTGGCATCGGCGGGCTCACGCTCGCGCTGATGCTCAAGGCGCGCGGCATGGCCGTGCAGGTCTTCGAATCGGCGGCGCAGGTTCGCCCGCTGGGCGTGGGCATCAATGTGCAGCCCAGCGCGATCGTCGAACTGGCGGCGCTGGGGCTGCTGCCGCAACTCGATGCGCTGGGCGTGCGCACCGCCGAGGTCTGCTACTTCAACCGCCACGGCCAGCGCATCTGGAGCGAGCCGCGCGGCCTGGCCGCCGGTTACCGGGTGCCGCAGTTTTCCATTCATCGCGGCGAGTTGCAGATGCTGCTGATGCAGACCGCGCTGCAACGCCTGGGGCCGCAGGCCGTGTCTTGCGGCCAGGAGGCCGTCGCGGTCGACCCCGACAGCGCCAGCGTCACGCTGCTCGATCGCGACAGCGGCCAGACGCGGGTGGAGCGCGCCGACGCCGTCATCTCGGCCGACGGCATCCATTCGGCGGTGCGCCGCCAGTTCTATCCGCACGAAGGGCCGCCGCGTTACTCCGGCCGGGTGCTGTGGCGCGCGACCACCGTCGGCAAGCCCTTCCTGACCGGCGCCAGCATGGTGATGGCCGGGCACGCCGACCAGAAGCTCGTGACCTACCCGATCTCGCGCCGCCATGCCGACCAGGGCGAATCGCTGATCAACTGGATTGCCGAGCTGCGGGTGCCGGGCGACACGCCGCCCAAGAGCGACTGGAACAAGGAGGTCGCGCTCGATGTGTTCGCCGGCCCGTTCGAGGCCTGGCGCTGGGACTGGCTCGATGTGCCGGCGCTGTTCCGCGGCGCCAGCACGTACTACGAGTTCCCGATGGTCGACCGCGATCCGCTGCCGCGCTGGACCCACGGCCGCGTCACGCTGCTCGGCGATGCCGGGCACCCGATGTACCCGATCGGCTCCAACGGGGCCACCCAGGCCATCCTCGACGCCCGCGCGCTGGTCGACCAGATCGCCGGCTCCGACGTGGCCGGCCTGCCGGCCGCGCTGCAGCGCTACCAGGACGACCGGCTGCCCAAGACGGCACGCATCGTGATGGCCAATCGCGCCCAGGGGCCCGACCATGTGATGCAGGTGTTCGAAGAGCGCGCCCCCGAGGGCTTCAAGCAGGTGCATGATGTGGCCTCGCAGGCCGAACTGGAAGACATCGCGCGCGGCTACAAGCAGATCGTCGGCCTGGACATCGAGACCGTGAACGCCCGGGCCGAGTCGCTGGGTCTCGTTTGATGCGGCGCGGCCGCAGGCCCGCCATGGAGCACCGCCCATGAAGATCGCCATCCTCGACGACTATCAGGACTGCGTGCGCAGCCTGGCCTGCTTCGCGCGCCTGGCCGGCCATCAGGTCATCGTGCTGAACCAGACCTTCAGCGAGCCGGCCGAACTGGCCGCCCGCCTGTCGGGGGTCCAAGCCCTGGTGCTGATTCGCGAGCGCACCCGCATCACCCGCGATTTGCTCGAGCGCCTGCCGTCGCTGCGCGCGATCAGCCAGACCGGGCGCGCCGGCCCGCACATCGATACCGGCGGCCTGCACCGAACGCGGGGTGGCGGTGCTGTCGGGCAGCGGGTCACCGGCTGCCCCGGCCGAACTGACCTGGGCGCTGGTGCTCGCGGCGTCGCGGGTGGTGGCGCACGAGGCCGCGGCACTGCGTGCCGGGCGCTGGCAGACCACCCTGGGGCGCACCGTTCGCGGTCGAACGCTGGGCATCCTGGGTTACGGCAACATCGGTCGGCTGGTGGCCGGGTTCGGCAAGGCATTCGGCATGCAGGTGGTCACCTACGGGCGGGAGGCCACACGAACCCGGGCGCAGGCCGACGGCGTGCCCGTGCTTGCGTCGCAGCGCGACCTGTTCGCGGCCAGCGACGTGCTCAGCGTGCACCTTCGCCTGGTGCCCGAGACCCGCGGCATCATCGGGCCGGGCGACCTGGCCGCCATGCGGCCGGACAGCCTTTTCGTGAACACCAGCCGCGCCGAGCTGGTCGTGCCGGGTGCGCTGCTCGCGGCGCTGCGGGGCGGGCGCCCGGGCCAGGCCGCGGTCGATGTCTTCGAGTCCGAACCGGGCGGCGATGCCGAGCTGATCGCCCACCCGCAGGTGCTGGCCACGCCGCACCTCGGTTATGTCGAGCGCGACAGCTACGAACTCTATTTCGGCACCGCATTCGACAACGTGCTGGCTTTTGCCGCCGGGGCGCCGGTGAACCTGGTCAATCCCGAGGCATGGCCGGCGGCCGCCTCGCCCGGCCAGTCCTGATCCGCGAAGGGCTGCCGCCATGACCTCGGTCGCACTGATGAAGGTGGCCGCCACGTTCTTCCTGGGCGGCTTCTTCAGCCTGGTCACGATCATCAATCCGCCGTCGGCGCTGCCGCTGTTCACGGCATTGTCGGCGCCGTTGAACAACGCCGAGCAGCGGCGCCTGGCGGTCACGGCCTGCACCTATTCATTCTTCATCCTGATCGTCAGCCTGTTTGCGGGCAGCCTGATCCTGAACCTGTTCGGAGTGTCGTATCCGGCGCTGCGTGTGGCCGGTGGCATCTGTGTGCTGCTGCTCGGGCACGGCATGCTGTTCGGCCATGGCGGCGTGAACTCCGCGGCGCAGGGAGCGCATGCCAACCCGGCCTTCTTCCCGCTGGCGCTGCCCAGCATCACCGGACCGGGAACGATCGCGGTGGTGATCGGCATCTCGACCGAGATCCGTGAACTCAAGGGCGCCGGCCAGGAAGCCGTGGCCTACCTGGCCACCGTGGCGGCAATGCTGGCCACCTGCGTGCTGACCTGGCTGGTGCTGCGCAGCGCGCGGGTCATCTCGGTGCGGCTGGGCTCCGGCGGCATCGAGGTGCTCACGCGCCTGATGGGTTTCCTGCTGCTGTGCGTGGGCGTGCAGTTCATCGCTTCGGGGGTCCGCAGCTTCGTGGCGGGGGGCTGACGCGCCACGCCGGCGCTCGTTGTTCACGGTGTCGTCACATCGCCGTTCGATCATGGTCTCCCATGACGACCGACAGCGAGCGCTCAGGCGCAGAGTCCACGACGGTCACGCTGCGGGTGCGCAGCGTCTGGATCTCGGATCTGCATCTGGGCACACCGGGATGCCAGGCGGTGGCCCTGCTGATTTCCTGCGCCGCACCGAGTGCCAGACCCTGTACCTCGTCGGTGACATCATCGACGGCTGGCAACTGCGCCGGACCTGGTACTGGCCGCAAAGCCACAACGACGTGGTGCAAAAGATCCTGCGCCAGGCCCGCAAGGGCACTCGTGTGGTCTTCGTGCCCGGCAACCACGACGAGTTCGCGCGCCGCTATGTCGCCCACAATTTCGGCGGCGTCGATGTGGTCGAGGACTGCATCCACCTGACCGCCGACGGGCGACGGCTGTGGGTCACCCACGGCGATCTGTTCGACGGCGTGGTTCAGTGCGCCAAGTGGCTGGCCTACCTGGGCGATGCGGCCTATGGGTTTGCGTTGAAGGTCAACCGCTGGTTCAACGGCGCGCGGGCGCGCCTGGGACTGCCCTACTGGAGCCTGTCGCGCTACCTGAAGCTCAAGGTCAAGCGGGCCGTCAGCTACGTGAATGAATTCGAGTCCGCGGTGGCCCGTGAGGCGCGGCGCCGGGGCGCCGACGGTGTGGTCTGCGGGCACATCCACCACGCCGAGATCCGCGAAATCGACGGGGTGCTCTACTGCAACGATGGCGACTGGGTCGAAAGCCTCACCGCGCTGGTCGAGCATTTCGACGGGCGGCTCGAGATCATCGACGACAGTGCGAACGCCCGGCTGCCCGCGCGCGCTGCGGTACCGAACCGCGCTCAGCCCCTGACGGTGCCCCAGCCGGTTCCTGTGCCTGTCCCTGTGCCCCTGTGGCCAGGACCGGCGGCGCTTCGGCGCCGGCACGCGCCGGCGCCGACTGACTGTCGAGCAGGCCGGCGAGGATATCGGCCACCTCGAAAACCGCGCGGTTCTCGCTGCGCCGGACCCGGGCCTGGTATCGCTCGAGTTTGCCGATCAGCTGCGCCGCGGCCTCCGGAACCGCGCGGGTCGTCGCGACGACGATGCCCAGGCCCTCGTCGCGGACCCACTGGGCGTTGTAGCGTTCCTGGGGCATCGTCCAGGCATTCAGGAAGGTCAGCACCGGAAGGCCGAGGTGGATGGCTTCGCTCAGGCTGCCGGGGCCCGGTTTGCCGATGAAAAAATCGCCCAGACGCATCGGTTCGCAGACGTCCGCGGTGAAGCCGACCACCGCATGGGGCGCCGAGCGGCGCATCGCGCGCAGCCGCTGCGCCAGCCCCCGGTTGTGTCCGCACATCAGGATCAGCTGAACCTCATCCAGCCCCTTGGCGATGGCCGACATCTGCGCGGATCCCTGGCCCCCGAACATCACCACGCCGGTGGGGCGGAACGGGTCGAGCCCCAGCGCGCGCCGCCCGGCTTCGCGATCCAGCGGGGCAGGGTGGTGAAATGACGGGCGCAGGATCATGCCCGAGGTCAGGTGGACCTGTTCCGGTCTGTAGCCGGCCTCGAAGGCCTGGATCGCTGCCTTGGCCGAGCCGCACACCAGGTGCTGCTGCTGGCCGGGTTCGATCCAGAAATGGGGCGGCAGATCGGCGATGTCGGTCATCACGGTCACGAACGGCACGCCGGGGCGTGCACCGAGCAGGGACTGATACAAGGCTCGGTTGAAATTGGGCACCAGCGAGACGACCAGATCCGGCTCACTGGCCTGCCAGTAGGCCTGCAGCGAGCGCATCAGGGACGGATGAGCCAGGCGGATCATGCCTTGCAGCAGCTTGAGTTCCTGCTTGAATCCGAGAGTCCAGCCGCGCTTCAGGCGCAGGTTGTAGAGGTCCTCCGGCGCCATGCCGGTCAGGCGGTGAAAGGCGCCGCCCGGATCGAGCACGTCCATCAGGTTCACCAGGCGGACAGTCCACGGGCGCTGCTGGGATGAAATCACCTGCTCGAGCGCTTGCGCAGCCGCACGGTGGCCGCCTCCCGCGTTGAAATAGATCAGATCGACGCGATGGTTCATGGTCGCCGATGCTGGCGCTTGCGCGTGACATCCCGGTGACGATGCTTCGACCGGGCGATGCGGCACGCGGGCCTGCCGGGACAGCGGGCGGCCGGACGCGGAGGGTCTTCACGAAGGCGTCAATCTCGACAGGTACACAACGGGGAGCAACGCGAAGGATCGACCATGGACGAATTGCAGACGCTGTCGGCGCTGGCACTGGCAGTGGCGATGGCCGGCCTCTCCTGGGCTGTGCCCCTGGCCGGCGCTCGATGGGGTCTGTCGGGTGCCGGGAGCCGGCCGCTGGCCGGGCCAGCGCCCGTCGCCCGGCGCGCAGTCTTGCCGAATCCGAGCTTCGCTTATGACGAGCGGCGATTTTTTGATTCCGACGGTGCGCCGGCGGACGTGGTGCGGCGCAGGCGCTCCGGCTTTGCCCGGCTGGCCAGCCTGTACGGGCAGCGCTTCGGCCGCAGCGTGGCGATGGAATCGATGGCGCGCGCCGGTCCCGCGGACTCGCTGTTCAGCCAACGCGAGCGCGTGCCGCGTGCGTACGGACCCTATGCGCGCAAGCACCTGCCGATCGGCAGCTTCGTGGCGTCGACTCGCGGCGTGATGATCCACGACCTCGACGGCAACGCGTTCTACGACCTGACCGGCTCCTGCGGCATGAACGTGTTCGGTCACGACTTCTACAAGGGTTGCATCGACGAGGGGATCGATCAGGTCCGTTCGCTGGGGCCGGTGCTCGGCTCCTGCCACCCGTATGTGCTCGAGAACGTCGCGCGTCTGCGGCGTTTGTCCGGTCAGGACACGATTTCGTTTCACATGTCGGGCTCCGAAGCGGTGATGCAAGCGGTCCGGCTGGCCCGCTACAACACCCGGCGAACCCATCTGGTGCGATTCGAGAAGGCGGAGCACGGCTGGTGGGAGGAGGGCCACCCGGGCTCGGGCGATCCGCCGTCGCCGCGCGAAACCCTGACGCTGCGGGAGATCGATGACAAGACCCTGAAGATCCTGCGCAGCCGAAAGGACATCGCCTGCGTCATCGTCAATCCGATGCAGGCATTGCATCCGAATGCCGGCGCGCCGCAGGACTCGGCCCTGTTAGACAGTGGGCGGCAGGCGGGGTTCGATCGTGCCGCGTACACCGCCTGGCTGCAGCGCCTGCGCGCGACCTGCACCGAATGCGGCATCGTGCTGATCTTCGATGAGATCCTGGTGGGCTTTCGCCTGGCGCGTGGCGGCGCGCAGGAATACTTCGGTGTCCGGGCCGACATGGTCACCTACGGCAAGACCCTGGGCGGTGGCCTGCCGGTCGGGGTGGTGTGCGGCCGTGCCGATCTGATGCGTCGGTTCCGCGAGGACCGGCCGGCCGACATCTGTCTTGCGCACGGCACCTTCGACGCTCATCCGTATGTCATGGCGGCGATGAAGGCCTTTTTCGACCGCCTCGAAGCCCCGCCGATTGCGGCGCTGTACCGGGGGCTCGATCGCTGCTGGGACGAGCGCGCCGACCGGTTCAACCGCCGACTGCACGCGCAGGGTCTGCCCGTGCGCATTGCGAACCTGTCGTCGATCTGGACGGTGCTGTACAGCCGGCCGTCGCGATACAACTGGATGCTGCAGTTCTACCTGCGCGCGCACGGCCTGGCATTGAGCCACAGGGGCACGGGTCGCCTCCTCTTCAGCCTGGACTGCAGCGATGCCGACTTCGAGGCCGTGCTGCAGCGGTTCGTCGCGGCCGCCATCGAAATGGACGAGGACGGCTGGTGGTGAGCACCCCCGATGCGCCGAGCGCGCACTGGCGCTCGGGCGCCGCCGGGATGACGAAGGCAAGCGGCCCGGCGCGCCGACCCCGTCGCCGGCGCATCACCTGGTTATCGCGCAGGGCTGCCTGCACCCACGGCAGTTCACTTGGCGTTGCGCAGCGGGCGTGCCGGCAGCTCGACGAACTCGCCCGGCCGGCGCGCCGCGGTTGCGCTGATCGCCTCCAGGACTTCTTCGCGCTGCAGCATGCTGGCATTCCAGATGCCGATGTAGTCCAGGCCGTCGGCCGTGGAGTGATCGCGCGAATACGTGATCATGCGTTTGCAGCCCGCCACCGCCAGCGGAGCTTTGCTGGCGATCTCGCGGGCGATCGCCATCACCTCGGCGAGCATCGTCGCGTGGTCCGCGAACACCCGGTTCACCAGTCCGCAGCCCTGCGCTTCGCGAGCCGGCATGCGCCGTCCCGTGTAGGCGAGTTCGCGCACGATGCCTTCGGGGATCAGCTTGACCAGGCGCGGGAACGTGCCGACGTCGGCGGTCATCCCGATGTTGATCTCGAACACCGTGAAGAACGCGTCCTCGGTGGCGTAGCGCATGTCGCAGGCGGTGGCCAGGTCGACCCCGCCACCGATCGCCCCGCCCTGGATCGCGGCCAGCACCGGAATCCGGCAGGACTCCAGCACGTTGAACGACTTCTGCATGCGCAGCACCGTGTCGTAGAAGCGGGCGCCGTGCTGCAGCCGTTCCTGGCGCTGGGCGTCGGCACCCGGTGTGATGCTGGCGTCCGAGAACATGCTGATGTCCAGGCCCGACGAAAAATGCGGGCCGGTCGAGGAGATGACGATCACGCGCGCCCGCGAGTGGCGGTCGATGTCCTCGATGATCTCGGGCAGTTCGTCCCAGAAGGCCGGGCTCATGCTGTTGCGCTTGTCGGGCCGGTTCAGCACGACATGGGCGATCTTGTCGGTGATCGTCACATCGAAGCATTGGTAGCTCATTCGATTCTCCTCGGTGGTCGGGCCCGTCACCGGGCTTGGCGGGGCGGTATCGTCGGCAAGGGCCGTTCAATAGCGCGATGGTAGCGCCGGCAGGCGCATCAGCGACTGGCCGACGCGCACGCGGGCCCCGCAGGCGATGCCTTCGGCGAGCGCAAAGCCCCGGGGCGCGAAAAGAATCAGCGTCGAGCCGTGCTGGAACCAGCCGATCTCCTGCCCCTTGGCGAACCGGGCATCGCAGGCAATCTCGTTGGGACCCGGGTATTTCAGGTGCAGCAGCACGTCCAGGAAGTGCAGCCGGATGCTGGCCACCAGGATCGCGGCGACCGGCACGATCGCGATCGGGTGGCCGCCACGCTCGAGCCGGGGCGCGCAGCACCGCGCGCTCGTTGCGGCAGAACAGCCGCTTGACCCGCGCCAGCGCCACCGGATTGACGTTCCAGGTGTCGCCGCTCAGGTAGGTCAGGTGCTCGATCCGGCAGTCCTGCGGCGCATGGAATCGGTGGTACATGCTCGAGGTCAGCCGGATCGTGATGTACAGGCCGTCGTGAAACGCGGTGGTGTCCTGAGTCGGACCGAACAGGTCCTGCATCGCATATGGGAGTCCCTTGGCCTGCCACAGCGTGGTGCCTGCGACCGGGCCGCATGCGCCGACGATGCCGTCGCACGGACTGACCAGCGCCTGCGGGTCCGGGTCGATCGGGCGGGCGCCCGCCACCAGTTCGCGGGTGAAGCAGGCGTGCAGGCTTTCGAAGCGCTGCTGTCGGGCATCGCTCAGATCGAGGTCGGTGAACAGCCGCCAGATCGCGATCGACGCGCGCGCCAGCAGCGGACTGCGAATCCGGCTGAACCAGCCCATCAGGCGGGTCAGCGTGGTCCTGGGCAGCCGGTTGGTCAGCAGGAAATTCAGATCCTCGTTGGCCATCAGGCGGCGCAGGCGATCGGTCTTCATGAAAGTGTCAACCGTGGCGAGTAGACAAGGGAATCGACATTGAGGATCGACCATGGATGAACTTCACCTGCTCTCGGTGCTGGCGCTGACGCTGGCCGGCGCCACCTGGGCCGTGCCGCGCGGCAAGCAGCGCCTGGATCTGTCGCGCGCCAAGCATCGCTCGCTGGCCGGCCATTCGCGGCTCGCCAAACGAGTGGCCGCGCTGATTCCGGGCTACGCCTACGACGAAGCCCGGTTCTTCAACTCCGACGAGGCGAAGCCCGAGATCGAGGCGCGGCGCCGCTCCGGCTTTGCGCGACTGACCGACCTGTACGCGCGACGCTTCCGGCGCAGCGCCGAGATGACCGCGGCGGCGCGCACCGGGCTGTCCGACCTGCAGTTCACCGGCAGCTACCGGGTGCCTTTCCAGTACAGCCCCTACGTGCGCAAACACCTCCCGATCGGCAGCTTCGTGCAGTCGGCCGGCGGGGTGACGATCGAGGACATCGACGGCAACGTCTTCTTCGACCTGACCGGCTCTTACGGCGTCAATGTGTTCGGCGTCGACTTCTACAAGGAGTGCATCGACGAGGCCGTCGATCGCGCCCGGGCGCTGGGTCCGGTGCTGGGCGCCTATCACCCGTGCGTGGTCGACAATGTCGAGCAGCTGCGCCGCGTGTCGGGTCTTGACGAGGTTTCGTTTCATATGTCGGGCACCGAAGCGGTGATGCAGGCCGTGCGGCTTGCGCGATACCACACCGGGCGCAGCCATCTGGTGCGCTTCACCGGCGCCTATCACGGCTGGTGGGAAGATGTGCAGCCGGGGCCGGGCAATCCTTTGCCCCCGCGCGAGACCTACACCCTGAAGGAGATGGACGACAAGACGCTGCGGGTCCTGCGCACGCGCCGGGACATCGCCTGCGTGCTGGTCAATCCGCTGCAGGCGCTGCATCCCAATGTCGGGGCGCCCGGTGACTCGACCCTGGTCGACAGCAGCCGGCGGGCGGGGTTCGATCGGCCGGCGTACACGCGGTGGCTGCAGCGGCTGCGCGAGGTCTGCACCGAACGCGGCATCGTGCTGATCCTGGACGAGATCTTCGTCGGCTTTCGGCTGGCGCCGGGCGGGGCTCAGGAGTATTTCGGCATCCGGGCCGACATGGTGACCTACGGCAAGACCCTGGGTGGGGGTCTGCCGATCGGCGTCGTGTGCGGGCGGGCCGACCTGATGCGGCGCTATCGCGATGATCGGCCGGCCGACATCTGCTTCGCGCGCGGCACCTTCAATTCCCATCCGTATGTGATGACGGCGATGAATGCGTTCTTCGAGCGCCTCGCGCGGCCCGAGATCCGCGCCGTGTACGACGGCCTGGAGGAGCGCTGGAATGCGCGCGCGGCGCGCTTCAATCAGTGCCTGAGCGACGCTGGCTTGCCCGTGCGGATCGCGCATCTGAGTTCGATCTGGACGGTGCTCTACACCCGCCCGTCGCGATACAACTGGATGCTGCAGTTCTACCTGCGCGCACATGGCCTGGCCTTGAGCTGGGTGGGCAGCGGTCGGATCATCTTCAGCCTGAACTACAGCGATGCCGACTTCGAGGCTGTGTTGCAGCGTTTTGTCGCCGCCGCAGTGCAGATGCGCGAGGACGGCTGGTGGTGGGAAGGACCCTCGCGGACCAACCGGTCGATCCGGCGCGGCATCCTGGTCGAGATGCTGCGCCGGCGCTTCTGATCGTTCAGCGATGGCGCACGTGCGTCATCGGATCGAAGCGTTCGCCGCGCAGCAGCGCGAACGGTGACTTGTAGTACATCGCGATGTCGTGAAAGGGATCGGTCAGGATCTTGCTCGCCCAAACCAGGCCAGTGAACAGATCCTCCTTGATCCACAATTGCAGCACGCGCAGCACCAGCCCGGTCACCCCCAGCGCCAGCCAGGCGATGCCCACGTCATGGACGAAGCCGGACAGCGACGCGGCGGGCTCGATCAGACCGAACAGAGAGGGTGAGGCCCAGAGAACGGCCGGAATCGCCACCCAGACCGCCAGCAGCACGACCTTGCGGCGGATGTTGTAACCCACCTTGACCGCTTCCTTGTAGGCGTCGGTGACGCGATTGATCTCGTCGTAGCCGCGGGGTTCGAAGAAGAAGTGGCCGGCCTGGCGGGTGGTCATGGAGACGCACCAGCCGATGATGGCGGCCAGCGCGGGGTCGAAGAACAGCACACCATACGCAATCAGAAAGCTGATCGCGCTGATCAGATGCAGCGTCTGGTTGATACGACATTGGTGATAGAAGCGGTGGTCGTCCCATCGCTGGGTCGATAGCGCCTGAAGATAATTCATCACTTGGATCCTCGTCGGGAATATTGCCCGCTCCGCAATAGGGCGCGCGTGACCGGATGGTGACTGCCGCGCATGAAGCCGCCGTGACAGCGGCGCCACCCGAAAGCCATCGCCGCTGTCATCGATCTGTTGTGTTGCCGGTGCAGCATCGAGGCATGGACCCTGCCATCGTCGTCGATCACTTCGCAGCGGACCGCCGATCGCTGCGGGTCGCGCTGGTCACCGAAACCTTCCCGCCGGAGGTCAATGGGGTCGCGCGCACGATGGCGAGGGTCGTCGACGGCCTGCACGCCCGCCATCACGACATCCAGCTCGTACGTCCGCGCCAGGGCGCCGAGGCGCCCAGCGATCCGGCCGAACGATTCCAGCAGGTGCTCACGCATGGCCTGCCAGTGCCCAAGTACCCGAACCTGCGGATGGGCCTGCCGGCCAAGCGGGCGCTCACGCGGCTGTGGGCGACACGGCGGCCCGATGTCGTGCACATCGCCACCGAGGGGCCGCTGGGCTGGTCGGCGTTGCGGGCGGCGATGCACCTGAAGCTGCCCGTGTGCTCGGACTTCCGGACCAACTTCCATGCCTACAGTCAGCACTACGGTGTCGGGTGGCTGAAGAGTCCGATCGTTGCCTACCTGCGCGGGTTCCACAACCGCACCGGCTGCACGGTGGTGCCTACCGATGCGCTGCGGCGCGACCTGGAACGGCTGGGCTTCCGGCACCTGGTCGTGGTGACCCGGGGCGTCGATGCCCGCTTGTTCGACCCTGTGCGCCGCAGCGCCGCGCTGCGCGAGCAATGGGGCGTGTCCGAGTCCGACCTGGTCGTGGCCTGTGTCGGGCGGCTGGCTGCCGAAAAGAATCTGGGCGTGCTGCTGAATACCTTCGAGGCCATTCGCGCCGCGCAGCCGCGTGCCCGGCTGCTGCTGGTCGGCGATGGGCCGATGCGGGGCCAGCTTCAGGCCCAGTGCCCGCAGGCGATCTTTGCCGGTCAGCGCGGCGGTGAGGATCTGGCCGCGCACTACGCATCGGCCGATCTGTTCGTGTTCCCCAGCCTGACCGAGACCTTCGGCAATGTCACCACCGAGGCGATGGCGAGCGGATTGCCGGTGGTGGCCTTCGATTGCGCGGGTGCCGCGCAACTGATCGAGTCCGGCCGCAACGGCATGCTGGCCGATCGAGGCGATCCGGCCATGATGATCCGGCAGGCGGTTGCGCTGGCCGCGGATCGGTCCTTGTGTCGTCTGATCGGGGAGCGTGCGCGCCTCACCGCGTGTGCCCAGGACTGGGACGGCGTGATCACGCGCTTCGAGGGCGTGCTCGAGCAGGTGATCGCGGCTCAAGCCGATCCGCTGACGCTGAAGGGCGCTCTGCCCGCACCGGGATGACTTCGAACGCCCGGCGTCACGGCTGCGTCATCGCGCGTCGTTAAGTTGTCCCTGATCGGGTGCCCATCTTGCACCCACAGCACCTACCCGGAGACCGCACCGTGACTATTCGTCGCATCGCCGCAGTGATCGCCGTTTTCAGCGGCCTGGGCCTGACCGCCTGCAGCAGCAACAACAGCAGCACGCCCGAACCGGCGCCACAGCCTTTCGTGGTCAAGATGATCGGGTTCAACGACTACCATGGCAACCTGCAGTCGCCGGGGACCTTCGGCGTGAACACCGCCGTGGCGGCGGCCGACCGCCCGCCGGTGGGCGGCGCCGATTTTGTCGCGGCGCATGTCGCCCGACTGAAAAGCCAGAACCCGTTGAGCGTCGTTGTCGGCGCCGGCGATTCGATCGGTGCGACACCGCTGATCTCCGCGCTGTTTTTGGACGAGCCGTCGGTGGAAACGCTCAACCGGATCGGCCTGGAATTCAATGCGGTGGGCAATCACGAGTTCGACAAAGGCGCGACCGAACTGCTGCGGCTCCAGAATGGCGGCTGCAAGGCGCAGAACGGGGTGACCGACCCTGGCAGCTGCAAGGGCGCCACGGTCGGCACGCCGGTTCCGTTCGAAGGCGCGAAGTTCAAGTGGCTGGCCGCCAACGTGGTGGCCACGGCCACCGGCAGGACGCTGCTGCCGGCCTATGGCACCAAGACCTTCAACGGCGTGCAGGTGGCCTTCATCGGGATGACGCTGAAGGCCACGCCGACGATCGTGACGCCATCCGGTGTGGCGGGACTCGAGTTTCGCGATGAGGCGCAAACCGTCAATGCGCTGATTCCCGAACTGCGCGCCCAGGGCATCGAGGCCATCGTGGTCCTGGTCCATGAAGGCGGTTTCCAGACCGGCAGCCTGTCGGATATCAACGGGTGCGAAGGCGCGCTTGCCGGCTCGGCGATCGCCGACATCGTCAAGCGACTGGACAATGCGGTCGACCTGGTGGTCAGCGGCCACACACATGCCGCCTACAACTGCCGGCTGCCGAACGCCACCGGGCGGACGATTCCGGTCAGCAGTTCGAGTGCGTTCGGTCGGGTGCTGACCGACATGGACGTGACGATCGATCCGGTGACCAAGGACATCACCGCCGCAACGGTGACCAATCGTCTGGTGGTCCGCAACGATCCGACGCTGACGGCCGATGCGAAGGTGGCGAGCATCGTGGCCGCCTACAACGGGCTGGTTTCGCCGCTGGCCAATTCGGTGATCGGGTCGATCACCAGGGAGCTCGGCAACGGCGCGAGCGACTCGGCCTGCAACATCCCGGCTGGTGACCTGATCGCAGATTCGCAGCTTGCGGCCACGCAGCCGGCCGCGTTCGGCCAGGCGGTGATCGCCTTCATGAACCGGGGCGGTGTGCGTTCGCCAGGATTCCTGTTCACGCAAAGCGTCGCCGAGGGCGATGGCAACGTCACCTACGGCGAGGCCTTCACCGTGCAGCCGTTCGGCAACAGCCTGGTCACGATGACGCTGACCGCGCAGGACATCAAGGACGTGCTCGAGCAGCAGTTCGCCGGCTGCCGCGGGCAGTCGGCCACCGCCACGCGGATCATGATTCCTTCGACCGGCTTCAAGTACATCTGGGACGGCTCGAAGGCCTGCGACGCCCGCGTGCGCAATGTGACGCTGACCACCGGCGCATCGACCGAGCAGCTGGTGGACGCCGCGGGCAAGGTGCTCAATCCGGCCAAGACCTACCGGGTGACCGTCAACAACTTCATGGCCACCGGCGGCGACGGGTTCACCACATTCCTGAAGGGGCAGAATCTGCTGGGCGGCGCACAGGACATCGATGCCCTGACCGCGTATCTCTCGCAGTACAAGGCGCCGCGGGCGCCGTATGCCCTCGGCAGTCAGCCCGCCGATCTCGGATCTCCCCGCATCCAGCGCGATGGCGGCACGACCTGCCCGAGCGGCGCCAACGTCAACAGCTGATTCCGTGCGCAGGTTGGCGGCGCTGCTGGCGGCCGGCTGTCTCGGGGGACTGCCGGGCCCGGTGTGGGCGCACGGCACGGCGGCCACGGTGGGACAGACCACCGGTGCCGCGTCGGCACGCACCGGTGGTGACTCCGACGATCGCCGGCTGCGCCTGCTGCTGGCCGGAGAGCGGGCATTGCGGCAGGGCGACCCTGCCGCCGCGCTGGCCCGCTTCGAAGAAGCCGCGTCGATCAGCCACGCCGTGGATACCGAGCTGGGCATCGTGCGCAGCCACATGCAGGCCGGCGAGTACCGGCGCGCACTGGCGTTCTGCGCGCACTCCGCCGGGGCCCATCCCGAGAGTCCGGCCGGTGCGGTGCTCTACATCGGGCTGCTGCACGCGGGGGCGCAGGTGGACCCGGCCCGGCGTCTGCTCGGCCAGTCGCTCGAGCGATTCCCGGACGATCCGCAATTGCGGGCATTGCGCCGGCTGCTGAGCGGTGACGCAGCGCAGCCCGGTCCCGAGCTCTTGCGCCCGCCCGCCCGTCTCGCGCCGTACGGGGTGCCGTCGCTGCCGGCGAGTGCCCGGGTGGTCGGCAGCGCCACGCTGATCAATGCCGGCCGACACGCGCTGATGCCGCTTGACTTGCTGCCCGCGGGCGTTCGATGGGTGCGCAATGGGTTGGGTCAGTCCTCCGCGGTCACGCTCGAACGGCGATTCCCGGCGATCGGGCTGGCGCTGGTGCGGCTGCACGCGCCGCTGGTCTTCGCGAGCCCGCTGGTCGAGGCGCCGCGGGACGCGTTTCCTGGCAGCCCCGCGTTCGCGACAGAGTACGCGTCGGCGCGTGAGGCAGGCGCCGCATGGCCTGTTCTGCGGATCGGCTTCATCGGAGCGGCAAACCCCTCGGGCGATCGGCGGGATCTGGATGTGAGCATGCCCCAGGGGCCGCGGGGTGGGCCGATCTTCGATGCAAGCGGGCGTCTCGCGGGCATCGCGATCCGCGGGCCATCGCGCAGGGACCAGCTGATCCCCGTGCGCCTGCTGCGCGAGGCCGGTGTGGTCATCTCGGGCGATTCCCGGCCAGTGGCGCAGGACGCGCGTCTCGCCGCCGACGAAATCTACGAGACGGCGATGCGCTCGACCCTGCAGGTCATCACCGCAGGGCGCTGATTCTCGCGCGGTCATCGAGGCGTCACCGGCGCTTCATACCGACGTCATTGGCGCTGCGCAACATCGGGCCATGCAAACCCAAGCCACCCTCGATCAGGCCCTGCCCTGCGCGTCATCGGCCCGCCCGGCAGCGCCCCGCAACCGCCGCGTCTGGAGGCCGTCTGGGCGCGACACGACGACGAGGTGCGCGAAGCCCAACGCCTGCGCTACCGCGTCTTCGCCGATGAGATGGGCGCCCGGCTGACCACGCCGCCGGGCACCGAACCGGGCCTGGACGTCGACCGGTTCGACGCCCACTGCGAGCATCTGCTGGTGCGCTGCGTCGAGACCGACGATGCGCCGGCGCGCGTGGTGGGGACCTACCGCGTGATGACCGGCCATGCGGCGCGACAGGTCGGCGGCTTTTATTCCGACGATGAGTTCGACCTGGCGCGGCTCGACCCGCTGCGTGCGCGCATGACGGAACTGGGCCGCTCGTGCACCGACGCGGAATGGCGCAGCGGTGCGGTCATCCTGCTGCTGTGGTCATCGCTGGCCGAATTCATGCACCGCCATCGATTGGACCTGATGATCGGCTGCGCCAGCGTTCCGATGCGTGACGGCGGCCACGCGGCCGCGAGTCTGTGGAACACGCTTCGCCGCACCCATCTGGCGCCTGCCGATGAACGGGTGAGTCCGCGCCTGGCGCTGCCGATCGACTCCTTGCGCGGCGACCTCGATGTCGAGCCGCCCGCCCTGATCAAGGGCTACCTGAAGTGCGGGGCCACGGTGCTCGGGCCGCCGTCCTGGGATCCCGACTTCGGCACCGCCGACCTGCCGATGATGCTCAAGCTGGCCGCGCTGCCGCCCTCGTATCGACGCCGATTCCTGAGAGCGTGATGGCGGACATCCTGATTCGCGGCGTCAGCAAGGCGTTCGGCGCGACGCCGGTCCTGAAGGGTGTATCGCTGGGCGTGCACGATGGCGAGTTCATCTCGCTGGTCGGGCCTTCGGGCTGCGGCAAGTCGACTCTGTTGCGCATCCTGGCAGGGCTCGAACGGCAGGACGCCGGCGAGGTGCACATGGCCGGCGAATGCATGGATGCGCTGGCGCCTGGCGCGCGCGACATCGCGATGGTGTTCCAGTCCTACGCCTTGTATCCGCATCTGACCGTGCGCGAGAACATCGCGGTGCCGCTGTCGGTGCGCCGCCTGAACCGCTGGCAGCGTCTGCCCGTCGTGGGCGGGATCTGGCCCGGGTCGCGCGCGATCCGCCAGCAGATCGACGACGAAGTGAAGGCGGCGGCCGGGCAGCTGGACATCGGCCACCTGCTCGAGCGCAAGCCCGGGCAGCTGTCGGGCGGCCAGCGCCAGCGGACCGCGCTGGGCAGAGCCATGGTGCGCCGTCCGCGCGCATTCCTGATGGACGAACCCTTGTCGAATCTCGATGCCAACCTGCGGGTGCAGATGCGCAGCGAAATCGTCGCGCTGCATCGGGCGCTCGGCGGCACCTTCGTCTACGTGACCCACGACCAGACCGAAGCGCTGACGATGTCGACCCGGGTGGCGGTGATGATCGACGGCGTGCTGCTGCAGGTGGCCAGTCCGGCGGACATCTACTTCGATCCCTCGGACCTGCGCGTCGCCGAGTTCATCGGCAATCCGCGCATCAACCTGCTGGCTTGCGAGACCAATGCCGACGGGCAGGTCTTCCATCGCGCCACCTCGCTGGGTCTGGCGCTGGCCAAGCCCGCCGGCGCCGGCATGCGGGTCACGGTCGGGCTGCGGCCCGAGGCGATCCGGCTGGGCCCCTGGGACCGGTCCGGGCTGCACGCAGTGGTTCGTACCCATGAACACCTGGGCGGCGAGGTGCTGGTCCAGGTCGAACTGACCGCCGGTGCCGGCAAGGTGACGGCGCGCTGCGATGCCCTGGGTGCGCTGCCCGGCATCGGCAGCGAAGTGACGATGCGCTTCGAGCCTGGACGCGCGCTGGTTTTCGATGGCCATGGCCAGCGTCTCGCACTGGCGCCGTCCTGCCGTGCTTGAGCACGCCAAGCCGCTGTGACTGCCCGCGCGCCGTCGACTCCGGCTGCCGCGTCCGACGCTGGCCATCGGGCAGGTCCTGGCGGCGCCGGCGGTCGCGCTGATGCTGCTGCTGCTGGTCGGGCCGCTGGCCGTGGTGCTGGCGCTGTCGCTGACCGACTATCAGCTCGGCGCCGAGACCCTGGCCTTCATCGGGCTGGACAACTATGTGGCGATGGCCGGTGACCGGGTGTTCTGGAAGTCGCTGCGCAATACGGCCCTGTACAGCCTGGCGGTCGTGCCTGGCTCGGTCGGCCTGGGCCTGGCAGCCGCCCTGCTGATCCACAGTGCGGCCCGCGGCCAGGCGGTGTATCGCGCCGTGCTCTTCCTGCCGGTGATGGCCACGCTGATCGCGATGGCGCTGGTCTGGGAGTTCATGCTGCATCCCGGCTTCGGCCTGGTGAACCTGAGCCTGAAGAGTGTCGGCCTGGCGCCGCACAACTGGCTCAACGACGAGTCGCTGGCGCTGTGGGTGCTGGCCGTGATCGGCATCTGGCAGGGGTTCGGGTTCAACATGGTTCTGTTCAGTGCCGGCCTGCTGGGCATACCGCGCCCGCTCTACGAGGCGGCCGCGATCGACGGCGTGCCGGCCGGATGGGCGCGCTTTTCCCTGGTCACCTGGCCCATGCTCGCGCCGGTGACGCTGTTCGTGCTGGTGGTGACCACCATCAAGTCGTTCCAGGTCTTCGACACGGTGCAGGTGCTGACCAAGGGCGGGCCGAACAAGGCCACCGAGGTGCTGGTCTATACCCTGTATGCCGAAGGCTTCGAGTTCTTCCGATCGGGCTACGCGTCGGCGGTGACGGTGGTCTTCCTCGCGATCGTGATGCTGATCAGCGTCGTCAAGACGCGCTGGCTCGATCGCCGGGTCCACTACATGAGCCGCGTCCGTCCGCTGCTTGCCGAGGGCGCCCGCCACGCCGGACTGCTGGCGCTGGCGGTCTTCGCGCTGCTGCCGTTCGCATGGATGCTGTCCACCGCGAGCAAGCCCGAGACCGAGGTGTACAGCGATGTGCTGCACTGGCTGCCGCAGCGGTTCGCACTGCTGGACAACTTCCAGGCGGCTTTCGCCAAGGCGCCGCTGCTGCGCCTGCTGGCCAATGGCGTGATCGTCACCGCCTGCATCTTCGGGCTGCAGTTGCTGGTCGCGCTGCCGGCTGCCTACGCACTGGCCAAGCTGGACTTCCGCGGGCGCGACACGCTGATGGCCGCGGTGCTGCTGGGCATGCTGGTTCCCCAGCATGCGGTGGCCGTGCCGGTGTTTCTGCTGCTGCACACCGCGGGCCTGCTCGACAGCTATGCCGCGCTGATCCTGCCCTGGACCCTGTCGGTGTTCGGCATCTTCCTGTTGCGCCAGTTCTTCAAGACCGTGCCCAACGACCTGATCGATGCGGCCCGCATCGACGGGCTCTCGGAGCTGGCGATCGTCTGGCGGGTGATGCTGCCCACCGCCTGGCCGGCGGTCACCGCGTTCGCGATCTTCTCGGTCGTGGCCCATTGGAACGACTACTTCTGGCCACTGATCGTCATCAACAGCCCCGAGTTCCTGACACCGCCCCTGGGCGTGGCGCAATTCCGCAATCAGGAGGCGGGCACCAACTATGGCGTGCTGATGGCCGCCGCCATCGTCGTCATTGCGCCCCTGCTCATCGCGTTCGCGCTGGCGCAGCGCCGATTCGTCGAGGGCATCACCTTCACCGGCATCAAATAGCGTCGGTCCGCCGCCCCGCGTCCGCCGCTTCCCGTTCACTTCCCTGCTGGAGCTCTGTTCACATGACACTGAACCGCCATATTCTTTCCGTCGCCCTGGTTGGCGTGCTGAGCGCCATACCCGCGTTCGCCAGCGCTGCGACCACCGAAATCGTCATCCAGTATCCGTACGGCGAACTGTTCGACGAGACGCACAAGCAGATCGCGGCCGAATTCGCCAAGCTGAATCCGGACATCAAGGTGAGCTTTCGCGCGCCCTACGAAAGTTACGAGGAGGGCACGCAGAAGGTTCTGCGCGAGGCGATCACGCGCCAGATGCCGGATATCACCTTTCAGGGGCTGAACCGGGTGCGCATCCTGGTCGACCGCAAGATTGCGGTGCCGCTGGACGGCTTCATCAAGGCCGAGAAGAACTTCGCGGTGCAGGGCTTCCATCAGGCCATGTACGACATCGGCACGCAAAGCGGCAAGGTCTATGCGCTGCCCTTCGCCATCTCGCTGCCCATTGCCTACTACAACCTCGATCTGGTCAAGCGGGCCGGCGGCGACCCGGACAAACTGCCCACCACCTGGGACGGCGTGATCGGCCTGGCCAACAAGGTTCGCGGACTGGGAGCCGACATCAATGGCGTGACGATGGCCTGGGACATCACCGGCAACTGGCTGTGGCAGGCGCCTGTGCTGAGCCAGGGCGGCAGCATGCTCACCGCCGACGAAAAGAAGGTGGCCTTCAATGGTGCGCCCGGCGAGTTCGCCATCGACCTGTATGCCCGCCTGGTTCAGGACGCCAAGCTGCCCAACATCTCGCAACCGGATTCGCGTGCGGCCTTCGCGGCCGGCAAGACCGGCATCCATGTGACGTCCACTTCGGACCTGGCCAAGGTCACCAGCATGGTGGGCGGAAAGTTCGCGCTGAAGACGCATGCCTTCCCCAGCGTCAAGGAGGGTGAAGGCCGGCTGCCCGCGGGCGGCAATCTGGGCGTGATCCTGTCGCAGGACCCCAAGAAGCGGCAGGCCGCCTGGGAGGTGCTCAAGTTCTGGACCGGCCCGATCGGCGCGTCGATCGTGGCTCGCACCACCGGCTATATGCCGCCCAACAAGGTCGCCAACGAGATCTATCTGAAGGACTTCTACGTCCAGAATCCGAACAACTTCACTGCGGTCAAGCAGTTGCCGCTGCTGACCCGCTGGTATGCGTTCCCGGGCGAGAATGGCCTGAAGATCACCGATGTGATCAAGGACCACCTGCAGACCATCGTTTCCGGCAAGCGTGCCGCGGAACCCCGCGCGGTGTTGAAGGACATGGCCAACGATGTCCAGCAGCTGCTGCCGCGTTGAATCCCGGAGCCGCCATGCGTTGGACCAAATGGATCCACCTGACCGACACCCATCTCGTGCCGCCGGGTCAGCTGCTCTACGGCAGCGATCCGCAGGCGCGAGTGCACGCGGCGGTGTCCAGCATCGCCGCCGAGCATCCCGATGCCCAGTTCTGCCTGGTCACCGGCGACCTCGCCCACCTGGGGGAGCCGTCGGCCTATGTCGCCTTGCAGCGGGCGCTGGCCGAGCTGCCGATGCCGGTGCATCTGCTGATCGGCAATCATGACGACCGGGTGGCGTTTCGGGAAACCTTCCTGGGTGCTCCGGTCGACGACTCGGGATACGTGCAGCAGGTGATGCGCTTCGGGTCGGGGCTGATGCTGATGCTCGACACCAACGAGCCGGGGGTTGCTCACGGCGTCTATTGCGCGCGCCGGCTCAAATGGCTGGCGGCACAGCTCCAGTTCAGCAGGGATGAGCCGCTGTGGATCGCGATGCACCATCCGCCCTTCGATGTGGGCTTGCCGAGCATGGATGCGATCGGTCTGCGCGACGCGCAGGCGTTCGCCGAGGTGCTCGCGCCGCACCGGCACCGGGTGCGCCACCTGTTCTTCGGGCATGTGCACCG
The DNA here is from genome assembly GCA_016710525.1 of Burkholderiaceae bacterium. Lineage (GTDB taxonomy): Bacteria > Pseudomonadota > Gammaproteobacteria > Burkholderiales > Burkholderiaceae_E > Quisquiliibacterium. The sequence continues at coordinate 212,354 of JADJVQ010000003.1, forward strand.
CCCGATATCGGGAAGCTGGCAGGGGATTCCCTTCTCGACGGTTCGCGCCACCAATCACCAGGTGGCCTTGGATCTGCATCTTGCCCATGAAATTCCCGGCAGCTTCGAGCCGCCGGCCTATGCGGTGGTGCTGGTCGACCCGCATCAGACGCTCGTGCACAACCATGACTTCCTGGATGACAGCCGTCGATTCGCGCTCTAGCCCGCAGCGTCCGCGTGCCCTGGTGTTCGATGTCGACGGAACGCTGATCGACACCCTGCGGCCGATGCACACAGCCCTCAACGATGTGCTGAGGTCCGAAGGGCTGGAGCCCTGGGGTCTGCAGGCCGTCCGGGATCAGCTCAGCCTGGGCCTGGACGGCCTGCTCGACGCCGCGCTGCGATCGCCTGCCGCGCCGCCGCCAGGCGATCGGGAGAGCCTGCGTGCGCGCCTGCTCGATCGATACCTGCGGATCGTCCCGCACGAGGCGCGCTGCTACCCGCGTGCCGATGCGCTGCTGCGCAGGGCTCGCGACGGCGGTTACCGCCTGGCTGTGTGTTCGAATGCGTCAGGGCCGGTGCTCGCGCTGCTGCTGGAGCGCTTTGGCTGGACCACGCTGTTCGATTGCGTGGTCCACGCCGGCAATGCGGTCGCCTTGAAGCCCAGCGGGCTGCCGCTGCAGCAGGTGCTCGCGGTCGTGGATGTCCCGCCGGACGAGGCATGGATGATTGGCGACAGTGCGCTGGATGCCCGCAGCGCGCAGGCTGCAGGGTGCGCCTTCGTCTGGTTCAGCCCGGGATACGGCGTTCTGGAGCGATCGGCCCCGATGTTCGCGCGGGTGGACAGCCAAGGATGCGCTGGCTGACCTTCTGTTCGCGCATCGCGGGGCCTGGCCTCAGGTCCGAGACGCGTAGCGCCTAGCTTGAAATTCTCCCGTTGTGCCGTCATCCTGCCGTCAGGCTTTGGCGAGACGCCAGCCGACACAACTAAAACACAGGAGACAACGCAGATGGGTCATGACACGAAGCGCGGCACGATCGGGCTGCTGGGACTGGCGATCGCGGCGGCCGGACTGTTCGGTGTGCCGGCCGCGAAGGCGCAGGAGTATCCGGCCAAACCGATCAAGTTCATCGTCTCGTCGCAGGCCGGCGGGGTGGTCGACATCCGGGCGCGCCGCTTCGGCGCCCGGCTGGGCGAGCTGCTCAAGCAGCCCATCGTCGTCGAGAACAAGCCGGGCGCGTCGACCACGATCGGCGCCGATTTCGTCGCCAAGTCGCCGGCCGACGGTTACACGGCCCTGTTCGGGGGCAACACGGAAGTGGTGGTCGCGCCCGCGCTGGGCATGCCGATCCGCTATGACCCGATCAAGGACCTGACGCCGGTCGCCCAGTTCACGCTCGGTTTTCCGGTGATGGTGGTCAACTCGACCATGGGCGTGAAAACCCTGGCCGAGCTGATCGAGTGGGCGAAGGCCCGCCCCGGGCAGCTGACCTGCGGCACGTCCGGTCATGGCAGCGGCCAGCACTTCATCTGCGAGCTGCTGGCGCGCAGCGCCAAGATCCAGGTGCGCAGCGTGCCCTACAAGGGCACCGGGCCGATGCTGCTCGATGTGGCCAGCAGCCAGATCCATGTCGCGATCGGCTTCCTGGCCGAGGTCGACAAGCAGTACATCGTGCCGGGCAAGGTCATTCCGGTGGGCACGCTCGGGCCCAGGCGGCTGCCGCGTTTCCCGAACCTGCCGACGATGGGGGAGATGGGCTTTGCCGGCTTCGACATGCTGTCGTGGACCGGACTGTTCGTGCCGGGCGGAACGCCCAAGGCGGCCATCACCCGCCTGAACGCCGAGATCACCAAGGTCGTGCGCGAGCCCGAGTTCGCGGCCTGGCTGGCCGAAACCGGCAGCGAAGTGGTCACGCCCACGCCGGAAGAGTTCGCGACCTTCACCCGCGGCGAACTGGAGCGCTGGCGCAAGATGTCGCAGGATTTCGGCATCAAGTACGAGCCATGAGCCGTTACGAGCCGTCAGCGGTCTGGCGCGCCGCTGAGGCTGGGTGGGCCAGGCGGCACGGCCTCGTCATAGGCGCGGGCTGCCGCGCCCCGGTCAGCTCTGGGGCGTGATCAGGCGGACGGTCGGAAAGTACGCCGTGTAACGCCTGGGGTCGCGGGTCAGTACAGGGCAGGACTCCACTGCGGCCTGCGCACCGATGAAGAAGTCGGCGAGCACCTGGGTCTTTGTGCCGCCGGCGCCACGATAGCGGGCAAATGCCTTGCCCGCCAGGAACAGTGCGGGACGGGACAGCTCGAGCCAAGCGAGCTGCAGCCGCTCGATCACGCTGTCCAGCGACTCCAGCGTACTGAACGCCGCTGACAATTCGGCGTAGATGATTGGGTTGATGGTGAGCGCATGCACCTGGGCTTGCGCCCGCAGCTGCCGGATCGACCAGTCGGCCCAGCGCGGGTCGTCTTCGAGCACGTCGATCAGCACGTTGGTGTCGACGAGCAGCACGGCGATCAGTCCCGAAGCAGGCGCATCAGGTCATCGGTGCGCCAGGCGATGTCGGCGCTGCCGCGGACCGCGGCGAAGCGATCCTTGAGTTCCGCGCGACGTCCCGGTTTGCGGGCCGGATGCAACACGACTTCGCCGTCGCGATTCACCGAGAATTCGACCGCCATGCCGGGTTCGAGCTTCAAGGCATCGCGAATCGACTTGGGAATGGTGACCTGGCCTTTGCTGGTCAGTGTGGTGGACATCACGTCCTCGAGGTATTACCATGAGTTTCATGGTAATACTCGCTGCGACGGATGACAATCGGCCGCTCGGCCTACTCCAGCGCGCCGCCGCCGAGCACCCAGTCGCCCTGGGTCTGCAGCGACACCTGCACCGCGCCGCGGATGCCCGCCACCATGGTGTCCAGCGACAGGCTCGACAGGCCCGGGTGGGCGGCCGCCTGCATCGGCAGCATCGGCAGATGGATGAATCCGCCGCGGGTGTTCGGGTGCCGGGTGGCCAGCAGATGCGCGAGGCTGTAGAAGACGTGATTGCACACGAAGGTGCCGGCGGTCTGAGACACCGACGCCGGAACGCCGGCCGCGCGCAGCGTGGCCACGATGCGCTTGATCGGCAGGCTTGAGAAGTACGCGGCCGGGGCGCCGGCCACCACCGGCCGGTCGACCGGGCAGTCGCCGCCGTTGTCGGGCATCGGCGCGTCGTCGATGTTGATCGCGATCCGCTCCACCGACACATCGTGCCGCCTGCTGGCCTGACCCAGACCGATCACCACCTCGGGCGAGTTCGCGGCCAGTGCCTCGGCCAGCACACGCGAGGCTTCGCCGAAGCGGCAGGGCAGGCGCAGCGCCTGCACGCGGGCCGAAGCGATCGCCTCGCCATCCAGCGCGCGCGCCACTTCCCAGGAAGGGTTGATGGTTTCGCCGCCGAAGGGCTCGAATCCGGTGACCAGCACGTGCATGGCGATGTCCTTGGCTCGGGCGGCTGGGATCGCTCAGCGTCCTTCGAACTTCGGCGCGCGCTTCTCGGCGAACGCCTTCATGCCTTCTTTCACGTCCTCGGTCTGCATCAGCGGCAACAACTGCAGGTAGACGTGGTGAACGTGTTCGGGGAAGGGTTCGTTCCAGCCCATCCGCATCATGCGCTTGGCGGCCTGCACCGCCAAAGGCGCGTTGGCCGCGATCTCGGCGGCCAGCGCGCGTGCGCGCGCCAGCTCCTGGCCGTCGTCGACCACCTCGGTGGCCAGGCCCCAGGCCAGGCTCTCGTCGGCATTCAGGGTGCGGCCGGTGAAGATCAGCTGCGCGGCCTTGTCCCAGCCGATCATGCGCGGCAGATACCAGGTGCTGCCGGATTCGGGCAGCACCCCGCGCTTGCAGAAGGCGGCGGCGAGCTTGGCCGAGCGCGCCATGATCCGGATGTCGCTGCCGATGGCCAGGTCCATGCCGTAGCCCGCGGCCCCGCCGTTGACCGCGCAGATCACCGGCTTTTCCATCGCGTGCAGCACGGTGGGCGGGGAATTGCGCAGGTCGATCGAGGTGCGCGGCGCGGTGTCGGTGCGCAGCATGCCGGTGCCCTTGGCCTGCGCCCGCACATCGAGCCCGGCGCAGAACGCCCGGCCGGCGCCGGTCAGGATCACGCAGCGCACGGCGGGGTCGGCATCGGCTTTGAGCAGCAGCTCGCTCAGCAGCTGGAGCATCGGGCGCGAGATGGTGTTCATGCGCTCGGGTGCGTTCAGCGTGATGGTCGCGATGTGGTCGCGCGCGTCGTACAGCACCTCGGCGGCGGTGGAATCGGCGGCCGGCGTGACGCCGACGGATTGCTGGGTCATGGTTCTCATCCGGTTGAATGGGTCGGGTCGGCGTCAGCCGAGGCGCGCCAGCGCGTCGATGACCGCCGCGGGCTGCTCCTGCGGCAGCATGTGGCCCGCCTTGGCCACGCGGACCAGTTGCGAGCGGGCGATGGCCGACTGGAAGGCCTCCCCGTAGGCTGGCACGATCAGTTTGTCGCTGTCGCCCCAGGCAATCAGGGTCTTGGCCCGGATGCGATACAGGCGCTGGGCCAGGCCGCGGTCCGGAATCGGGAAGAGCAGCTTGCCCGCCATGCCCAGCTGGCGCGCGTTGGTGACCAGGAAGGCCTTGAGCCACTCCGGGTTGTCCATCTGCGTGCCGGTGGCCATTCTGGCGCGACCGGCCTCGACGTCGTGAAACAGGTACTCCGGCAGCTGGTAGGGCAGCATCGCGAAGAGGTCGGGGATCGGGTGCGCATCCAGCCACAGGCCGGCAGGGGCCAGCAGTCCCAGCCGCGATACCGAATGGGGCGCCAGCGCCGCCATCTCGGCGGCGATCATGCCGCCCATCGAATGGCCGACCAGGATCGGATCGGTCAGGCCGAGCGCATCGACCACGTCGGCCGTATGCAGCGCGATGTCGAGCATCGTGCGCAGCGTTTCGCACTCCTGGCTGGGGCCGTAGCCGGGCAGCAGCGGCGCGTATACGCGATAGCGTGCGGCCAGTGCCGCCAGGAAGGGGTCTGCGTCGGTCAGGCCGCCGGCGGCATGCAGGTACACCAGCGCCTGCCCCTGGCCGCCCACGTAGTAGTGCACCGGCACATGGTGGGTGGGTATGGTCTTCAGTTCCATGGTCGGCTCCCTTATCGCGCCATGCTCGCCGCCACCTTGGCGGCATCGGGCAGGTTGCCCACCTTCGCCTGCCGGGCCAGCGGCTTGCACCAGAACCGGTTGTCGTCGGCGAACTCCGGGAACAGGTCGCGCAGCTTCGGCATGACCTTTTCGGCGAACAGGCGGGTGGAGTACATGCACTTGTCCAGCGGCATGTCGCCCACGTGCAGCAGGCAGAAGATGTTGCCCACGTTGAGGCCCTTGATCAGGTCTTCCATGCGCTGGCGGACGGTCTCGGGGCTGCCGGCGATGATGTGCCCGCCTTCGACCAGGTCCTTCCAGGTGAGCGAGGCATAACCGCCGCGCACCGGCGCATATTGCGACAGCGCGCCGCTCTGGATGGTCTTGATCGTGCGATACCCGGGGGCGTCGGCAAATCCCGGGAAGACGTGCAGGCAGCGGTTGTAGAAATAGAGCACGTGCTCCGAATACAGCCGCTCGGCCTCCTCATCGGTCTCGGCCACGCAGATGGTCTGCGCGAAGCCGGCGCGATAGGGCGACGCGTCGGGCGCGTTGCGCTGCGCCACCCGGTCCCAGTAGCCGGCCAGCAGCGCCTTGGCGCGGATGTAGCCGGAGAACGACAGGTAGGAGTACGAGTAGGTGTTGTCGATGCAGAAGTCGTAGGTCTCGACCGACCCGCCGCCCGGGATGTGCACCGGCGGATGCGGCTGCTGCACCGGCCGCGGCCAGATGTTCACATAGCGCAGCTGCGTGTAGCGGCCATTGAAGGCGAACGGTTCGGGCTCGGTCCAGGCCCGTTTGATCAGGTCATGGGCCTCGGCGTACTTCTCGCGTGTGAGCGCCGGAATCTGCCCGTAGCAGTAGTTCGTGTCCATGCTGGTGCCCACCGGGAAGCCGGCCACCAGCCGTCCCCCCGAGATGCAGTCGAGCATCGCGAACTCTTCGGCCACCCGCACCGGCGGGTTGTACAGCGCGATCGAATTGCCCAGCACCACCAGCGCGACATCCGATGTGCGCCGCGCCAGACCGGCGGCAATGATGTTCGGCGAGGGCATGATGCCGTAGCCGTTCTGGTGATGCTCGTTCACCCCGATGCCGTCGAAGCCCAGCGTGCCCGCGTACTCCAGCAGGTCCATGTACATGTTGTAGACGTCATGTGCCCGGACCGGGTCGAAGAGCTTGGAGTCGATGTCGACCCACACCGACCGGTTCTTCTCGCGGAAGTCGGCCGGCAGGTCGGGCCAGGGCATCAGGTTGAACCAGGTGAAGCGCATGGAGAGGCTCCGGAGGTGGGGGCGGTGGGCAGAGGATAGCGGTAGAGCGGTGCAGGGCGGGGTTGGGATAGGGGAGAAACGGGACATGGAGGCCGGCGCCCGATCCTTCGATTTCGCCGATTGAAGCCGGGCTTCAGCGGCTCAGTACCGCCCTGGCAATGTCGAGAATCATCCCGCGCAGATGCGACGCATCCTTCGCGAACCCATAGACATACCGATCCGGTCGCACCAGCGCCGCGCGGGCTGCGTGCCCGCGCAGCCAGCCGGTGAGCAGGCCGTCTCGCTCGGTCACCCGCAGCGCCTCGCGTGCTTCCCGGATCGGCGCCTTCGCGCCGACCGACATCCCGGCCCATGTCACGACGGCCAGCTTCCCCTGCAGGCGTTCCCACAGTGCCGCGGTGTCGGCATCGAGCCAGGCGATCGGCTCTTCATCGCACGACACGATCGCGAAGCCGGGGGGCAGACGATCGTCCAGGCGCACGAAACCGTCTGCGTCCTGTACCCAAGGCTGCACGAAGAGTTCGCCCGCGCCGGGTCGAGGCCGCCGGTCCTCTTCATGATCGATCAGGCCGGCTTCAAGGCCAGGAATGAATTTTTGGCGGACGGTTTCGGATTGGCCGCTGGCCAGCAGCGCGCCCAGCTCGAGGTCGCGCGCCCTCGCGCGTTCGACGTCGAGCTCGCCGATGATCAGGCCGAAATCCTTGGCGTGTCCGACCACCGTTCGAACATGCCGCTTGCGTTCGATGCCGTAAGTGTCGAGCAGCGCGGGGTTCCAGCCCAGCCGCCCGACGCCGTCGAGCTTCCAAGCGAGGTTGTAGGCATCGCGCACCGCCGCGCACAGGCCCTGGCCCAGGAACGGGGGCATCTGATGGGCCGCGTCGCCGAGCAGGAACACCCGCCCCTCGCGCCAGCGCTCCACGACCAGCGCGTGGAAGCGGTAGACCGCGACCCGATGCAATTCCAGGTGAGTCGTGTCGACGAAGCTCGAAAGCGCCTTCATCACCGATTCGTCGCTGGCGAAGTCTTCGGGTTTCTCGCCCGGGAGCAGCTTGACCTCCCACCGACGCAAATCGCCGGGCCCGACGATGTAGGTGCCGGGCCGTGAGGGTCGGCAGTACTGAACGCATCGGGGTGCAAGCCGTGTGGGCCCGCGCACCCAGGCATCGACGACGATCCACCATTCGTCGAAGGCCAGGTCTTCGATCGGTGCACCCGACTGGCGGCGCACCGTGCTGCGGCTGCCGTCGGCGCCCACGAGCCAGCGCGCGGTCAGCGTCGTGGACTGGCCGTCAGCCAGCCGGCGCACCGACGCCGTCACGCCATCGTCGTCCTGTCCGTAGTGCAGCAGTTCATGGCCGAGCATCTCGACCACGCCCGGATAGCGCGACACCCCTTTGCGCAGTGACGCCTCCAGCTCGGGCTGCATGAACATCCAGCTGGGCATCCACGCCAGCGGCTCGGGCGGGGGCGCGGGGTAGAAGCGCTTGATCACCTGCCCTTGCAGCCCGACGTAGTCGGTGCCGGGGTGCGCCCAGCGAGTGTCGATCGAGTCGGCCAGACCGCATTCCTGAAAGGTGCGCAGCACCTCGTGATCGGCGGTGATCGCCCGAGGCTTCGGGTAGATCCCGGTGGCGACATCGAGCACGGCGATCCGCCAGCCGCGCCGGCCCAGCAGGTTGGCCAGCGTCGCGCCGCCCGGGCCGTAACCGGCGATGATCAGGTCGTGGTCGGGCGCGCGCGCGCCTGGCGCGGCAACCCCGAACGTGCCTTCGGTCCGGGCCGTCATCGACCCTCGCGGTCGCGAAGGGCGGGGGGGTGCAGTGTCTCGCAGCGCATGATCAGCGAATCCATTGCCCATTTATCGAACTTCGTTCGCGTGTGTCAAGCCGCCTGCAACGCTTCAGGTACGCTTCACCGGGGATGCGCCCGATCGCGCGCGCGTCGGCCGATGAACCGTGTAGGAGCCACACCATGACCCTCCCGTCCCGCCAACTCGGTAGCGTCGTCGAACCGCGTCGCGAAACCGCCGTCCTCGACGAAGTCGATGTGCTCGTGCTGGGCGGCGGTCCCGCCGGCATTGCCGCTGCCACCCAGGCCGCCCGACAGGGCCAGCGCACCTTGCTCGTCGAGCGCTACGGCTTCCTGGGCGGCATGGGCACCGCCGCCGGTGTCACCAACTTCTGCGGGCTGCATGCCAGCGTCCACGGCGAGATCCGCCAGGTGGTGCACGGCCTGGCCGACGAACTGCTCGATCGGCTGCGCGCGCTGGGCGGGCTGCGCGATCCGCACCCGCTGTTCGGTGGCAGGAGCGCAGCGCAGGCGTACGACAACGCCGCGCTGAAGGTGGCGGCCGACGAACTCGTCACCGGCAGCGGCGCACGGCTGCTTTTCCACGCCCTCGCGGTCGGGGTGGTGATGGGCGGGCCCTCGCGCATCGACGCATTGCTGGTCGAATCCAAGTCGGGCCGCGGCGCGGTGCGCGCGCGCAGCTTCATCGACTGCTCGGGCGATGGCGACCTGGCCGCGTTCGCGGGCGTGCCCTTCGAGAAGGGCGAGGACGGCCACGGCATGATGTACCCGTCGATGATGTTCCGTGTCCACGGCGTGGACCCGGTGCGCGCCGGCGACGCCTGGAACCACTTCGGCCCGCTGATGGAAAAGGCCGAGCAGCGCGGTTATCGGTTCTCGCGCAAATCGCCGGTGATCCGGCCGCAGACCAATCCCGCGGAATGGCGGGCCAACGTCACCCAGTTGAGCAATGCCGATGGCGGACCGGTTGACGGCACCGATGTCTGGCAACTGAGCGCGGCCGAGATCGACGGCCGCGCCCAGGCGGTGAACTTCGTGCGCTTCCTGCGCGAGTTCGCACCAGGATTCGAGAAAGCCTACCTGCTGGAGATCGCGCCCCAGGTGGGCATCCGCGAGACCCGGCGCATCGTCGGCGCCTACCAGCTGACCGAGGCCGACGTGCTCGCCAGCGTCAGCTTCGAGGACACGATCGGCGTGAACGGCTGGATGGTCGAGGAGCACGTGGCCGGCAATGTGTCTTTCCGGTTCCCGACGGTTTCGGGCGGCCGCGGTTTCAATCACCTGCCGTATCGGATGCTGCTGCCGCAAGGGGTGGACAACCTGCTGGTGGCCGGGCGCTGCGCCTCGATGACGCACGGCGGTCAATCGGCGGCACGGGTGTCGGGTGGCTGCTTCGTGATGGGGCAGGCGGCGGGCAGTGCGGCGGCCCTGGCGCACGGCGGTGGCATGGCGGCGCGCGAGCTCCCGGTGGCCAGCCTGCAGGCTCGACTGGCCTCGGACGGGGCCTTCCTCGGCCGCGAGCCGACCGATCCCCTGTCGCCTCCTATAATGACCCGATGACGACAACCCCCCGGGTGGCATTGGTCACCGGTGCCGCGCGCGGCATCGGCCTCGCGGTGGCCCGCCGCTTCCTGGCCGAGGGCTGGCGCGTGGCGATGCTGGACATCGACGCGCCCGCATTGGCCCTGGCCGCCGCCGAGCTGGCCGAGCACGCGCGCGTGCTCACGCTGGCCTGCGACGTCGCCCTCGAAGACCAGGTGGCCGCCGCGGTGCAGCGGCTGGACGCCCATTTCGGCCGGCTCGATGCGCTGGTGAACAACGCCGGAGTCGCGGTGTTCAAGCCGTTACTGCAGACCACCGCGCAGGAATGGGAGCGGGTGATCGCGGTCAACCTCACCGGGCCATTCCTGTGCACCCAGGCCGCTGCGCCGGTGATGCTGCGCGGCGGGGGCGGCAGCGTCGTCAACATTGCCTCGATCTCGGGCCTGCGCGCCAGCCTGCTGCGGGTGGCCTATGGCACCAGCAAGGCCGGACTGATCCACCTCACCAAGCAGCAGGCGGCCGAGCTGGGTGCGGTGGGCATCCGGGTCAATGCGATCGCCCCCGGCCCGGTGGATACCGCCATGGCCAAGCAGGTGCACACCGCCGATATTCGCGCCGACTACCACGACGCCATTCCTTTGAACCGCTATGGCACCGAGGACGAGATCGCCTCGGGCGTGTGGTTCCTGTGCAGCGAGTCGGCCAGCTACATCAATGGCCAGACCCTGGCGGTCGACGGCGGCTTCGATGCCACCGGCATCGGATTGCCCAGCCTTCGCCGTGAACGAAGCGACTGAGCCCGCTCACCGGATCTCCCGCGAGCCGCCGCGCGACCGCCTGCCGGAGCGCAGCGACGCGCGGGAATCCCCCCGGCGGTGCGGTATGGTTGACCCCTCTTTCCGACTCCACTTCCTCTTCGACAGGACAAATCCATGACCATCGACACCGTCATCTGCGCGCCCCTGCGCACGCCCGTCGGCCGCTTCGGCGGCGTCTTCAAAGATCTGTCGGCCCACCACCTGGGCGCGACCGTCATCCGCGGTCTGCTCGAGCGCACGAAGCTGCCGGTCGACCAGGTCGACGACGTCATCTTCGCCCAGTGCTACCCGAGCATGGATGCGCCCGCGCTGGGCCGCGTGGTGGGTCTGGACGCCGGCCTGCCGATCACCGTCGGCGGCATCCAGCTCGATCGGCGCTGCGGCTCGGGACTGCAAGCCATCGCGTATGCGGTGATGCAGGTGGCCACCGGCGCCTCGCGCGTGGTGATTGCCGGCGGCGCCGAGTCGATGAGCAACGCGCCCTTCTACTCCACCGGCCTGCGCTGGGGGGTCAAGGGCGAGGGCATGAACTTTTCCGATGCGCTGGCGCGTGGCCGTGTCACCGCCGGCGGGCGCAACTTCCCGGTGCCCGGCGGCATGATCGAGACCGCCGAGAACCTGCGCCGCGAGTACAAGATCGGCCGCCAGGAGCAGGACGAGTTCTCGGCGCGCTCGCACCAGCGTGCGGTGGCCGCGCAGACCGAGGGCCGCTTCGCGGATGCGATCGTGCCGGTGGAAGTGCCCGGCGCCAAGGGCAGCACGCTGGTCACCGCCGACGAGCATCCGCGCCCGGGCACCACGGCCGAGAGCCTGGGCAAGCTCAAGCCGATGATGCTCAGGCAGGACCCCGAGGCCACCGTGACCGCCGGCAACGCCAGCGGCCAGAACGACGGCGCCTCGGCCTGCATCGTCACCACCGCCGCGCTGGCGCGCGAGATGGGCCTGACGCCGCTGGCGCGGATGGTGACGTGGTCGATCGGCGGCGTCGCACCGAACCGCATGGGCATCGGCCCGGTGCCGGCAACCGCCAAGGCGCTGGAGCGCGCGGGTCTCACGCTGGCGCAGATGGACCTGATCGAGCTCAATGAAGCGTTCGCTTCGCAGGTGCTGGCCTGCACCCGCGAATGGAAGTTCACCGATCAGGACTTCGAACGCATGAACGTCAATGGCTCCGGCATCTCGCTGGGCCATCCGGTGGGCGCCACCGGCGGGCGCATCCTGTCGACGCTGGTCGGCGAGATGCATCGGCGCGGCGCCCGCTACGGCCTGGAGACCATGTGCATCGGCGGCGGCCAGGGCATTTCGGCGGTGTTCGAGCGTATCGGCGGGTAAGCCGCTCCACCCGGACACGTCGCGGCGACCACCCGGGACGCCGCCGACTCCGGCACCGACCTTCGAAACAGGGATGCATCATGTCCAAACTCCGGGTAGAGAGCTTCACGATTTCGCTCGACGGCTTCGGCGCTGGCCCGAACCAGGATCTCGAAAACCCCCTCGGGGTCGGCGGCACATCGCTTCACGCATGGGCCATGTCCACGCGGACGTTCCAGAAGGCGGTGTTCGGCGGCGAAGGCGGGGCGACGCAGGGTATCGACGAAGACTTCGCGGCGCGCGGCTTCAGCAACTTCGGCGCATGGATCCTCGGCAGGAACATGTTCGGGCCCGTCCGCGGCCCCTGGCCGGATGAAGCCTGGCGGGGCTGGTGGGGAGAGAACCCCGTGTATCACGTTCCGGTGTTCGTGCTGACGCACCATGCGCGCGCACCGCTGGTCATGGAAGGCGGAACGACCTTCCATTTCGTGACCGACGGTATCGACGCCGCACTGGCGCGAGCCCGCGAAGCCGCCGCGGGGAAGGACGTCCGTCTGGGTGGTGGCGTCCAGGTCATCCAGCAGTACCTTCGCCGGCGTCTGATCGATGAAATGCACGTTGCCATTTCGCCGGTCCTTCTGGGCTCAGGCGAGCGACTGTTCGAAGGGGTGGACCTTCCCGCCCTGGGCTACGCCTGCACCCGGCATGAGGCCTCGCCGCTGGCCACTCACCTGATCATCACGCGCCAGTGAGCGCCAAGGTGCAGAGCCCTCCGTGCCCGGCCGTCCGGCTGCGCTGGAGCCCGCACCTGAATGCAACTCCCTCCATCCCTTGTCCGAAACCCGACTATGCCCCTTTGTCTCCGAGCCTCGACCCACGCAGCCTGGCCGCCCTATGCCCTCGTCGCGCTATTGACCGTCTCAGCAGGACCGGTCGGCGCCCAGGCGAAATACAGCGCCGGCGACCGGGTGTTGTGCAACGTCGTCGGGATGCCAGACCCCCAGTATGAGAAGTACTACGAAAAAGGCACGGTGCTGCCCTTTCGACGCGGCGATGGTGAAGACGGCAGCTGGTATCGGGTGAAGGCCGATTCGAACGGTGTCGAGTACTACTGCAAGCTCAATGTGATCCGGCCCCTGGCCGCGGCACCTGCCCAGCCGACGGTTGCTGCGGCACCCGCAGCGCCGCCTGCAGCCCCGAACGGACCCAAGCCGCCAGCCACGGCGGTGGCGCCGGCCGTGCCGGCGCCACGTGAGCCGGCCGCTCCAACCGCCTTCGTGCCGTGTCCGGTCGCGCAATCGCCGAGCAAGAACGGCGCGCAGCCCGACCCGGCACTGCTGACCAGGCTCATCCGCTGCGCCAAAGGCGAAAAGCCTGTCCCGCCGGGTCAGGAGGGCGCGGTGCAGGTGGAGGTGAGCGCGCTTCAGGTGGGCGGATCGCGTCCCTGGAGCTACCGGCAGGACCAGGGCAACGGCCAGGTCGGGACTCTGGTGTATCCGGTCAAGGCGACCTATACCGTCCGTACGCTGTACCGCGCGGCAACCGAAGTGGAAGAGAACTGGATCCGCATCCTGAATGTCTATGTCGACCCGTTCGGCGAGTGGCGCATCGGCTCCGAAGAGACGGTCAAGGCCGGCACGGCTCGGCGCATTCCCGTCCGCTGATGCCAGGACAAGCTGCGGTCCGCCCGGTGCTCAAGTCGACGTCAGGTGCATCCCGTAGTCCAGTTCGACGATCGAACCGGTCATCATCGACGCGCCGGTCGACAGCCAGTAAATGGCTTCGGCAACCTCGTCCGGGTGACCCAGCCGCTTGAGCGGTGACACCTTCACCTGGTGCTCGCGGAAGGCGTCGAACATCGCGGGCGCGAGCCGTTGCACGAAGCCCTGTTCGACCAGCACCGGACAGACCGCGTTCACGCGCACCTCGGGCGCCAGCACACGGGCCATCGACAGGGTGAGTGCGTTGACCGCCGCCTTGCTGCAGGCATAGGGCACCGACGAGCCGCTGCCCATCAGCGCCGCGACCGACGAGATGTTGACGATCGAGGCGCGCACCGGCTCGGTGGACGCGGCCTTCAGCAGAGGCGCCGCCGCGCGGATCATCTGGAACGGGCCGATGGTGTTGACCGCGTAGATGCGCTGGAAGTCGTCGGCCGACACGTCGTGCAGGCGCGAGTGCGGCACCATCTTGCTGATGCCGGCGGCATTGACCAGCGCGTGCAGCATGCCGAAGGCCTCGCCGGTGGCCGCGAGCATGCGGACGCAGTCGGCGTCCTGGGTCACGTCGGCAGCCACGCACAGCGCGCGCTGGCCGGGTGCGGTGGCACCCGCGGCCACTTCCTGCGCTTCGGCCTGCTGGCCCTCGAGATGATTGATCACCACGTTCCAGCCTTCGCGCAGGAAGCGCCGGGCGGTGGCGGCACCGATGCCGGAGGCGGCGCCGGTGACAAGGACGGTGCGGCGCGCGGTGGCAGCCGATTCGGGCGAGGTCATGGTGATGTCCTGTCGGTGAAACTGCTTGGCGTCACGCACACCTCCGCGGCATGCGTGCGGACGATTTTACTCGGGTGCCATTCGGAACCGCGACCCCTAGGAGTCTGTCGGAGTTGAAGCCCCGGCGGCAAGGTAAAGCATGCTGATGGCCCCATTGCGCATGGTGTTTCCCACGGTTACGGTTAAATGGCCGCCGGAGGCATTTGTAGTGGTTCGCGCAGGGACCCGTGAGAGCCGTTTGCCCCCCGCAGACTCATTGCGCGAGCCTTAGCGTATGCATCCGACGCAGGTTCCAAGCGATGCTTACCAGGCTCCATTCGCCGTCAACCGCCTTGAGCCCGCGCAGCAAGAACTGCCGGAACCTCAACACGTGTTTAATCACTCCGAACACCGGCTCGCTGGTCGTCTTGCGCCGGGCGTACATGGCTTTTCCCTCGGGCGTGGCCAGCCGGTGATGCAGCCGCAGCATCGGATCGTCACCCGGTGGCTCCGAGGGCCCCGGCGCAAATCGCTCCTGCACCGAAGGGTGGTGCGCATCGCGTTTCATCGCGATCACGGGCGTGAGCCCAGCGGCCTCGCAGCGGCGCACGTTGTCCTTGCTGCAGTACCCGGTATCGGCCAGCAGGTGCTCGGGATTGCCCAGTTGCGCAGGCAGTTCGTTCAGGCAGGCCAGCGCCGGCTCAATCTGTTTGACATCGCCTGTTTGCTGCGTGACGAACGCGCCCACGATCAACTTCGTGTCCACATCGGTGAGCGCCTGCGCGTTGTAGGCCTGCTCGAATCCGCCACCGCTGGTCTTCATGATCCGCGATTCATCGTCGGTCAGGCTGATCTGGTCGGACTCGCGCACGCCACCCGTGGGCGGCTTCGGGGGCTTGCCCCCGATCTTCTTGCCCGTCTTCTTCTGGCGCACTTCGCGCGCGGCCACCTTGGCTTCGTATTCCTGGCGCTCAGCGTTCAGACGCTCCCGCGCCCGTGCCTCGATCTCCGTCTTAGCCTGACGGATCGCTGCCAGCCGCGCTTCGCGGCGCGCGATCTCCGCCGGCACATCCATCCCATCGGGGATGTTGCGCTGGTCGGCCTGCTCGGCCAGGCGCAGCAACTGCTCGACCTCGGCCTTCAGGTGCGCCTCGATCCGGTTCGCATGCCCGTAGCTGAGCGCCCGGTGCTTGCTCGCGTTGGCCTTGACCTTGGTGCCATCCAGACTCACGTTGCCCACCTTGAGCAGCTTCAGGGCGCGCGCCACCTGCAGGATCTGCACGAACAGGCCCTTCAACTGCGGCAGGAACCGCTTGCGAAACGCAGCAATCGTGTCGTGGTCGGGGTGCGTATTGGCTGCGATGAACCGGAACGCCACCGAGTCGTATGTCGCCCGCTCGATGCGACGGCTGGAGAACTCGCCGGTGGCGTACCCGTAGAACAGCAGCGCCAGCAGCATCGCCGGCGGAAACGCCGCCATTCCGCGGCCTGCATACTCGCGATTCAACTCCGAAAGGTCCAGTTGCTCGACCGTCTCCACGATGAACCGCGCCAAGTGGTCCTCGGGCAGCCACTCCTGCACCGACGGCGGCAGCAGGTACGCCGTGTCCCGATCGATCTGAACGAATCTACTCATCGGAGGGCTCGCCTCATGCGCTACGCTGATGGCTCAATCTTAGCCGGCCACCACCTCATTGCGGTGGCCGATACTCCGACAGACTCCTAGTGTCGTGAGTTAGAAATTCGCAAACAAAACCTCTGAATGCTCGCCAGAATGTCATCGGCAGATTTCGTCCACACGAACGGCTTGGAGTCGGCATTGTGACTCTCCAAGTATTGGCGAATCGCCTGCTCGAGCTGACGGGTCGATCGATGCGTGCCGCGGCGCAAATATTTCTGAGTGAGCGTGGAGAACCAGCGTTCAACTTGGTTCAGCCACGATGCCGAGGTCGGCGTGAAGTGGATTTGGAACCGGGGATGTCGAGCGAACCAGGCACGGATCGCGGGGGTCTTGTGGGTGGCGTAGTTGTCCATCACCAGGTGCACGTCCAACTCGGCCGGAACATTGGCTTCGATCGTACGCAGGAACGAGAGGAATTCGCTGGCGCGATGACGCCGATGGGTCTGGCCAATGACCTTGCCGGTGGCGATGTCGAGCGCCGCAAACAGTGTCGTGGTGCCGTGGCGCATGTAGTCGTGCGTGCGCCGCTCGGGGGTGCCCGGGGCCATGGGCAAGATGGGCTGCGTGCGGTCCAGCGCCTGGATCTGGCTCTTCTCGTCCACGCACAAAACCATCGCCTTCACCGGCGGGTCCAGGTACAGCCCCACGATGTCGCGCACCTTCTCGACAAACAGCGGGTCGGTGGAAAGCTTGAAGGTCTCCTGGCGATGCGGCTGCAAGCCGAACGCACGCCAGATGCGCGAGATGGCCGTCTGCGACATCTTCATCTCGCCGGCCATGGTGCGCGTACTCCAGTGCGTGGCGTTGCGCGGCACCGACTCCAGCGTGCGAGCAATCACCACGTCAACTTTGGCGTCATCGATGGTTCTTGGCGCCCCTGTGCGCGGCGCATCCAGCAGTCCGTCCAGACGCTGCACGACGAACCGTTGACGCCACTTCGAGACGGTCTGCTGCGTGATCTGCAGCTGCGCGGCCACCGCTTGATTGGTCAGGCCCTGGGCGCAGCTCAATACAATGCGCGAGCGCAATGCCAAGGCCTGCGCCGTCTTGCGACGCAGTGCCCAGGCCTGAAGTTGCTCCCTCTCGTCTTGAGCCAACACCAGCTCTGCCTTCGGCCTTCCTCGCATCCCCCACCTCGTCGTATCGATACCCTACACGACAGATGGCGACGAATACCAATATTTCAATGAATTTTTAACTCACGACACTAGACCACCGTCACCACCGGCAATGCCAGCGGCCAGCGCATCTCGGCGGTGTGCGAGTGCATCGGCGGGTAAGTGACACAGCCGTGCCAGATCGGGGCCGGGGCTTGTCCGATAATCGCTCGCGGGAGGATGCATCGATGCCTCGTCGCCTGATATCCCCCTCCCGGCGCGATGGCAGGCGACATCCCCCTACCGACTAGGGACTGTTCACCATGACCGCCAAGCTATCCGACAGCCTCACCTTTCATCGCGGCCCGGCCCTGAAGAATCGCCTCGTGCTGGCACCGATGGCCAACGACCAGAGCCACGCCGACGGCTGCGTCGGCGACGACGAAGTCCGCTGGCTGGTGGCGCGTGCCGAGGGCGGCTTCGCGATGACGCTCACCACCGCGACCTGGGTGCATCTGGCGGGCAAGGGCATGGCGGGACAATTGGGCATTTCGTCGGACGAGCACATCGCGGGCCTGTCTGGGATGGCGCAGCGGCTGCATGCCGCCGGCGCGGCCTGCGCGGTGCAGCTCTATCACGGTGGCCGGCGCGCCATCGCGCTGCCCGGACAGCGCCCGGTGGCGCCCTGGGACGATGCCGAAACCGGCGCCCGCGCCTTGAGCACCGTCGAGGTCGAGCAGATGGTGGAAGACTTCATCCTGGCAGCGCTGCGCGCCGAGCGCGCGGGCTTCGACGGGGTCGAGCTGCATGGTGCGCACGGTTATCTGCTGGCCGCCTTCCTGGACCGCGACAACAACCATCGCAGCGACCGGTATGGGGGCTCGCTGGAAAACCGAAGTCGCGTGCTGATCGAGATCGTGGATGGCATTCGCACGCGGGCGCGGCCCGGTTTCCAGATCGGGGTGCGGTTGTCGCCGGAGCGCTGGGGCATCGACCTGGGCGAGATGCGCGAGCTGGCGCAGCGGCTGATGATCGGCGGGAAGATCGACTACCTAGACCTCTCGCTATGGGACTGCTTCAAGGAGGCGGACGACCCTGCCTACAAGGGCAAGCCGCTGATCGACCACTTCACCGATCTGCCGCGTGGCAACACGCGCCTGGGGGTGGCCGGGAAGATCACCGACGCGGCCACCGCGCAGCGTTGCCTGGACCACGGGGCGGATTTCGTGCTGATCGGGCGTGGCGCCATCCTGCATCGCGATTTCGCGCGGCAGGCGAGCGCCGACGCCGGTTTTCGCTGTGTCGAGCGGCCGGTCACGGCCGAGTACCTGCACAGCCAGGCGATCGGCCCGGCGTTCGTGCAGTACCTGCGGACCTGGAAGGGCTTCGTCGCGGCGGCGTAGCGTCAGGGCGGGCCCGCCGTTGCCCGCACACCGCTGCGCGTTCAGAGGCCGCCGGTGGCTACTCCAGCCCGTACTGCGGCAGGCGCCCGCTCATCATCAGGGTCAGGCTGCCGGTGCCATCGGCCGTTGTCTGGCCCTCGCGGTTGACCACCGACACCGGCTGGATCCGATGGAAGTGCGGGTTCGACCGGCCATCCGGATAGACGATGTCGGCCGGATGCGAGACGTCGTAGACGTCGTGCTCGAGGTGCTGTTCGCCACGCCACACGCCCAGGCCCTTGTGATCGTTGAAGCCGCCGCTGTAGCCCAGGCCCTGCATCGCGATCGATGAGCCGATCGCCGTGCAGTCCAGGGTGACCTCGCCGCCATCGTCCAGTTGCACGGTCAGCCGGCACTGCTTGAAGCGGCGCGTGCCCGGATGCAGGTCCGCATGCAGCTCGACCCGGGTGGCCAGGCGCACCGAGCCGTCGCTGGCGCGGCGCAGATCGCCGCTGTAGTAGGGCGCCTGCTCGCCGCGGCGGCTGAACTGCACATGCCCGACCAGGTCGTCGGTCGAGAAGAACAGCAGCGCGAACACGAAGCCCTCCTTGCTCAGGTCGGCCACCGGGCCGGTGACCGGCTCGCGGATGCCGGTGCGCGGGCGCACGCCCCAGGAGTGGTCGCGGCAGGCCCACCAGTTGTCCAGCGCCAGGCGTTTGCCGGCGATCTCGACCCAGCCGTCGGCGCGGCCGATCTGGTCGAAGCGGGCATAGTCTTCGACGACCCGCCCGCGCGAGCGTTCGAAGTGATGCCGCTCTTCGGCGGCGGGCGCGATTCCTTCCCAGTGGATTCGCGCGGAAACGCCGTGCACGCCCTCGGCCAGCGTCAGCTCGAATTCCTGCAGCGGCACCACCGGCGTGACCGTCAGCGGCCCGCAGGCCATGCTGATCTCACGCCCCAGCGAACGCGAGGCCCGCACGTTGTGCTGGCGCCCCGCGTGCGTGACCACCACCCCGATGTCCATCACGTTCATGTTGCGATAGGCGCCCATCGTGATCTGCAGCGCCGCATCGCCGCCGCGCTCGTAGCAGGCGAACCAGAACCGGTCGTAGAAGCGCGGATCGCTGGTGCCGACGTGATCGAAGGTGGTCGGCAGCTGGTGCCACAGGGTGTCGTCCAGTGTCGTGAGCATTCAGGTGTCCTGGTTGGCGGGCGTGCGCGGCGTGCCGGGGATGAGCTTGAGCGGCGCGCGGCGCGCGCGCTCTTCGAGGTGGCGCAGGATGTCGTCGACGGTGTCGGCGCGCGCGGCGCGGGTGTGCTCGTCGGGGTCGGCGACGATTTGCGCGAGCAATCCGCGCAGGGCCTGATTGCGGGCCTGTGCGGAGCTGGGGTCGGCGGTGTCGGCGCAATCAACGGGGTTGGAGCGGATTGCGGCGGCGGCGGTGGCCGTGCCGACCGCGGGGAAGTCAGCGCTGCCGGCGGCCAGCAGTGCATCGATGCGCTCGGCCAGCGCGGGGGCCGCATGCGCGCGCACGCGGCGCAGCAGCGCCTCGGTTTCCCGGTTGTCCCACAGCAGGAAGGGCAGCACCTGCG
Organism: Burkholderiaceae bacterium; assembly: GCA_016710525.1. Classification (GTDB taxonomy): domain Bacteria; phylum Pseudomonadota; class Gammaproteobacteria; order Burkholderiales; family Burkholderiaceae_E; genus Quisquiliibacterium. Next base: position 232,459 of record JADJVQ010000003.1, read on the forward strand.
GCCAGCCGTCCTGCACCGCGCGCAGCGTGCGCACCACGTCGAGCAGCGCCTCCTGCGGATAGGCCTCGGTCAGCGCGGGCCCGATCACGTCCTCCAGCACCCGGCAGGCGCTGGCGATGAGTTCGCTCACATCGGGTCTCATGCCCGGGACTGCCTCAGGGTGCGCATCAGCGTGCGGATGATCCAGGTCGGGCCCAGATAGGCCTGATCCAGGCCGCCATCCAGGTAAGCCCTGACGCCGGTCAGCACGATCACGGCCAGCTTGAAGTTCGCGAACACGATCCACCAGTGCAGCGCCTCGGGGTCGATGCGGCGCCCGGTCAGGCGCTGGTACTGCGCGACGACCTGGGCGCGCTCCCAGTGGCCGGCGATCTGGTGCTCGCGGGCGCGGGTGGGGTTGAGCATCCAGCCGAGGTCTTCCAGGGGGTCGCCCAGGTGGGCGGTCTCCCAGTCGAGCAGCGCGACGATGCGGTTGCCGCGCAGCAGGACGTTGCCGGGCTTGAAGTCGCCGTGCACGAGCACCGTGTCGGCCTGGGGGGCGCAGTGCCGGCGCAGCCAGTCGATGACGATCTCGAGTTCCGGATGCGGCTCGAGCTGCACGCGGCGCAGTTCGGCCTCCCAGCGGGCCAGTTCGGTCAGGCCGGGCCGCGGCCCAGGGTGCCCGAGCACACCTTCGAGTCCGCGCGCGCGCCAGTCGACGGCATGCACGTCGGCCAGCAGCGCCAGCAGGCGATGGGCGAGATCGAGGCGCTCGGCAAGCGGCGCCGACCCGTTGAGCAGCTCCCAGTCGCAGTCGCCGTCGATGCGCTCCATGACCAGCGACGGGCGGCCCAGCCGGCTGCCGTCCTCGTCCAGGAAGTGCACCCGTGGCGCGGGCAGGGCGCTGCCCGCCAGCGAGCGCAGCACGCCGTATTCGATGCGCCGTTCGGTGCGCAGCACGCTGTCGGTCGGATCGCGGCGCAGGATCAGGGCCAGCCGGTGCGGCGTGCCGCTTTCATGCCAGCTGGCATCGAACACCCAGTTCTCGCGCGACTTGCCCGAGGAGGTCCGCCGGATGTCGTGCAGGGCGAGGCCCTGCGCGGCGGGCAGCTGCGCCTGCAGGAAGGGCAGCAGCCGGTCCTCCAGGCGCTCGGGCGCCGGCGCGCCGGCGGCCATGTCAGTCTTCCGGCTCGATCTTGGCCGCCTCGATGGCAGCACGCCAGACGGCGGCATCGGCGGCGATCAGCTTCGCGAAATCGGCCCGCGGCATCTGCGGGGTGTCGAACTTGAAGCTCTCGGCGTGCTTCTGGTACTCGGGCGTGGCCATCGCGGTGACGATCATGTCGTGCAGCTTGTCGGCGATGGCCGGGCTCATCTTGGCGGGGGCAAAGATGCCGAACCAGGCCCCGACGACGAAGTCGGCGTAGCCGCTTTCGACCATGGTGGGCACGTCGGGGAAGGCGGGCAGCCGCTTGGGGCTGGTGGCCGCGATCGGCCGCACCCGGCCGGCGTCCATCTGCACCTTCAGGGTGGCGGGCGAGGCGACGACCAGCGAGTGCTCGCCCGAGAGCAATCCCTGCAGCGCGGGCGCCGCGCCCTTGTACGGCACGTGCAGCATGTCGGCGCCGGTCTTCTGCTTGAACAGCTCGATCCACAGGTGCGAAGTAGTCGCGAAGCCGTTGGAACCGTAGGCCATCTTGCTGCTCTTGCTCTGCGCGACCAGGTCCTGCACCGACTTGTAGGGCGAGGCGGCCGATACCGCGTACAGCACATGGGTGAACGCGACCTGCGCGATCGGGGTGAGGTCGCGATCCACCTTGTACGGTGGCGTCTTCTTGAGCAGCGGATAGATGGTGGTGGCGTCGGCCAGCGTCATCAGGATGGTGTAACCATCGGCCGGCGCGTTGATCACGGCCTGCACGCCGATCGAGCCCGACGCGCCGGGCCGGTTCTCGACCACGACCGGGATGCCGTTCTTTTCGCTCATCACCCGTGCGAGAGTGCGGCCCATCACGTCGGTGCCGCCGCCGGGCGCGGCGGGGATGATCATCTTGATCGGCTTGGAGGGGTAAGCCTGCGCGCCGGCCAGGCCCGGAAGCCCGATCGCGGTGGCGGCGAGCACGCAGAGCAATGCGTGCCGGCGCGTGCGCGCGGCAATGGATCTCGACTTCATGCACGTCTCCAGGAATGGGTGCGCCGCAGGGGCTGTCTGCCGATTGATTCGAGCACAGCGTCGGGGGGTGTGCAAGCAAGGGCATGGCCCCTTTCGAGCCGTCGTGCCCCCGGCGCCAGCCGTGCGCCTGATCTCGGACCCGCGGTGCTTTGTCGGGCATCTCGCACTGCGCAATCTGGACCACGCTTCTTGGACCCCCGATGATGCCGGTCGGCCGGCACGCGGCTAGACTCGATCCCCTGAATCACCTTCGGGGCAACCACCATGTTCGACCTGGTCATCCGCAATGCCACCCTGTACGACGGCAGTGGCGCGCCGGCGCGCCGCGCCGACCTCGCCGTGACCGGCGATCGCATCGCCGCCATCGGCGAGCACCTGGGCCCCGCCACGCGCGAGGTCGACGCCACGGGCCTGGCACTGATGCCCGGCATCATCGATGGCCATACCCACTACGACGCGCAGCTCACCTGGGACCCGTTCGCCGACCCTTCCCCGCAACTGGGCGTGACCACCGCCGTCATCGGCAATTGCGGCTTCACGATCGCGCCCTGCAAGCCGGCCGACCGCGACCTGACGATGCGCAACCTCACGCAGGTCGAGGGCATGTCGCTGGATGCCTTGCGCACCGGCATCCGCTGGGACTTCGAATCGATTCCGCAGTACATGGACATGCTGGACGCCAGCGGTCTGGGCCTGAACGTGGCGGCCTTCGCCGGCCATTCGGCCATCCGCACCTACGTGATGGGCGAGGCCGCGCATCAGCGCGCCGCCACCGATGACGAGATCGATCGCATGGCGGCGCTGGTGCGCGAGGCGATGGCCAGCGGCGCGGTGGGTTTTGCCACCTCCACCAACGAGCCGCACAACGGCTGGGGCGGCATCCCGATGCCCTCGCGGCTGGCCGACGAGCGCGAGATGAGCGCGCTGGTGCGCGCGATGGGCGAGTCCGGGCGCGGCCTGTTCATGCTGACCAAGGGCAGCGTGACGCCCCTTGCGCAGCTGGAAGACATCGCCCGCGACAGCGGCCGCCCGGTGCTGATCGCCGCGATGTTCCACAACAACCTGGCGCCGCAGAAGGTGTTCGACGAACTGGCCGCGATGCAGGCGGCCCGCGAGCGCGGCCATGCGCTGATCCCGCAGGTGTCGGCCTGCCCGCTGACCATGGACTTCACGCTGCGCTCGGCCTATGTGTTCGAGAGCATCCCGGCCTGGAAGGCCGCGATCAGCGTGCCCGACGAAACGCTGCATCAGCTGTATGCCAGCGCGGCCTTTCGCGCCGCCGTCAAGCACGACCTGGCGCAGCAGCAGGGCCGCGGCCTTTTCAACGGCGAGTGGCACCTGATGCATGTGGCGCAGGTGGCCAAGGCGGAGAACGCGGCCGTCGAGGGCCGCTCGCTGCAGGAACTGGCCGATGCGCAGGGCATCCACCCGCTGGACTGGATGCTCGACTTCGGCCTGAAGGAAGGGTTGGACACCTGGTTCACCGGCCAGTTGCGCAACACCGATCCGCAGGCCGTGGGCCGGCTGGTGTCCGACCCCGCCACGCACGTGTCGCTGTCGGATGCCGGCGCGCACCTCACCTTCCTGTGCGATGCCGCGTTCGGCCTGCACATGCTGGGCTACTGGGCGCGCGACCAGCACGCGCTCGATACCGCCGCGGCCGTCTACAAGCTCACCGGGCACCCGGCCAGGCTGTTCGGCATCGCCGACCGCGGCCTGCTGCGCGAAGGCCTGGCCGCCGACCTGCTGCTGTTCGACCCGGCCACCGTGGGCCGCGGGCGCAACGAGCGCCGCTTCGACCTGCCGGCGGGCGCCACCCGCCTGCGTGGCGAGGGCGCGGGCGTGCGCGGCGTGTGGGTCAACGGCCGCCAGGTGGTCGATGGCAAGGGTCTGCTGGCCGACGCGCCGCGCGTGGGCCGCGTGCTGCGGGAGTTCCAGGCATGAGAGTCACGATCGAGTCGCCGCTGGCGCTGCCCTGCGGTGCGATCATCGCCAACCGGCTGTGCAAGGCCGCGCTCACCGAAGGCCTGGCCGACGACATGAACCGCGCCACGCCGCGCCTGGAGCGCCTGTACCGGGCGTGGTCCGAGGGCGGCGCGGGCCTGGTCATCACCGGCAACGTGCAGGTCGACCGGCGCTATCTGGAGCGTCCCGGCAATGTGGTGATCGACGGCAACGGCGGGCTCGATGCGCTGCGCGCCTATGCGCGGGCCGGCACGGCGGCGGGCAACCACCTGTGGATGCAGATCAACCACCCTGGCCGCCAGACGCCGGTCCACGTGTGCACCGAGCCTGTGGCGCCGTCGGCGGTGGCACTCAAGCTGCCGGGTGACCAGTACGCCGCGCCGCGGGCGATGAGCGAAGCCGAAGTGCTGGACGCCATCGCGCGTTTTGCCCGCGTGGCCGCGACCGCGCGCGACTGCGGCTTCACCGGCATCCAGGTGCACGCGGCGCACGGCTACCTGATCAGCCAGTTTTTGTCGCCGCTGGTCAATCAGCGCACCGACCGCTGGGGCGGCAGCCTCGAGAATCGCGCGTCCTTCCTGCGCGAGGTGGTGCGGGCCTGCCGCGCGGCCACGTCGGCCGATTTCCCGATCGGCGTGAAGCTGAACTCATCGGACTTCCAGCAGGGCGGTTTTTCCACCGAAGACTGCGTGCAGGTCGTGCGCTGGCTGGGCGAAGAGGGCGTGGACCTGCTGGAGCTGTCCGGCGGCAGCTACGAGCAGCCCAGCATGATGGGCGTGCGCGCCAAGGGCGAAGCCGCGCCGCCGGTGGCCGACAGCACGCGCCGGCGCGAGGCCTACTTCCTGGATTACGCGCGCACCATTCGCGCGGTGGCGACGATGCCGGTGATGGTGACGGGCGGATTCCGAAGCCGTGCGGCGATGGACGAGGCGTTGGCCGACGGGCAGCTCGACATGATCGGCCTGGGCCGGCCGATGTGTGTCGATACCGATCTGCCCAATCGGCTGATGTCCGGCGAATGGGCGCAGGGCGAGTCCTACGAGCGGCGCATCGATCCGCCGCGCGCCGGGCTGGCGTGGTTCTGCATCCAGCTGATGAACATCGGCGACGGACTGGCGCCGGAGCGCGAGCTGGCGGGGGCGCAGGCGATCGAGCGGTATGCGCGCAGCGAGGCGGATGCGGCACGGGGGTTGCGGGGGCGATGAGCTGGGTTGAGCTGACCTGAGCGAGCGGCCGTTGGGGGAGTCATTACGGGCCGCACGCAACAATCGCAACAGGGCGGCCCTGCGCCCGCAGCGAGGCTGATACAGCCGCCGCGCACACTGAGATCAATCCACCGCGGGCCTGTGCCTTGCGGATTCCTCAGGCATGCCGGCGCCATGGCCCTCACGATCGATCATCTTTCCATCGACCACGTCGTGCACGTGATCGAAGCGTTCACCGATGCGCGCGGTGCGGCTCATCAGGTGGGCGAACACGGGCTCATCCGAGTGCTCGCCTTCGACAGCCGCAGCGGCGAAATCTCCCTCACCTGGGAGCGCGATGGCCGGCAGGAGACGATGGTCTTCCTGCTGGCGAGCCGAACCGGCCCTGGCAATGGCCGCATGAGGCAGTACTTCGAGGTGGGCGATTACGTGGCCGCTGCCATCGAAGGCCGGCGCCTGATTCCGGGCTTCGGGTATGCGCCGCTGGCCCCTGTGCTGCCGGCGGTGGGCGAGCGGATGATCGAGTCCTTCGAGCGCTACGACGAGGGCATCGAGCGGGTGTGGGCGCTGGCGGCTCGCGTGCGCTTCGACGAAGCACACGCGCAGCTGACGGCCATCGTCGATGCCCCCGACCGCCGCGGCGAACCGAATCGGCGCGCCGCGGTCGACCTCTGCGCGTATGCGCGGCTGCACGCCTTCGACACCGACCTCACCGTGTATCACTGGCTGCGCGAATGCGGCCTCGTCCAGTGGTACGTCTGGGGCGCGGGCGCCAGCAGCGGCGGAGACGGCCGCTGGCGCGCCACCGAAATCCGCGCCGCCGAACGCGCGTTCGCCGACCTCGAGCGTAAGCTGGGCCGATGAAGACGCTGCTGTCGATCTGCCTGAGCACGCTGGCCATCGCCTGCTCGGCGCAGCCGCGCCTGACGGAGCGGCCGCTGGCCGACATCGCCCGCATCGCCGTGCCGGCGAATCTCTCGAACGAAGACAAGCTGACCGTGCTGGTGGCGCCGTCGCCGGGCTCGGCACGCGAGCAGAGCCCGTACCGCACCGACCTGATGGAGCGGCTCACCTTCGGCTTCTCGTCGACCTACCTGTGGGCCTCGATGGGCAGCATCACCGCCTACCGGCAGCAGCTGATCGTCTCGGTGATGGCGCCGGACGCGACCGACGAAGAGTACGCAAGCCCGCCGGGCCGGATGGCGATCAGCTATGAGCAGCGCAGGCGCCTGCCCGTGCGCACGCTCGGCACTGGCACGCTGACCACCTTCGAGGGCATCTACGCCCGCGGCAGTGTGACCGAACCGGCCTATCAGTTCGTGTACGCCGATCGTGCCCGCCGCCTGCAGCTGGTGTGGCATGCGGTGCGCAAGGAGGTCGACCTGGACAGCGGTGTGGCGCAGATCGAGCGCATCGCGGCGTCGTTTCGCCTGGTGCGCGACCCGCTCGACTGGTTCGCGGCAATGCGCGCCGCGCCGCGCCAGGAGGCCGAGATGCGGGCCGGCCGGCTGGCGAGCGTCAAGGCGATGCTCAAGCGCGAAGGTTACGGGGCGCTGGAACCCGGCAAACCCGTGTTGCGCAATGGCGTGTACCTGGAGTGGATGTCCGATCCGGAGCCGCGTTACCAGCTGCTCGTGCCGCTGGGCCGGGTGCGTGCCGCGGCGAACGGCTCGGTGGTCGATCGTCCGCGGCCGCTGCCCCAGCCGGCTGGCGCCCCGGTGGCCGGAAAATCGAGTCGGCCGCTGGCCGGCACCATCGGCTGGCGCGAAGTGTCGGACGGCGACTGGGTGTTCTCGAACCGGGACAACGCCTATCTGCCGTTCAAGGGCATTGGCGCGATGCTGGCCGCCCGGCAGCAGGATCGCGGCTTCGTGTTCTTCTTCTATTCGGCCACGGTGCGGGTGGAAGAAGCGTCGGACGAACGGCGGCTCAATTCGCTGAGCTGGTTTCTCGATGGCGTGCCGGACGTGCAGGCGCGCTGGCGCGAGGGCGCACTGGTGGGCCCCGGCAAGCCGGAGCAGGACTGATCCGATCCGGCCCTGTTGGTCGATTCGCGGAACTCCTGCGAGGTTCCTTCAGGGCCAAAGGCGGGCACGCATCGCCGGTGATGGCGTGCCCACCGTGTCGGCAGGTCTTACTCCATCAGGCCGACGAATCCGGGCAGCGTGCGGACCCGCTCCAGCCATCCCAAAATGCCCGGGCAGGCGCTCAGGTCCACGTCGCCGTCGCTTGCGTGCGCCAGGCTGGGAAACGCCGCGATGTCCGCGACCGTGGGGTGATCCATAGCCAGCCATTGCCGATCGCGCAGCCGGTGCTCGAAGCGCTCGAGCGCGCGCGCGGTATTGCGGGCCTGGATGTCGACGGTGTCGCCGGTGACGCAAAGCGCAGGCGCCAGTTTGCGCAAGCGCGCCTCGTAGGGGCCCAGCCGCAATTCGTACGCGCTGGCGGCCAGCCAGGCGTTCACCAGCGCCTCGTCTTCCGGTTGCGTCGGCATCCATTGCGCGTCGCCGTGGCGGCGGGCGAGCCAGACCAGGATCGCCTGCGAATCGCGCAGCGCGACTGACCCGGTGTCGAGCACCGGAATCTGTCCGAAGGGGTTGCGCACCAGCAGGTCGGGGGTGCGATGCTCGCCCTTGCGGATATCGACGGGCTGGCGGGTGTAGGGCACCCCGAGCAGGGCGAGCAGCAGCCGGACCTTGTAGCAGTTCAGCGAGAGGCGGGATTCGTAGAGCGTGAGCATGCAGGGCCGTTCCTGGATCTGTGCGCGCAGGCCCACCTTACCAGGCGGCCCGGACGCGAAACCGCTCGCCTGGACAAGATCCCGGGCGTTCCTGCATGCTGTACCGATCCTTTTGGGGCCAGTGCCTGGCGACCCGAAACGTCCCGCCCACGCAACCGAGGCCTGCCCATGAAAACCTACCAGCACTACATCGACGGCCAGTACGTCGACCCCATCGGCCAGCGCTGGTTCGACTCGGTCGATCCCTACAGCGGCCAGGCCTGGGCGCGCATTCCGCAGGGCTGCGCCAAGGATGTCGATCGGGCAGTGGCGGCCGCGAGCCGTGCAATGCGCGAAGGTCCGTGGGCGACGATGACGGCCACCGAGCGCGGCAAGCTGATGCTGCGGCTGGCCGATCTGGTAGCCAAAAACGCCCAGCGGCTGGCCGAGATCGAGGTGCGCGACAACGGCAAGCTGATCGCCGAGATGGCGGGCCAGATGAACTACCACCCGGAGTGGTGGCGTTACTTCGGCGGCCTGGTCGACAAGATCGAGGGCCGCGTGATGCCCATCGACAAGCCCGACATCTTCGCGTTCAGCCGCCAGGAGCCGGTCGGTGTGGTCGGTGCGATGACGGCCTGGAACTCGCCCCTGCTGTTCATCGCCTGGAAGTGCGCACCGGCCATCGCCGCCGGCTGCGCGGTGGTGATCAAGCCGTCGGAATTCACCTCCGCTTCCACGCTGGAGTACGCCGCGCTGACCAGGGAGGCGGGTTTTCCGGATGGCGTATTCAACGTCGTGGCGGGGTATGGTCCCGAGGCTGGCGCGGCGCTGGTCGATCACCCCGATGTGGCCAAGATCACCTTCACCGGGTCCGACACCACCGGCAAGCTGATCTATGCGCAGGCCGCGCGCAGCATGAAGCGGGTGTCGCTGGAACTGGGCGGCAAATCGCCCAACATCGTGTTCGACGACTGCGATCTCGACCAGGCCGCCTCGGGCGTCATCTCCGGCATCTTCGCGGCCACCGGCCAGACCTGCATCGCCGGCTCACGGCTGCTGGTGCAGAACTCGATCCGTGAAGACTTCACGCGCCGGGTGAAGGAGCTCGGCGCCTCGGCGCGCAAGGGCAACCCGATGAGTGCCGACACCAACATCGGCCCGGTGACCACGCCGGCGCAGTACAAGAAGATTCTCGACTACATCGGCATCGCCAAAGCCGAGGGGGCGCGCTGCATCCTGGGCGGCGGGCCGGCGGCCGCGTCCCCGGAACTCACCGGCGGGCAGTTCGTCGAGCCGACCATCTTCGTGGACGTGACACCGCAGATGCGCATCGCCCGCGAAGAGGTCTTCGGTCCGGTGCTCTCGATCATGGGCTTCGACGACGAGGCGCAGGCGGTCCAGATGGCCAACGACACCATCTACGGCCTGGCCGCCGGCGTGTGGACCCAGGACATGGGGCGCGCGATGCGGATGTCCAAGGCCATGAAGGCCGGCACGGTGTGGGTCAACACCTATCGCGCGGTGAGCTTCATGATGCCCTTCGGCGGCATGAAGCACTCGGGCATCGGCCGCGAGAGCGGCATCGCCGCCATCGAGGGCTTCCTCGAAACCAAGAGCACCTGGATCTCGTATGCGAAGGGCGGGCCCGCGAACCCCTTCGTGCTGCGCTGAAATCGGCAGCCGATTTCGCCACGTTCATTCTCCGCCGCGGTGCGCGACCGCACCGCGGCCCCCACAGACTTCAACTGAATCGGGACTGTCATGAAAGGCATCGTTTTCACCGGCAATCGCCAGCTCGAGCTGCGCGATTTCGAGGACCCCACCCCTGGCCCTGGCGAGGTGGTGCTGGAAATCAAGGCGTCCGGCATGTGCGGCAGCGACCTGAAATTCTATCGGGGCGACATTGCCGCGACGATGAAGTCGCTCGGCCTGGGCACCGGCATCAGCGTGATCGCCGGACACGAGCCCTGCGGCGTGGTGGTGGCCGTCGGCTCCGGTGTCAACCCCAAGCGAGCCTGGGTCGGGCAGCGCGCGATGGTGCATCACTACCGTGGCTGCGGCGCCTGCCCGCACTGCTCGACCGGCTGGCAGCAGCTGTGCGTGGAGGGCGTGGCGGAGGTGTACGGCGCCACCGGCCATGGCGGGCATGCGCGCTACATGAAGGCGCCGGCCAGCACCATGGTCACGCTGCCCGACGAGCTGTCGTTCGTGACCGGCGCGGCGATCTCCTGCGGCACCGGCACCGCCTGGGGCGCGCTGAAGCGGCTGGAGCTGACCGGCGATCAGACGATCGCGATCTTCGGCCAGGGGCCGGTGGGCCTGTCGGCCACGCAACTGGCCGCCGCGCTGGGCGCGCGGGTGATCGCGCTGGACGTCAGCCCCGAGCGGCTGGCGCGCGCCAGGGAGTTCGGTGCGGCCGAGGTGATCAACCCGGCGCAGACCGATCCGGTGGCCGCGATCCGCGAGCTCACCCACGGGCTGGGCGCGCACGCCACGCTCGATGCGTCGTCGTCGTCGGACGCGCGCCGCCAGTGCGTGCAGAGCGTGCGCACCTGGGGCAAGGCCTGCCTGGTCGGCGAGGGAGGGCAGATGACGCTGGATGTCAGCCCCGATCTGCTGCGCCGCCAGGTCACGCTGATCGGCTCATGGACGTTTTCGACCGTGGGCCAGGCCGAGTGCGCCCAATTCATCGCCGATCGCGGCATCGATGTCGATGCGCTGTTCACCGACCGCTGGCGCCTCGAGCAGGGTGTCGAGGCTTACCAGCACTTCGACCGGCAGACGGCCGGCAAAGGGGTGTTCGTCTTCTGAGCTATTCGGGCTTCACGCCGATGGTGTCGGCGATGCCCTTGAAGCGCTGGTACTCGTCGGCCTGGTAACGGCCCATCTCAGCCGGGCCGAAGGTGTACATCGGCTCGGCGCCCGTCACCTCGAAGTACTTGGTCATTTCGGGTGTGCGCATGCCGCGGTTCACCGCGGCAACCAGCTTCGCATGCACATCGGCCGGGGTTTCGGTGCGCACCCAGAACGCGGTCCACGAATAGTTGACGTAGTCGGGCCAGATCTCGCGCAAGGTGGGCACGTTGGGCAGTGAAGGGTGGCGGTTCTCACCCGACACCGCGATCGCGCGCAACTTGCCGGACTGGACGATCGACAGCGCACCGCCGAAGTCGCCCATGCCCGCATCGAGCTGGCGCCCGATCACATCGGTGAACACCTGCGCCTGGCCTTTGTAGGGCACGTAGGTGAGCGGCACCTTGGACAGGACCGATACCCACCCGATCGCCAGCTGGTAGCCCGCCGAGTAGGAGCCGATGTTCAGCGGCTTCGACTTGCCCATGGCGAGCAGGTCGTTCATGGTCTTGATCGGCGACTCGTTGGCCACATACCAGATGTTCTGCGCGCGCCCGATGCCGTGGACGGCCTTGAACTCCTTGAGCGGGTCGTAGGGCAGGTTCTTGATGACGATGGGGTTCACCGACATCGGCGAATTCGATCCGATCATGATCGTGTAGCCGTCCGCCGGCGCCTGCCTGACGGCCACCGCGGCGATCGCTCCGCTGGCGCCCGGGCGGTTCTCGACCGTGACCGATTGGCCGAGTGTTTTCTGCATCTGCTCGGCCAGCACTCGCGCCGAGCTGTCGGCGCCGCTGCCGGCCGCGAAGGGAACCAGCATCCGGATCGGCTTGCTGGGGAAATCGGTGGCCTGGCCGAAGGCAGGTGAAGCGGCCAGGGCGATCAGGCCCAAGGCGGCACGTCGCGTCAATCGGATCATGGGTGTCTCCAGTGCGGTGCGAATCATGTCGTGGCTCGTGGACCGCGCAGGGGCCGCGGGTTCTCGAGGTGGAACGGCCATGCTCGCCCGGATCCGCTGCACGGCGCAACCGTGGGGGATTCCAGTACTGGCGCAACGGTGCGCGGGCGAGTGCCGACCAGGACCCCTGCGGGCTGCTGGCCGGCGCACGATCAGGCAGGATAGTCCGGATCGGCGTCCAGCAGCCGCACCGCGTCTTGAACCGCCATACCCGCGCGCAGGCCCGCCTGCGTGGCCCGTTCGTTCAGGTGCGAGAGCACGCCGCTGGCCAGGCCGTCGGCCGCTTCGCCAATGCGTGCCGACTGGTGGGAGTAGGCCGCGCCGATCACCCCGGCGGCCTGCAGCATGTCCAGCCCGACGATGCCGGCCCCGTCCTTGCCGACGCCCGCGTCGTTGTAGAACACCGCGTGCGGGGGTTGGGGTTCGAGGACGACGAAGCGCGCTGCCGACACGCCGCCGTGGGAGCCCGAGACGATGACCTGGCCCGCGTGGCCGTGGTCGATGGCGCTGATGGAGTCGAGCAGGAACAGGTGGCGCATGGCGGGCGAGGTCGTTGAGCGGGTGGCGGCACGGTAGCATGTCGCTCATGACCACCGCCCCCGATCTGACCGCCTTCCAGTCCTGGCTCGAGCATCGCGACAACGCGACCGAGCTGCTGAGCGTGGTACCCGCGCACGGACTGGCCGCCACCCTGAATCTGCCCGCGGCCAGCGTGCCGTCGGATGCCCTGCCGCCCCTGTGGCACTGGCTGCATTTTCTCGACCGCACGCCCAGCGCCCAGCTGGCCGACGATGGGTCGCCGCGCATGCGTGCGCTGCTGCCGCCGATCCCGCTGGACCAGATCATGTGGGCCGGCTCCGAGATCGATTTCATCCGGCCGCTGCGCCTGAACGAAGTGGGCAGCCGCCAGTCGCGCATTCTCGACATGACCGGCAAGAGCGGCTCTCGCGGGCCGATGGTCTTCCTCACCACCGAGCACCGCGTCGAACAGCGGGGCGAAACGGCCATCGTCGAGCGCAACCGCGCGGTGTTCCTGGGCGCGGCGGCACCGGCCGCGGCGCCCGCGGTGTTCTCGAGCCGGCCCGCCGAGCGGGAGCGCACCTGGCAGATCGACGAAGCGGTGCTCTTCCGTTTCTCGGCGCTGACCTTCAACAGCCACCGCATCCACTACGACCTGCCTTACGCCACGCAGGCCGGCGGATACCCGGCGCTGGTCGTGCACGGGCCGCTGCAGGCGATTCTGCTGGCCGAGACCTTTCGCGAATGGTTCCCCGATCGGGCGGTCAGCCGCATCGAGTTTCGCGCCAAGGGGCCGCTGTTCTGCGGCGAGCCGCTGGTGGTCGGCGGGGCGTCACGCGGACCCGGGTCCTACGCGCTGTGGACCGCGTCGCCACGGGCGGAATGTGCGATGGAGTGCGTGGTCTCGCACGGCTGAGTCCTGGCGCGCGGGCGCCCGTTCGGGTGGGTCCGTCTGCGCGGTCGTCTGCCCGCTTCGAAGGAAACGCGAGCGGGACGGCGCGATTTTCGCGGCGCCAGCAGGCATCGGCGGATCGTGCCATCATCGGCGCCCCAGCGGCCCCTTGGCGGGCGCCGCGGCCGCTTCGGCCCTCCTTTGATCGATTCTGCTGTGACCCAAAGCACGCCTCCCGCATCCCCCGCCGTTTCGCCCCAGTCCGGCCCCCTGAAGTCATGGTGGCCGATCACCCTGCTGGCGGCCGCGCTGTTGATGGTGACGATGGGAATCCGCCAGTCGACCGGCCTGTTCGTCTCGCCGATCAACACCGACACCGGCCTGGGCATCGTCACGATCAGCTTCGCGCTGGCCATCGGACAGTTCGTCTGGGGGGCGGTGCAGCCGATCGCCGGCGCGATCGCCGACCGTTACGGGCCAGGACGCGTTCTGGCGGGTGGCGTGGTCCTGCTGGCCTGCGGCTCTGCTCTGACCCCCTTCATGACCAGCAGCTTCGGCATCGTGGTCAGCATGGGTGTGCTCACGGCCATGGGGGCCGGTGCCTGCAGTTTTTCGGTGCTGATCGGGGCGGTGTCGCACTTCGTGCCGCCGGCCCATCGCGGTACCGCGTCCGGGGTCATCAATGCCGGCAGTTCATTCGGCCAGTTCGTGTTCGCGCCGATTGCCCAGCGGCTGATCGCGGGCCTGGGATGGATGGGTGCGATGTGGTCGCTGGCGCTGATCACCCTGCTCGCGTTGCCGATCACCCGGCTGATGCGGCGCACGCCTCAGGCGGCGGCCGCGCTGAAGGCCGACGCCGGCGGCGGCCTTCGTGCGGCGGTGCGTGATGCGTTCCGCGACCCCAGCTACCTGTGGCTGCATGCCGGCTTTTTCACCTGCGGCTTCCACATCGCTTTCCTGGTGACCCACCTGCCCGGCGAGGTGAACCTGTGCGGGCTGCCTGCTTCGGTGGCGAGCTGGTCGCTGGCGCTGATCGGCCTGGCCAACATCATCGGCAGCCTGGGCGCCGGCTACCTGGTCAATCGTGTCCGCAGCAAGTACATCCTGTTCTGGATGTACGCCTCGCGCACCGCGCTGGTGGTGGTGTACCTGCTGGCACCCAAGACCGAGTGGACCTTCTATGCGCTCGCAATCGGACTCGGACTCACCTGGCTGGGCACGGTGCCGCCCACCGCCAGCGTGGTCGGCAAGCTGTTCGGCGTGCGCTACCTGGCCACGCTGTTCGGCATGACGCTGCTGTCCCATCAGGTGGGCGGATTCTTCGGGGCCTGGCTGGGCGGGCTGGCGATTCATCACACCGGCAGCTATCTGTGGATGTGGTACGCCGACGCCTTGCTTGCGCTGGGTGCGGCGCTGGCGAACCTGCCGATCCGCGAACCGAAGGTGTCGCACGCACCGGCCTGATCGGGGCCCCTGAGTCCGACAGCCTTCAGGTGGTCGAGTGGGCCAGCTGCGCCTGATGGGCGAGGCGGGCCTCGATGGCCACGATCTTGCCGACCAGGGCCTCGATGTCGGCCTGCCCGGACCGTGTCGAGGCGGTCTGGCTGGCGCGCAGCTCCGACAGTTCTTTGGTCAGGCGACGCCAGGTTGCTTCCAGCATGGCGTTCGAGGCGGCGCCACGCTGGCCGACCGGCTCGATGCCGCGGATCGGTGACACGGCCGAGATGGCGGTAATTTCGATCATGGATCGCTCCGGATGCCGAAGGGCGCCGGGCTGGTCCCGGCGCGGTCAAGGGATACCTTCGAGGGAGTGATCGGCAACGCGCGCCATCGCTTGAGCGGCTCGACCCTGGACGGTGCGCGCCACCCGACGGACGGTCCGGCTTGTGTCCCCGAGCTGGCGGCGCAGATCAGCAGCCGCGTTCCAGCGCCGACAGCGGCCCGGGCGACTGCCCGAATCGCGCGGCCACTGCCGCGCTTGCCCGGTCCATCTGAGCCATCGTGCCGGGATCGATCGGCACGATCTGCGCGCGCGCTTCGCGCATGCGCCGCTCCGGGTCCCCGGGCATCAGAATGCCGCCGAGTTCCTGGCCATCGGCCGACAGCCGCGCGGTGCGCACCCATTCGACGAAGGACTTCGCCTCGGCCTCGAAGCCTTCCGATCCGCTGATGCGGGCCGGATCGAAGACGATCGCGAGCATGTTGTTCCAGACCGCGAATTTGTTCGGCATGTTCGCCGGTTGCGTGGTTTCGCCCCCGGTGAGCGCCGCGCCCAGCAGCTCGCACACCATCGACAGCGCATACCCCTTGTGGCGCGCGAACGGCTGCAGCGCGCCGTGCGGCCCGCCCGCCGGTTCGAACATGACGGCCGGATCGTTGGTGGGCTCGCCGTTGGCATCGATCAGGCAGCCCGGGGGGACGGGCACCTGCTTGTTGTAGGCCACTCGGACCTTGCCATGCGCGACCGCGCTGGTGGCGAAGTCGAGCACGATCGGTCCGCCATCGCGCCTCGGGATGCCGACCGTGAACGGGTTGGTGTTGAAGCGCCCCTGGCCACCGCCGAACGGCGACACCATGGGGTTGCGGCTGACCGCGTTGGTGAAGTGGATCGACACCAGGCCGGCGGCCACTGCCTGCTCGGCCCAGTGGCCGACCCGGCCCAGGTGGTGAGAATTTCGCAGGCCCATCACGCACACACCGTGCTGGCGCGCGCGCGCGATGGCGAGCTCCATCGCCTGGAAGGTGACGGACTGGCCCATGCCGCGCTTGCCGTCGACCGAAATCATCGCGCCGGTGTCGCTCAACAGTGCCACCGTCTGGTTCAGCTGCAGCTCCGCATTGAGCAGCGAGTCGACATAGCGCGGCGCCATGCCCACCCCATGCGAGTCGTGGCCGGCCAGATTGGCGCCCACCAGATGGTCGGCGGTGAGGGTCGCTTCGCGTTCGCTCGAGCCCGAGGCGCGAAACAGGTCAATCACCCAGCGGTGCAGGGCGGGGGTGGGAATCAGGTGATCGGCCATGATGGTCTCTCGGTGAGGTCGGGATGAATGCGGTCGTGACGCACGGGACGCCGTGAACGGCGGCGCTGCGGCGTCCGGGCTCGGGCGGCGCAGGCCGTCATCTTAGCCAGCCGGGCCATCGGCGCCGCGGTGGCCAGCCGCAAAAACGGTTCATCGCAATCGAACCGTCGCACGCACAGTCCGAGATCCGTCGGACCCGCGGGTAAAGATCCGTTAGACCTGCCCATCGGCGCGGCGGGCCGTGGTACCAATTCGGCCTTGCCGGCCCGCGCAGCGTGCGTGTGGCCCGATCGCCCCGAAGCGGTGTGTGCGCCGCGCCGGGACCCGCCACTGTGACCCGATGAGCGTGCCGATCCGATGAGCGAATCCACCCCGGCGCCTGTGCCCGCCGACGCCTCGGGCACGGCGGGCCGCCTGTCGACGGGCATTCGCCGCGAACAGCTCGCCCTGCTCGCCATCCTGGCGCTCGCGGGGGCGCTGCGCCTGTGGCGGGTCGAGCAGGGCGGCTGGGGCGCCGAGTACTACTCGGCGGCGGTGCGCAGCATGGCGCTGAACTGGCACAACTTTCTGTTCGCAGCCTTCGATCCGGCTGGGTTCATGTCGGTCGACAAGCCGCCGGTTGCCCTGTGGCTGCAGGTCGCGAGCGTGAAGCTGCTGGGCTATCACCCGTTCGCTCTGATGCTGCCGCAGGTCCTGATGGGAGTTGGCTCGGTCTGGGTGCTCCATCGCCTCGTGCGGCGCGCAGCCGGTGCGGGCGCCGCGCTGGTCGCTGCCCTGCTGCTGGCGCTGATGCCGGTGCTGGTGGCCGTCAATCGAACCAATAATCTGGACAGCGCGCTGGTTTTTGCGCTGCTGCTGAGCGCCTGGGCGCTGCTGGCGGCCGCGCAGACGGGCCGGCGCGCGCTGCTGCTGCTGGCGATGGCCGGGCTCGGGGTGGCCTTCAACGTCAAGATGCTGGCGGCCTTCATCGTGCTGCCGGCTTTCGTGCTGACCTACGCGATCAGTGCGCCGGTGCCGCTGCGCCGGCGCCTCGCCGATCTGCTGCTGGCTGCGCCGGTGCTGGCGGCCTGCTCGCTGTCGTGGGCGCTGGTTTGCGAGGCCACGCCGCCCCAGTCGCGTCCTTTCGTGGGCAGCAGCCAGGCCAATTCCGTGCTCGAACTGATGGTTGGCCACAACGGCCTGGGCCGCTTCGTCGCGCTGCTCAAGCCGGCGGCGCAGTACGCCGCGCCGGTCCGTCAGGCCCGTGCCGGGCCCTCGGGCGGGGACGAGGCGTCCGGGGCCGCGCAGTCCGCCTCGCGCAGCGCGTTCTCGCGGTTTTTCGTGCGCGCCCCGGCCGGGCCGCTGCGGCTGTTCGACGGTCTGCTGGCCGCGCAGACGGGATGGTGGCTGCCGCTGGCCCTGACCGGTCTGCTCGCGAGCGCCCGGCCGGCACTGCGCCGGCGCCGCGCGCGCACCGAGTGCGCGGCCCTGGTGCTCTGGGCGGTCTGGTTCGTCACGGCATGGGCGCTGTTCAGCGCGACGGGCGGCATCATGCACTTCTACTACCTGGCCACTCTGGCCCCGCCGACGGCGGCGCTCGCCGGGATGGGCGCAATCTTCCTGTGGCGGGCGGCGGGCGTAACCGGCACAGAAGGCGTGCCCGATGCGCGGCTTCCCGGCGGCGCGCCGAGCGGACGCATCGCCATGCGGGCGCTGCCTGCAGTCCTGATCGTGGCGGCCGTCTGGCAGCTGCATGTGCACGCGAGTGCTCTGGATGGGTCGCTGTTCGAGACCGGCCGCTGGATGGCGGGATGGCCGGGCTGGCTCGCCGTCGCCTTGCTGATCGCCGTGAGTGCCGCCCTCGTCGGCCTGCTGATCGCCCGCCTGGGGCCGGGGCGAACCGCGACATGGCCGCGCGCGCTTCGGGCCGGCGCGGTGCTGACGGGAGGCGCGGGCCTGCTGGTGCTGCCGGTGGCCTGGGGCTTGAGCAGCGTGCTGGCGCCGGGCCTGGGCCTGCTGCCTTCGGCCGACCTGCAGCGCCTGGTCACGGCCTACGATCGCGCCATGCCGGCGCGCCTCGCGCAGTTGCCCGACACCTCCCGGCTGGTCACCTACCTGCAGGACCAGTGGGACGGCGAACGTTATCTGCTGGCCACGACGAGCACGCATCTGGCCGCGCCGATCATCATCGCCTGGGGCGAGCCGGTCATGGCCCGCGGCGGATTCCATGGCGTCGATCCGGCCATGCCGCTGGAGCGCTTCGTCGATCTGGTCCGGCAGCGACAGCTGCGCTTCGCGATGGTCGGCGACCTGTCGCTGGTCAGCCGGCGGATGGCGCGCAACGTGGCCGGAAATCCGGTCACCGACTGGATCCGTGCTCATGGCCGGCCGGTCGATCCCGCCCTCTGGCGCGATGCCCGACTGCCGTTGGGCAGCATGCTCTTCGATCTGCTGCCGGCAGGCGAATGACGGGTTTTCCGGAATTCGCGCACACCTGTGGCACAGCCTGGCCTGTGCCCCCCGGCCGCCCCGGCCGAAAGGGGGCGGGGGCCCCGCGGGGGCGGGGGGCCCCCGGCCGGGCCGGGCCGGGGGGCCGCCGCGGCCGGGCCCGGGGCGGCGCGGGGGGGGGCCCCCCCGGGGGCGCGCCCCCGGGGCGGGCGGGGGGGGCCCGGGGGCGCCGGGGCCCGAGGGGGGCCCGCGGGACCCGCCCCCCCCGGGGGGCGCCAGGGGCCCGCGGGGGCGGGGGGGCGGGCCCGACCCCGCCGGGGGGGCCTTAGGCTCGAACCATGCGCGGAAAACCCCTCATCTTCGCCATGTGCGCCGGGCAGGTCGGCAATCTGCTGCCGCACGTGGTCGTGCCGGCGGTCATGGTCGTCCACCTCATTCCCCTGTGGGGGCTGACCAATGCCCAGGCCGGCCTGCTGGCGGCCGCCTACGCGGCCGGCTACATGCTGGCCGTGCCGGTGCTCAGTTCCCTCACCGATCGCATCGACGCGCGCCGCCTGCTGCTGGGCGGCTCGCTGTTCAGCGCGGCCGCGACGATCGCTTTCGGCTGGCTGGCGCAGGGCCTGATCTCGGCGATGGTGCTCTGGGGACTGGCCGGCATCGGTTTTGCCGGTGCCTACATGCCGGGCCTGCGTGCGCTGACCGATCGGCTCGATCCGGGTGAGGCCTCGCGAAGCGTCACGCTCTATACCTCGAGCTTTTCACTGGGCGTGGGCCTGTCGTTCCTGGTCTCGCAGCTGGTGGCCGACAGCCTGGGCTGGCGCTGGGCGTTCGTGCTGACCGGGCTGGGTCCGCTGATCATGGCGGCCACCGCGTGGTCGATGAAGCCGGTGCCCCCGCCGCCGCCCAGCGGCGCGCTGCTCGACTTCCGTCCCGTGCTGCGCAACCGCACCGCGATGGGCTACATCCTGGGTTACGGCGCGCACTGCTTCGAGCTGTACGGCATGCGCACCTGGATCGTCGCCTTCTGGACCTATGTGGTGGCCCGCAATGGCGCCAGCTCGCTGCTCGAGCCGATCGTCGTGAGCGTGCTGGTGACGGTGCTGGCCATGCCGGCCAGCATCCTGGGCAACGAGTTCTCGATCCGATTCGGCCGGCATCGGGCGGTCTCGGTGATCCAGATCGTCTCGGCGCTGGTGGCCTTGTCGATCGGCGCACTGGCGGGCGGTCCGCCGCTGCTGCTGCTGATCCTGGTGCTGTGCTACGCGGTGACCGTGCCAGCCGATTCGGGATCGCTCACCGCCGGCATGAGCGCGAGCGCCGATCCGCGCTTCAGGG
>JADJVQ010000004.1 GCA_016710525.1 Burkholderiaceae bacterium
CGCACTGGACCAGGCGCTGGCCGATCCGCAGGTGCGCGCCGTGGTGCTGACCGGCACCGGCCGCGCGTTTTGCACCGACGCCGACCTGAAGTACGTGCGCGAGCAGACCCAGGGCGACGGAAGGTCAGCCACACGCGGCCTTTCTGCAGACGGTGCTGCGCCCCAGTCATGAAGCGGCAGGAGACCTTCCCCAAGCCGGTGATTTGCCGCCATCAATGGCCTCGCGCTGGCCAGCGGCCTCGAACTGGTGCTGTGCTGCGACCTGGTGATCGCCGCGCGCTCGCTGAAGATCGGCGATGCGCAAACTTCGGCCTGCTGCCCGGCGGGCAGCTCGGTGCGCTACTGCCGCGCAAAGATTGGCCCGACCCGCGCCGATACCTGCTGTACACCAGAGTTCGTGCCCGCCGAACAGCTCGTCGCGGCAGGCCTGGTCAACGAGGTGGTCGACGACGCGGAGCTGATACCCGCCGCGCAACGCCTGGTCGCCAAACTGGTGCCCAAGAGCTCGCTGGGTGTGCCGGATGAAGGCGCTGGTCGATGACTGACCTGCAGCAGCCCAGCGAAACCGCACTACGGCTGGAACTGCTGGCCAGCGCGAAGTGCCATTCGCCCTGCCTCGACATGCCGCGAGGGCTGGCTGCGTTCGAAGAGAAGCGAAAGCCACCAGTTCAAGGGCTGCTGGACAGCCCCGCCCGGCTACACCGTTCCAGGCGCTCAGATCAACCGTGATGAGCCCCGTCGATCTGCAGGTTCTGCCCAGGAAATGAATCCGGCCTGCTCGCTGCACAGGTAGGCGCAGGCATCGCCAGGTGCCTGAGGCGTGCCGAAAGCGCCGGGCCGCGATCGAATCCGGCGATCTGGGCGCGCCTGCCTGTGCCATCGTGACCCCCTGTTCGGCCATGATCCGCTCGGCCATGAACCGTTGCCGATCGGTGTCGATTCGATCGGGCAGCAGATTGTTGATGGTGACGTTGTCCACCGCCACCTCCAGCGACAGCACGACAGCAAACGCCGTCAGGCCCGCCCGCGCACCGGTCGACAGCGCCATCTGGGGCCGTGGCGACTTCACCATCGCCGAGGTCCCGTTGGTGGTCCGACCGAACTTGCGGGCGCGCATGCCGGCATGACCGCGCGGATCAGCAGCACGGGCGCCAGCATGTTGGATTCCAGCGCGCTGATCCACTGATCATGGTGCCAGTCAGCCCAGCTTGGCGGGCGGCGGCCCAGCCCCGTTGTTGACCTGGAGTTCGGGCTCCGAGCAGGCCGCCAGCAAGGCGGCGCGGCCGGCCTCGGTGGTGATATCCACGCCCACCCCGTGCACCTGGGCGCCTGTTTTTCACTTCAGGCGTTTTCGGCCGCCACCCGCGCGGCGCGCTCGGCGTCATGACCATTGACGTAAAGGCCGACGATGCAGCCCTCGAGGGTGGCGAAGATCGCGCAGGCGCGGCCCAGCCCCTGGGTCGAGGCGCAGACGATGGCCTTGCGGCCCTTGATTCCGAGGTCCATGGGGATTCCTGGTGATGTAACGAAGGACGGGTGGCGCGTCGACCAGCGGCATCAGGCCGCGCGTGACGGGGCGCGCAATTCGGTCAGGCCTGCTTCCATGCAGATGCGGGTGATCGCTTCGAAGTGGAGCGCCAGCATCGTGGTGGCGCGGCCGACATCGCGCGACAGGGCTGCCTGCACCAGCTTCTTGTGTTCGCGCCCGGTGTCATGACGCCCGCCTGCGCTTGGGTAGGCCATGCGCCGATAGGCTCCGATGCGTCGTGCGGCGACTGAAAAGCGAGATCTCGAGCAGCAAGGGGCTGCCGCGAGCTACAATACCAGCGCCGCGTGGGAACGCCGAATGGGCCTCGACATAGGCTTCGTTCAGCTGCTCGCCATCGGCATCGAGCTTGACCGGCGTATTGGCCAGCCGGTGATGCAGCCAGCAGGCCGGCCTCCCGTCGAGGCCGCCGTTCTGGATCGACTGCGTCAGCGCCATGCCCTCGATGGCAATGCACGTTGGTGAGATCGCGCAGTTCCTCGGCAGTGAGCGAAAATGACCGCGAAGCCCTGCTGCGGTTGCGTGCGCACCAACTTTTCGCCGGCCAGCACCGTGAGTGCCTCGCGAACGATGTTGGGGGAGATACCGTACTCGCCGGCCATCTCCGGCCAGCTTCAGGCGCTGGCCGACGGCAAGCCGGCCGCACAGGATGTCTGCGCGGATCTTGCGGTGGATGTCGTTCGCGAGAGTCTTGGCGTCGCCGATCTTGGCCATCGGCCGAGTATAACGCTGACCGAAAATGAGCTTATTAGCGAACAACTAGATTGTTTTCGAAAATCCATCTATTTTCGAAAATTTTCTGTACAAGCCCGCCACCATTGGGAATACTGCCTCCACAACAGAACAGAGGCGGTGACCGGTCATCCGGCCACGGTCTTCAGCGAGCAGTGACCCGCCAATCGGAGAGTCGGATATGAACACGCATGCCCAGTCGATCGGTCGGCGCAATCTGCCGGGTAGGAGCTTCTGGACAGGAGCCATGTGATGAGCAAACAATTCGACGTCGGCGGCGTGCTGTACCCGCGACCGTTCCGGATCCGGCGCCTGGGCCACTTCGGCTTTAACCTGAACCGGCTCGACGAGGGCCTGGCCTTTTACGGCGGCCTGCTGGGTTTCCAGCTGACCGACGAAACCAGCCTGGGCAAGCGACGACTCGAACGGCCCCGGCCATGGAGGACGACCGGCTGTTCTTCATGACCCACAACACCGACCACCATTCATTCCTGCTCGCCCACCGGTCCTGGGGCGATGTTCGGCGCAAGCGATGCGGTTCCAAGGACATCACGCTGTCCCAGCTCACCTGGCAGGTGGGCGCCTCGAAAGGGTGATGGCCGTCGGCTACTTCGGCGAAGGCGGCTGAGATACGCCGCATCGGCCGCGACATGCCGGGCAGCAACTGGCATGTCTACGTGCGCGACCCGGACGGCCATACGGTCGAGCTCTACTACGGCATGGAACAGGTGGGCCTGCTGGGCAACTCCAAACCGCAGGCCATGTACGACCGCCGCTTCCGTGAGCAGCCGTCGCTGCCGCAGATCTCGGATCGACCGAGCGGTCCCGGCGCGGGCGCGCGGCGTCGACACGCATTCGGGGCATGCGATCCGCGACCTGATGACCGAAGCGACGCACGACGTCGAGGGCGTGCTGCTGCCGCGGCCGTTCAAGATCACCAAGATCGGGCCCGCCGGACTGTTCGTGAACGACGTTGCCGCCTCGGAGGCGTTCTACCGGAATGTGATGGGCTTCGTCACCACCGAGGTCGTCGACTGGCAAGGCCACCGCTGCGTGTTCATGCGCCACGGCAACGAGCATCACAGCCTGAAGCTGTATCCGAAGGCGGCGCGGGCAGCGCTCGGACTTCGTCGGAGCACACCCGTTTGCGTGTCGATGGGATTGCGGGTGGGCAGCTATCGGCAGCTGCGTGCAGCGGTGCGTGGCTGACCGAAGATGGCGCCCGTCATCAGCCTGCCGGCCGAGCTCAGCCCGGGCATCGACTATTGCGCGCATTTTCACCGACCCCGACGGTTCGGTGCATTGAGCTTGTTCTATTACATGGAGCAGGTTGGCTGGACCGGCACGCCCCGCAGCGCTGCCCCGAGGCGTCCGATCGCCGAACCATGGCCCGGAAACCCTGGCGCCGCTGTCCGGACACCTTCGTCGACCAGACCGGCTGGGTCCGCTCGGCTAGTGTTGCCCGGCGCGCCCGCAGGTCCGCCCGGACAGCGGCCTGCTTGCCTTGGCGGCGCGTGTGGATGATCGACCCGTCAATCATTCCCTTCGATCCACTTTCATCCCGAGCATCCGCAGGACGACTCGGTATCGGCCAATCGTCTCACTGTTCGAGATCCGCGATTGCTGCGCGGCCGCGGCTGCTTTGTCGACGACATCAATCTGCCCGGGCAGGCCTACGCGGTGCTGGTTCGCTCGCCGCACGCCAATGCCCATATCCGTTCGATCAATCTGGAGCCGGCATTGCAGTCGCCGGGCGTGCTGGCGGTCTACACCGGCGACGACGTGGCTCGCGACGGACTGGGCACGATGAAAGATCAACCTGCCGCGCAAGCGACCCGACGGCTCCCTGTTCGCGCGTGCCCACAGACGATGACCGCGGCCGGGTCCGCTATGTCGGCGACCCGGTGGCGCTGGTGATCGCCGAAACGGTTTGGCAGGCCAAGGATGCCGCCGAGCGCCTCGAGATCGACTACGAGGCGCTGGCCTCGGTGACCGACACGGCACAGACCGTCGCGCCGGGTGCGCCCGCGGTCTGGGACGAATGCCCCGACAACATCTCGAACGTGTTCGAGGCGGGCAATGCCAAGGCCACCGACGAGGCCTTCGCCAAGGCGGCACATGTGGTCCGCCGCCGCTATGTGATCAGCCGTGTCTATGCGCACTACATGCAGCCGCGCGGCGGCCGGCCTAATACGATGAAGGCGACGAGCGCTACACGATCTGGGCCGACGTGCAGTACCCATCAGGTGCGCAACGCGCTGGCCGAGAACATCTTCAAGATTCCGGAGCATCGGATCCGGTGATCGCCAATGACGGGGTGGCGGCTTTGGCACCAAGGGGCTGGCAGTACCCGGAACACCGACTGATTCCTGGGCGGCGCGCAAGCTGGCGACCGGTGAAATGGACCTGCGAACGCAGCGAAGCCGTTCTGGCCGACGAACACGCCCGCGACAATGTCAGCGATGCCGAGCTGGCCCTCGACGCCGACGGGCGCATCCTGGGGCTGCGGTGCGCACGCTACAACGTCGGCGCCTATGTGTCGTCCGGACCGCAACCTGCTGTCGACCTTTTCAATGTGCACACGCTGTCGGGCGTCTACGCGATATCGGCTGCCCGTGCACGTGACCTGCGTGATGGCCAACACCAACGGCACCGCGCCCGTCGCGGCGCGGGCGGCCCGAGTCCATCTACGTGATCGAGCGGCTGCTCGACGATGCTCTCGCGAGCTTGGATTCGACCGGGTCGAGATCCGCCGGCGCAACCTGATCGCCTCGACGGCCATGCCCTATCATAATCCTTTCGGCGCCACGTACGACTGCGGCGAATTCGCCCGCGGACTGGACACGGCGCTGCAGGGCATCGACTACGCCGGATCGCGGCGCGCCGTGCCGAAGATTGCTCGTGGCCGGCTGCGCGGCATCGGCATCGCCAACGCGATCGAGCGGGCGGCCTCGCCGGCGCAGCCGGAGTTCGCCGAGATCCGTTTCAATCCCAGTGGCAGCGCGATGGTGCTGGTCGGCACCAAGGCGCAGGGCCAGGGCCACGAGACCCTCTACAAGCAGATCGCCCACGAGCGGCTGGGCATCGACCCGTCGGAGCTGCAGTTCATCGACGGCGACACCGACCGGGTGGCCTTCGGCATGGGCACCAACGGCTCGCGCTCCACCGTGGTGGGCGGCACCGCGGTCTGGAATGCGGCCGGACGCATCATCGAGAAGGGCAAGAAGATCGCCGGACATCTGCTCCGGGCATCGGCTGACGACATCGAGTTCGAGGCCGGGAAGTTTACCGTCGCCGGCACCGACCGGTCCCCTGACCTCGAGGAGGTGGCCAGGGCCGCGTTCGTGCCCGCCCGGCTGCCGCCGGGATTCGAGCCCGGATTCTACGAGACCGCCACCTTCGCACCGCCCTCGGACACCTGGCCCAACGGCTCGCATGTCTGCGAAGTCGAGATCGTGCCGGGAACCGGGCAGGTACAGGTGGTCGGCTATGTGGTCGCCGATGACGTCGGCACGATGATCAACCCGATCGGGGTCAAGGGCCAGATCCATGGCGGCGTGGCACAGGGCCTCGGGCAGGCGCTGATGGAGCAGGTGGTCTACGACCGCGAGTCGGGCCAGCTGCTGTCGGGCAGCTTCATGGATTACGCGATGCCGCGGGCCGACGACATGCCGTCGATCAAGGTCCAGAACAACGCGGTGCCGACCAAGCTGAACCCTCTCGGCGCCAAGGGCGCCGGCGAGGCCGGCACCGTCGGCGCGATACCGGCGGTGATCAATGCGATCAATGACGCGCTCGCCTCGGCGGGCGCCGCGGCCATCGAGATGCCGGCCACCAGCGAGAAAGTGTGGCCGGCGCTGCGGGCGGCGAAACCGAAAACGGCATGAACGGGAGATGACAATGCATGTGCTTGAAGGTCCGCGGCGCGAGATCCGCCGCATCATGCTCGAGGGCAGCGCCGACTGGGCCGCACCGGCGCCGACGGCCGAGGTCGGCCACCAGCCGACCGACTCCGACGACGTGCGGCGGGTCGCCCTGGGCACCGACGATCGGCTGCCGCCCGAACTGATGGATTCAACCCGACAGGCGCGCAGCGCCGCCAAAGGACGGCCATGAGCAATGTGACGGTATCCCTGCAGGTGAACGGAATGCCGGTGTCGCGCACTGTCGACTCGCGCACGCTGCTGGTCGAACTGATCCGCGAGCATCTGAAGCTCACCGGCACGCACGTGGGCTGCGACACCGCCCAGTGCGGATGCTGCACGGTGCAACTCGATGGCCATGCGGTCAAATCCTGTTCGATGCTGGCGATCCAGGCCAACGGCGGACAGGTCACCACGATCGAGGGCCTGGCCACCGGCGATGCGCTGCACCCGGTACAGCAGGCCTTTCGCGACTGCCATGGCCTGCAGTGCGGCTATTGCACCCCGGGCATGGTGATGGCAACCATCGAACTGCTCAAGCGCACCCCCAAGCCCAGCGAGCTCCAGATCCGCGCCGGCCTGGAAGGCAACATCTGCCGCTGCACCGGCTACGAAAACATCGTGCGCTCGGTGCAGGCGGCAGCCGGTGTCTGACATGGCCGCACGGCAAGTGACATCGCAACGCAGGGAGCACAGACATGTACAGCTTTGATTATCACCAGCCCTCGACGCTGGCCGATGCACTGGCATTGGGCCGCGGCGAGGTCCGTTACCTGGCCGGCGGGCAAAGCCTGATCCAGTCGATGAAGCTGCGGCTGTCGAGCGCAGGGGGCCTGGTCGATCTGGCGGCGCTGCCGGACATGCGCGGGATCCAGGTGAGCGCCGACGCGGTGACGATCGGCGCCATGACCACGCACGCCCAGGTCGCCCATTCGGCCGAGCTGCGCGCGGCACTGCCCGCGCTGGCCGAACTGGCCGAAGGCATCGGCGATCCGATGGTGCGCAATCGCGGCACGCTGGGCGGCTCGGTGGCCAATGCCGATCCGGCCGCCTGCTACCCCGCGGCCTTGCTGGCACTGGGCGCGACCGTGCGCACCGATCGCCGCGAGATTGCGGCCGATGATTTTTTCACCGGCCTCTATGAAACAGCGCTCGAGCCGGGCGAACTGGTCGTCTCCGTGCGCTTTCGTCGCCCAGTGCAGGCCGCCTACGAAAAGTTCAAGCAGCCGGCATCGCGGCTGGCGATGGTCGGGGTGTTCGTCGCCCGGCATGCCGACGGCGTGCGGGTCGGAGTGACCGGCGCCAAGGCCTGCGCCTTTCGCTGCGCCCCGCTCGAGCAGGCGCTGACGTCCGACTTCTCCCCCGCCGCAGCCGAACGCATCGAACTGCCTTCCGGCGACATGGCGTCCGACATGCACGCCGGCGCCGTCTATCGGGCGGCGCTGGTGAGCGCATTGGCCGCCACGGCGGTGATGCGTGCCCTGGCACGCTGAGACCTCTGCGCGCTGCCGTGCGGCGCGCTTTCCTGCGGGCGAGTCACCCTCAAGGACGCGCCCGGTTTCCGTCGCCTGGACGATCCCTGGCTTGTGTGTTGAACCCTAGCGGAGAACGACATGAACGTCACCCGGCCCGTACCGGCCCACTTCGGCATCTATGTCATCGACCTGCCCCGGATGCTGGGCTTCTATGAAGGCGTGTTCGGCCTGACCGTCACCGACCGCGGCGAGGGCCGCAGCTTCAAGGGCACGCTGGTCTTCACCAGTGGCGCGCCCGACCAGCACCACCAGCTGGTGTTCGCGACCGGGCGTGCCCCCGGCAGCGCCAGCACGGTCATGCAGATCGCCTTCAAGGTGCCCTCGATCCAGTCGCTGCGCGATCTGTCGAAAAAGGCGCTGGAGCTCGGCGCAACCGACCTGCGGCCCTTGAACCACGGCAATGCCCTGTCGGTCTACTTCAAGGATCCCGAGGCGAACACGGTCGAGATTTACATCGACACGCCATGGCATGTGTCCCAGCCTCACGGCGAGCCGCTCGACCTCGCCAAGAGCGACGAAGAGATCCTGCGCGAGACCGAGGCGCACTGCCGGCGCGACCCGAGCTTCATGCCGATGGCGCAGTGGCAGGCAGGGTTCTCCCAGATCGGAAGCAAGCACTGAGTTCGAGGTATCGCCGCGGGAACACGCGGACACCCTCGTCAACCGGAGACACGGACATGCACACAGCAGCGATCGTCGTTTGGCACTGAAGGGACTGGCAGCACTGGCGGCGGCACCCGCCGCGTTGTCCATGGCGAGCGCCGCCAGGGCGCAGCAGGCTGGCGGCGGCGGCTCGATCAGACTGATCCATGGTTATGCGGCCGGGCAAAGTCCGGATGTCCTGGCGCGCCAGATCGCCCCGGGTTTGAGCGAGAAGCTCGGGGCGAACATCATCGTGGAAGCCCGTCCGGGCGCCGGCGAAAGGCTGGCCGCCTCGCAGATCGGCCGGATCGCGCCGGACGGACAGTCGCTGTACATCATGACCGGCGGGCTTACCGTCATCACCGCGGTCGACCGCACGATCCGCTTCGATCTGCTGAAGGATTTCACCTACATCAGCATGCTGACCCAGTACCCGTTCATGTTCTGGGTCGGCGCCAACTCACCCTTCAGATCATGAGGCCGACCTGCTCGCCGCGCCCCGCGAGAGGCCGGGCCAGCCTCAACTACGCGACGACCGGCGGCTACTAATACCCTGCACATGTCGGTCGAACTCGCTGAGCTCGATGACCGGAGTGAAAATGACCCATGTCGTCACAAGGACCCGGGCGCTTACACGGATCTGGTGGGCGGCGGACTGATATGTCGGTCGGCACCGCGGCAACGCGCAAGGCCCGACGACGCGAGGGGGCGCGTGCGCCCGCTGTGGTGACTCCGCCGGCACGCTGGCCGGGGTGGGAAACGGTGCCCGCGATCGCCGAATCGGTGCCGGGCTACGAGGTCGTGACCTGCGGCGCTGACGGCGCGGTTTCGATCGCCCGACGGGCAGCGCGACCGGTTCAACAAGGTGTCCCGCGACGTGCCGGCGCTAACCCGCGCCTAGGCTCAACCCTTTCGCCACCGCCGGCAGCGTGGCACGCCCCACCAGTCCCGACGAGAGCGCGCCCAGCGTGGAATCCGACGTGGCGAAATGGAAGAAGGTAGCGTGACTACGCCAAGATCCAGCTGAACTGAGGGTCGGCTCGAAGACCAGTCCGGGCGGATGGAGACTGGCGCACCAGAATCCGCCCGCTTTGATCACGACTTTCGGGTGACGACCCAGGTCAGCACGGCAGCAATCACCGTATTGATCGCGGCCATATCCAGAGCAGATGCCGCCGTTGTCGAAGCGATGTCGAGCGATCGTTGCCGCCGGGCGTCGCCGCAAAACGGTTGATGCGTTCGGCAC
>JADJVQ010000005.1 GCA_016710525.1 Burkholderiaceae bacterium
GGTTTCGCGACTTCCAGCAGCTGTCGCTGTC
Organism: Burkholderiaceae bacterium; assembly: GCA_016710525.1. Lineage (GTDB taxonomy): Bacteria > Pseudomonadota > Gammaproteobacteria > Burkholderiales > Burkholderiaceae_E > Quisquiliibacterium. The sequence continues at coordinate 32 of JADJVQ010000005.1, forward strand.
GCGCGAAGAACTTCAAGCGCATCTTCGGATCACGCTGACGCTCACGTTCCTGCTGACCGTGTTCACCCACGCCGGTGGCCGGCGCCTTCCCTGCTGGCCGGCTGGCTGACCGGCCCGCTGTCCGAGCTGGCTGCGGCGACGCGATCGGTGGCCCGAGGCGATTTCCGACAGGTCAAGGACTACACCGGCCGCGACGAGCTCGGTGGTGACGCGTCCCTTTTCGTTCAATGCCATGAGCCACCAGCTGCAGGAGGCGCGTTCGCTGGTCGACCGCAACCAGCGCGAGGCTCGAACGCGTCAACGCACGCCTCGAAAGCGTGCTGGCCAACCTGGACGCCGGGGTGATGGTGCTCGGCTCGGACCTGTGCCTCACGCTGGCCAATCCGAGGCCGACCGGATCCTGGGCGCCAGCCTCGAGAAGCATCTGGGCACTTCCCTGGCCGATCTGCCCGGCGTGGGCTTGCTGGCCGATAAAGGATCCGCGCGGCCTTCAACGAGCAGGCCGCCGCCGGCTCGGCCAGCTGGCAGCTGCCCGTTCGTGCTCCGGACGCAGCCAGGAGCAGCAAAGCGCCGACGGCAGCGGCGCCGGACCGGCCCCCGATCCGAGCCGGCCGGCCGACCAGACGCTGCTGGCGCGAGGTCGATCCTGCCAGACCGCCGGGTCGGCTATGTCATCGTTTTGACGACATCGGCGAAGTGGTCACTGCGCAGCGCGCCTTGGCCTGGACCGAAGTGGCGCGCCGTCTGGCCCCACGAGATAAAGAACCCCTGACGCCGATCCAGCGGGCTGAGCGCATAGCCTTCAAGCTGCGCGACAAAGCTGCCGCCCGCCGACGCCGAAATGCTGGTCAAGAACACCCAGACCATCGTCAAGCAGGTCCAGGCCCTGGGAACTGATGGTCGACGGATTCCGAGATTACGCGCGCCTGCCCGCCCCCAGCTGCAGGCATTGCAGATCAACGACCTGATCCCGAGGACGTGCTGCGCCTGTACGCGACCGGTGACCCGCAGGGCGCGATCCAGCTTGCAACTGGCGGACGATGCGCCACTGGTGCTGGGTGACGCGACCCAGCTGCGCCAGGTCTTCCACAACCTGCTCAAGAATGCCCAGGAAGCCGGCAGCGGAACTGCGCGACGCCGGCATGGCGGATCCAGGGTGGTGAAGCGGCCGACCCCGAGCGCATGACCGTCGATGTGGTCAGCGAGCGTGTCGCGCTGGCCGATGGCCGCGCCGCGGTGCCGCAGGTCACGGTGCGCGATCACGGCAGCGGCTTTGCGCCGGGCATGCTGGCGCGGGCCTTCCGGAACCGTACGTCACCAGCAAGCCCAAGGGCACCGGGCTGGGCCTGGCTATCGTCAGAAGATCGTCGACGACGACGGCGCGCGGCTCGAATATCACCAACTGGCGGGACGATTCCGGCCGCATTGCCGGCGCCCAGGTGGCGGTCCTATTTGCGAAATTGCCGAAAAGCGTGGAGAATCCGAGGTTTGACGAAGCGGCGCTGCGCGACGGGAATATGGCCGAAATTCTGGTGGTGGATGATGGGGATCGGCATCCGCGAACTATTGTCGAAATTCTGGGCGACGAGGGCCATTCGGTGCTGCTGGCCGACGGCGCCCAGCAGGCACGAAAAGTTGGCTTGATGAAAACCCTCTGGATCTCGTGCTGCTCGACATCTGGATGCCCGCATTACCGACGGCGTGACGCTGCTCAAGGAATGGGCGGCCAACGGCAAGCTCACCATGCCGGTGATCATGATGTCGGGACACGCAACGATCGACACCGCGGTCCGAAGGCCACGCGCATCGGCGCCTCGATTTCCTCGAAAAGTGATCCCCTTCAAAAGCTGCTCAAGGCTGTCGAACAGGGCCTGGCGCGGCAAGGCACTACGTGCCCCGGCCCGTGCCGGTGGTTGCCCGTGGTGTTCCCGGGCTGGCAGGCGGGGCGACGGTCACCCCGATGATGGTCCGCCCGTCGTCACTCATGAGGTCACGGGCGAATTCGCCGTCGGTCATGCGCCCCGGTTATGCCGCGCATGCTCACCCGCATCCGCCCGCCGCTGCGGCCGGCGCGACCGTGGCCATGCGCGACCTGCCCATCGATCTGCCGCTGCGCGAGGCGCGCGATGCCTTCGAGCGCGCGTACTTCGAGCATCACCTGTCGCGGGAACACGGCAGCATGACCCGGGTGGCCGAAAAGACCGGGCTGGAGCGTACGCACCTGTACCGCAAGCTCAAGCAGCGGGGCATCGATCTGTCACGCGGCGCGTACCGCCAGAATCAGCAAGTGTGAAGATCATCATCCTGGGCGCCGGCCGTGTCGGCGCGTCGGTGGCCGAGGCCCTGGTCTCGAAGAGAACGACATCACGGTGGTCGACACCGACGTGCTCAACCTGCGCAGGCTGCAGGACCGCTTCGACCTGCGCACGGTGCCGGGCAACGGCACGCACCCCACCGTGCTCGAGCAGGCCGGCGCAGGACGCCGACATGCTGATCGCAACCGCCGCGCGCGACAGGATCAACCTGGTCGCCTGCCAATGGCCACCCGCCTGTTCAATGTCGCGACTAGCATCGCGCTGTTCGCGCGCCGGAATTCAGGATCACCCGAGATCACCGGCGAAGGCGGGTTTCATGTCGATCACCTGATCTGTCCCAGAGCAGACGTTATTGCGACTACGTGATCAAGCTGATCCAGTTCCCCGAAGCGCTGCAGGTGCTCCGAGTTCGCCAACGGTCGGGCCAGCCTGATCGCTGTTCGGGCCTACGCCGGCGGGCCGCTGGTCGAGCATCCGATCCGGGACCTGCACGGGGCCCATCGCAGGAATCGACCCCCGGTGGTGGCGGCGGTCGGACGGCGACAGCGCCATCACGCCGGATGGCGACCGCGCTGATCGAACCCGGCGATGAGGTGTTCCTGCTGGCGGCCTCCGAGCACATCCGCACCGCGCTGTCCGATCCACGCCGGATGGACAAGGCGGTACGGCCGCATCATGATCGCAGGCGGCGTTAACATCGGCCTGCGGCTGGCGCGAGCGCTGGGTGCCAGCTACCAGGTGAAGATGGTCAGGTCAATCCGCTGCGCTGCGAGTGCCTGGCCAGCCAGCTGCCCTCCTCGACGCTGGTGCTGCGTGGCGACTCCACCAGAACGAAGACCTGCTCGCCGACGAAGGCGTCGGCGACATGGAATCTGTTCGTCGCGCTGACCCGCGCCGGCGAAACAACCATGCTCGTGCATGATGGCCAAGCGAATCGGGCGCTTTGCCGCCAAGTCGCGCTGATCGTCAGGCGCGCCGCGCCAGGCAGTGCAGAGGGCAGCTGGTTCGACATCGCGATCGTGCCCGCCTGACGACCATCGGCGAGCTGCTCACGCATGTCCGCGCGGCGACGTTTCCCGTCCATTCGCTGCGCCGTGGCGCGGCCCGGGAGCCTCGAGGCAATCGCCCACGGCGATGCCCGATCGTCGAGTGGTGGGCCGTCGGATCGAGGAGATCGACCTGCCCAAGGGAGCCTTGGTCGGCGCGATCGTGCGCGGCGCCCGCAATGGCGGAAACCAGGTGATCATCGCCACATCACGACACCATGATCCACGCGGAAGATCATGCTGATCGTGTACAATCACCAACAAGCTGGATCGTCTTTTGGGTCGAGAAACTGTTCCGGGTCGGGGTCGGATTCTTCTAAATTTGGCTGCTGGGCGCTCGCGATCAGGGAAAACACTAGCGCTGTCTGCCCGTGACGGGCGGCGGTGTAGCACTCCTGGCATTCAGGGATCTTCAACGATCGCCCAGGAGACAGGATCATGACCGACAGCAGCACGCCCAACTCCCGGCAATCGCCGCCACCGTTTCCTGGCGGGCGCCACGCAGCTGCCCCGGGCGCCGCGACGCTCGGCACCCGATGATCGCCACCGCGCAACCGCTTTCACTGCCGCCCAGGGAGCACCTGGCCGCAGAAGGACCCCCGTAACGCATTACGCCACCGACTTCGCCGCGGGTCAACGAGATGGCGGGCGGCAAGGTCAGATCGAGGTGCTGCCCGCCGGCGCGAACAGATTTTCAGGCCTTCGACCTGCTCGACGCGGTGAACAAGGGCACGCTCGATAGCGGCCACGGCGTGCTGGCCTACTGGTACGGCAAAATTTCAGCCCATGGCCCTGTGGGAACTCCGGAACGGCGTTCAGCATGGATCCGAACATGGTGCTCGCCTGGCATCAATACGGCGGCGGCAAGCAGATGCTCGAAGAAGATCTACAAGACCCTGAACATGGACGTGACCTCGTTCGTGTACGGGCCGATGCCCACCCAGCCGCTGGAAGGCTGGGTTCTGGAAGCAGGTAGTCGACCCCAAAGGACATCCGGGGCCTGAAGTACCGGACCGTGGGGCTGTCAGTCGACATCTTCACCAAGATGGGCGGCCGTGACGCGCCGCCCGGTGGTGACATCGTGCCGGCGATGGACCGCCGCCGGTCTGCTCGATAAGCCAGGACTGACGCAGCACCCCACATCCGACCACATCCTGGGCTTTCCGATGTCGCCAAAGTCTGCATGGAGCAGAGCTTTCACCAGTGTGCCGAGAACTTCGAGATCCTGTTCAGCAAGAAGAAGTACGACGCGCTGCCCAAGGGAAGTCGATCATCGAGCACGCGGTCGAGGCCTCCTCGGCCGAGATGTCCTTTTTTGGGATCGACCGCTATTCCAAGGATTACATCGAGATGCAGCAGGAAGCGGGGCGTGAAGTTCTACAAGACACCCGACTCCGTGCTGCGCGCCCAGCTCAAAGGCCTGGGACGAAGTCACCGCGGCCAAATCGGCGGAGAACGCGACGTTCCGGAAGTTGCTCGAGTCGCAACGTGCGTTCGCACGCAGCGTGCGGTGCGCTGGCAGAACGACACCAATGTCGATTACAAGATGGCCTACAACCACTTTTTCGGCGCCGAAGGGCTGATGCGCGGGCACTGATGCCGCAGGCCCTGAACCGCCAGTACCAGGCGCACTCCGTACCGAAGCACCGGGTACGGCGAATTGCCTGCGGACGAACGCGGTCATCGGGAGTCGCCCGCCAGGGGCAGCTCGCGCCCGGCCCATCGAGCAGCCATTTCGATCATTTCCCTATCGAGACAGCCCGACCGGCCGGCCCCAGGGACGGCCGTCGGGTATTCCCAGGCACAACCGTACAACGCTTCTTCTCCACGGTCGACAGGTCTCACCTGGCTCGGCCCGGCTGGCGGCGTGGGCCATCTGATCCTGACCGTGATGATCTGCTGGGAGGCCATTTTCGAGGTATGCGCTGGGACGCCCCCACGCCTGGGTGTTCGATGTCCAGATCATGCTGTACGGCACGGTGTTCGATGGCGGGCGCCTACACGCTGGCCAAGAACGGACATGTCCGCGGCGACATCCTGTACGGGTTCATGGCCCCGCGCGCGTCAGGCGGTATTCGATCTCGTCCTGTACATCGTGTTCTTCGTGCCCGGCAGCCTGGCGCTGGCCTGGGGCTGGCTGCAGCTATGCCGGGCGAGTCCTGGGCGATCAACGAGGCATTCGTCGATCTCGGCCGACGGACCGCCGATCTACCCGTTCAAGGCGGTCATCCCGATTGCCGGCGTCCCGCTGTCGCTGCAGGGGCTGGTCGAAATCCTGCGCTGTGCCGTCTGCCTGCAGACCGGGCAATGGCCCGCGCGAGCAGGACGTCGAGGAGGTCGACGTCGAGAAGTTGAAGGCGATGGTTTCGCACGGCGACGATGCGGCCGCGACCATGCCGGTCAAGGGGCCTGAGCGATGCGCGGAAATGATATTCAACCTGGTGATCATGGGCCTGATCGCGGGTGGGACCGCCGTCTTGCCCCTGCCCTGGGGCAACACTGGGCAACGGCCACTATGGCCTGATGATGCTGGCCCTGGTGGTGGTGGCGATCACGCTCGGCTTCCCGGACGGCGTTCACGCTGATGGGGATGGGCATGATCTTCGGGTTTGCGGTGATGAGCAACGACGTGCTGATCTCGATTCCGCTGTTCGTGTTCATGGGCTACCTGGTCGAGCGCGCCAACCTGATCGAGCGGCTGTTCCGGTCACTTCACCTGTCGCTCGCGCGTCTGCCTGGATCGCTGGCGGTGGCCACGCTGTTCACATGCGCGGTGTTCGCGACGGCCACCGGCATCGTCGGTGCCGTGGTCACGCTGATGGGCCTGCTGGCGCTGCCCGCGATGCTGCGCGCCGGCTACAGCGCTGCAGGTGTCGGCCGGTTACTGCGTGATCACGGCCGGCGGCTGCCTCGGCATCCTGATCCCACCTTCGGTGATGCTGATCGTGTATGGCGCGACGGCCGGCGTCTCGGTGGTGCAGCTCTACGCGGGAGCTTTCTTCCCCGGCATCATGCTGGCCGGTCTGTACATCGTTTGTGTGGTCGTCCTCGCAAAACTGCGGCCCTCGCTGATGCCGCCCTTGTCAGCAGCGGATCGTCACGTGCCGCTGCCCCGATGCTGGAGCAGTTGCAGGCGGCCGCCGGGAAGCTAGCGCTGCCCCGCCCCTGCTGGCGGCGTTCAGGGCTCGCGCAACTCGCGCATCTGCCGATGGGCGAGCATGGCGCAACCTGATCGTACGCTGTTGCCCGTACTGGTGTTCGTGGCCGTGCTGGGACTGACCTGGCGCGGGTCCGCCCCGCCCGAAAACGCCGACGATGCCGGATTGCAGCAAATGGGCGGTGCCCAGGACTCGGTTCTGCCAGGGCGCTCGACGACACCGAGCCCAAGGTGGCCGAGGGGGTCACGAGCCGCCGGCCGCGCAGAGTCGTCCAGTGCGCCGGGGTGCAGAGCCTCCCGCGGATGGTGTGAAGAGCCGCCGGCCGAAGGTTTGGAAGGAGCCACCGGGACCCCCGGGGCGGGTGAAGGTTGTCGGGGCGCGGCGGTCTCGAACCGCCAGGGGCCGGCGGGAGGGTTCGCGAAACCCCCGGGTACGCCTCCGGCGGCGGGTGCGGCGCGCCGGGCTGGGCGCCGGCGGTCGATGTTCCGGCGATGCGCGGGTGGCGGCGCCGGCCTGGTTCTGGGGCATGGCGGGTGGCGGCGCACTGGCGCTGGCGGGTTTATCTGCTGCTCACCTTCGTGCGGCTCGAAGGGTTCTGGCAGATGCTGCTCCGGGTCGTTCTTCCCGCTGGCCGTCCTGATCCTGGCTGTCCTGGGCACCATCGTCTTCGGACTGGCCACCCCGACGGAGGCCGCCGCCGTCGGGTCGATGGGCGGCCTGCTGCTGGCGGCGGCCTATCGTAGCTGAACTTCACGGTGGCTCGGGAGTCGGTCTTCCTGACCGCCAAGACATCGGCGATGGTGCTGGCTGTTCGTGGGTTCGTCGATCGCCTCGGCGACCTTCGCGCCGGCGGGCAGGAGATCTCGAAAAATGGGAGATGTCGCTTTCGGTCTGTCGAAGGTGCAGTTCCTGATGCTGTCGCAAGCCATCATCTTCCTGCTGGGCTGGCCGCTGGAGTGGACCGAGATCATCGTGATCTTATGCCCATCTTCATCCCGCTGCTGGACAACTTCGGGGTCGATCCCGCTGTTCTTCGGGCTGCTGGTGGCACTGAACCCGCAGACCGCGTTTCTCTGTCTCCGCCGGTGGCGATGGCAGCCTTCTATCTGAAGGGCGGCTGGCGCCCCACACATCACGCTTGAACCAGATCTTCGCGGGCATGATCCCTTTCATGCGAGCCAGGTCTTGGCGCTGGTGCTGCTGCACGTCTCCCCGCGATCGGCCTCTGGCTGCCGCAGGTGCTCTACCGCTGAGCCCGACCGCGGCTCCATGAGCGTGCCCGCCGGCGTTGGTGCGCCGGCCGTCCTGCGGCTGTGCGGCCGCCTGGGCACCGGAATGCCCGTCGGGTGGCTGGCCGCATGACTGGCGCCATGCCCGGCCAGGTCCCGCAATACGGATGGCCGGAATGGGATGGGTTGACGAATGGCCGCGACGCGCGGCCAGTACGAGCCGATCACCATGCCGGCAATGCTGGCCAGCAGGCCGGGTTGCGGCGGTACGGGCCGCCGGCAGCGAAGGCTTCCATCCAGAGCCAGGTGAACAGCCGCCGAACATCGCGGCCATGCCGCCGGCCGAACTGGCGCGCGCTTCCAGTAGAGCCGGCGGTGAGCGGCACGAAGGCGGACACCAGCGTCACCTTGTAGGGCGTTCTCGACCATCTTGAAGATGCTGGCTTCGGTGTTCATCGCGCAGACTGCCTGATCACCGTGAAGCCGAGCACGACGGCCTGCATCAGGCGCAGGAAGCGGCAGGATCATGATGCCGGGGGAACAGCGGCTTGAGAATGTTTTCGGCAAAGGTGACCGAGGGCGCCAGCAGCGGCTGGCACTGGCGCAGCTCTGATCGCCGACAGCAGGGCGCCGAAGAACAGGATCTGGGCGGCGATCGGGGCATGGGCGATGATGAAGCTGGGCAGATCAGCTGCGGGTCGGTGACCAGCCGCTGCACCAGGCGGGGTCAACCAGCGTCGCGCTGTAGGCCAGAAGATCGGCACGAACGCGAAGATGAAATACAGAGCCGCCCAGCACCGATGCGGCGCCGGCGATGCGCGCGGTTTTCGAGGACATCACGCGCTGGAACACGTCCTGCTGGGGAATCGACCTGGAGCATCATCCGTGATCCAGGCCGCGAAGAACCCGAGGATCTCGATGACATTGGCGCGCGGCCAGAAATCGAGCTTGCCAGCGGCCGCGCATGGGTCGACCACGGCCTGCACGACGCCGACCTGGCCGCTGACACCGGCGCCGATGTACAGCATGCCGGCCACGATCACCACCATCTGCCAGGTCGGTGATGGCCACCGACACCATGCCGCCGAACAGGCGTTGATCAGGATACTTGCGGCGCCGATCAGCATGCCCACGGTCTGGGTGATCTGGCCGTCGGACACCACGTTGAACACCAGGCCCAACGCCTTCATCTGCGCGCCTACCCAGCCCAGGTACGACACCACGATGCACAGGCTGAGCACCACCTCGACCGGCCGGTTGTAGCGCTCGCGGAAGTAATCGCCGATGGTGAGCAGCTTGCGCCGGTACAGCGGCATCGCGAAAAACGCGGGGGGCGGGGGGGGCCGCCCGCGCTCCCCCCGGGGCGGGCCCGGCGCGACCGGGGGGGGGCCCCCCGGCGGGCCGGTTTTCCCCCCCCCCGGCCCCCGGCCCGCCCGGTTCCCCCCGGCGCCGGCCGGGCGGGGGCGGGGGGCCGGCGGGGGGGGGGGGGCGCAGGCTGTTGAATTTCGCCACGACATGATCGCCATGACATTGCCAACAGGGTCTTGTGATGGGTTTTGAAGCGGTTTTGTGCGCTCGCGCTGGCCGGTCTCAGTGCGCCAGCTTGCTGGCGCACCGCCCTGGCGGCTCATCGTGTCACCCCTTGCGGCACTGCGCGGAGCATTCGCGCCATTCGCACGAGGTTCGAGGCGGTCATCGTGAGCTTGAAGTGCTGATCAACACGCCTGAGCCCACGGTACATCGTCTGCCTAATGTGCCCAACCGTTTTGCCCCAGCCGAAGTGCTCCTCGATTCGCTTGCGAACGACCTGGCTGGCCTCGTATCCGGCATGCCGTGTGGTGCGCCCGTCGATCGCGCTGCGCCGCTGCGCGTTCTCGTTGGCCGCCACGTGGGGCGTCACCCCGCGCTGGCGGCACCCCCTCACGAAGTCGGCCGTGTCGTACGCCTTGTCGGCGCCCACCGTCTTGGGCGCGCGGCCCGGCACGCCGGCCAACATCGACAGCGCTGCTGCCCGCTCACCGAATCCATCGGCGTGGGTTACCACCGCGCCCACGACCAAGCCGGTTCGATTCTCCATCAGCACGTGACCCTGGTAGCACAGCAGCGCTGCGGTATTGGCGCTCTTGCGGAACAGCCGCGAGTCCGGGTCGGTCGTGCTGGCGTGCGTGTCGTTGCTGCGCGGCTTGCCCTTCCAGTTGGCCTGCGCGTTGCGCCCCGGCCCGCTGGGCTTGTTGTCGTCCCCGCCGTCCTTGCGCTTGAAGCTCTTGTGGCTGGCCCAGGCCTGGATCAGCGTGCCGTCTACCGAGAAATGCTCCTTGCTCAGCAGCTCGGCCTTGTCGGCCACGGTCATCACCTCGGTGAAGAACGCTTCGACGACCTCGTGCTCGAGCAGCCGGTCACGGTTCTTGGAGAACACCGAGTGGTCCCACACCGGATCGTCGATAGCCAGGCCGATGAACCACCGGAACAGCATGTTGTAGCGGATCTGCTCCATCAACTGGCGCTCGCTGCGCACCGAGAAGAACACCTGCAGCAGCAGCGCACGCATCAGCTTCTCGGGGGCCACCGAGGCCCGGCCGGTATCGGCGTAGATGGTGTTGAACAGGCCGTTGAGCCGCTTCAAGCTCTCGTTGACCAGATCCTTCATCGGGCGCAGCGGATGGTCCGCCGGCACGAAGTCCTCCAGCTTCGAGAAGCTGAACAGACCCTCCTGCAACTCATCTTCGCCGCGCATCCTCAGCCTCGCCGGGAATCGACCATGAACAAATTATCTCGATCCATGCCCTCGGAAGCTACGAGTTTGCGCGGGCGAATTTCAACAGCCTGCTAGATCCCGAGATCCCGAGATCCCGAGATCCCGAGATCCCGAGATCCCGGGGTGAGCGGGTCAGCGGGTCAGCGGGTCAGCGGGTCAGCGGGTCAGCGGGTCAGCGGGAATGATCATCCCGGTGGAGGTGGCCATGGCGGCTATCCGCCCCGCCAGCCTGAATTCCCCAGGAAACTGACCTTGATCTCGAGGCTCGCGACACTGAACTGATTGTCGGTGTCGTACATCACGGCGTGCGCCATCGCGGCATCCATCCAGGCGGTGATGAATCCGCCCTGGGCGATCGTGCCGTTGGTGTGGCAGAACTCGCGGCGCACCGTGAACGCCGCCCGCAACGTGCGCTTGGTTGCATCCCAGGACAGGATCCGGAATCCGCCCAGGGATTCCCAGGAGCGCTTCGCCTGACTGGAATTTTTCTCGAGATCCTCGCTCATCCGTTTCCTCTTGGTCGTTGAGTCCGCATTTTGGGTCGCGCTTTGGGAATCCGGCGAATCCCTCCAAAGACCCGCACCATGACCCGATCCCCGCCGCCACCGACGCGCCCACCGCGGCCGTCGCTCCGGCCGCCGCCCCAGACATCCCCGATCCCAGCCGCTATCGCCAGGGCGCGCACTGCCTGCACGAATACCTGCGACGGCACGCGCGCACGCAGCCTCGCAAGCCGGCGTTCATCTGGTACGGCCGGGAGGTCACCTACGGCGAACTCGACGCCTGGAGCGATGCCTTTGCGGTCTGCCTGGCGGAACAGGGCGTCGTGGCCGGCGAGCGGGTGGCGCTGTTCATGAACAATTGCCCGCAGTACATCGTGGCCCACTTCGCCATCCAGAAGCTGGGCGCGGTCGTGGGGCCCTGCGGGCCGCTGTTCAAGGCAGCCGAGCTCGAATATCAGCTGCGCGATCTCGACGCGCGCATCGTGGTGGCCGCCGACAATCTGCAGCCCGTGCTCGCCGCCGTGCAGGCCGCCACGTCCGTCACGCGGGTCTACTGCACGCACTACGGCGACCTGCTGCCTGCCGAGCCCTCCCTCGCCGTGCCCGACGAACTGCGCGCGCCGCGCACGCGACCGGCCGGCACCCTCGACTTCATCGAGGCGATCGCCGCCGTGCCCGCCGGCAAGCCCGCGCCGTGTCCCGACACGCCGCTGGACGACGTGTGCCTGATGACCTACACCTCGGGCACCACGGGCCTGCCAAGGGCGCGATGCTGAGCTACCGCAATGCGCTGTTCAAGACCGGCATCACAGCCGACTGCAACGATGTGCGCGGCGACGACGTCCTGCTGGCGATCGCGCCCATCTATCACATCGCGGGCATGCTGATGGGCATCAATGCCACCATCTACACCGGCTGCACGTCGGTGCTGCTGTTCCGCTTCGATCCGCTGGCGGTGCTGCAGGCGATCGACCGCTACAAGGTCACCTGGTGGTACGGCATGGCGCCGATGAACGTGGCCGTGATGCAGGTCCCGGGGGCCGATCGATTCGAGCTGGGCTCCCTGCGCCTGAACCCCACGACCAGCTTCGGCATCACGCTGACCGAACCGCTGGCCGAACAGTGGCGCGTTTTCACCGGCGGCGCCCGCTGCTACGAGGCGGCCTACGGATTGTCCGAGACCCACACCTGCGACACGTTCATGCCCAGCGACGCGGTGCGCTGGGGCTGCCACGGCAAGCTCGCGCCCGGTGTGCAGTGCCGGATCGTCGACCCCGATACCGGTCTCGAACGCCCGGTCGGCGAGGCAGGCGAGATCACCCTGCGCAGCCCGGGCAACTTCAAGGGCTACTGGAACAAGCCCGAGGCGACGGCCAGCACGCTGCGCGACGGCTGGGTGCACACCGGCGACATGGGCCGGCTCGATGCCGACGGCTACCTGACCTTCATGGGCCGCTTCAAGGAAATGATCAAGGTGTCGGGCTACAGCGTGTTCCCGGAAGAGGTCGAGACCCTGCTGATCCGCCATCCGGGCATCGCCGCGGCCGCCGTCATCGGCGTGCCCGACCCTGCCAAGGGGGAGGTTGTCAAAGCTGTCATCGTGCCGCGCGCCGAGGCCAGGGCCGAATTGAGCGCCGAGGCCATCATTGCCTGGAGCCGCGAGAACATGTCGGCCTACAAGGTGCCGCGCTACATCGAATTCCGCGACTCGCTGCCCGCGACCGGCGCGGGCAAGGTGCTGCGCAGGCTGCTCAAGTCATGAGGGTCCTGATCGCCAATCGCGGCGAAATCGCGATCCGCATCGCCCGGGCCGCCGATGACCTGGGCCTGGAAACGGTCGCGGTGTTCGCCCAGGACGATGCCGGCGCGCTGCACACGCGCCGCGCCAGCCTCGCGCGGGCGCTCCCGGGCAGCGGTGTGGCGGCCTACCTGGACATGGCCGCGCTGCTCGCCATCGCGCGCGACACCCAGTGCCGCTGGGTGCATCCGGGCTACGGTTTCCTGGCCGAAAATCCGCGCTTCGCCCAGGCCTGCGAAGCCGCGGGCCTCGTTTTCGTCGGACCCGACTCCAACGCGCTGGGGCTGTTCGGCGACAAGCTGCGCGCGCGCCCTGGCCAGGTCGCTGGGCGTGCCGGTGCTGCCGGGCACCACCGAAGCCACCACGCTGGCCGGCGCGCAAGCCTTCATGGCCGCGCACCCCGGAGCGCCCGTGATGGTCAAGGCGGTGGCGGGCGGTGGCGGCCGTGGCATGCGCATCGTGCGCAGCGCCGACGCCTTGCCCGCCGCGTTCGCGCGCTGCGCGGCTGAAGCCCAGGCCGCCTTCGGCGACGGCTCGCTTTACCTCGAGGCCCTGATCGAGCAGGCCCGCCACCTCGAGGTCCAGGTGATCGGCGATGGCAGCGGCGCGGTCTCCCACCTGTGGGAGCGGGACTGCAGCCTGCAGCGCAGCCACCAGAAACTGATCGAGGTGGCGCCCAGCCCGTGGTTGCCGGCCGCCCTGCGCGAGGCGCTGCTGCACGCCGCCTGCACGATGGCGGCCAGCGCGAAGCTGCGCGGCCTGACCACCTTCGAGTTCCTGTTCGACACCCGCGACCGCTTCTTCTTCATCGAAGCCAATCCGCGGCTGCAGGTCGAGCACACCATCACCGAGGCCGTCACCGGCGTCGACCTGGTCCAGGCGCAATTGCGCGTCGCTCAGGGCGCCACCCTGGCGCAGCTCGGTCTGACCCAGGGCCAGGTGCCGGCGCCGCAGGGCTTCGCGATTCAGCTGCGCGTCAACGCCGAGCAGCTCCAACCCGACGGCAGCGCGCGCCCCGCGGTGGGCACGCTCAGCGCCTACGAACCGCCTGCCGGACCCGGCATCCGGGTCGACGGCTGCGGATTCGCCGGCGCGGTGATCAGCCCGGCTTACGATTCGCTGCTGGCCAAGCTCGTGGTGCACGCGCCCACGGGTGGCTTGGACGCCGCGCTGCGGCGGGCCCGGCGCGCCGCAGCCGAATTCGTCGTCCAGGGCGTGGCCACCTCGCTGCCGCTGCTCGCCAGCCTGCTGGCCCGGCCCGAGATGGCCGGCTTCCAGGTGCACACCCGGTTCATCGAAGCCCATGCCGGCGAGCTGATCGCGGCCAGCGGCGCCCCGCACCGACCACCGCGCCGCCGCCGCCCGCGCTCGAAGAAGGACTCACCGCGCTGCGCGCCCCGCTGCACGGCACCGTCGTGTCCTTCGAAGTGGCGCCCGGCCAGACAGTCGCGGCCGGTGCGCCGCTGGTGATCCTCGAAGCCATGAAGATGCAGCATGTGCTCGAGGCCGCCAGCGGCGGCATCGTGCGCGAACTGCTCGCGGCGGTCGGCCAGACGGTGGCCCAGGACGATCTGCTGGTGCTGCTCGAAGCCGCCGAGGTGGCCGGTGCGCAAGGCGGCGGTCAGGCCGCGCTGGACCTCGATCGCATCCGCCCCGACCTGGCGGAAGTCATTGCCCGTCACGCGATGGGCCTGGACGAGGCCCGCCCGGCGGCCGTCGCGCGGCGCCACGCCAGCGGCGCGCGCACCGCGCGCGAGAACATCGCCGACCTGGTCGACGACGGCAGCTTCGTCGAATACGGCGCGCTGGCCATCGCCGCGCAATGGAGCCGGCGCACGCTGGACGACCTGCACCGCAACACCCCGGCCGACGGCATCATCACCGGCCTGGGCACCGTCAACGCCAGCCACTGCGACGCCGAGCGCGCACGCTGCCTGGTGCTGTGCTACGACTACACGGTGCTGGCCGGCACCCAGGGCGCGCACAACCACAAGAAGACCGACCGCGTGCTGCTGCTGGCCGAACAGTGGCGTGTGCCGGTGGTGCTGTTCGCCGAAGGCGGCGGCGGGCGCCCCGGCGATGTCGACTGGCCCGGCGTGGCCTGGCTCGACGTGACCACCTTTCATCACTTCGCGCGGATGTCGGGACTGGTGCCGCGGGTCGGCGTGGTCAACGGCTATTGCTTCGCCGGCAACGCCGCGATCCTGGGCTGCTGCGACGTGATCATCGCCACCGCCAGCAGCTGCATCGGCATGGGCGGCCCGGCGATGATCGAAGGCGGCGGCCTGGGCAAGTACCGCCCGCAGGAAGTCGGGCCGATGTCGGTGCAGGTGCCCAACGGCGTGGTCGACATCGCGGTGCGCGACGAGGCCGAGGCGGTCGCCGTCACCCGCCAGTACCTGTCCTACTTCCAGGGCCCGCGCAGCGACTGGAGCGCGCAGGACCCCCGCAAGCTGCGCCACCTGATCCCCGAGAACCGGCTGCGTGTCTACGACATCCGCGAGGTGATCGACACCCTGTGCGACGACGGCTCGGTGCTCGAGCTGCGCCGCGCCTACGGCGTGGGCATCGTGACCGCGCTGGTGCGCATCGAGGGCGAACCCTTCGCGCTGATCGCCAACGACCCGCGCCAGTTGGGCGGCGCGATCGACGCGGTGGCCGCCGAAAAGGCCGGCCGCTTCCTGCAGCTGGCCGACGCCTTCGACCTGCCGGTGATCTCGCTGTGCGACACGCCTGGCTTCATGGTCGGCCCGCAGGCCGAAGAGGCCGCCACCGTGCGCCGCGTGTCGCGGATGTTCGTCACCGCCGCCAGCATGACGGTGCCGGTGTTCACCGTGGTGCTGCGCAAAGGCTACGGACTGGGCGCCCAGGCGATGGCCGCCGGCGGCTTCGCCGCGCCCTTCTTCACCATTGCCTGGCCCAGCGGCGAATTCGGCGCGATGGGCATCGAGGGCTCGGTGCGCCTGGGCTTTCGCAAGGAAATGGAAGCCATCGACGACCCCGCCGAACGCGAGGCCTATTTCCAGTCGATGGTCGCGCAGGCCTACGAGCGCGGCAAGGCGCTGAACATGGCCGCGCACCTCGAGATCGACGATGTGATCGACCCTGCCCAGACCCGGCACTGGATCATGCGCGGCCTGCGCTCGGTGCCCAAGCCGCCGCGCCGCGAAGGCCGCAAACGCAATTTCATCGACACCTGGTAGGCGCGCCGCGCCGCCAGTCCCGACCCACCGGAGGAGACCCGCCATGAGCTACACCGAAATCCTGTACGACGTGTCCGGCCGCATCGCGACCATCACGATGAACCGCCCCGATCGCCTGAACGCCTACACCGGCACCATGGGCGACGAGATGCGCGCGGCCATGCGCGCGGCCACCGACGACCCCGGCGTGCGCGTGATCGTGCTCACCGGCGCGGGCCGCGGCTTTTGCGCCGGCGCCGACATGAACAACCTGAACACCATCAGCACCAAGGGTCGCCCCGGCGAGCATGGCGGCAACCAGGCCGAGGCCGCGGCGGGCAAGCCCTTCGACCCCGAATCCAGCCCCGACTACCAGACCACGCACTCGTACTTTCCGGCGGTGCCCAAGCCGATCATCGCGGCCATCAACGGCGCCTGCGCCGGCCTGGGGCTGGTCTATGCGCTGTACTGCGACCAGCGCTTCGCCTCGGCCGACGCCAAGTTCACCACCGCGTTCGCGCGCCGCGGCCTGATCGCCGAGCACGGCATCAGCTACACGCTGCCGCGGGTGGCCGGCCTGTCGGCCTCGCTCGATCTGCTGATGTCGGCGCGCAAGTTCGATGCGCTCGAAGCGCAGCGCCTGGGGGTGGTCGACCGCGTCATCGCGCCCGACGCGCTGATGGCCGAGGTGCGGGCCTATGCCACCGACCTGGCCGACAATGTGTCGCCGCGCTCGATGGCGGTGATCAAGCGCCAGCTCTGGGCGGTCGGCCAGCTGTCGATGCGCCAGGCGATCGAGGTCGGCAATCACGAGATGCTGGGCAGCTTCACCAGCGAGGACTTCAAGGAGGGCGTGGCGCACTTCGTCCAGAAGCGGCCGGCAGCGTTCACCGGGCGCTGAGCCGACAGCCGCCTTCAGGGGGCGCTGAGAGGCCGGTCATCGCGGCGGTGCGGCGGGGGGGGGGGGGGGGGGGGGGGGGGGGGGGGGGGGGGGGGGGGCGGCCTCGGCAGCCCCTGCCCGTCAGCGCCCCCCGCCCACGAACGCGGGCGGCTCGAAAGCTCGCATCGGCGGCGCCTCGCCGGCAAAACGCTCGATCTGCACCAGGCAGGTCTGCGCCGAGCAGCCCTGCGACAGGCTCGACGCCCCGACATCGCGGGTCAGCACGTTGGGGTTGCCGTGCCGGTCCAGCGCGTCGGGCTCGCCGGGACGATCCGGATCCCACCAGGCGCCGGTCGACAGCTTGACCACACCGGGACGCAGATCGGCATTCAGCCGCGCGCCGGCCAGGCAGGCGCCGCGGTCGTTGAACACCCGCACCAGATCGCCGTCGCCGATGCCGCGTGCCGCCGCATCGTCGGGATGGATCTCCACCGGTTCGCGCCCGGCCACCTTGTTGGCCAGGCTCACCGCCGAGTGGTCGAGCTGGCTGTGCAGCTTGGTGAAGGGCTGATCGGAAATCAGGTGAAGCGGATGTCGATCGACCCGCGGCGAGCCCAGCCATTCGGCCGGTTCGAACCAGGCGGGATGCCCCGCGCAATCGGCATAGCCGAAACCGGCGATGCGCTCCGAAGAACAGCTCGATGCGCCCGCTGGGCGTCTTCAGCGGATGGGCTGCCGGGTCTTGCCGGAAGTCCTGCATCAGCACCACCGGCTTGTCGTTGGCCGGGAACTCGACACCGCCGCGGGCCCAGAACTCGTCGAATCCCGGCATCTGGACGCCCGCATCGGCCATGCCTCGCGCCGCCTGGTCGTACATCCAGCGCAGCCACTGGCCGACCGAGCGGCCCTCGGTGAAGTCTTGGGCCTTGCCCAGCCGGGCGGCGATGTCGGTGAAGATCCGATAGTCGTCACGCGCCTGCCCGGGCGGGGCGAGCGCGGGCTTCATCGCGATCAGCAGCGGATCGCGGGTGGCGTGGCCGAGGTCTTCGCGCTCGAGCGTGCTGGTGGCCGGCAGCACGATGTCGGCCATCTTCGCGTGCGCGTTCCAGACCTGTTCGTGGACGACGATCGTCTCGGGCTTGCGCCAGGCGCGGGCCAGCCGGTTCAGGTCCTGGTGATGATGGAACGGATTGCCGCCGGCCCAATACACCAGGCGGATGTCCGGGTAATTCTGGCGGGTGCCGTTGTAGTCGAAGGGCGCGCCCGGCGCGAGCAGCATGTCGGCGATGCGGGCCACCGGAATGAACGCGTCCACGCCATTGCGGCCCTGCGGCAGCGTCGGTCCGCTCAACAGACGTCCACCAGCCCCGACGCCGTTGGTGGGGCCATAGGCCAGCGCGAAGCCGCCCCCGGGCAGACCGACCTGACCGAGCACCGAGGCCAGGCCCACGGCCGACCAGAACGGCTGCTCGCCGTGATCGGAGCGCTGCAGCGACCAGGCCACATTGACCAGGCTGCGCGTGTCGGCCATCTCGCGGGCCAGCGTGCGCAGGCGCTGCGCGGGCACATCGGCAATGGCCGCGGCCCAGGCCGCATCCTTGACGACGCCGTCGGTGCGGCCCAGCAGGTAGTCCTGCCAGCGCTCGAAGCCCACGCAATGGCTGGCCAGGAAATCGCGCGCGTGCCGATCGGCGAGGATGACCTCGCAGGCCAGGGCCAGCATCACCGCGGTATCGGTATTGGGGCGGATGGGGATCCATTCCACCGTGCCGTCCGGCGCATCGAAATTGCTGCGCACCGGGCTGAAGTTGACCAGCCGGCAGCCGGCCCCCGCCAGCCGCGCCAGGCCGTCACGGGTGGAGTGGCGTGACGCGCCGCCCTGGCCGATCTGGGAGTTCTTGGCAGGCACGCCGCCAAAGGAGACCATCAGCCGCGTGTGCCCGACCAGCACGTCCCAGCTGTGATGCTGGCCCAGCAGGTAGTCCATCGACACCGCCACGTGCGGCATCAGCACGCGGCCGGCGCCCAGGCTGTAGCTGTCCGTGTGGCGCACATAGCCGCCCAGCGCATTCAGGAACCGATGCACCTGGCTTTGCGCATGATGAAAGCGCCCCGCGCTGGACCAGCCGTACGAGCCGCCGAAGATCGACGCATTGCCGTGGGCCGCGATGACCCGGCGCAATTCGCCGGCGACCAGGTCGACGGCGGTCTCCCAGTCGACCTCGATGAACGGCTCGCGGCCGCGGCCCACGCCCGAATCACACCGCCCGGCCGCGTGCGCATCGAGCCAACCGGCGCGCACCGCCGGGCGCTGCACCCGGACCGGCGACTGGTAGGCCTGCCACATGGCGGGCCCGATCGGCGAGGGATCGGCATCGCCGGCGTGTGCCCGCAGGCCGACGGCGCGGTCCCCTTCGCGCAGCACTTCATAGGCGCCCCAGTGCGAGGAGGTCAGTTCACGGTGGATGGGCCTGGCTTTCATGGGGACAACTCCGAGTGCTCGTGCAACCAACGGCATCCGCGGAATGATCGGCCAGGTTCCGATCGGCGTCTGCCGGCAGTTTGGCGGGCTGTCTCGTTCGAAGAGAACCTGCAGTGCGCGGCGCGCCCCCCGATGACGGTCAGACGGTTTCGCGAACCTTGAAGGCCGCGACCGACTGCACCAGGTCCTGGGCCTGCTGACTCAGGCTTTCGGCGGCCGCTGCGGACTGCTCGACCAGCGCGGCATTCTGCTGGGTGGCCTGGTCCAGCTGGGCGACGGCCTGACCGACCTGCGAGACACCGGAATTCTGCTCGCTGCTGGCGGCGTTGATCTCGCCCATGATGTCGGACACGCGACTGATCGAACTCACCACTTCCTTCATCGTGTCGCCCGCCTGATCGACCTGGACCGCGCCATGGTCGGTCTGCTGCACGCTCTGCTGGATCAGCGCCTTGATTTCGCGCGCCGCGTCGGCGCTGCGCTGCGCGAGGCTGCGCACCTCGCTCGCCACGACCGCGAAGCCCCGGCCCTGCTCGCCGGCACGCGCGGCTTCGACTGCCGCATTCAGCGCCAGGATGTTCGTCTGGAACGCGATCCCGTCGATCACGCCGGTGATGTCGGCGATGCGCTTGGAGCTCTCGTTGATGCCCTTCATGGTCTGGATCACCTGCCCCACGACCTCGCCCCCCTGATCGCCACGTCGCTCGCGCCCAACGCGAGCTGATTGGCCTGCCGGGCGTTGTCGGCGTTGTGGGTCACGGTCGTGCCCAGCTGCTCCATCGAGGCCGCGGTCTGCTCCAGCGCGGAGGCCTGCATCTCGGTGCGTTGCGAGAGATCCGAGTTGCCCGCGGCGATCTGCTTGGATCCGGTGGCGATGCTGTCGGCGGCCGTGCGCACGCGCCCCACGAGATCGGACAGGCTCCCGCACATCCGATCGAGCTGCTGGAGCAGTTGCGCCACTTCGTCGCGCCCGCTCGCCTGCACCGGGCCGTGAGATCGCCGCTCGCGACCTGCCTGGCCAGATTCAGCGCGCGCCAGCGGGCGTGTCAGACTGAGCACGATCCAGGTCCCGGCAGCGATCGCCAGCATCACTGCCATCGCACCTGCGCCCAGGCTGAGCCATCGGGTCGATCCGATCAGGGTCCGGTTGTCCTGCTCGGTCTGACGCAGCCGCGCGAGCTGCCGCTCCTCCAGCTTGGCCAGGGCGCCCAGGAAGGGAGCCAGCATCGGAATCATCTCTTCGTCAGCGGCAAAACCGGCCTCGGCCTGCTTGCCGCCCAGCACCATGGCAACGATCCGGTCCACACCGGCCCGGTAGGTCGCCTGCCGCTTGCGGATGTCGTCGATCAGCTTGGCGTCGTCGGCCGACACCGTGCCGGCCTGCGTGAGCGCTTCGAGTGCGGCGACGATCCGCCGGTCTCGCTCCTGGATCTCCTTGTGCAGCTTGGCCTGCTGATCGGCGCTGGGCGAGACCAGGATCACCAGGCTGTCGATCGCATTGTCCTTGGCCATCAGGTGCATCTGGGTGGCGTAGGTCTGGCGCTGCACGCCCTGGCCCATCTCCACCGAATTGGCGGCGCTGCGCGAGAGGCTCGCCAGCACGGCCGCCACGAGCAGCGCGATCGTCACGACGACGGCGCCGAATGCCAGCGCGATGCGCGGACCGATCTTAAGGTCGAATAATTTCATCACCAAATTGCCTCGAGAATGCGGCGACGCCGGGTGGCGCGATGCGGTGCCGCCCGCCGCCGCGATCAACGAAAACCAACTGTGGCCAGGCTCAACCGCCCAGTTCGCCCACGAGCTGCTGGCACTTGGTGATGCGGTCCTTCTGAATGCCACCGGCGATCTTCTTCGCCTCGTCTTCCTTGCCGGCCAGGATCGCCGGCACGAGGTCGACTTCGCGGGTCTTCTTGAACGCGTTCCAGTTGTCCACCAGCTCCTTGAACTGCGTTTCCTTGCCCGCCGGCGCCTTGAGCTTGGCCAGATGGGCGCTGACCGCGTCGGCGGTGTCCTTGACCACCTTCTGGTGATCGGCGCCGCGCTTTTCCTTGTTGACCAGCATGGTGACCAGCGACTCTCGGGCGGCGCTCAGCTGGGCGCGCAGGGCGCTGAATTCATTGGCGGCTGCCAGCGTCGAGCTCAGGGCTGCGACGAGGGCCACCAGTAGGGTGCAGACGAGTTTGATCATGACGAGTGTCCTTTTGATGGGGAAACGATACGGCGCACCGACCCGTCGGACCGGTTCGCGGCCCTCACGCCGCGGCGCCATACACGAACTATCGGCAGGCAGCACGCAGGCTCAAGCGCCGATCAGCGCCGGTCCGGAATCGCATTTCACGGTTTTCACCCGACTCGGGCGTCACGCACCACGAGCGCGCAATTTCCGCCCAGCCCCGGGGACGTTCCGGCACTGCGGTATAGTCCTGCCGCGCCCCAGGCCTGCCCGATGCCCTCCAATCGCCCCTCGCCCGCCCTAGCCCGCCTCGTGCTGGCGTGGTTTGCGCTTTTCGTGAGTGTGTCGATCGTCTCGCCGATGGTCCTGCCGACCAGTCTGCAGACGATCTGCACGGCCTCCGGCGGCATGAAGATCATCGTGCTCGACGACGACGGCGTGCCGCAGACCCAGGTCAGCGCGGGCATGGACTGCCCGCTGTGCGCCTCGCCCGGCGCTCCGCCCCCCTCACAGGTCCGGCCGCTGCCAGTCAGGCCTTCTCCCCTCGCGCACGCGCTGCGGCCGATCGCAGCCGCGCATATCGCGTCGGCCACCGCACCCCCGCTGCCCTCACGCGGACCTCCACGACTTCCCGGCTGATCGTCTGGCCAGCCCGGCGCCTTCGCGCCCGGCCCTCTATTGCCTGCGCACTGCCTTGCGGCGGCGGCGCGGCATCGATCCAGGGAAGAGCATTCCGTGTCCACTTTCGCTCGTGTTTCAGGCGCCTCGCGCCCATTCCAGCCGACCGCCTGCGCGGTCGCCATCGCACTCATCGGTTCGGCCGCCTTCGCGCAGCCGGCCACTGAACGCTCCCTGCCGGGCATCGTCATCACCGGCAGCCCGATCATCGAGTCCAACAACCTGGACGGCTTCGCGGGCCTGTCCACCCGTGTGACCGATTCGCAGGTGCGGGACCTGGGCGCGCTCGATCTTGCCGCCGCGCTGCGCCTGACGCCCGGCGTCCAGATTTCGCGCTACAACGAGGTCGGCTCGTACAGCGGGGACCAGGGCGGCAACGTCTACATCCGCGGCATCGGTGCGAGCCGGCCGGGCAGCGAGATCAAGACCTATCTGGATGGCGTACCCGTCTACATGGGGGTCTGGAACCATCCGCTGATGGACCTGCTGCCACTGAACGGCATCCGATCGATCGACATCCACAAGGGGCCGCAGAACACCGCCAGCGGCAACAACTTCGCATCGATCAACCTGCAGACGAAGCGCGCCTTGCAGGACGGGCTGCAGGCCGACGTCAATGCCTCGGCCGGGTCCTTCGCCACCCGGGTGCTGCAGGCGAGTGTCCTGGGCAGGAAGGGCGATGCCGACTTCATGCTGGCGGCCGGCAGGATCGAATCCGACGGTGCGCGCGCCAACGCGGACGGGGTGCTGAACAACGCCATGGGCCGGCTGACGCTGCGCCTGGGCAACGCCTGGGCGATCGGCGCGAGCTTTCTGGCGGTCGGCAACAAGGTGGGCGACCCCGGCGACAACCGCTTCCCGGTGTCCGCCTCGCCGGTGGGCCCGTACAGCTTTTCGAATGGCACAGGACGCAACGACTCTTCAGTGAACATGTTCTCCGCGTTCCTGAGCCATGACCACGGGGCCTGGAAAGGCGAGCTTAAGGTCTACGACAGCCGCGGCAGGAACGACCTGGCCAACGACGCCAACTGGGGCAGCTTCGACAGCAGGTTCAAGATGTCCGGCTTGCGGTGGAAGGAAACCCTCGCGCCCTGGGAGGGCGGCCAGCTGGTGGCCGGCATCGACCAGGAGTCGGTATCGGGCTCGGTTTCCGGTCCCCACGTCGGCTCGCCGGTGGGCACGCCCTTCGGATTCGGCACGGCCGGCTCGGCCGACATCCCGTCCTTCAGGCTTCTGTCCGCCTACGCCGGGCTCAACCAGGCATTCAGACTGGCCGGCGGTTGGGTGCTGCAGCCCTCGGCCAGCGTGCGCTTCTACGACCACAACCGGTACGCCTCGAAGGCCGCGCCGAGCGCCGGCGTGTCGTTGTCGTCTGATTCGCTGACCTTCTATGCGAACTATTCGAAGGGAGTGCTGTATCCCGGCGCCGAAACCTACACGCTGACCCGCGCGATCCCGATGGCCTTCGCCGCCAACAACGGCTGGGACCGGCTGTCGCCCTCGGAGTTGAAGCACAGCGAGATCGGCTTGAAGTGGAGTCCGGGCGCCGACACCCAGGTCGATGTCAGCCTGTTCCAGGACGAAGTCAGCAAGCGTTACGTGTGGACCGGATTTTTCGACGGCGCGATCGCGAACCCGGCCTCGGGCGTCTGGTCGAACCAGTTTCCGGCCTACAAGGTGAGCGGCGCGGAACTCTCGGTCAGGCATCGGATCAGCCGCAGCTGGGCGGTGTTCGGAGGCCTCACCACGCTGGACTCGTCGCTGTCCAATCTGCCCTACGCTCCCCGGCACGCCCTTTCGGTCGGCGCGACCGGCACGATCGCGGGCTGGCGGCTGGCCTTCGATGCGCATCACCAGAGCCGGATGTTCTCGCTGACCCAGGACCGCGGATCGTTCACCCCGAACGAGGTCGGCTCGCTGACGGTGGCCAACGCCCGGATCGCCTATCCGGTCGCGGCGCTGGGCACGAAGGGCGAGATCTATCTGGCGCTGGGCAACCTTTTCGGTGCCAGCTACCAGTACAACGCGGGCTACCCGATGCCTGGCCGCCACGCCCGGGTCGGCGTGATTGCGAACTTCTGATCGGAAGGACCCGAGATGCGATCGAAGCACCTGTCGGTGGCGCTTCTGGCAGCCAGCCTGGCATGCGCCGGCGCCATAGGGCTGGCCAATGAAGCAGCCCACGGCAAACCGGCGCGCGCCATGAGCGGTGTGACCGACGAGCAGGCGGTCGAGCACGCGATGAAGGCCCTGTTCGACAAGCCGCAGTCGCCGCTGAAGGTGGCGGCGGTGTCGGTGGAGGGCGACTACGCGCTGGCAGGCTGGATTCAGGACCAGCGCGGCGGTCGCGCGCTGCTGAAGAAGGACCAGGGCAAGTGGGTGATCCACCTGTGTGGCGGCGACGGCCTGAAGGCCGCCTCGTACCTGGCGCAGACCGGCATGCCGACGGCCATCGCGAACCGGCTCGCCGGCCGGATGGCGGCCGCCGAGAAGAAACTTCCGGCGGACCAGGTGGCGAAGTTCGCGATGTTCGACGGCGTGGTGAAAGTCGACGGCGCGGGGCACGGCGCACATGCTCCGGGCCACGCCGCAGTGCGGCCTCCGAAGTAGCGGCAGCGAATCGCGCGGGCCGGCGAGGCGTGTACATTCGAACCGGTGGCGAATCTTTGTCGGACTTCAGGCGGGAGCCAGGGACATGAATGATCAAGGTGACGGCTGGCTGCTCGCGCGCGATGGCAAGGTGTGGACATTCACGATCAATCGACCCGAAACGCGCAATTCGCTGACCTGGGAAGTGCGCGGTGCGCTGCTCGAGACGATCGGCGCGGCGGAGCGCGGCGACGATTGCAACGCGCTCGTGCTGACGGGCGCGGGGGACAAGGCGTTCTGCTCGGGCGGTGATGTCGGCAACCAGCTCGCCTCGCTCGATGACTGGCCCGGCGACACGATGGAACGCCTGCAGTTCATCGGCGAGATCGCGCGACGCATTCTCACCACCCGGGTCGTGGTCGTGAGCGCGGTCAATGGCGGGGCGTTCGGTGGCGGGTGCTTCATGGCGCTGGCGGCCGATATCGTCGTTGCGCACAAGCGCGCCCAGTTCGGCTTCGGTTTCGCCAAGCGCGGCCTGGTGCCGGACTGGGCCGGCTTCTTCCTGCTGCCGCGCCTGGTGGGCCTGGCCCAGGCCAAGAACCTGGTGCTGCGCGGCATGACGCTTGACGCGCAGCGCGCCTACGACATGGGCATGATCGCCGAGCTGGTCGACGACGATGTCAGGGCCAAGGCGCGCGAGGTTGCCGGCGAGATCGCCGCCGGCCCCCGCATCGCGCTGGCGATGAGCAAGCAGGTGCTGGCCCGTTCCTTCGAGACCGGACTCGATGGCATGCTGACCTACGAAATGCTCGCGCAAACGGTCGCACGACGCACCGAAGACCACAAGGAAGGCGTCCAGTCGTTCTTCGAAAAGCGGCCGCCGGTGTTCAAAGGGAAGTAAGACGCGGCGATGCAACCAATGGCAGG
The DNA here is from genome assembly GCA_016710525.1 of Burkholderiaceae bacterium. Classification (GTDB taxonomy): domain Bacteria; phylum Pseudomonadota; class Gammaproteobacteria; order Burkholderiales; family Burkholderiaceae_E; genus Quisquiliibacterium. The sequence continues at coordinate 25,750 of JADJVQ010000005.1, forward strand.
CTTTTCTGTCCTGCCGACTGGCGGATGCCAGACGCCCTATGCCAGCCGGAGAGCCAGCCGGGCGGGCGCGGCCCGATCGCCGAGCCTGGCCCTGCTGTCGCTGGCTGTCTCAGTTCTGCTCATTCCCACCGGCTACTCCGTCTGAACGCTCCCGGCAAGACCCGAAATCGGGTCGCACGACCGCGCGCTTCTTCAGGATCCTCTGCTGGCGATCAAGGCTGGTGGTAGTTTGCTGGCGTTCATCACGATTGATCCGGCCCGCCTTGACGGCGCTGGTTCGAGTCAGCTGACCAAGGAGTCCGCATGCAGACCCGTCGAAGAACCCTCCTGCGTGCCAGCTGTGCCGTGGTTCTGGCACCGCATATCCGGGTCCGCGCCCAGAACGCCCCGCTGCGCATCATCGTCCCTTTCAGCGCGGGCAGCGGCACCGACACCAGCGCCCGGATGCTGGCCGAAGCCATCACAAAGACCAGCGGGCGCACTGCGATCGTCGAGAACAAACCGGGTGCCGGCAACGTGATCGGCTCCCAAGAGCTCGTGCGTTCGCGCCCGGACGGCAACACCGTGCTCTACACCACCGGCGGACACACCACCAACGCCGCGCTGATGAAGAAGCTGCCGTACGACTCGATCGAGGATTTTTCCCCGGTCATGCTGCTGGTCCGCGCCTCCGGGTTCGCGCTGCTGGTCGGCGACAAGTCACCCTACCGAACGCTGCCCCAATTCATGGCCGCCGCCAAGGCGCAGCCGGGCAAGCTCACCTTCGGGTCTTCCGGCATTGGCAACACCACGCACGTGATGGGCGCCTTCTTCTGCAAAGGCACCGGCCTGGATCTGCTGCACGTGCCCTTCAAGGGAACGCCGACCAACGAACTGATCGGCGGTGTGGTGGATTGCGCCTTCCTGTCGCCGGGTGTCGCGGGCCCTGCGATCCGGGCCGGCCAGTTGCGCAGCCTGGGCATCTCCGGCAACAAGCGCTCGATCCTGCTGCCCGACGTCGCGACCTTCGCGGAGCAGGGCCTCCAAGTGCCGGACATACCGGCCTGGTCGGGCATCTTCGCGCCCGGCAAGATGGCGCGATGTCGCAGGCGCTCACGAGGCCGCCAAGCAGACACCCCTCAGGAACTATTCTGGGAGAAGGGGGCGAGGTCGAGGCGAGCCCCGCGCCCTTCAAGACGTTTGTCACCAGATCGACGCTATCGCCGAGTGCTGCCGCCGCTGGGTATCAGCTCACTGAGCGGGCGAAGACCGTTTCACCTCGCGACACCCGCACGGCCTATGAGCTGACCGGCAGCGGGCCCCCGCTGCTGATGCTGCACGGCGGCGAGGGCAGCCGCCGGTCGTTCGCCAAGATCCTGCCCGAGCTGAGCGATCGCTTCACCGTCATCACCTACGACCAGCGCGACTGCGGCGAAACCGTCAGCCCGGATTCTCCCGCCGACCTGGCGACTCTGGCCGACGATGCTTGCGCTCTGGTGCAGGCGCTCGGCCACGCTCAAGCCTTCGTGTTCGGCCTCCTTCGGCGCCGGGCGCAAGCCTCGCGCTGCGCCACGCGCAGGTGGTGTCACGCCTCATTCTGGCCAGCACCTGCCGGTCGCTGGCGCACGCCACGCGACGGGCGGCCAGCCAGCGCCGAGCAGCTCGCCGACTATTTCTTTCCCGCCCGCTTCCTGGCGGACCATCCCGAATACAAGCGTCACTTCAGCGGCCCGGCGCCGCACGATCAGAGCGCCGTGCGGCCACCGTCGGCGATACGCCGGAACTTGCGATTGGCGGCATCGGGATGCCGACCCTGCTGGTGGCGGGCGGCGACGACGTCTGGTACCTGCCGAGCTCACGCTCTCGCTTGCCCGTTATATCCACGGCACCGAATCGGTCGTGCTGCCAGGTGTGGGCCATTTGAGCTATGTGCAGGCACCGGCCGTGCTGGCGCCGCATCTGCGTGATTTCCTGACTTGAGGCCAAGCCCATGAACCGAATGCCTGTCGTGCGCCATCGAGCGCCTGGAGTCTTGTGATGATCGACGTTCCGGTCCTGATTGTCGGTGGCGGCCCGGTGGGCCTGACAGCCTCGATCTACCTGTCGCACTTCGGAATCGAATCGCTGGTGGTCGAACGCCACCCGGGCACGGCCATCCTGCCCAAGGCCCGGGCGCTGAACGCGCGCACGATGGAGATGTACCGGCAACTCGGCCTTGAAGCGGCGATCCGCGCGGTATCGATGCCCGCCCGCTTCGGCGGCATGATCCTCTGGGCCGAGAGCCTGGCCGGCCGCGAGATCAAGCGGCTCGCGCCCGGGCGTGGATCGGCGGGCAACCTGGCTTTGTCGGTGGCCGGCAACTGCGGATGCGCGCAGGACATCTTCGAGCCGGTGCTGCGTGAGCGGGCCGAAGCGGCCGGGCCCGGCCGTCTGAGCTTCGGCACCACGATGACTGACCTGCAGATCGAGGCGCAAGGCGTGCATGCCACGATCCGCGACGCCTCCGGAACCAGCGAACAGGTTCACGCACGATATGTGATCGCCGCCGACGGAGCGCAGAGCGGAATCCGAGAGCAGCTGGGCATCACTCGTCAGGGCGAGAGCGACGTGTACGACAGCGTCAACATCCACCTGCGCGCCGATCTCACCCCCTGGATATCGGATCGGCCGGCGGGGCTCTACCTGATCGAACAATCGGATCTGCGGGGCACCTTCCTGACCATCAACGGCACCGACCGCTGGGGCTTCCTGGTCACCTCGCTGTCCCACTACGGGTACACGCCGGAGCAGTTCAATCCGGCGTTCTGCACCGAGATCGTCCGCCGGGCAGTGGGCTCGAACGATGTCCAGGTCGAGGTGCTGGGCGTCAGCGCCTGGAGCGCCTCGGCGATGGTCGCGCAGCGCTATCGATCCGGCCCGGTGTTCCTGGCCGGCGATGCCGCGCACGAAATGCCGCCGACCGGTGGCTTCGGCTTGAACACCGGGGTGCAGGATGCGCAAAACCTCGCGTGGAAGCTGGCGGCGGTGCTGCGTGGTGAGGCTGGCGAGGCGCTGCTCGACACCTACGATCCTGAGCGGCGCCCGGTCGGCGAGGCCACGACCCATTCGAGTCTCTTGAACGCGCTGTCGATGGGGCGCACCTCGCGCCAGACGCAGGCGGTACTGCCGCGCGGCGAGTTCCTCAATGAGATCGGACTGATCTTCGGGGCGCACTACCAGTCGGCCGCGGTGCTGCCCGACGGCCAGCCCGAACGCTCGCCCGAAGACCAGGTGCAGCAGTACGTGCCGTCGGCCGCACCGGGGTGTCGCGCGCCCCATGTCCGGCTGAGCCGGGAGGGGCAGCCTTTGTCGACCATCGATCTGGTGGGGCGCGACTTCGTGCTGTTCACAACCCCGCGCGGGGCGGCCTGGGCGGACGCTGCGGCCCGCCTGAGCGACCCCGGAATCACCTGCGTGGTCATCGGCGCCGAGGTCCAGAACCCGGATGCCGATTGGCTGGGCATCTACGGCATCGACGACGACGGTGCGGTGCTGGTGCGTCCGGATGCCCATGTCGGGTGGCGATCGCGGTCCATGGCGGCGCAACCGGCCGCGACACTGGCCGCCGCCTTGAACGCCATCCTTTGCCGCGAAGACGCCCGACCGTAGGCGAACCGGCTTACTTCGTCGTCACCGCCGACTTGTAATCCTCCACCAGCCGGCGCGCCGATCCCAGCAGGCAGGCGACGTCGGAGCCCAGCATCACCAGATCGAAGCCGCGCTTGATCGCACCGGCGGCAAACGCGGCCGACTGGCAGTGCATGCACGCCTTCTTGCCGTGCCGATGGGCGGTTTCGAGAATCCTGTCGCAGGTGGCGATGTGCAGCGGGTTGGGGTTGTCGCCTTGCGGGGGCAGCCCCAGCGCCAGCGACAGATCGGCCGGACCGATGTAGACCGCATCCAGGCCCGGCGTGGCGCAGATCGCCTCCAGGTTGGCCAGGCCCTCCTTGGTTTCGATCATGCCCAGCACCAGCACCTCGTCGTTGGCCTTGGCCTGGTAGTCCGGCCCGCCATAGTGCAGGGCCCGGATCGGCCCGGATGAGCGATTGCCCACCGGCGGGTAGCGGCAGGCCGCCACCGCCCGGGCCGCGTCTTCGGCGGTGTTGATCAGCGGCACGATGACGGTCATCGCGCCCAGGTCCAGCACCTTCATGATCTCGCCGGCCTCGTTGGTGCGCACCCGCACCACCGGCGAGACATCGGTCTGGCCGATCGCCTGCAGCATCGGCAGCACGTGGTTGATCTCGACCGTGCCGTGCTGCAGGTCGACGCACAGGGAATCGAAGCCCTGGCGGGCCATCAGTTCGGCGGTGAAGGTGTGGCCGATGGACAGCCAGCCCATGTTCACGGTCTTGCCCTCGGCCCACATCTGCTTGATCTTGTTCGCGCGCATCGCCACTCCTAGTTTTCGGGTTCGCACAGTTTAAGGACTGTCCGCAAGACTGCCGCATGGCCATTCGTTGCCTGAACGCGGGCACGCCGGCACTGGCCAGCGTAGGCCCGGGATTCGACACGGTGGCCCCGCCGGACTTACCCGACCCAGCCCCCGGCGCGCGCGTGCTCCAGCCCCGCGTCAAGCGCCCGCTCGAACTTGTCGAACAGTTCGTCGATCTGCGCCACGGTGATGATCAGCGGCGGGCACACCGCCACCGCATCGCGGATCGATCGCACGATCAGGCCGTTCTCCAGCGCCGCGGCCTGGATGCGCGCACCGACCCCGGCCGACGCATCGAAGGGCTTGCGCGCCGCCTTGTCCTGCACGATCTCCAGCGCCCCGATCAGGCCCACGCCACGTGCCTCTCCGACCAGCGGATGCGCGGCCAGCGCGTGCAGGCGCTTCAGGAAATGCGGCGCCACCCGCTGCACATGGCCGACGATGTCGCGCTCCTCGTAGATCTTCAGCGCCTCGTTGGCCACCGCCGAGCACACCGGGTGTCCGGCATAGGTCACGCCATGCGCGAACACCCCATGCTTGCGGCTGCCGGCCACCACGCCGTCATAGATGGCCTTGGTCATCAGCGTGCCCGAGATCGGCAGATACGAGCCCGACATGGCCTTGGCCACCGTCATGATGTCGGGCCGCATGCCGAAGGTCTGGGCGCCGAACAGATGGCCGGTACGCCCGAAGCCGCAGATCACCTCGTCGGCCACCAGCAGGATGTCGTGCTTGCGCAGCACTGCCTGCAGCTTTTCGAAGTAGCCTGCCGCCGGCACGATCACACCGCCCGAACCCTGGACGGGCTCCGCGAAGAACGCCGCGATGGTGTCCGCGCCCTCGCGTTCGATCAGTGCCTCGAGGTTGCCGATGATCCGGTCGACGAACGCGGATTCGGACTCGCCCGGCTCGCCATAGTGATAGAAGCTCGGGCAGTCGGTGCGCAGCACCCGGTCCACCGGCAAGTCGAAGTCGGCATGATTGGTCGGTATGCCGGTCAGGCTGCCGGCCATCACAGTCACGCCGTGATAGCCGCGCACGCGGGCGATCAGCTTCTTCTTGGCCGGCTGGCCCATCGCGTTGAAGTAGTACCAGATCAGCTTGACCGCCTGGTCGTTGGCCTCCGAACCCGAATTGGCGAACAGCACCTTGTCGTAGCCGAAGGGCCGCGTCATCGCCAGCAGGCGATCGGCCAATTCGATCGCCGGTTCGGTCGAGCGGCCGCCGAAGATCTGGTAGTAAGGCAGCTGCTGCATCTGGCGGGTCGCCGCGTCGATCAGCCGCTGCTCCGAGAACCCCAGCGAGGCCGACCACAGGCCCGACATGCCCTCGAGATAGCGCCGGCCCTGGTCGTCCTCCACATACACGCCCGAGCCGCGGGTCATCACCACCGGGCCGGTCTCCGGGTACTTGTCCAGATTGGTGTAGGGATGCATCAGCGACGCGATGTCGCGCGCCGCATTGCTGTCGTGGCTGTTGCTCATCGGGGGTCTCCTTGCGGTGAAGTCAGGGTCGGTCGAGCGGGCGCGCCGCCTGGAATGCGTCCAGGAAGGACAGCAGATTACGGCCCAGCGCGTCGACCGCGTAGCCGCCCTCCTGCACCAGCAGTGTGGGCAGACCGGCCGCGCCGATCCGCTGGCCTGCGCCGGCGAAGGCGGCGGTGCTGACCGCGAGCAGCGCCGACGCATCGCTCGCGTGCGCATCGAACCCCAGCGACACCACCAGGGCGCGGGGCGCATGCGCCTGCACCGCGCGCAGCCCGGTGTCGATGGCCTGCAGCCACGGCGCATCGGCAGTGCCCAGGGGCAAGGGCAGATTCAGGTTGAAACCGGCGCCTGGCCCTTCGCCCGTCTCGTCGGCGCGGCCCGCGTAGTAAGGGTATCCGCCATCGGGATCGCCATGCACCGACACGAACAGCACGTCCGCACGACGCCAGAAGATGCCCTGCGTGCCGTTGCCGTGATGCACGTCGATGTCCAGGATGGCCACGCGCCCCAGTGCCGCGGCCAGGCGGTGCGCGGCCACGGCGGCGTTGTTCACGTAGCAGAACCCCGCGCCCACATCGGCATAGGCGTGGTGTCCGGGCGGGCGGCACAGTGCGTAGGCCTCGCGTGCGCCAGCCAGCAGGCTGTCGGCGCCGTCCACCGCGCAGTGCGCCGCGCCCATGATGGCGGGCCAGGTGCCCGCGCCGATCGGCGACGTGGTGCTGCTCAGGTAATGGCCGGCCTGCCCCACCACGCTGGCCGGACGGGCGTTCATGTGCCGGTTCGGGAAGGCCAATGGCACCACCCAGTCGGCCCGCGGCCCGCTCGGGAATACCGCCTGCCAGCGCGCGTGCGCGGTGCCCAGGAACTCCAGGTAGTCATCCGTGTGTACGCTGCGCAACGGTTCGATGCCGTGATCGCGGGGCGGGACGATCTCGTGTCCGGCGCCGCGCAGCGCCGCCAGCAGCACATCGATCCGGTCGGGGGTTTCGCGGGCCGGCATCAGGTCGCGCCCGAGCGCGTAGCGATCGGGGCTGTGGCCGGCCTGCAGGTCTGAATGGAAAACACGCATGCGGACTCTTTCCAGACTGTTCGACGGGGGCGCAGATACCGCGCGCGAGGCGATAACGCGCGGTGGGCGATAACGCGTGGTAGGCGATCGTCATGCGTTTTCCCGCCCGACGCAACCGGATCGCGCGCCCGAGCCTGCAAGAACGTCATCGGTACGGGTAATCTTGCGCATCTTTCATTCGATCCTGCGAAGGAACCCCAATGAGTCGATTCTTCGAGCCCCATGCGGGCACACCCAATCCGTCGGACAACGTCTCACTGAGCGAGCTGCTGGCCAATCCCGGGCGGCGCACGCTGATGACCAGCGGCAGCCTGGCGGCGCTGGCCTCGGTGCTCTCGCTGGAGGGCTGCGCCTCGCCGGCGGCCAGCGGACCGCTGGTGGGGTTCAAGGGCATCGCGGCATCCTCGGAGGATGCGGTGCGGGTGCCCGAAGGCTACAAGGCCGACGTGGTGGTGGCCTGGGGCGACCCGATTGGGGACGCGCGCGGCATGCCGGCCTTCCAGTGGAACGCGGGCAACAGCGCCGAGGACCAGGAACTGCAGTCGGGCACGCATCACGACGGCATGCACTTCTTTCCGCTGCCCCTGGGCTCGAACAGTTCCACCCACGGCCTGCTGGTGATGAACCACGAGTACCCGGACAACGGCGCACTGTTCCCCGACGGCATGGCCAACTGGTCGCTGGCGAAGGTGCGCAAGTCGCAGGCCGCACTGGGCTGCTCGGTGCAGGAGATCCGGCTGGTCGATGGCCGCTGGCAGCTGGTGAAACCCTCGCGTTACGCGCGCCGCGTGCATGCCAACACGCCGATGAAGATCGGCGGCCCGGCGGCCGGGCACCCGATGATGCGCACCGCCGCCAGCCCCTCGGGCCGCGAGGCCTTCGGCACGTTCAACAACTGCGCCAGCGGCCCCACGCCCTGGGGCACCTACCTCACCTGCGAGGAGAACTTCTCCTTTCACTTCAAGGCCGCCTCCAATCCCACCGCCATGGAAGAACGCTACGAACTCAGCCCCAAGGTGCGGTTCTCGTTCCGGTGGGGCGAGGCCGACCCGCGTTTCGATGCCAGCCGCAATCGCAACGAGCCGAACCACTTCGGCTGGGTGGTGGAGTTCGACCCCTACGACCCCACCTACGTGCCGGTGAAGCGCACGGCGCTGGGCCGCTGCTCGCACGAGGGCGCCACCTACGCGATCTGCAAGGACGGGCGCGTCGCCTTCTACACCGGCGATGACCGGGCCTTCGAATACCTCTACAAGTTCGTCACCCGCAAGCCCTGGAACCCGAACGAGCGCGCCGCGAATCGCGACCTGCTCGACGAGGGCACGTTGTACGTAGCCCGCTGCAATGCCGACGGCAGCGGCGAATGGGTCGAGCTCACCCATGGCAAGAACGGGCTGACCGCCGCCAACGGCTTCGACTCGCAAGCGGCGGTGGCCATGTACGCGCGCGCCGCCGGCGACACGGTGGGCGCCACGAAGATGGACCGCCCCGAGTGGGTCGCGCGCCACCCGCGCACCGGCGACATGTACGTCACGCTCACCAACAACGCCTCGCGCGGCCGCCAGGGCAGCGAAGGCGCCAATCCGGCCAATCCGCGGGCACCCAATCCCTATGGCCACATCATGCGCTGGAGCGAAGAAGGCGCGGACCACGCCGCAACCCGTTTTCGCTGGGAGACCTTCATCCTGGCCGGCGACCCCAATCACGCGAACCCCGCGGTGCGCGGCAACATCAAGGGCGACATCTTCGCCTCGCCCGATGGCCTGTTCATCGACCCGCGCGGCGTGATGTGGGTGCAGACGGACGTATCCCCCAACGTGCTGCTCAAGGACGACCACACCATCTACGGCAACAACCAGATGCTGGCGGTGGACCCGGTCACGCGCGAAGCGAAGCGCTTTCTCACCGGCCCGCGCGGTTGCGAGATCACCGGCGGCTGCATGACGCCCGACGGTCGCACGCTGTTCGTGAACCTGCAGCATCCCGGCGAGAGAGGCGCACTGGGAACCGATCCGGCCAATCCGCGCAGCCTGTCGAACTGGCCGGATTACCGGCCCGATGGCCGGCCGCGCTCGGGCACGGTGGCCATACGGCGCGGGGACGGCGGCATCGTCGGAACCTGAGCCCGGCGCATCTAGGCCGCGATCGGCCGCGACGGCTTGCGCGCCGCCAGGAACATGAACGATCCCACGATCGAAATGCTGGCCAGCACGGTGAATCCCAGCAGGTAGTTGCCGGTGGCATCGCCCAGGCCACCGGCCACCAGAGGTCCGCCGATCTGGCCGATGGCGATGATCACCGACGATATGCCCATGATCTTGCCGATGGCACGGCGTCCGAAGTAATCGGCCCGGATCGCCTGCATGAAGGGGCCGCGCAGCCCCCAGGCCAGCCCGTGCAGCACCGCGAAACCGATCAGCATCGCCGGCCCGCCGGCGTAGGTGAGCATCAGCAGGCCGGCGCCATGCATCAGCATGCATCCGGCGCAGATCAGCCGCTTGCTGTATCGGTCGCCGACGGCCCCGCCGATCAGCACGCCCGCCAGTTGCGAGGCGGTCATCAGCATGATGTAGAACGACGCCTGCGCGACGGTGTAGCCCAGCGACTGGCGCATGTGGTTGATCGCATGCACGTTCACCGCGGTCACGACGAACAGCGCAAATCCGTGGCCCAGCGAAATCAGCCAGAACGCGCTGGTGCGCAGCGCCTCGCTGGCGGTGAACTCATTGGGGTCGTCGGCCTCGGCCTGGGCCGGTTTGACGGTGGTGTCCGGCGGCAGCCCGTCCACGGTGAAGCCCATCTCGGCCGGCGAGCGGCGAAACACCCGCGCCAGCGGAAAACCGAGCAGGATCACCAGCACGCCCGAGCCGAAGGCGGTGGCACGCCATCCCCAGTGCTGGATCGACCATGCCACCAGCGGCACCAGGATGCCGCCCAGGGCCAGGCCCAGGCTGGACATCGCCAGCGCGCGGGCGCGCAGGCGCTCGAACCAGTGAATGATGGCGATGTTCAGCGGGAAGTAGCCGCTCAGGCTCGAACCCAGCGCGATCACCAGCACCGAGCCATATAGCCCGGCCAGGGAATCGAGCTGGCTGAACAGCATCATGCCCAGGCCGAAGGTCAGAATGCCGGCCCGGATCATGTTTTGCGGGCCGAAGCGATCGATCGCCCAGCCCAGGATGGGCCCGATGATGGCGGTTTCTGCAGACTGCATCGCCGAGGCGGCCGACAGCGAAGTTTTGCTCCAGCCCTTTTCCTGAATCAGCACCGCGAAATAAGCGCCGAACGCCTGATGCAGCAGCGCCGCCTGCAGCAGCTGGATGCCGGAGGCTGCGCCGACGATTTTCCAGCCGTAGAAGATCTTCATGGAGGGGGCGTTGCGCAAAACCACTCATTTTACCGGCGAGCCCGTCGGGGCCCGCCGATGCGATTCGGGGATTGGAATAAGAGCCCGGCTCCCCCGGGGTAAGCGCCTGCGACTACTGCCGTGCGCTGCCCTCGAGCGATTTCGCGGCCTGGTGCACCCGGATATTGGCCTGCACCTCCTGCTTGTACTCGTCCACCGTTCCCGGGTAGTCCTCGAGCGCGATCGCCTCCCGGGCCGCCTTCATGTCCGGCGATTGGGCCACCTGGAGCAGCGCCTGCTCGAGCCGTGCCCGGATCGGCGGTGGCGTGCCGCTGCGAATCGCCACCCCATAAAGGCTTCGGTAAACCACGTCGGGCATGCCCAGCTCGGGGAAGGTCTTCACACCGGGCAGGAATCGGCTCTGGCCTCGTCCGGTCGTCAGCGCGAGCAGCCGGGCGCGCGGATTGTTCTTCAGGGTGGCTGCCAGGCTCACGGTGGCGAAATAGGCGTCGATCTCGCCGCCCATGACGCCGGTCACACCCTCCACTCCGCCCTTGTACGGGATCATCTTCGGGGTGAAGCCCAGGTGGCGGCCGAGGTTCGTGGCCAGGATCTGGTAGTGGCTCAGGCCGAGTCCCAGCGTGCCGATGTCGAGTTCGCCGTTCTTCGCCGCCGCCCGCTTCTTCAGGTCATCCATCGACTGGATCGCCGAGGCCGCTGACACCACCAGGACGAACGGCGTCTGCGCCAGCGGCGAGATGATGTCGAAGTCGCCGAACTCATAAGCCACACTGGGCGACGACAGCTTTCCCGCGTACAGGCCGTCCACCTGGAACAGCAGCGTGTAGCCATCGGCCGGCGCGTTGCGCACCGCGAGGGCACCCAGCGTCGTGCCGCCCCCGGGCCGGTTCTCCACCACCACGCTCACCTTGAGTTCGCGGGACAGTTCGCGCGCCAGCGCGCGGGCCATGCTGTCGGTGGAGGCGCCCGGCGGATACGGCACGACGAGCCTGACCGGCCGGGCGGGGAACGCTTCCTGAGATCGTGCACCGCGCGAAGCCATCAGCCACGGCACGGTGATGGCTGCGCTGAGCAGGACACGTCGCGAAGATGGGTGCATTCAGGCTCCAAAGTGGTGACGACCGAACCGATGGTAAGGCAGACGACCCCGCGATGGATATGGCGCACCACCGTGCCCCATGCCGAATCCGACGTGATGCCGAGTGCAAGGCCGGACGCGCAAATGGACGCGCAAACGGACACGCAAACGGACGAGCAAACGGGCGTCCAACGGGCGCGACCTGCGGGCCCCCGCGAGCGAGACGCGGGGCCGAAACGAGGGCCACGCGCGGGCCCATAATGAATGTGCGATCTGAAGGTCCGATCGTCCTGCCCCCACCCCTGCCCCCTGGAGTCCACCGTGAATTCGCCCGATCGCACCGCCCGCCCGGCACTCGCCCCTTCACGCCGCCGTGTGCTGCACTGCGCTGGCGTCCTGGCCGTCGGCGCGCTGCCTGGACGCTTCGTGTCGGCCCAGGCACGCTGGCCCGACCGGCCGCTGCGCTTCATCGTGCCCTTCCCGCCCGGGGGCAACAGCGACGCGCTGGCGCGCGTCCTGGCCGACCGGTTGCGTGACACGCTCAAGCTGAACATCGTCGTCGACAACCGGCCCGGTGGCACCACGCAAGTGGGCACCGAGGCCGCGGCACGTGCCGAGCCCGACGGCAGCACGATGCTGCTGGTCACCGCGACCACCTTCACCGTGCTGCCCAACCTGCGCAAGATGAGCTTCGACCTGAACAGCTTCGAGATCGCCGGCGGCGTGGCCGACTATGTTCCGATCGTCACCGCGCGCAACGGCCTGGGCGTGAAGTCCCTGCCCGAACTGATCGCCTTGGCGAAGCGCCAGCCCGGCAAGCTCACCTGGGGCTCGGCGGGCGTGGCGTCGGCCGGCCACATCTACGGCGAGATCCTCAAGCGCCACGCGGGCATCGACATGCTGCACGTGCCCTTCAAGGGCTCGGGCGAACTGGTCGCCGGACTGCTCGGCGAGACGGTCGACATGATCATCGACGGGGTCGGCCTGGGACTGGCCCGCAATGGCAAGGCGGTGGCCCTGGCCACCTTCTTCGAGAAGCGCCACCCGGATCTGCCCGACGTGCCCGCGCTGCCCGAGACCGGCGTGAAAATGGAACTGCCCGCCGGCGGCTGGGGGATCGGCTTTCCGAAAGGCACGCCTCGCCCCCTGGTCGACGCCACCAGTTCGGCGCTCGAGAAAATCATGGTCGAGCCCGACACCCGCGAGAAGCTGCTGCGTGCCTCGGTGGTGGCGCAATGGCAGCCGGCGCCCGCCTATCGCACCGCACTGGGCAAGGCACGCGCGTACTACGGCGAACTGCTGCCGGCGATCGGCATGAAGCAGGAAGGCTGATCTGCGCGGCGCCGCCGCCGCGAGTCGCGACACAGCCCGAATCCGGACTACTCGAACTGCGCGCGCATCCAGGCCAGATAGGCAGGCCCCTCGGGTGATTGCTCGAGCGGAGCCCAAGGGGCACGCTCGGCCTCGCTGACCGGCTCATACGGCCCGGCCTTGGCCTCGAAGATGACGCTGCCGGGCTCCAGCGCCACGAAGCTGTGGAAGACGCCGGCAGGGGTGTCGAGCCCGATCTGTTCCTCGCCAGCGGCAATCACCGCCTTGTGCGTGATCCGCCCCTGCGCATCGAAGCACAGGGCGCCCAGCTTGCCGCGCACCACGATCAGGCTTTCGCCCTTGTCCGGATGCAGGTGCCGATGCGGCTGGATGTAGGAGTCCATCTCCAGCGCATTGAGCAGCCGATGGCAGGGGGCCTCGTTGCCAGCATGGAAGTTATGGTTCTTGCGCTTGCGCGGGCTGGCCGCGGCCTGCGCGCTCAAGTCGGCCAGCAGGCTTTGATCGATGAAGCGTGGGTCGGTCATGATGGCAAGAGTCCGATGATCTGGGTCAGCCAGGCCTGCGAGCCTCGGGGGGCCCCCCCGGGGTGAGGCTTGGCACCCCGCATTCGCCAGTCGAACGACTTGGGCTGCACAGGACATTGGTCTCCAACGCGCCGGGGGGTCAGGCACCCAGGCGGCGGGTCTTTTCGAAGGCGGCCCCGCCGGGGGGGGGGGCCCCCCATGGCGCGGGCCACAGGGCGAGCTGGCGCCCACGGATCGCCACAGGCGGATCACACGGCCGCCCCCGCGGGGGGGGGGGGGGCCGGGGGGGGGGGGGGGGGGGGCGCGACCGCGGCGGGCAACGCACCCCGTTGTATGCCAGCGGCTGGCTGCTGGTTAGCCCAGACTATGTGTAAACGCCGTTTAAACATGTGAGCGCATAGCGTCAAACCACTCGTTGAACGCGTCGCACAGGCCCGCACGAACCTGGCGCCGCATGACGCGCTCAATACCCGCGCACCAGGCCCAGGTCGTGCATCGCGATGTAGTTGAGCACCATCTCTTCGGACACCGGCGCGAACTTGAACAGCCGCGAGTCGCGCCACAAGCGCTCTGCATGCATGTCCTTGGCGAAGCCCATGCCGCCCATGGTCTGCATCGCACGCTCGGTGGCCTTGGCGCAGGTCTGCGCGGCCAGCAGCTTGGCGTGGTTGGCATCGCTGCCGTACGACTGCCCGGTGTCGAAACGCGAGGCCGCCCGGTGGTTGAGCAGCCGTGCCGCTTCGTTCTCGGCATGGCACTGGGCCAGCGGGAACTGCAGCGCCTGGTACGCGGCAATCGGGCGGTCGCCGAACACCTTGCGGTCCTTGGCGTAGTCCACCGCCAGCCGGATCGCCAGTTCGGTGGTGCCCACCAGGCCTGCGGTGGTGACGATGCGTTCGGTGTTCAGCACATCGAGCAGCGCGCGCCAGCCATCGTTCTCGGTGCCGACCAGTTCCTCGGGCTCGACCCGCATGTCGTCGAAGAACACATTGCAGGAACTCAGCGTGTGGGTGCCCAGCTTGGGAATCTTGGTGAACGACAGCCCGGCCCGGTCGGTGGGCACCATGAACAGGCTGATGCCGTCGGCGCGCCGCTTCGGGTCATAGGGCCGGGTGCGCGCGACCACCAGCATGTAGCCGGCGTCGGGCACCGCGGTGATCCAGATCTTCTGGCCCTTGATGCGCCAGCCCTGCCCCTCGGCGCGCGCCTGGGCGCGCATCTCGAGCGTGTTGGATCCCGCATCGGGTTCGGTCAGCGCCATGCAGAAATTCAGGTCGCCGGTGATCAGGCGCGGCAGCAGCTGCTCCTTCATCCAGGGCTGGCCGTATTTGCTGATCGAGACGCCGCCGAAGATCGGGTTGATCATGAACACCTGGCCCAGGGTGGCACCCGCGCCGGTCGCGCACAGCGTCTCGATGACCATGGCCAGGTCGAGCATGCCCAGGCCGCTGCCGCCGGCGGACTCGGGCAAGGCCACGCCGCACAGGCCGGCCTGTGCGATCGCCTTCCACATCTCGCTGGGGAAGCGCTGCTCTTCGTCGATCCGGCGCCAGTAGTCCAGGCCGAAACGTTCGCCGACCTTGCGGGCGGCCTCGACCATCAGCGTTTGCTCTTCGGTGCGGGTGAAATCCATGGTGATTCGGCTCCGTTCAGGTGGGCAGTCCGCGCGACCGGGCAAAAGCCTCGACGTCTTCGCGTTCGACGCGGCCGCGCGGGCCGCTGCCGGTGACCTCGGCGAGGTCGATCCCGCGTTCGCGGGCATAGTTGGCGGCGGCCAGGCTGATCAGCGGCCGGCCGGCAGCCGGCGCTGCCCAGGTCGCGATCGGCTCACCCACCTCGAGCGTGCTGCCCACCGGCGCGATGTGACTGACCATCACACCCGCAGCCGGCGCCTCGAGCTCGGTCACCGCCTTGTCGGTTTCGATCGCGACCAGCGGCTGGCCGGCGGCGAAAGACTGTCCGGGCGCCACCAGCCATTCGGAGACCATGCCCTCGGTCATGGTGAGCCCGAACTTGGGCATGACGAGTATCTGATCGGCCATGGCTCGCCTCACTCGCCGGTGAAACGCGCCGGGCGCTTCTCGAGAAACGCGGTGCAGCCTTCGTGGGCATCGCGGCTGTCCAGCACCAGGCCGATCATGGCCTGCTCGTGCGCCAGCGCCGAGGGCAGCGGCATGTCGGCACCGGCCGACAGCGTGCGCTTGAGCAGGCGCAGCACCAGCGGCGACTTCTCGGCGATGCGCCGGGCCAGGTCCATGGCCTGCGGCATCAGCTGATCCAGCGGCACCACCCGGTTGACCAGGCCGATCCGCAGCGCCTCGGCCGCATCGATGCGATCGCCGGTGAACATCAGTTCGCGCGCCACGCAGGGGGCAAGCTGGCGGATCATGCGCTGGGTGCCGCCGGCCCCCGGGAACAGGCCCAGCGTGATCTCGGGCAGGCCCATCTTGGCCCCTTCGGCCAGCAGCCGGATGTCCAGGCACAAGGCGAGTTCGGTGCCGCCGCCCAGCGCCCAGCCGTTGATGGCGGCGATCGTCGGCTTGTCCAGCGTCTCGACCCGCCGGTACACCCGGTGGATGACCTCCGCGAAGCCGGTGTAGTGGGGCAGGCCCTGACGGGAGTTGAGATCGGCGATGTCGCCGCCGGCGACGAAGGCGCGTGTGCCCGCGCCGGTGAACACCACCGCACGGATGGTGTCATCGGCGGCGATGCGATCGAGCACCGACTCGAGCACCAGCAGCGTGGGCACGTCCAGCGCGTTGAGCACCTCCGGACGATTGATCGTGACGACGCCGACGGCGCCTTCGCGGGTGAGAGTGACCGGTGCGCTGGTGTCGGCGGATGCGGGTGTGTTCATCAGAAGCTCCTGGAAGGGTTGCTCGCCAGACATTGGCGCAGCCGCTGCAGCAGCGGCTCGAGTTGCGGACGGGTGGCGGCCTCCTGGGCCGGTGCGAAGGCGATCGGAATGAAATCGCTGCCGACACGGCCGACCGGGGCGACCAGATCGGCGAAACACAGTTCGGTGATCCGGGCGGCAATTTCGGCACCGGGACCGAAGGCGGTGACGGCTTCGTGCAGCACCACGCAGCGGCGGGTGCGGGCCACCGAGGCGGCGACGGCCGTTTCGTCCCAGGGCTGCAGGCCGCGCAGGTCGATCACCTCGACCGAGCGGCCTTCCCTGGCCAGGGTGTCTGCCGCCTTGTTCGCCAGGCCCAGCATCGCGCCGTAGCTGACCAGCGTGAGGTCGGTCCCGGCGCGCAGGATCCGCGCCTGTCCGATCGGCAGCGGATCGACCGCGGCGATGCCCGGACCCTTGCTGCCGTACAGCCCCTTGTGCTCGACGAAGATCACGGGATGCGGATCGCGGATCGCCGCACGCAGCAGATGGTAGGCGTCGCCCGGCGAGCCGGGAATCACCACCTTCAAACCCGGCACGTGCGCCAGCCAGGCCTCCAGGCACTGCGAGTGCTGGGGTCCGGCCGACAGGCCGCCGCCGTGCGGCGTGCGCAGCACCATCGGCACGGTGAAGCGCCCGCCGAACATGAAGTTGGCCTTGGCGGCCTGGTTGACCAGCGCATCCATGGCCAGGGTGATGAAATCCATGAACATGATCTCGACCACCGGACGCAGACCCGACATCGCCGCGCCGACCGCCGCGCCGACGATGGCCGCCTCGGAAATGGGTGTGTCACGCACCCGCGACTCGCCAAAGCGCGCCTGCAGGCCGCGCGAAACGCCAAAGGATCCGCCGGCCGCGCCGACGTCCTCGCCGAACACCACCACCGTGGCGTCGGCATCCATCTCGTCGATCAGGGCCTGATTGATCGCCTGGCCGAATCGCATCTCGGAAACAACCGCTGTCTGTTGGGTCATGACTCAGCCTTGCGCGGCGACCAGCGCCGCATCGATTTCAGCAGCCACCGACTGGTCGATGGCATCGAGCTGCGCCTGGGCCACGCCGGCCTCGCGCAGCCGACCGGCAACCCGGTCGATCGGATCGAGCGCACGCGCGGCGACGAGCTGCTCGCCCGGGCGGTACTTCTGACCGTCGCCCTCGTAGTGGCCGCGGATGCGATGCGTGATGCATTCGAGCAGCCACGGGCCCTGCCCGGCCCGGATCGCCTGCAAAGCGGCACCTGCGCTCTCGCGCACCGCCAGCACGTCGTTGCCGTCGGCCTGGCTGTAGCTGATCGAGAAGGCTTCGGCGAGCTTGGGCGTGGAGCCGCTGAACCCGATGTGCCCGGGCGTGAACTCGGACCAGCCGTTGTTCTCGCAGACGAACAGCACGGGCAGGCGCCACAGCCGTGCGAGGTTCAGGCTCTCGTGCAGCAGGCCTTCGGCACGCGCCCCGTCGCCGAAGAACACGACGGCCACCGCCTGGCGGCCCAGCACCTGGTGGGCCAGCGCACTGCCCACCGCCAGCGACAGCCCGGCGCCGACGATGCCATTGGCCCCGATCATGCCGATGCGGTCATCGGCCACGTGCATCGAGCCGCCGCGCCCCAGGCACAAGCCGCCCGGCAAGCCATGCAGTTCGGCGAAAAATCCGGTCAGGTCCATCCCTTTGGCCAGCGAATGGCCGTGTCCGCGATGATTGGATGCCAGTGTGTCGTCCGCGCCGAGCAGGTCGCAGATGCCCACCGCCACCGCCTCCTGGCCGATGGACAGGTGCAGAAAGCCGGGCAGCTTGCCGGCCGCGAACAGGTCGCGCAGCCTTTCTTCGACGCGCCGTATGCGCAGCATGCGCTGGTACAGATGGGTCAGGTCGTCAGTGGGTGTCATTGTGTTCGCTCTCGACAGGGGGGCGGCCGGCGTCGGCCGAAGGAGACACGCGCGGCGTCGCGCCCGGGCGCAGGCCGCAGATCGCCAGCAGCCGGCGTTCGGCGTCGTGGGCAAAAACCTCGACCAGCGCGCCATCGCCGCGCAGGCTGGCCGACAGGCGGATCGGGGCATCGGAATTTGCGGGCGCCCCCGTTGCCAGCCGCTGGAAGTGGACATCGGCCCACTCCTGGTCGTGGCAATCGGCGGGCCCCAATCCGTTGCACGCGCCTCGTTCGAGCAGCCGCCGACCCAGCAGATCCATCGCGGCCAGCAGGGACGTGGCGCCACTGGCCGCATCACCACGCGCGAAGTCCGCCCGCACGACCCGGCGCACTCCTTCGCCGCTGAAGCGAAGTCGCGCCAGCCCGGCCGATCGGGCCATGCCCCCAGCCGCCTGGTCGCGGCCCCGCGCCGCGCCGCTGGCACCGCCGGCCAATGCCTGCGCCGCAACGTCTGCGTCCTGCCCAAGCGCCCGATCACGCGACAGCAGCCCGCCGATGAAGACCTTCAGATAGGCCTCGCGGACAGCCGGCGGCGGACTGCCGGGCGGATTGCCGGCGCCGGACGGGTATCGCATCGCCAGGTACTGACGGGCGCCGAGCAGCATGTAGATGACCGGTTCGAACTCCGCTTCGCTGATCCCCGTCAGTTCGCCACGCGCGCTGGCCTGCCCGAAGGCCCGCATGTATCCCTGCAGCATGTTCTCCAGATGCGCGGCGTGGGCGCGAGGCGCGAAGATCTCGGCCTCGTTGAGCACCCGGTAGAACTCCGGGTACTCGGCCATGAACTCGAAGAAAGTGTCGAAGCCGGCGGCTTCCCGCTCGCGGGTGTCGGTCATGCCCGCCAGCCGAAGCCGGATCGCCGCCAGCAGCTGTTCGCCCAGGTGCGGCAGCAGCTGGTCGAACAGGTCCTGCTGCGATCCGAAATGCGTGTAGAAGGTGCCCAGCGCGACCCGGGCGCGCCGGGTGATCCGCCCGATGCTGGTGCCGGCATAGCCGTGCCGGCCCACGACCTTCAGGGCCGCACCCAGCAGCCGGCGCCTGGTGGCTTCGTTCTTGTCGGGCCGCAGCCGCGGGCCGGTGGCAGCGCGAGTCATCGTCGAATGATCGACCCGCCTCCGTCCGGCGTCAAGATCGACGCGAAAAAAGTGAACGCCGATTCCAACAACGATGAATCATCATTCAGCATCTGGCATCACCTGGTCGCGCAGCACCCGCTTGAGCACCTTGCCCGACGGGTTGCGCGGCAGGCGTCGCCGATGACCACCTGGCGAGGCACCTTGAAGCCGGCCAGCCGGGCGCGGCAGAAGCGGACGAGCTCGTCGGCATCCAGCGTACGGCCCGGCGCCGGCACCACCACCGCCACCACGCGTTCGCCCCAGCGCGCGTCGGGCAGGCCGATCACCGCCGCCTCGCTGACGCCATCGAACGCGTACAGCACCCGCTCGACCTCGGAGCTGGCGATGTTCTCGCCACCGCTGATGATCATGTCCTTCAGCCGATCGGTCAGAAACAGGAATCCGTCGGCGTCCAGGTGTCCGATGTCGCCGGTTCGGAACCAGTCGCCGTGGAAGCAGGCGGCGGTGCGCTCCGGATCGCGCCAGTAGCCGCGGGTGACCTTGGGCCCGCGCAGGCAGATTTCGCCGTCGCGCCCCGCCGGCAGCGCCGCGCCGGTCTCGTCTCTGATGCTGATCTCGACATGGGGCGTGGCCACGCCGGTCGAGCCGATCTTGTCGATCTCGCAGCCGGCACGCATCAGGGTATCGCCCGAACAGGACTCGGTCAGCCCATAGGCGTCGATGTAGCGCGCCGCCGGAAACAGGCCCGAGAACGCCAGGATTCGCTCGCGCGGCGTGCGCTCGCCACCGCCGATCAGCCAGCGCAGGCTGGTGCGCGCGAAGCGCTCGCGCCCCGGCAGCTCGAGCAGACGGTTGAGCATCACCGGCGCCATCCAGGCACCCGTGATGCCCTGCTGGTCGATCGCGGCCAGCACCGACTCGGGATCGAAGTCGCGATGCACGACCAGCCGCCCGCCCGCCAGCAGCACCGCCACGCCCGGAAGATCGAAGGCGCCGACGTGATACAGCGGGCCGACGACCAGCAACCGGTCATGCGCGGACAGGCCCAGCGCCAGGATGTGGTCCAGGCACTTCCAGTAGAAGTTGCCGTAGCTGTGCATCACGCCCTTGGGGCGATCGGTGGTGCCGGACGTGTACATCAGGCGAAAGAGTTCGTCCGGGTGCAGCGGCGGCTGCGGCGGCGAAGGCACCATTCCCGCCGGGCCGGCAGGGCGACCGGCGCCCGGAGCCGCACCGGCCTGCGCCCGCCTCTGCGCCCGCCTCTGCGCCTGCGTCCGCGTCCGGCGGCACGAATGCCCGCAGGGCGTCGCACTGCGCGGCCTCGTCGACCCGGCGAACCGGCGAGAAGCCCTCGGCACCGGCCGCCAGGTCGTCGTCGACGACCAGCAGGCTCGCCCCCGCGTGAGCCAGGATCCAGCGGACCTCGTCGTGGGCCAGGCGAAAATTGATCGGCAGCAGCACCACGCCGATCCGGCTGGCCGCCAGGGAGAGCTCGATGAAAGCCAGGCTGTTGCGCATCAGCAGCGCCAGCACCTGACCCCGTACGAGCCCCTGATTTTGCAGCGCCGCAGCAAGGGTCGTCACCCTCGCGTCCAGCGTCTGATAGCTGATGGCATGCGGGCCGTAGACGACCGCGATTTGCTGCGGCGCATTAAGCGCATGCCACGCGATCGCGGCCCCGAGGTCGATCATGACGAACCTCCCATTGACTGGAATGCAGATTCACACAATCTTGAACGCTTGTTCATCTTGTGCGCAAGAAAGTTTGCGTCGGGCGATTGTGCCACGCATACTCGCGGCTGTGAGGTGAACGCCGCTCCCGCTGTCGGCCGGGCGCAAGGCGCACCCGCAGCCCATCTCAGCAGACTCGGGAGGAGACAAATGAAAAGCATCCCCAACAGCAGCACCGGCCAGCCCGCGCGCGCCTCGCGCCGTGCCCTGGTCAAGGCCACCGCCGCGGTTTCGGGCGCCAGCGCGCTCGGGTTCCCGATGATCTCGCGGGCCCAGGCCAAGCCGATCAAGGTCGGCATGCCCACGATCCTGTCGGGCCGCGTCGCGCAACTTGGCACCTCTGCACGCAACGGCGTGATGATGGAGGTCGAGAAGTTCAATGCAGCCGGTGGGCTGGGCGGACGGCCGATCGAAATGGTGATCCGCGACTCCAAGGGAACGCCGCAGGAGGCGGCCCGGGTCTCGCGCGAACTCATCAACAGCGACGGCTGCGAAGTGCTGTTCGATTGCGAGGCCTCTTCCGGCGCGTTTGCCGTGCACGAAGTGGCGCGCGACCTGGGCGTGCTGTGCATCCACAACCTGTCCGAGACCTCGTCGCTGTCGGCCGACCCCAAGCTGCGCATCCCGAACGCCTTCCGGGTGGCGCGCCAGGGCATCCACGACTCGATCGCCGGCGCGGCCTACGCGGCCAATGTGGCCAAGGCCAAGAACCTGCGCCGCTGGATGACCTGCGGCCCCGACTACGCGTACGGCCGCGACGCCACCTCCCAGTTCGTCGACTACCTGAAGCGCTTCAATCCGCAGGTCGAGTTCATCGGCGAAGCCTGGCCCAAGCTGTTCCAGCCCGACTACACCGAAGTCATCACCAAGATCCTGCAGGCCAAGCCGCAGGCGCTCTACTCGTGCCTGTGGGGCGGCGACCTGACCTCGTACATCGACCAGGGCAACATCTATGCGCTGTTCGCCTCGCTGCAGTTCTTCGCGGTCAACATGGCCGACTACACGGCGCTCACCGTGGTCAAGAACCTGCCCCCGGGAATCCACTCGGGCAACCGCTACATCGTGTCCTTTCCCAAGACGGCGGCCAACGCAGCCTGGGGCGAGGGCTACCGCGCCAAGTACAAGGAATACCCGACCAACTGGTCCTGGGAAGCCGCCACCGGCATCCATTTCCTGACCGCGGCAATGAAAAAGACCAATAGCGTCGACACCAAGAAGATGTCCGATGCACTGCGCGGCATGAAGATCGACTCGCCGTTCGGCGCCGACGGCACGCTCACCATGCGCGCCGAAGACCAGACCCTGATCGGCTACGCGCTGGGCTGGGGCACGACCATCGCGAAGGAGCCCTACGTGCCCACCGTGGTGCCGGGCGACTGGAAGCAGATCCTCGAACTCGAGGCCGAGTGGAAAAAAACGATGAAGTACACCTGAGCGGCGGACCCGCGCCTTGGACCTCACCGCCCTGCTCGAATGCGTGACCACGCTGTCCTGCGTGGTCACGCAGACCACCAGCGGACTGATCATCGGAGTCCTGCTGTTCCTGGTCGCCGCCGGCCTCACGCTGATCTTCGGCGTGCTCAAGGTCATCAACTTCACCCATGGCTCGCTGTACATGCTGGGCGCCTACCTGGGCCTGACCGGCTACCGCATCACCGGCAGCTTCGCGCTGGCGGTGGTGCTGGCCGGACTGGGCGTGGCCCTGTTCGCGGCGGTATTCGAGCGGGTCTTCATGCGCCGCGTCTATGGCACTGACGTCCTGATGCAGCTGCTGGTCTGCTACGCCTTCATCCTGATCCTGGACGACGTGGTCAAGATCGTCTGGGGACCCGAGTTCCAGTCGATGGGCATGCCCGCCGCATTCCAGGCGCCCCCGATCCTGTTCGGCGGCGGCGTGATCCCGGTGTTCTATCTGTTCCTGATCAGTGCCGCCGCGGTGATCGCGCTGGGGCTGTGGTTCCTGCTGGTGCGCACCCGCATCGGCAAGATCGTGCGGGCCGCGGCGCACAACCCGGACATGACATCGGCGCTGGGCATCAATACCGGCATGGTCTACGCGTCGGTCTTCGCGCTGGGCGGCCTGCTGGCCGGTCTGGCCGGCGCGCTGGCCGCGCCGGTTCGTTCGATGTCGCCGGGCATGGGCTTTTCGATCCTGATCGAGTCGTTCATCGTCACCGTCATCGGCGGCATGGGCTCGGTGGGCGGCGCGCTGGCCGGGGCGGTGCTGATCGGCGTGATCCGCGCGTTCGGCTCGATCGGCTTCCCGCTGTTCGTCGAGGGCCTGATGTTCATGGCGATGGCCGCCATCCTGATCCTCAAACCCAGCGGTCTGTTCGGCCGGGAGGAGCGATGAGCGGGGCCGCCGGTCAGCGGGCCAGCGTGCCGGGCGGGCTGGGCCGCGACGCGGCCTGGGCGGGCGCCGCGCTCGTGCTGCTGCTCGTGCTGCCGCTGGTGTTTCCATCCAAGGTGCTGCTCGACTACATCATCCGCGTGGCGGCGTTCGGCATCTTCGCCACGTCGCTGAACATGCTGGTGGGCTTCGGCGGCATGGTCTCGTTCGGGCATGGCATGTTCTTCGGCGGCGGCGCGTACGCCTTCGGCCTGCTGATGCAAAAGGCCGGCGTGTCCATTCCGGTGGCCTTCGTGGGCGGCATGGTCTATTGCGCGCTGCTGGCCCTCGTCGTGGGTGCCATCTGCATCCGCCTGAAGGAAACCTTCTTCTCGTTCCTCACGCTGGCCTTCCAGATGCTGCTGCACAGCATCATCATTTCGTGGGTCGGCCTCACCGGGGGCGACCAGGGCCTGATGGGAGGCATCCCGCGCCCGCCCTTCCTCGGAATCAACCTGGCCAACCAGCTGCACCTGTACAGCTTCGCCTGCGTGCTGCTGGTGGCCAGCCTGCTGCTGATGCGCCATATCCTGCAAACGCCCTTCGGCTACACCCTGCGCATGGTGCGCGACAATCCCGACCGTGCCCGTTTCCTGGGCATCGACATCGCGCGTATCCGTCTCACCGCGTTCGTGATGGCGGGGTGCTTCGGCGGTGTGGGCGGCATCCTGATGAGCCTGTTCGTGTCGGGGGCATACCCCGAATTCGCCTACTGGAGCACCTCGGGCGAGGCGGTGTTCATGATCATGATGGGCGGTATCCACCTGTTTCTGGGCCCGATCGTCGGCGCTGCCGTTTTCATGGCCCTGAACGATGTCATCACCAAGTTCACCGAATACCATGGCCTGGCGCTGGGCATCACCGTGCTGGTCTTCGCCCTGGTGTTCCGGCGCGGCCTGACCGACTTCGTGGCTCAGCTGCGCGGCGCCGCCCGGGCCAAACCCTGAGCCCCCCATGCTGCGTGTCGAGAACCTCTCCAAGTCCTTCGGCGGTGTCGCCGCCATGTCGGATGTCACGCTCGATTTCCCGGCGGGCTCGCTCACCGCGGTCATCGGCCCCAACGGCGCCGGCAAGACCACCTTCTTCAACCTGATCTCGGGCGCCATCCGCCCGGACAGCGGCAAGGTGCTGCTCGAAGGCCGCGATGTGGCCGGCCTGCCCGCCACCCAGGTGGTGGGTCTGGGCATCGGCCGGGCGTTTCAGGTGGCCAAACTGTTCACTTCGCTGACCGTCGAACAGTCGCTGATCGGCGCCCTGCAGGCGCAGCGCCACCAGTCCGGACATCTGTGGCGCCGCTTTCCGCTGCCCGACTATCGGGGCAGCGCGCAGGAAGTGATGGAACTGCTGGGCCTGCACACCCAGGCCGGCGTGCAGTCGGGCAACCTCTCGCACGGCGACCAGAAGCTGCTCGACATCGCACTGGCGCTGGTGCTCAAGCCCAAGGTGCTGCTGCTGGACGAGCCGACCGCCGGCATGGGCCCCGAAGAACGCTGGAAGATGATCGACACCGTGCACCGCCTCTGGACGCTGGGCGGACTCACGCTGATCTTCATCGAGCACGACATGGACATCGTGTTCAAGATCGCCCAATCCATCCGGGTGCTCTGCTACGGCAAGGTGCTGGCGCAAGGATCGCCCGACGAGATTCGCGACCATCCGGCGGTGATCGAGGCCTATCTGGGGGTGCCGGCCGAGTCGGTCGACGCACACGGCGCGGACGGCTCGTCCGTCCCCTCTGGCGGAGCGCGCTGACATGGCCCGCACCGTGCTGAAGGCCGAAGGCCTGGAAGTGTTCTACGGCACCAGCCAGGTGCTGTTCGGCATGTCGCTGGACGTGGCCGAGGGCGACACCATGGCCCTGCTGGGCCGCAATGGCGCCGGCAAGAGCACCACCATGAAGACGATCGCGGGCCTGCTCGCGCCGCGGCGCGGCACGATCACCGTGATGGACGAGCCGATGCAGGGCCGCAAGGCCCACATCATCGCGCGCGCCGGCGTGGGCTTCGTGCCTGAAGACCGGCAGATCTTTCCCGAGCATACGGTCGAGGACAACCTGCTGATCGCCGCCAAGAAGGGCCGCGACGGGCAGGACTTCTGGTCGATCGAACGCATCTACGACATGCTGCCGCTGCTGGCCCCGCTTGCCCGCCGGCTCGGTGGCCAGTTGTCCGGAGGCGAGCAGCAGATGCTGACCATCGCGCGCGCACTGATGGGCAATCCCAGCATCGTGCTGCTCGATGAACCCAGCGAAGGCCTGGCCCCGATCGTGGTGCAGCGCATCGGCGAACTCATCCGCACGCTGCGCGCCAAGGGCGTGACCATCCTGATCGCCGAGCAGAACCTGCACTTCTGCCTGGGCCTGGCCAATCGGGCGGCGATCATCGACAAGGGCCGGGTGGTGTACAGCGACACCATCGAGGCGCTGCGCGCCAACGACGACATCAAGCAGCGTTATCTGGCGGTGTGAGCGGCAGCGCGTGCCGGCGCGCGCCGAGCGGAAAAGCACCTGCGGTATCCTCCCGGACCATGCTCGGCATCCAGGATCTGCCCCTGTTCATCGTCGCCGGACTGGCGCTCAACATCACGCCTGGCCAGGACACGATCTACATCATCGGACGCAGCGCGGCGGGTGGCCTGCGCGCGGGGGTCGCCGCGGCGCTGGGCATCGGGGCGGGCTGCCTGATACACGTCGGCGCCGCGGTGCTGGGCCTGTCGGCGCTGCTGGCGTCGTCGGCGCCACTGTTCAACGCCATGAAACTGGCCGGCGCCGCCTACCTGGGCTGGGTCGCGCTGGGCATGCTGCGCTCGGCCTGGCAGCGCGCTCGGGCCGCCGGCCCGGCCGGAACATCGCCCGACCGAACCCAGATGCGACCGGACCCGGCCGCTCCACGCCCTGCCCCGCCCCGTCCAGCCGCCGCGGACCCTGCCGCATTCTGGCCCACCCTGCGCCAGGGCTGCCTGACCAATGTGCTCAACCCGAAGGTGGCGCTGTTCTTCCTGGCCTTCCTGCCGCAGTTCGTCAGCCGCGACGCGGCTCACCCGGCGCTCGCGATGGCCGTGCTGGGCGCGATCTTCTGCCTGAACGGCACCTTTTGGTGCCTGTTCGTGGCCTGGTCGGCCGCCCGGCTGGCCCGGCGTGCCGCGCCCGAAACGCGGCTGGCTGCCCTGCTCGAAGCGTCGGGCGGCACACTGATGCTGTGGCTGGCGGCTCGGCTGGCACTGAGCGAGCCGCGCTGAGCGAGCCGGACAGAGCGACCTGCATGGCACGCAACATCGAGATCAAGGCGCGCTGCGCCGACCTGGTCGCGGCCTGCCGGCGGGCCTGCGATCTGACCGGCCGCGCGGCCGAACTGATCGAGCAGGACGACACATTCTTCGCCTGCGCCAGCGGCCGCCTAAAGCTGCGCGTGCTGGGTGACGGCACTGGCCAGCTCATCCACTACCACCGCGCCGACGAGGCGGGACCCAAGACATCGGACTACGTCATCGCCCCCTGCGCCGATCCTGATTCGATCCGCGACGCCCTTGCGCGCGCCTGCGGCGTGATCGGGCGGGTGCGCAAGCGGCGCTGGCTGGTGATGAGCGGGCGAACCCGGATCCATTTCGACGACGTCGAAGGCCTGGGTGCATTCATCGAACTCGAAGTGGTGCTGGCCGATGGCGAGCCGCCCGAGTGCGGCACAGCCGAGGCGCAGACGCTGCTCGCGCGACTGGGGATCGCCGCGGCCGACCTGGTCTGCGGCGCCTACCTCGACCTGCTGGTGCAGCGCGGCGCGGTTCAGCCAGCGGATTCGAGCGCGTGCTAGATGCACTCGGGCACCGATGCACCGGCCAGCTGCCCGGCCGAGCTCAATCAGGCGCCCGCAGCCGATGCCACTGCATGTAGAGCACGCCGGTCAGCACCACCAGTCCCCCGACGACCTGCTGCGCGGTGGGTATCACGCCGTACAGGGTCAGTGAGATCAGCACCCCGAACACCGGCACCATGTTCTGCCACAGCGCGCCGGTGCCGATGCCAAGGCGGCTCATCCCGATGTTCCAGCAGACGGTCGCCAGGGCCGTGCAGAACACCGCCGAGATCGCCAGGTTGGCGAGCGCGTCCGGCGTCGGATGGAGGTTCGGCGGGCCGACCAGGCCGGCACCACGGGCCAGCCCCCAGAACAGCAGCAGCCACGGAATCGCGCCCAGTGCACTCAGGAACGTGCGGCGCAACTGCGAGACGTCGGCGGTAAACCAGCGCTGCGCCAGCACCGAATAGACGGTCCAGCAGGCAATCGCCAGCACGATCAGCAGTTCGCCGCCGCGCAGGCCCAGCCCCTGGCTGCTTGCGGTGCTCGCAGCCGTCGCGCGGCCGTAGATGGCGATGCCCGCACCCAGGATCGTCAGCGCGGTGGCACCCCAGAAGCCCCGTTCCAGTGCAGCGCCCAGCCAGAGCCGGGACACGATCGCCACGTAAACCGGCGAGCCGGCGATGACCGCCGCGGCGGTGATCGGATTCGTCAGGTAGAGGCCCAGGGTGAACAGCACCAGGAAGCTGCTGACCAGCAGGCTGAGCAGCCCGATCCGCACCAGCGGAATCGGCGATCGCAGGGCGGCGGGGCCCTGGGCGACGAGCAGCCAGACGGCCAGCAGCGTCGACGCGATCAGGTAGCGGGCCGGCGACACCCAGAACGGGTCGAAGTGCTTCAGCAGCTCGCTGGTCAGCGGAATGTTCAGGCCCCAGAACACGCTGGCGAGCAGGTAGGCGAGCGTGCCGGCCAGCACGCGCGAAGGCGAACCCCTCATGACGATTGCGCCGCTCAGGCCCCGCGGAAGACGGGCTTGCGCTTCTCGGCAAAGGCCTTGCGGCCCTCCTTGTAATCCTCGCTGGCGAAGCAGGCATCGGTCATCCGGCGCACGCGCGCGATATCGTCCGGATCTTCACCGGCGGCCCAGGTGCGCATCGCCGCCTTGGCCGCGCGCACGGTCAGCGGTGCGCTGACCGACAGCCACTGCAGGTATTGGTCGACGCTCGCGTCGAGCTGATCGTCGGCGACCGAGCGATTGACGAAGCCCAGGCGCAGCGCCTCCGGGCCGTCGAACTGACGGCCGGTGAACACGATGTCGGCCGCGTGGGCAGCCGGAAGCACCTCCATCAGCCGCCGAACGCTCTCGTAGCGCACGCCCAGCCCCAGCTTGGCGGCCGGCATCGCGAACCGTGCCCGGTCGTTGCAGATGCGCAGGTCGCACGACGCGGCCAGATAGAGTCCGCCCCCCATGCAGATGCCGCGGATGCGCGCCAGCGTCGGCTTGGCGGCCGCCTGCACGGCGGCGTAGGCGGTGTCGACCGCCTCGTTGTAGATGGTCGAGGCGTCGAGCGTGCCGCGCTTCTTCTCGAACTCGGAGATGTCGGCGCCCGACACGAACGCCTTGTCCCCGTCGCCGGTCAGCACGATCGCGCAGACCGCCGGATCGGCATCGAAATCGGCCACCGCCAGGGTCACGCCCTGCCACATTTCATAGGTGACGGCGTTGTGCCGTTCGAGATTGGAGAATGTGATCCAGCCGATGCCGTCGGCCTGGTGCACCTTGAGTTCTGCAGTCATCGGGATGTCCTCGAGATCGGTGAGTCCGCCCGCACGCCGGCACGAACGACCGGTGGCGGGCGGCAGGCGACTTGTCGTGCGCCACAAAGCGTCGAGCATACGACAGCCGCGACGCCCGACAGGATCCGGCGATCGCCCGACCATAATGTCGATGGACACCCGGACACCCTGCGCATACCTTTGCCCTGTGAGGAGAAAGCCATGAGACGACGAACCCTGGCGGGGCTGGTCCCGGCGCTGCTCGTGCCCCTTCCCCCCGCGGCGCCCCATGCCTGGACTGGCCGCGGCATTGCCGCACATCCGCTCGGGTCGGGTGCGCCCGATCGCCGTCACCGGCGCGAGCCGGCACCCGGCATTGAACAGCGCACCGACGTTCGCGGCATCCGGGCTCGACGGCTTCGATGCGCAGCAGTGGTACGGCGTGGTCGGGCCGGCCGGCATGCCGGCACCGATCGTGACCCGGCTCAACGAGACGCTGAACACGGTTCTGAAGGGCGCCGATCTGCGCGACAAGCTGTCGGCCGAGGCGGTGGAACCGATGCCGATGACGCAGGATCAGTTCGCGCTCTACATGCGCGAAGACCTCGCCCGCTGGAGCCGACTGGCCCTGGAACGCAAGATTCAGTTGGACAACTGACAGGCCCGGGCGCCGGATCCGGATAATCTGATACTACTTCCCGCCTCGCGCATGCCGCCCTCGTTACCATGAGCGCCCAGGAGACCCGCCGACATGACCGTCATCACCTGCATCGAAGATCTTCGCCGCCTGCACCAGGCGCGCGTGCCCCGGATGTTCTACGACTATGCCGACTCCGGCTCGTGGACCGAAGGCACATACCGCGCCAATGAGAGCGACTTCCAGCGCATCAAGCTGCGCCAGCGGGTGGCGGTGAACCTCGAGAACCGGTCGATCAAAGGCAGCATGATCGGCAACGAGGTGGCGATGCCGGTGGCGCTGGCGCCCACCGGCCTGACCGGCATGCAGCATGCCGACGGCGAGATCCTCGCCGCGCGCGCCGCCGAGCAGTTCGGCGTGCCGTTCACGCTGTCGACGATGAGCATCTGTTCGATCGAGGACGTGAAGGCCCACACGACCAAACCGTTCTGGTTCCAGCTCTATGTGATGCGCGACCGCGAGTTCATCGAGGGCCTGATCGACCGCGCCAAGGCGGCCGGCTGCGGCGCCCTGGTCCTCACGCTCGACCTGCAGATCCTGGGCCAGCGCCACAAGGACTTGAAGAACGGCCTGTCCGCGCCGCCCAAGCTCACGCTGGCCAACATCCTGAACATGATGACCAAGCCGCGCTGGTGCATGGGCATGCTGGGCACTTCCCGGCGCCAGTTCGGCAACATCGTCGGTCACGTCAAGGGCGTCGCCGACATGTCCTCGCTGTCCGCCTGGACCGCGGACCAGTTCGATCCCCGCCTGAACTGGGGCGATGTCGAGTGGATCAAGAAACGCTGGGGCGGCAAGCTCATCCTCAAGGGCATCCAGGATGTCGAAGACGCCCGCCTGGCCCTGAACACCGGCGCCGACGCGCTGATCGTCTCGAACCACGGCGGTCGCCAGCTCGACGGCGCGCTGTCGTCGATCGCCTCGCTGCCGGCCATCGTCGCCGAGATCGGCAATCGCATGGAAGTGCACATGGACGGCGGCATCCGCAGCGGCCAGGACGTGCTCAAGGCGGTGGCGCTGGGCGCGAAAGGAACCTACATCGGCCGCTCGTTCCTGTATGGCCTGGGCGCGATGGGCGAAGAGGGCGTGACCAAGGCGCTGCAGATCATCGCCCGCGAGCTCGACCTGACGATGGCCTTTTGCGGCAAGCGCGACCTGCGCGAGGTCGATTCGAGCATCCTAGTGCCCGGCACCCACTGAGCTTGGGCACGCGGGTCCCAAGCGAGGTCTGATGCGGCTGGGAGATTTTTCACCCTCGACGGTGGTCGCCGGTTTCGTCACGGTGCTGGTCGGTTTCACCAGTTCGGCGGTGATCGTGTTCCAGGGCGCCGCGGCGATGGGCGCCAGCGCCGAGCAGATCGGCTCCTGGATGTGGGCGCTGGGTCTGGGCATGGCCATCACCTGTATCGGCCTGTCGCTGCGCTGGCGGACACCGGTGGTCACCGCCTGGTCCACACCGGGGGCGGCGCTGCTGATCGGCGCCGGAGCCAGCGCCACGATGCCCGAGGCGATCGGCGCCTTCCTGGTGTCGGCCCTGCTGATGACGGTGGCCGGATTCTCCGGTGTCTTCGAGCGGATCATGAACCGGATCCCGGTGGCGATCGCCTCCGGCATGCTGGCCGGGGTGCTGCTGCGCTTCGGGCTGGACGCCTTCGTCTCGCTGAAGTCGCAATTCGGGCTGGTGGCCGGCATGTTCGCGGTCTACCTGGCCGGACGTCGCTTCGCGCCGCGCTACGCCGTGATCGGCGCCTTTGCCGCCGGCATCGCGGTGGCGGCTGCGCAGGGGCTCATCCAGATGCAGGCGGTACGCCTGCAGTGGGCGCAACCGGTGTGGACCACGCCGCAGTTCTCGCTGGGCGCGCTGGTCGGCGTGGCCGTGCCGCTGTTCGTCGTCACCATGGCCTCGCAGAACGTGCCCGGGGTGGCCGTCATCCGCGCCGCCGGCTATTCGACGCCGATCTCGCCGGTGCTGGGCTGGATCGGCGTGGTCAATCTGCTGCTGGCGCCGTTCGGCGCCTTCGCGCTGAACCTGGCGGCGATCACCGCCGCCATCTGCATGGGCCGCGAGGCCCACGAAGATCCGCAGCGCCGCTACACCGCTGCCGTCTCGGCCGGGGTGTTCTACCTGATCATCGGCGTGGCCGGCGCCACCGTGGCGGCCGTGTTCGCGGCCTTTCCGCGCGAACTGGTGGCCGGCATCGCCGGCATCGCGCTGCTGGGTACGATCGGCAACGGACTGGCCCAGGCGACCGCGTCCGAACGCGATCGCGAACCCGCCCTGGTCACCTTCCTGGTCACGGCCTCGGGCCTGAGCCTGGCCGGCATCGGCTCGGCATTCTGGGGGCTCGTGGCCGGCACCTTCACGCTCGCGGTGCTGCGGGCCAACTACAATCGGGCCTCATGACGACCATCGAATCGATCCAATACCGCTCGCTCGCGCGCGGCCCCCGGCTGATCGTGCTGGGCGCGGTCCACGGCAACGAAACCTGCGGCACCCAGGGCATCCGCCGCGTTGCCGCGGAGTTCGCCGCCGGCTCGCTGGCGCTGACACGCGGCACGCTCACGCTGGTGCCGATCGCCAATCCGGTCGCCTACGCGCGCGGCCACCGCGAGGGCGACCGCAACCTGAACCGCGATTTCCGCGAGGTGATCTCGCCCGAGAGCGCCGAGGACCGCATCGCCAATCATCTGGCGCCGATGCTGTCGGCCCACGACGTGCTGCTCGATCTGCATTCGTTCTCCTCGCAGGGCGAGGCCTTCGTGTTCATCGGTCCGCAGGATAACTCCAGCGAACTCGAGCCCTTTGCCAAGGCCGCCCAGGAAGAGTCGCTGGCCTCGGTGCTGGGACCGCAACGCATCGTGCATGGCTGGATGTCGGCGTTCGCCGCCGGCGTCGCGGCGCGCAAGGGCACCGGCCTCGCCGGTTCGGCGATCAATGACAGCGTCGCCTACGGCGTGGGCACGACCGAATTCATGCGCTCGCGCGGCGGCTGCGCGGTCACGCTCGAATGCGGCAATCACGCCGACCCCGCCGCACCGGACGTGGCCTACCGCGCGATCCATCGTGCGCTGGCGCACCTCGGATTGGTGGCCGGCGCCGCGCCCGCCAGCACCGGTCCCAAGGAAGTGATCGAACTGCACCAGGTGCACGACCGGCGCGATCCGGCCGACAGCTTCGCGCGGACCTGGCGGTCCTTCGATCGCCTGCAGCGCGGCGAAACCATCGCGCAGCGCGCCAGCGGCGAGGTTCTCAGCGCGCCCGAAGACGGCTACATCGTGTTTCCGAACCCGAATGCCCTTCCCGGGCGGGAGTGGTTCTACTTCGCCAGGCACAGCGATCGGGTGGTGGAATGACCCCGCGCCGCGCTCGCGTTCCGGCAACTCCGGCCCCGGCCCGGGCCGGGGGCCGCCGACGGTCGATCCCCCGGCTGCTGGCCGGCGCCGGCCTGATGCTGGCGATGCTGGCCGGCACGGGCGCACCGGCGCTCGCGGCGTTTCCCGAACGCCCGATCCGCCTGATCATCGGCTTTCCGGCGGGCGGCCCGCTGGACACCCACGCCCGCCTGCTGGCCGACCGCCTGCAGCAATTGCTCGGGCAGCCGATCATCATCGACTACAAACCCGGCGCCGGCGGCTCGATCGGCGCCGAATTCGTCATCAAATCGCCGCCGGACGGCCACACGCTGCTGGTGGCCAATACCGGCACCATGGTGATCAACCCGGCGCTCTATCCGAAGCTGCCCTACACCATGCTGCGCGATCTGGTGCCGGTCGCGCGCACGGCCCAGCAGCCGCTGGCCCTGATCGTGAACCCGGCCGTGCCGGCGCGCGATATCCGCGAGTTCATCCGCTATGCCAAGGCCAATCCGGGCAAGCTGAACTACGCCTCTGCTGGCAATGGCGGCATCTCGCACCTGGTGCCCGAAATGTTCAAGCAGGCCACCGGCGTCTTCATGGTCCACCTGCCCTATCGCGGCAGCGCACCGGCGTTCTCCGACGTGCTCGCCGGTCACGCGCAGTTCATGGCGGAATCCATCCCGCAGGTCACCCAGTACGTGAAGCAGGGCAAGGTGCGCGCCCTCGCGGTCACGAGCCGCGAACGCAGCCCGGCCCTGCCCGATGTGCCCACGCTGATCGAGTCCGGCCTCGCCAGTTCGACGTGGTGGGCTTCTACGGAGTGCTGGCTCCCGGCGGCACGCCGCCCGAGGTGCTGGGCCGCCTGAGCCAGGCCTTCCAGCAGACCCTCGAGACACCGGACATCCGCACCCGGATGCTGGCCCAGGGCGCCGATCCGGCTTTTCTGTCGCACGAGGCCTTCGGCGGCTTCCTGCGCGCGGAACTGCCCCGCTGGCAGACGGCGGTGAAGGCCTCGGGCGCCAAGCTCGACTGAGAGGCTGGGCAAGGGCTGGCCAACCGGGTAGTCTGGAGCCACGGGATATTCCG
Source organism: Burkholderiaceae bacterium (assembly GCA_016710525.1). Lineage (GTDB taxonomy): Bacteria > Pseudomonadota > Gammaproteobacteria > Burkholderiales > Burkholderiaceae_E > Quisquiliibacterium. The sequence goes on from JADJVQ010000005.1 coordinate 59,783, forward strand.
TGTCACAGAAAGGGGGTGATCCATGTCGCTCTGCACGTCGAGAGTCGTCGCCGTCGTGGTGAATTCACTCATCGCCGGGGACGCGCTGGCGTAGCCGGACAACGTCCGATCCCAACACGCGAGCAGCCCTGGGGCCGACAGGCCCGATGCGCCATCACTGCGGTGGCGCTGGACTGACCCGCGGGCCGGTTCGCCGGAACTTCGACACACCTTTCGACCAGCCCGCCGACGCATGCCGGCGGGCTTTTTCTTGGCGCCGGGCCAGGGACTGCCTCAGTCGGCGTACACCCCGGCGGCGCGGATGATCGGCGTCCATTTGTCGATCTCGGCCTTCAGCCAGACACGCAGGCCCTCGGGCGTCTGCTTATCGACAGGGACGATCTCGGCGCCGAGGTCAGCCAGCTTCTTGCGCACATCGGGCTCCTTCAGCGAGGCCTGCAGCGCCGCCGTCAGGCGATCGGCCACCGGCTTCGGGGTGGCCTTGGGCAGGTACATGCCGTGCCACACCACCACCTGGAAGTCCTTCAGCCCGCTCTCGGCCAGGGTCGGCGCATTGGGCAGCGCGGCGATGCGCTTGCTGGCGGTCACGCCGTACAGCTTCACATTGCCGGCCGCGATGTGCTGCAGCGTCTGGGTGGTCTGGTCGCACAGCACGTCGACCTGTCCGCCCAGCAGGTCGGTCATCGCCGGCGCCGTGCCCTTGTAGGGCACAGTCACCAGGTCCAGGCCGATCGCCTTCTGGAAGAGCATGCCGCACAGATGCGACACCGCGCCCAGACCCGCATTGGCCATGGTGATCTTGTCGCGGTTGGCGCGCAGGTGGGCAATGAGTTCAGTCAGGTTGCCGGCCGGCAGCGTCTTCTTGCCGAGCAGGGTCATGGGCACGTCGGCGATCTGGCCGACGTACTCGAAGTCCTCCAGCGGATTGAAGGACAGCTTGCGATACAAGCCCACCGAGGTCGCCATGCCGTTGTGATGGATGAAGACCGTGTAGCCGTCGGGCGTCGCCTTGGCGACGCGGTTGGCGCCGATCGTGCCGCCCGCGCCGACGGTGTTTTCGACGACCACCGTCTGGCCCAGGTGCTTGGTCATGGCCACTGCCAGGGTGCGGGCCAGCACATCGGTGGGACCGCCGGCGGCGAACGGCACCACCATGGTCACCGGACGGCTGGGGTATTGCTGCGCCTGCGCCGGTCCGAAGGCCGAAAGCGCGCCGGCCAGCAGGCCGGCGATCACGGCGCGGCGGCCGAGTGTGCGAATCATCAGGAGTCTCCTTGCGCGTTGGGTCGTTCCGAATAGACACCCACACCGGCTCGGGCGAACTGTCGGGGCATCATTTTTTGGTATAGACATTATCGTCGATACACTCGGCCCGCCGGCACGGCGTCCGGCGCCCCCTACTAAGAGCGCCCCGACTTGCACCTGCCCGTCTTGCACCTGCCCGACCTGCCGGCCCCGTCTGCCGACCCGGCCCCCTACCTCGCGGCCACCGACTTCTTCGACCTGGACCACCCGCTGGTCGCTGCCTTCGTGCGCGACGCGGTCGCCTCGGCTGGCACGCCGCGCGAACGCGCGGTCGCACTGTTCTACGCGGTGCGCGACCGGATCCGCTATGACCCCTACGGGGTGGGCTTCGAGGCTCCCGCCTACCGGGCCAGCGCGGTGATCGAGGCCGGGCGCGGCTGGTGCGTGCCCAAGGCGGGGCTGCTGGCCGCGTGCGCGCGTGCTGCGGGCATCCCGTCGGCGGTCGGTCTGGCCGACGTGGTCAATCATCTGAACACCGACAAACTGCGCGCCACCATGGGCACCGACGTGTTCTACGACCACGGGTATGCGGCCCTGCTGATCGAGGGCCGCTGGGTGAAGGCGGTGCCGGCGTTCAACATCGAGCTGTGCCGCCGCTTCGGGGTGCAGCCCACCGAATTTAACGGGCGGGGCGACGCGCTCTATCAGGAGCATGACGCGCAGGGCCGCCGCCACATGCAGTACCTGGCCGACCACGGCACCTGGTCGGACATGCCGCTGGATCAGGTTGTCGCCGACTTCCGGATCCACTATCCGGGCATCGTGGAGCGCGCCGCGGCGCGCCGCCGGCCGGGCCGAACCCGACTCGCAGGCCGACGACCGCTTCTGAAGCCGCCAGCGCGCTCAGCGCGAGGCGCGCACCGGCATCGGCCCGGATGCCTTCCTCTGTTCGCGATCGGCGATGGCCGCAACGCTGACCCCGTTCAGCTCGATCGCCCGCCGCAGGGCGGCATCGCTCAGCGGCACCCACCCCTGCTGCCAGGCATAGCCCAGCAGCAGCGCGTTGCCGTAGAGCCCGCCGCCCTTTTGAGCAAGCCTGGCCAGCCTGTCCAGCACCGAAACCCCCTTGCCGTCGAGGTGGGCCGCCATCCCCAGCAGCTGGCCGATGGTCACCAACCCAGTGCTGCCCACGCCGGTCACGAGAATGCCGCAGGTTCGATTGCCCGATTCGCGAATCGAGACCGGGGTCGGATCGGGCACCGGCAGCCCGCAGGCCTTGAAGATGTGGTCGGACTGATGCGGCAAGGTCGAGCTCTTTGCGCCGTGGTCGTCGCCCGCCAGCGCGATCACGCCGCCGTGGCGGCGGCTGCCCGCGGCATTGGCATGCTTGAAGACATCGCTGCAGCGCGTCCTGGGTCGATCGAGGCATGGATGCCGTCATAGGGAGCCCTCCGGAAACTGATCGTGTCGGTTCGGATACGGCGGTGGCGAGCCGCAAACCGCGCGGGTAGCGTGGCAGGCACGTCACGGAGCCTCGGGCCGCGCGGGGTAACGCGCGGGCCGCCCGATTATGCGGCAAGATTCGCGTCGACCATGTTCCAGACCTCGGCCCTGGTCTGGGGCATCGGCATTGCCCTGGATCTGCCGGCCGATGGCCAGGGCCGGGTCGCGCTGTTGGCGATCGGGCTCGGCCAGGCCATGGTTCTCGCGCCTGGCGCTCGTCGGTGCCGCAGCGCACCGGCGGCGTGCAGGCTGAAACCCTGCATGTCGGCGCACAGGTTCTGCTTGAAGTCCGTATCCCTGGGCATGACGCCCTGCAGTGTCAGCACCTTCTGTCCGGCGCGCGGGCCGAAGGCGATGCGATAAGTGCAGGCTGCCGCCTGCAGCGGCCTGAGCATGCGGGCCATCGGTTGGCGCCGGCACTTCGACGAATTCCGGCTCGCCGTCTGTGCCGCATCGGTACACGCCGTCCAGCACCAGGCAGTGCAGGTGAATGTTGAGATTGGCCGCGGACCCAAAGCGTTGGATCAGCGTGACCGCGCCGCTGTCGGCCTCGCCTGCCTTGAGCCCGGCCTGCCCGAGCAGGTGGCGCGTGATCACGCGGTGCACGACCTGAAACACGGGCGTCACCAGCTTGGGCTGCGCGGCCAGCAGCAGGCGCAGGGGGATGCGCAGTGACAGAACCCACTGGCGCACCGGCACATGGGGGATGACGTGGTCGACCAGGTGCGCCGCCGTCTGTGCCATGCGCCGCGCGCCGCACGACGGGCAAAAGCCGCGCCGCTTGCAACTGAAGGCGACGAGCTTGTCGTGGCCGCAGTCGCCGCAGCGCAATCTCAGGAAGCCGTGCGCGAGGATGCCGCACTCCAGGAACGCGTCGAACTCGTCCTTCACGAATTGCGGCAGGTCGGCCCCGGTGGCCGCCTTCTGTCTCGGCGATGAAGGTCGCGGCGTGCTGCTGCACCAGGCGGTACAGCGTGGTCTGCTCCGGGCGGTGGCGCTCGTAGTGGACCGGGGCGCCATCCGGCGCCCGCTGGGGCTGCCGGCCGATGGCTTGCACGCGAGGCTCCCGAGGTGAAGACCTCGGACCGTCTCAGACCGCGCAACGCGCCTCAATCGCCAGCGCGCCTACCTCCGAGTGCCTACCTCCGAGTGCCTACCTCCGAGTGCCTACCTCCGAGTGCCTCCGAGTGCCTACCTCCGAGTGCCTACCTCCGAGTGCCTACCTCCGAGTGCCTACCTCCGAGCGCCTACCTCCGGGTGAGCCGCGCGCGCGACGCGTCATGGCCGAGTACACCGATCGGCTGGCGCGCGCGCTGGCCAGCGTCATCAACCTGTTCGATCCGCACGTGATAGTGCTGGGTGGCGGCATGTCCAATGTCGATGCCTTGTACGACGACGTGCCGGCCCGCTGGGCGGCTGGCGGCGCGAGCTGATGCCAGTGGGGGCGCTGGCGAACGGGCGCTGATCGGACCCCTGGAATGCCGACCGTGTAAGGGGTACGCGTTTCGCAAGGCAGAGCCCGATGCCGGACGGCTCAGGCGATCTGACCCATACGAATCGCCATCTGGGCCGCTTGGCGGGACGCGCGGGTGAGCCGGCGGCCGACCTCGATGTCGCGCCCGCTCCGGTACCAGGACAGCATGTTTCCGTCGTGCAGGGAGATCAGCCAGGTGACCACATCGGCGACCGGCAGATCGGCCGGGAACTCCCCGCTCTGCTTCCCGAGTTCGATGATCGCGGTCAGCACTTCCTCGATGCGCGCGTAGATGTGAAGCACCTGGGTGCGTATGGCCGACTTGCGATGCGCCGACTCGATCGACACCCAGATCAGGATGGCCAGGTCGTCCGCATTGCGGGCCGCCCACTGCGCCTGCAGATTCTTGAAGCGCACGAGCCTGTCCATCGCGCCACCGTCCGCCTGCTCCAGGGCGAGCGTGGTCTTGCCGATGGAGCGCTCCTCGATGTCGCGAAGCAGCGACCAGGAGCAAGGCTTCCTTGCTCTTGAAGAAGTGGTAGACCGCTCCTTTGGTGAACCCCGCCTGCGTCGCGATCTCTTCCAGGCTTGCGGTCGCGTATCCCTTCCTGGCGAACAGGCGCAGGGCGGACCTGGCGATCTTCTCTTTGGACGCCTGACTGCCCTTGTGGGTGGTCATCGGGCTCGAACTCCACTTCGGTACGGCTTTACTCGACGGCGAGCCTGCGCGCTGGCGAGATCTCGTTCATGTCGCTCAACACGACTGCCGCGAGTTTCTCATGAAGGGCCCTCGCACTGCTGCCGGACCGCACGCGCACAGAAGCCCCCAACGCCACCTGCGATCGCGCCCGTCACTCGGGCTTCATGCCGAGTTCCCGGGCCAGCTGCCCCCATTTGAGCGATTCGCTGGCGATGAGCTTGCGGAAATCTTCGGGCGATCCGCCCTCGGCATTCGCCCCGATCGCCCGCAGCTTCTCCACGACGTCGGGCGAGCGCACCGCCCAGGTGATGTCGTCGGAGAGTCGTTGAACGATGTCGGCCGGCGTAGCTCCGGGCGCCATCACGCCGTACCAGGCAACGGCTTCATAGCCCGGCAACCCCTGTTCGGCGACGGTCGGCGTGTCGGGCAGCCAGGCCACCCGTTTCGCGGAGGTGACCGCAAGCGCGTTCAATTTTCCCGCCTTGACGTGCTGAAGCGCACCGTTGTCGAACATCATCGGAACGCGCCCGGAAATCAGGTCAAGGTGCGCCTGCACGCTGCCTTTGTAGGGAATGTGGGTGGCCGCAAGGCCTGACATCTTCACGAACAGCTCAGCAGAAAGATGGGTGGACGTGGCCTGGCCCGCCGAAGCGAACGACAGTGCGCCTGGATTGGCACGCGCCCATCCGATCAGGTCGCGCACCGATTTGGCCGGGACGCCCGGGTTCACGACCAGGATGTTGGGATCGTCGCCAGCAGCGATACCG
>JADJVQ010000006.1 GCA_016710525.1 Burkholderiaceae bacterium
GGCACTCCAGCGCACGGCCTCGAGGATGTCGAGCTTGCCGGTGCGCAGCGCGGCATGCTGCGCGGCCTCGTCGCGAATGGTGCGGTAGACCAGCTTGTCGACGAAGGGCAGCTTGTAGGGCTGGCCGCCGATGGATTCCTTGTCCCAGTAGATGGGGTTCTTGCTGTAGGTGTTGGAGTTGCCCTGCACGAAATCGGTCAGCATGAACGGACCGGAACCGTTGTGGTTCTTCCAGTTGTTGGAGCCGGCCGCGACCACTTCCTTGGGCAGGATGTTGGAGTAGTAGCCCCAGCCGAAGCGGTAGTCCCACTCGGCGAAGTAGTTCTTGAAGGTGAAGAGCACCGTGTGCTTGTCGGTGGCCTCGACCTTGGTGACGTGGTCGTAGTAGTTGGGAATCTTCTTCGGGCTCTTCTCGAGGTGGTAGAAGCTGAACACCACGTCGTCGGCAACCAGTTCGCGGGCCGCCATCACACCCTTCTTCTCGGGGAACATCACCCCTTTGCGCAGCTTGACTTCCAGGCGCAGCGGATTTTCCTTCCAGCTCCAGGCTTCAGCCAGTTCGCCGCGGATGGCATCCAGCGGCAGGTAGGCGTCGGCATAGAACGAATGCTTGCCGCCGTTGCGCTTGGACTTGGAGAGGTCGGCCGCGAACAGGTGTTCGTAGTATTGGCCGCTGTCGTGATTCTGTTTCCAGTTCCAGTCGGCCATGTTCCAGGTCAGGGCCGACAGCGTCACGTAAACGGTGCCCACGCTGAGGGTGCCGCCGTACTGAGGCTTTTCTTGCGCGTGAATGCCGCTGCCTGCCAGCAGCATCGCGCCCGCCAGCGCGGCACGCCCGAGGCCGGATCGCAAATGGGTCAATCGCATGGTGTGTCTCCTTTTGTTTTAGGTCTCGTGCCGGACGCCCTCAGGGCCGCCCGGCCGTTGTCAGCGGGAGCCGCGCAACCGTGGATCGAGCAGGTCGCGCAGCGCATCGCCGAACACATTGGTCGAATAGACCACGATCGTCAGGCACAGGCCCGGCGCCAGCGCCAGCCAGGGGCCCTGGAACATATAGGTGCGCCCACCGCCCGACAGCAGACCCCCCCAGGTGGGTGCCGGCGGCGGCACGCCCAGGCCCAGGAAGGACAGGCCGGATTCGGCCAGGATCACCGCGCCAACCCGGGTCGTGAACAGCACGATGATCGGGGGCAGGATGTTGGGCAGGATGTGCTTGAGCAGGATGCGCGGCGTGGTTGCGCCGATCGACTGCGCGGCGTGCACGTACATGTTTTCCCGTACTGACACCACCGCACTGCGGATGATGCGCGAGCCGGCAATGCCCAGCAGCAAGCCCAGCGTGCAGATGATCTGCGGCATGCCCGGCCCGACCACCGACACGACGACGATGAGGATGATGAGATCGGGAAAGCTCATCCACGCATCGACGAAGCGCTGGGTGATCAGGTCGACCTTGCCGCCGAGGTAGCCGGTGGCGATGCCGATCGACACCGATACGAAGGTGGCCAGCGATGCCGCCGTGATGCCGATGATCACCGACAACTGGGCGCCGTACAGGCAGCGCGAGAGCATGTCGCGGCCGAGGTTGTCGGTGCCGAACGGGAACTGCCACGACGGCGGCTTCAGGCGGTTGACCGGGCTGATCTCGTTCATGCCGAATGGCGCCAGCACGTCGGCGAACAGGCCGCAGAACAGGAACAGCATGAAGATCATGCCGCCGGCGGCCCAGCGGCTTGTCGCGGAACAGACGGCGCACGAACCCGGCGGGTTTGGGGGCGGCCCCGATCGGGGCGGTGATGACGGCGCTCATGAACGTACCCTGACTCGGGGGTCGAGCAAGCCGTAGCTCAGGTCGACCAGCAGATTGATCAGCATCACCGCGACGCCCACCACCAGGAATACGCCGGTGATGATCGGATAGTCGCGCTGATTGACGGCGTCCAGCAGCAGCAGTCCCATGCCCGGGATGCCGAAGATCTGCTCGAGGATGACGGTGCCGCCGATGACGATGGGGGCCTGCAGGCCGATCAGGGTGACCACCGGGATCAGCGCGTTGCGCAATGCGTGGCGCACCACCACCAGCCGCTCGGGCAATCCCTTGGCCATCGCGGTGCGGATGTAGTCCTGGCGCAGCACCTCGAGCATCATCGTGCGCGTCATGCGCATCGTGATGGCCGACAGCGCGGTGCCCAGCACCACCGCAGGCAGCAGCATCTGCTTGACGTTGCCCACGGGGTCGTCGAAGAAGGGCACGTAGCTGACCTCGGGCGACCAGCCCCAGAAGATCGACGGGATCACCAGCACCATCGTGCCCAGCCAGAAGCTGGGGATGGCCAGCATCAGGATCGAGAACGAGCGGGCGATGTAGTCACCGGCGGTGTCTTGGCGGATGGCCGAATACACGCCGATCGGCAGCGCGATCGACAGGCCGATCAGCACCGCGAGCAGGCCGAGTTCGAAGGTGACCGGCAGGCGCGCGGCGAGCTGTTCGGTGACCGGTGTGGTCTGCCACAGCGAATTGCCCAGGTCGCCATGGAACACGATCCGGCCCACCCAGCTCAGGTATTGCGACCAGATCGGCTTGTCCAGTCCGAGCGCGCGGACCAGTGCCTCGCGATCCATCTTGCCGGCACTGACGTCGTTCTGGCTGAGCATCATGTCGATGATGTCGCCTGGGATCAGGCGCACCGTGACGAAGACGATGATGCTGGCGAACAGCAGCGTGGGGATGAGCGCCATCAGGCGCCGTGCGATATAGGCCTGCATGGATCAGCGGCGCGTGGCGCGAAGCGGAGCAGGAGACCGGCGGGACGTACCTTGGATTCGATAACGGCGGGCAGCCGTTCGCCGAGCGCGATGTGTCATGTGTCTCCTTCGAAGGCCACCCTGTGCCTCTTTGCGAGGTCTGCCGGGCTTGCGATTCAATGTAGCACGAGCACTCCCGTGTGCACATGCACAAAAGCGGGCGGAGATCGGACTGCGGCAGGCGCCATACCCGGATTTCGAAATCCGGCACCGCCTGCCTGCGGTCGCAGCTGCGCGCCAGGCGCTCAGGTCTCGTCGGCGGGCCAGCAGGCAAGCAGCGCGCGCAGCGCCGCGACGAGCGCGGCCGGCTGGTCCACCATCAGGTGATGGCCCGCGTCGGGGATCTCGACGAACGGCGATCCCGGCGGCAGCAGGGTGCGCTGGGTGGCCACGACCTCCGGGCGCACCAGCGCCGATCGTGCTCCGTACAGGTTGGCGATCGGGCAGCCGAGCGCCCGCAGTTCGTCCGTTGTGCGCCCGCCTTCGTAGCGCGACCACATCGACGGATCGAAACGCCAGGTCCAGCCATGGCCCTGGTCGTCGTCCAGCGGTACCCGGCGCAGTGAGTGGCGCGCGATGTAATCGGCGATGAACAGATTCTCGACCGGCTGCGGCGGCATGAAACGGAACTGGCGCAGGGCGGCGTTCTGCGACGGATACACACGGGTGCCCCGCGGCGCGCGCGGCGGGCCCTTTTCGGTATCTCGGCGGGCGCGCTGCTCGCGGGTGTAGAACGGCGCGTCCAGCACCACTGCCGCGCGCAGGCGCTGCCCCGCGCGATGGGCGCAGGCGATCACCGGGAACGAACCGAACGAATGACCGACGAACACCGGCGGGCGCGAGCCGTCGAACAGTCCGGCGTGCTCGGCCGTGGCGAAGGCTTCGTCGGCATACAGTCCGATCGAATAGCGCTCGCGCCACTGCGAGCCGCCCATGCCCGACAGAGAGAACGCCGCGACGCGGAAATCGGTGGCCAGCATCGGGGCCACGAACGACCACCAGTCGGCATGCGCGGTGTTGCCGTGGATCAGCAGCAGCCCGGGGCGGCCGCGCTCACCCCAGGCCAGGGTTTCGATGTCGGCGCCGGCCACCCGGATCAGGTCCCGCTCGGGCCGGCAGGCCAGGGCCTGCTCGAACCAGGCAGGGGCGGGCGGCAGCGCGCCGCCGAACTCGGCAAGCGGCGCGGGGGTGGCGGGGGTGTGGGCTCGTTGCGGGGGGCTCATGCGTTCACTGCCGGGAGTGATCCACCGGGGTTGGTCCGCGGATCTCGTCGAAATGATCGGCCGCATTCGCGACGCCGATCGGCTTTATGGCAAGCTTGGAGGCTATCGAGCCTGGAGTTTACCCGCGGGGACGATCCGGGCCGAAAGCCTCCACACAGAAAACCGGCGCAGCACTCAAGGCGGTCGATCCGCGGTGCGGATTGCGTGGATCCAGCCCTCTCATCGAGTACAAGGAGACAGACATGTCATTGTTCAATCTGGACGGCAAGGTCGCCGTCATCACCGGTTCGTCACGCGGCATCGGTCGGGCCATTGCCGAGCGCATGGCGGAGCAGGGCGCCCGAGTCGTCGTGTCCTCGCGCAAGGAGCCCGCCTGCCTCGAAGTGGTGCAGGCGATCGAGGCCAAGCATGGCAAGGGCCGGGCCATCGCGATCGCCGCCAGCATCTCGTCGAAGGACGACATCAAGCGTCTGATCGACGAGACCATGCAGGCGTTCGGGCGCATCGACATCCTCGTCTGCAATGCCGCGTCCAATCCCTACTACGGGCCGATGGCCGGCATCTCCGACGACCAGTTCCGCAAGATCCTCGACAACAACATCGTCGCCAACCACTGGCTGGTCCAGCTGGTCGCGCCGCAGATGATCGAGCGCAAGGACGGTTCGATCATCATCATCTCGTCGATCGGCGGGCTGCGTGGATCCCCGGTCATCGGTGCCTACTGCATCTCCAAGGCGGCCGACGCGCAGATGGCTCGCAACCTGGCGGTGGAGTTCGGCCCTTCCAACGTGCGCGTGAACTGCATCTCGCCGGGCCTGATCAAGACCGACTTCGCCCGCGCACTCTGGGAGAACCCCGAAACCTCCAAGCGCGCCACCTCCACGACGCCGCTGCGCCGCATCGGCGAGCCCGACGAGATCGCCGGTGCTGCCGTGTTCCTGGCCTCGTCGGCCGGCAGCTACCTCACCGGCCAGAACATCGTCGTCGACGGCGGCGCCACGATCTGAACCGGGCGCCTGCCCCGGGTGGACGAGGGCGATGCACGCCTTCGTGCCCGTGCCGGGCGGCGCTCACGACAATGCCGGGTCTTGCCGGCCGCATCCCGCGTGCGGCTGCAGCGGGCCCTTATCAGGAGCCTGGATCATGAGTTCATCGGTCATCGCCGATCCCATCGAACGTTTTCGCGCCGAGACCCGCGCCTGGCTCGAGGCCAATTGCCCGGCCGAGATGCGCCGGCCGGCCGTCACCGACGAAGACCGCTGCTGGGGCGGGCGCAATCCCACGTTCCAGTCCGACGCCCAGCGGGTGTGGCTCGAGCGGATGGCCGGCAAGGGCTGGACCGTGCCGGACTGGCCGACCGAATACGGTGGCGCGGGTCTGACCAAGGAGGAGCACAAGGTGCTTCGCCAGGAAATGGCGGCGCTGGGCTGTCGGTCGCCCCTGGACAGTTTCGGCATCTGGATGCTTGGCCCGGCGCTGCTGCGCTATGGCAATGCCGATCAGAAGGCCGAGCACCTGCCCAAGATTGCCCGCGGCGAAATCCGCTGGTGCCAGGGGTATTCCGAGCCCAATGCGGGGTCGGACCTGGCTTCGCTGAAGACTCGCGCCGACGACAAGGGCGACCACTATCTGGTCAATGGCCAGAAGATCTGGACTTCCTACGCCAACAAGGCCGACTGGATCTTCTGCCTGGTCCGCACCGACTTCGCGGCGCAGAAGCACACCGGCATCAGCTTCCTGCTGTTCGACATGGCCAGCCCCGGCGTGACCACGAAGCCCATCCTGCTGATCTCGGGCATGTCGCCATTCTGCGAAACCTTCTTCGACAACGTCCAGGTGCCGCGGCGCAACCTGGTCGGCGAGCCCAACGGCGGCTGGGAGATCGCCAAGTACCTGCTTACTCACGAGCGCGAAATGATCAGTTCGATCGGCGACCGGGGCTCGAACCGCTCGGTGGCTCAGTCGGCGCTGGCGGCGATCGGCGCCGATGCGACCGGCCGCCTGGCCGATCCGCTGCTGCGCGCCCAGATCGCGGCCTTCGAGGTGGACGAGTCCGCGTTCCGGCTGCTGCTCGAGCGCAGCGGCGACCTGGCGCGCCAGGGGCAGGGCAATCCGGCGTTTTCGTCGCTGCTCAAGTACTACGGAGCCGAGCTCAACAAGCGGCGCTACGAGCTGGCCATGCAGGCCGCCGGCAGCGATGGCCTGGAGTGGGAGGGCGAGCGTTCCGGCGAGGGCTCGCTCGCCCGCACCTGGCTGCGCACCAAGGCCAATTCCATCGAGGGCGGCACCAGCGAAGTCCAGCTCAACGTGGTTGCCAAGCGCATCCTCGGGCTGCCGGGCGCCTGACCAACACGACACTCAGAGACACAGAACATGGCCCTGACATTGGATGATTCGCAGCGCATGCTGCTCGATTCGGCGCGCAGCTTCATCGGCGAGCGCGCCCCGATCGCCCATCTGCGCAAGCTGCGCGACAGCCGCAGCGCCGACGGGTTCGACCGCGGACTCTGGCGCGAGTTCGCCGAGATGGGCTTCGCCGGCGTGCTGGTGCCCGAAGCGCAGGGCGGCATGGGGCTGGGCCTGGTCGAGGCCGGCATCGTCATGGAGACCATCGGCCGCACGCTGATGCCGTCGCCCTTTTTCGCGACCGCGGTGCTCGGCGCGCGCGCGTTCATGGCCGCCGATGCACCCGAGCGAATGGCCGATGCGCTGTCGCAGATCGCCAGCGGCCGGCTGCTGGTGGCATTGGCGGTCGACGAGGCGCCACGCCATCGTCCGCATGACTTCAGCACCCGCGCCCACGCCACGGCTGACGGTGCCTGGCGCGTCGAGGGCGACAAGACGTTCGTCGTCGATGGTCACATCGCACAAACCCTGATCGTGGCGGCGCAGGTCGAGGACGGCAGCGGCATCGTGCTGCTGCTGGTCGATCCCGCCCAGCCTGGCGTGCAGGTCGAGCGCACGGTCATGGTTGACGCGCACAATTCGGCGCGGGTCCGCCTGAACGGCGTGGGCGTGGCCTCCGATCGGGTGCTGGTCGGGCCGGCTCGCGGTGCGCAGGTGCTCGAAGCATTGCTCGATGCCGGGCGCGCGGTACTGGCGGCCGAACTGGTCGGTGCTGGCGACGAGGTGTTCGCGCGCACGCTTGCTTACTTGAAGGAACGCAAGCAGTTCGGCAAGACCATCGGCGAGTTCCAGGCGCTGCAGCATCGTGCCGCGGTGTTGCTCACCGACCTCGAGATGGCCCGCGCCGCGGTGATGAAAGCCTTGCAGGCCGCACAGGCTGGCGGCACCTCGGCGGCGCGCTGGGTGTCGGTGGCCAAGGCCAAGGCCTGCGCTGCGGGCGGGCTGGCCGCCCAGGAGGGTGTGCAGATGCACGGCGGCATGGGCATGACCGACGAGTTCGACATGGGCTTGTTCATGAAGCGGGTTCGTGTGCTGCAGGAACTCTTCGGCGATGCGTCGTTTCACGGCGATCGCCTCGCGCGGATCGGCGGCTACTGAGGCGCGCCGCCGCAACCCGCCCATGACCACCACCGCATCCGGCGAATTGCCCGCCGGCTGGCCCAGGATGAGCCTGGCGCAGGCGCACGCCGCGCTCACCGCGCCGGGCAGTCCCTTCGAACTCGAGACCGTTGCCATCGACGGGCGCGAGATGCGTGTGTTCAAGCATGCGCCGCCCACGCTGCGCGAGGTGTTTCTGGCCGGGCGTTCGCATGGCACGAAGGATTTCCTGGTCTACCGCGACGAGCGCGTCGACTACGAGGCGTTTTCGCGTGCCAGCGTCACGCTGGCCAATGCGCTGGTGGCGCGCGGACTGCGCAAGGGCGATCGGGTCGCGATCGCCATGCGCAACCTGCCGGAGTGGCCGGTCGCGCTGTTCGGCACCTTGCTGGCGGGGGGCATCGCCACCCTGCTCAACGCCTGGTGGACCGGGCCCGAACTCGAATACGGTCTGACCGACTCGGGATCGCGCTTCGCCTTCGTCGACGGGGAGCGGCTGGAGCGGCTGGCGCCGCACCGCGTTGCCTGCGTGGCCCTCGAACACCTGTGGGTCAGCCGCGAGGCGCCCGGCATGCTGGGCCCTGGCGTCGAATCGCTGTCGGGGCTGATCGGCCCGAGCGCCGATTGGGCGGGTCTGCCGGTGCAGCCGATGCCGGACGTGGCGCTGGCACCCGACGACGGGGCCACCATTCTCTACACCTCGGGCACCACGGGCCGCTCCAAGGGAGCGCTGGGCACCCATCGCAATGCGGCCTGCGCACTGATGGCCGGCCCGTTCACGGCGGTGCGCAACTTCGTGCGGCGAGGTGAACCGGTGCCTGTACCGGACCCCACCGCGCCGCAGCGCTGCACGCTGCTGTCGATCCCGTTCTTTCACACCACCGGCTGCCATGCCGTGCTCTGCCCGACCATCGCCAATGGTGCCAAGCTGGTGCTGATGCACCACTGGGATCCGCTCGAGGCGATGCGCCTCATCCAGGACGAACGTGTGACCAGCGCCGGCGGCGTGCCGACCATCGCCTGGCAGCTGATCGAGCATCCCGAGCGTGAGCGCTTCGATCTCTCGTCCCTGGAAAGTGTTGCTTATGGCGGTGCGCCGGCTGCCTCCGAACTCGTTCGACGGATCAAGGATGTCTTCCCGGCCTCGGCGCCAGGCATCGGCTGGGGCATGACCGAGACCACGTCCACCTTCACCGGCCACAGTGCCGAGGACTATCAGTTCCGGCCCGACAGCAGCGGCCCCTGCCTGCCGATCGGCGATGCCAAGGTCATCGACGACGCCGGCAACGAACTGCCGGCTGGCGCGGTCGGTGAACTGTGCGTGCGCGGACCCAATGTGGTCCGCGGCTATTGGGGCAAGCCCGAGGCGACCGCCGAAACCTTCGTCGACGGCTGGCTGCGCACGGGCGACCTCGCGCGTCTGGACGACGAGGGCTTCGTTTTCATCGTCGACCGCAAGAAGGACATGCTGATCCGCGGCGGCGAGAACATCTACTGCTCCGAAGTCGAAGCCGTCCTGTTCGAGCATCCGGGTGTCATGGACGCCGCAGTGATCGGCCTGGCGCATCACACGCTGGGCGAAGAGCCGGCGGCGGTGGTCACGCTGAAGGCGGGCGCGCAGGCCACCGAGCAGGAACTTCGGGCATTCGTCGCCGCGCGGCTGGCCTCGTTCAAGGTTCCGGTGCGCATTGCCTTCAGCGGCCAGACGCTGCCGCGAAATGCCAACGGCAAGATCATGAAGCTCGAACTCAAGGGATTCTTCGCGACCTGAACCCGGGTGTTCGAGCGGCCGGCGACCCGGCCGGGATGGCTCGGCGATCCCGCTTGCGGACCGCCGTCGGCATGGCCCGGTGCTAACATCCGGGTCCCTTTCGCCTTGCGGCCCATGCCATGCTCTGGATGCGCTTTTCGCTCGATGGACGTCCGGGTTTCGGCACCCTGGACAACGATCGGATCCACCTGCACGAGGGTGACCTTTTCGACGCACCGGTGCCGACCGGTCGCATCGTCGCAACCGCCGACGTGCAGTGGCTCAGCCCCTGCCTGCCCGGAAAATTCATCTGCCTGTGGAACAATTTTCATGCCGCCGCGCTCAAGCAGTCGCTGGCAATCCCGAACGAACCGTTGTGGATCATCAAGGCGGGCAGCGCGCTGCGGGCTCACGGCCAGCCGATCGTGGCGCCCGCCGCGCAGGCCTACGACGGGCGCGTGGTGTACGAGGGCGAACTGGGCGTGGTGATCGGGCGGCGCTGCCGGGATGTCAGCGAAGCCGATGCACCCGCCGCGATCTTCGGATACACCTGCGTGAACGACGTCACCGCGCTCGAACTGATCAACCGCGATCCCGCGTTCGCGCAATGGACGCGCGCCAAGAGCTTCGACAGCTTCGGCCCGTTCGGGCCGGTGATCGCCACCGGTCTGGACCCGGCGACGCTGAGCGTGCGAACGCTGGTGGGCGGGCGTGAGCGGCAGAATTTCCCGGTGGCGGACATGATCTTCTCGCCGGCGCAGCTGGTGTCGCGGCTGTCGCGTGAAATGACGCTCGAACCCGGCGATGTGATCTCCTGCGGCACCTCGGTCGGGGTGCTGCCGATGCGTCCCGGGCACGTGATCGAGGTGACGATCGAGGGCATCGGAACCCTGCGCAACGAATACGTGGCGGCGCCGGTCGGCGACGCCGCCTGCTGATCGAGGACATCCGAATGAAGATCACCATTGTCGGCGCCGGCGCCATCGGCGGTTACCTGGGCGCACGCCTGGCGCTGGCCGGCGAGGACGTCACCTTCGTGGCTCGCGGCCCCAACCTGGAAGCCTTGCGCGGCCAGGGCATCCGCCTGATCGAAGAGGACGGCACGCAACGTGTCGCGCACCCGATCCGCGCCGTGCAGTCGATGGCCGATGCCGGCCCGCAGGACTATGTGCTGCTCACGCTCAAGGGCCACCAGGTCGAGCAGGTGGCGCCCGACATGCGTGCCCTCTATGGCCCGGACACCGCGGTCGTGACCATGCAGAACGGCATCCCGTGGTGGTACTTCCACAAGCTGGGCGGGGAGTACGACGGACGCCCTGTCACGATGGTCGATCCCAAGGGCATCATCGCGGCGAACATCGAGAACGAGCGCATCATCGGCTCGGTCGTCTACCCGGCCAGCGAACTGATCGCGCCCGGCGTGGTCAAGGTCATCGAAGGCAACCGGTTCTCGCTGGGCGAGCCCGACAACAGCAAGAGCGAGCGCGCGCTGCGCCTGTCCGAGGCCATGACCCGCGCCGGCTTCAAGTCGCCGGTTTCCACGGATCTGCGCGGCGAGATCTGGCTGAAGCTCTGGGGCAACCTCACCTTCAATCCGGTGAGCGCCCTGACCCACGCCACGCTGGCCGGCATCTGCCGGTTTCCGCTGACCCGCGAACTGGCCGCCGGCATGATGCGCGAAGCCCAGGCGGTCGCCGAAAAGCTCGGGGCCCGCATGCGCGTCTCGATCGACAAGCGCATCGCCGGTGCCGAGGCGGTGGGAGAGCACAAGACCTCGATGCTGCAGGACGTCGAGCGCGGCCGCTCCCTCGAGCTCGACGCCTTGCTGGGCACCGTCGTTGAACTGGCCCGCATCACCGGCATCGAAACCCCGCGCATCGACGCGATCTACGCCTGCGCGTCGCTGCTTGCGGCTACTCTTGGCCAGCCAGCAGGGCCGACTGGAAGTGCAGCCGGCGAAGTACTGCGGTGGGGCTGCGGCGGCGCTGCGGCCGCGTGCGGCTGTCCGGTGCGCCGAGAACGACAGCGCCCGGCTGCGCCGGGTGCCCTGCGGTGCTCGCGTCTCGAGGCGGCTCGCGAACTCGTCGCTGCGCTCCTCGGACAGCGCGAGCCGACCGCGCTCTCGCGCGGCAACCTCGAGTCGCTGCGCTCCTCGGCGCAGTCGAACTCGGCGCACCGGACAGCAGCACGCGTCCGCAGCGCGGCGACGAGCGTCACGGGGCGTTGGGAGGTTCGGATGACGTCCCAGCAACTGAAGTCACGGGTAGCACGGACGGGTCTCTGGGCGAGGGGGCGCAAGGCGTCCGCGGGCTGTCTCGGCTGCATTTCCCTAGCGCGGCTGAATTCCCTATTGGCAACTCGCCTCACTGCTCGAATCTTCTTCCGCAAGCCTCCGCCCACAGCCCGTTCGCGGGACGGCTGTGTGCCGATGATGTGCAAGCCGTGCCCGACAGCATCGAGGAGTGCGGCGTCCAGTTCGGAAGCCGTCTCGAGACTCGCTCTCTGGCACCCGACGCGGCTCGGAACTCTTCGCCCACCACCGGCTTTCCGGACGGGCGGGTGCTGAGCGGTCAGCGCTCGGAGTCGCCGGCGCCGAGGAGCACAGCGACTCGAGGTTGCCGCGCGCAGCGCGGACGGCTCGCGCTGTCCGAGGAGCGCAGCGACGAGTTCGCGAGCCGCCTCGAGACGCGCGCACCGCAGGGGACCCGGCGCAGCCGGGCGCCGTCGTCTCCGAGCGCTGACCGCTCAGCACCCGCCCGGACCGCTCCTAACCCCGTACCCTGCGCATCACCGCACTGACCGGCTGCCAGAACAGCATCAGCATGCCCAGGCCCATCAGCGACCCGACCAGCCCGTTGTCCCAGAAGATCGACAGTGCGCCCTGCGACAGCAGCATCGCCTGGCGGAAGCTCGACTCGGCCATGTCGCCCAGCACCAGTGCCAGCACCATCGGCGCCAGCGGGTAGCTCAGCTTCTTGAACAGGTAGCCCAGCACCCCGAAGAACATCATCAGCACCACGTCGAACAGCGCGTTGTGCACGGTGTAGGCGCCGATCGCGCAGATCACCAGGATGACCGGCGCGATGATCGCGAACGGAATGCGCAGGATGGCCGCCCACCAGGGAACCGTGGTCAGCACCACCAGCAGGCCGACGATGTTGCCCAGGTACATGCTGGCGATCAGGCCCCAGACGAAGTCCTTCTGCTCGACGAACAGCAGCGGTCCCGGCTGCAGGCCCCAGATCAGCAGTCCGCCCAGCAGTACCGCAGCGGTCGGCGAGCCCGGGATGCCCAGTGTCAGCATCGGCAGCAGGGCGCTGGTGCCGGCGGCGTGGGCCGCAGTCTCGGGGGCCACCACGCCCTCGAGCTGCCCCTGGCCGAACAGCTTGCCGTTGGGCGACAGGCGCTTGGCCACCCCATAGCTCATGAACGAAGCCGGCGTGGCGCCGCCGGGCGTGATGCCCATCCAGCAGCCGATCAGCGTGCCGCGGATGGCGGTGGCCCAGTAACGGGGCAGCTGCTTCCAGGTCTGCCAGACCACTCGCGCATTGATGCCCGAGCGTCCGCCCTTGAAGGCCAGGCCTTCTTCCATGGTGACCAGGATTTCACCGACGCCGAACAGGCCGATCACCGCGACCAGGAAATCGAAGCCGCGCAGCAGTTCCTGCTGGCCGAAGGTGAGGCGCAACTGGCCGGTGACCGTGTCGGTTCCGACAGCGCCCAGCGCGAAGCCCAGCATCATCGCCGCGATGGTCTTGAAGGGCTTGGCGCCGCTCATGCCCACGAAGCTGGCGAAGGTGAGGAACTGCACCGAGAAGAATTCCGCCGGGCCGAACTTGAGCGCGAATTTCGCAACCAGCGGCGCGAGGAAGGTGACCATCAGCACCGCCACCAGCGCGCCGAAGAACGACGAGGTGAAGGCGGCGGTGAGTGCTTCGCCGGCGCGACCCTGCTGGGCCAGCGGATAGCCGTCGAAGGTGGTGGCGACCGACCAGGGCTCGCCCGGGATGTTGAACAGGATCGAGGTGATCGCCCCGCCGAACAGCGCGCCCCAGTAGATGCACGAGAGCATGATGATGGCGGTGGCCGGCGGCATCGTGAACGTGAGCGGCAGCAGGATCGCCACGCCATTGGCACCGCCCAGGCCGGGCAGCACGCCGATCAGCACGCCCAGCACGATGCCCAGCAGCATGAACCCGACGTTCTGCACGGTCAGGGCCACCGAGAACCCGTGCATCAGGTTGCCGAGATCTTCCATGCTCAGAACCCCAGCAGTCGTTCGATCGGGCCCTTGGGCAGCGACACCAGGAACCAGCGCTCGAACAGCATGAACAGCGAAAGCGGCACGCCGATCGACACGCCGGCCAGCATCGGCCAGCGGAAATTGCCGTGGCGCTTCATGAAGTAGCCGATGAACAGCGCCGACGCGAAATAGATGCCGATCAGATAGATCCCGAGCACATAGACGCAGGTCGGCACGAAGACCTGGGCGATGCGGGCCAGCTGTTCGCGGGTGGCGAACGAGCGGTTCCACTTCGCCTCGACGCGCAAGGCGTCGAACAGCGTGACCAGGCCGGCCGCCGCCAGCGCCAGTCCGATGTAGAACGGAAAGTAGCCGGCCTGCGGGCCATCGTCAGCCCAGCCGGCGCCGATCCGTCGGCTGTCGATCGCGACCACCGCGCCGACCAGCACGAAGAAGCCCGCGACCGCACACTCGACCAGGGTCGTACTCAGCCGGGAAGGGGTTTCCTTGCCATCGGGTTGCGTCATGCCCCAGCTCCTGTCACTTGGCGATGAAGCCGGCTTCCTGCATCAGCGCCTTGTGGGTCGCTTCGGCGCGGCCCAGCCAGTCGTTGAAGTCCTTGCCGGTCATGAAGGTGTCCTTGAAGGCGCCTTTCTCGACGAATTCCTTCCAGTCGGGCGTCGCCCGCACCTTCTTGAACAGCTCGATGAAGAAGGCCACCTGGTCCGGCGTCACGCCCGGGGGCATGAAGATGCCGCGCAGCATCAGGTAATCGACATCGACCCCGGATTCCTTGCACGACGGAATGTCGTTCCAGGACTGGGTTTCGGTCACCTTGGTCTTGAACGGCATGCGTTCGTCATCGAGCACGCACAACGGGCGCAGCTTGCCGCCGCGCCAGTGGGCGACCGCCTCGATCGGGTTGTTCACCGACGAGTTCACATGCTTGCCGACCAGTTGCACGGCCACGTCGCCGCCGCCTTTGAAGGGCACGTAGATGAACTTCTTGCCGGCCACCTTCTCGAGCGCCACCGTGATGATCTGGTCTTCCTGGCGCGAGCCGGTGCCGGCCATCTTGAAGGTGCTGGGCGGCGCCGCCCTGATCGCGTCCAGGTATTCCTTGGCCGTCTTGTAGGGGGTCTCGGCGTTCACCCACAGCACGAACTGGTCGAGAGCCAGCATCGACACCGGCGTCATGTCCTTCCAGTTGAAGGGCACGCCGGTGCCCAGCGGCGTGGTGAACAGGTTGGACAACGTGATGACGATCTTGTGCGGATCGGCCTTGGCCGACTTGATCTCGAGGAAGCCCTCGGCGCCCGCGCCGCCGGCCTTGTTCACCACCACCAGCGGCTGCTTCATCAGCGAATGCTTGGCGACCACGCCTTGCAGGAAGCGCGCCATCTGGTCTGCGCCGCCGCCGGTGCCCGCAGGCACGACGAATTCCACCGGCTTGGTGGGTTCCCAGGCTGCTGTTGCGCTCAGCGGAACAGCCAGGGCGGCCAGGCCGCCGGCCAGGGCGAACATCCATCCGAAGGGCTTGCGGGCCTTTCGGGCTATGCGCGAAATCGTGAATTCGCGGCCGATGCGCGCAGGCGCGGGCCGCTGTTCCGCAGGTCGAACAGCCGTCATGTTGTTGTCTCCTCGTGAGAACCGCGCATGTTACTGGCACTGGCGCGGTCGTACAATCGACGGTTTGGCCAATTCCGAGGATTCGGCGATGTCGCAGGAAAGCACGCTTTTGCAACTCATTTCGGCCGGTGCCGACGACGACGTCGCCTTGTCCGCGCCGGGCGTCAAGGCGCTGACGTTCGCAGGCCTGCGCGAGCAGGTGCACGGCACGGTCGCCGCGCTGAATGCGATGGGCATCGGCCGCGAGGACCGGGTCGCGATCGTCCTGAACAACGGCCCCGAAATGGCCACCGCGTTCATTTCGGTGGCAGCGGGCGCCAGTTCGGCGCCGCTCAATCCCGCGTACCGGGCCGACGAATTCGAGTTTTATCTGGCGGACCTGAATGCCAAAGGCCTGGTCGTCGAAGCGGGCAGCAGCTCGCCGGCGGTCGAGGTGGCGCGCAAGCTCGGAGTGCGGCTGATCGAATTGCAGCCGCTGCGTGAATCCGGTGCCGGCCGGTTCGAGCTTCGCGCCGAGGGCGGCGCCGCCGGCGCGCCCGCGCGGCCCGGTCCGGCGCAGGCCGATGACATCGCACTCGTGCTGCACACGTCGGGCACCACGTCACGGCCCAAGATCGTGCCGCTGTCGCAGCGCAACGTTTGCGCCTCGGCCCGGAACATCCGCGGCTTCCTGTCGCTGACGGCCCAGGATCGCGGCCTGAACATCATGCCGCTGTTCCACATTCACGGCCTGATCGCCGGTGTGCTGGCGCCGCTGTCGGCGGGAGGGCAGGTGTGCTGCACGCCGGGCTTCAATGCGCTCAAGTTCTTCGCCTGGATGGAGGAGTCGCGGCCCACCTGGTACACGGCGGTGCCGACGATGCATCAGACCATCCTGAGCCGCGCGGGCAACAACAAGGCGATCATCGCGGCCAACCCGCTGCGCTTCATCCGCTCGTCGTCCTCGGCAATGCCGACCCAGGTGATCCGCGAGCTCGAAGAGGTCTTCGGCGCACCGCTGGTCGAGTCCTATGGCATGACCGAGGCCGCCCATCAGATGGCGGCCAATCCGCTGCCCCCGCGGGTGCGCAAGCCGGGTTCGGTCGGCATTGCGGCGGGCCCCGAGGTCGCGATCATGGATCTGGACGGCAATCTGCTGCCGGCCGGCGAGATCGGCGAAATCGTCATCCGTGGCGAGAACGTCACCAAGGGCTACGAGAACAACCCCAAGGCCAACGCCGAGGCGTTCACCCATGGCTGGTTTCGCACCGGCGACCAGGGCGTGATGGATGCCGAGGGCTATGTCACCCTGACCGGCCGCCTGAAGGAGATCATCAACCGCGGCGGCGAGAAGGTGTCGCCACGCGAGGTCGACGAGGTGCTGATGGACCACCCGGCGGTGGCTCAGGTGGTGACCTTCGCGATTCCGCACGACAAGCTGGGCGAGGACGTCGGGGCCGCGGTGGTGCTGCGCGAGGGCGCGACACTCACTGAAAAGGAACTGCGCGAGTTCGCCGCCAAGCGCCTGGCCGACTTCAAGGTGCCGCGCAAGGTGCTGTTTCTTGCTGAAATTCCCAAGGGCGCGACCGGCAAGCTGCAGCGCATCGGGCTGGCGGCCAAGCTCGGCCTGGCCTGAGGCCCGCGCTCAGGCGCGCGGGACGGCCAGCAGCCCGTCGACGATCAGATGCCAGTGCTCGTCGCTGACCGGCGTGATCGACAGCCGGCTGCCTTTCTTGAGCACCAGCAGATCGGCCAGCGCGGGCGTTGCGCGCAGTTCGGCCAGCGACAGCAGCCGGGTCTTCCTGAGCGCCTTCACGTCGACCAGAAGCCAGCGCGGCTTCTCGGGGCTGGCCGCCGCATCGAAATACGGCGATGTGCGCTCGAACTGGGTCGGGCCGGCAGGCCGAGGCGACCTGCGCAATGCCGGCGATGCCGGGCTCGGGGCAGCTCGAGTGATAGAAGAGCACGGTGTCGCCGACCCGCATCTCGTCGCGCATGAAGTTGCGCGCCTGGTAGTTGCGCACGCCGGTCCAGGGCACCGTGGCATCGGGTGCGGCCAGCGCGTCGTCGATCGAACATTCCCGGGGTTCGGACTTCATCAGCCAATGGCGGACCACGACGGGACTCCTGGTATCGACCTCGTCGAACGAGCGGGCGCACGATGGCGGGTGCCGCACAAAAGAAAACGGACGCGATCGCGTCCGCTTCCAGGATGAGTGCCCCGCCTGTGCCGGTAGACCGCCATCCTGAACCGTGAAGTTCAGGGCGGCTGCAGCGGGCATCACATCAGGTTCATCCGCAGTGGGACGATCTCAACAGCGACGCGCCATTCGCCACAGCCTTGGTTCTCGCATTGGTTCAAGGAATGTACGGCCTTAACGAACACCGCAGGGCAATGGAATTGTAGCGCCGATTGCGATGCGCGCGATGCCGCCTGTCGAATGGTCACCGGTCGGTGCGTGGGCCGGGGTCTGCCCGAGCCCCGGGCCCGGCACCGCGCGGCGTCAGAACAGGGTGTCCTGGCGTTTGAGCTCGGCCTCGATCGCGTCGCTCATCACACGAACCCGGCGGGTCGATTCGACAGCCGCGGGACCGCCTGGCGACTGCCTGGCCGAGATCAGCTCTTCGGCCAGCTGCAGGGCCGCCCCGACCGCGATCCGGTCGAGCTGCGTGACGCGGCTTTCGTCGCGCACCAGGCGCATCTTCTGATCGACGAGTGCGGCCGCTTCCAGAAGCCTAGCCTTTTCATCGGCGCCGACGATCAGACGATAATCTTTGTCCAGGATCCGGACATCGATCTGTTCCATGATCAAGCGCCCTCCGCGGTGGCAGCCGGCAGCCGGGACAGTGCGTTTTGCACGGTCGCGCGGGCTTCGTCGATTCGTTGCTGCAAGGATTCCTGCACCTGACGCGACTGATCGAGCTGCGCGCGCAACTGACGATTTTCATCGGCCAGACGGCGCGCTGATTCCAGCAGGCGGTTGACACGCTGCTCGAGTTGTTCCAGTTCCTGCTCCATGGGCGCGATGTTAGGGAGCCTCGCAGGGGGGGTCAAGTTGACAGGTCGCTTTTTCCGATTGAGTTAGCATCCGATCCGTGAAACCTTTCTCAAAGCAGCTGACTTTATCGGTCATTTCGCTCCTGGTCTGGGTCGCTGCGGTCACCGCGCCCAATTTTGGCCATGCCCAGGCGCGGAGGGTCGACGCGGTCCAGGTCGAGCTCCTCGCCCGGCAGGCGGCAGCGGTCGCCGGCCAGGATTTCGAGGCCGGGCTGCTGATCCGGCACGATCCCCATTGGCATACCTACTGGCGTCATCCGGGCGACTCCGGATTGCCCACGCGCCTGGAATGGCAGCTTCCCGCGGGCTGGAAAGCCAGTGACATCCATTGGCCGGCCCCCGGCCGGGTGCTGATCGGACCACTGGCCAATTACGGCTATGAGGGCGACGTGCTGCTGCCGGTCACCGTTTCGGTGCCCCGCGATGCCCGTGCCGGCCCGGTCGAAATCGCGGTGACCGCGCAATGGCTGATGTGCAAGGACGTCTGCATTCCCGGAGAGGCGCGGCTCACGCTGACGCTGCCGGTGCAGTCCGCCGATCGCGGCGTGCCGGCGCCCTCTGCCCGGCAGGCCCTGTTCGAGCAGGCGCAGCGGCGCCGTCCGTCGTCGGTTCTGACGGCACGCGCGGCACTGACGGGCGGACGGATCTCGTTCGACTTCGATCAGCCAAGCGTCTCGCGGGCCGAATTCTTTCCGTACCGCGAAGGCATCGTGGCGCCGGCGGCCGTGCAGGTGCTCAAGCGGCTCGGCGCCCCCGCCGACGGGCGTTACCGCCTCGAGACCGATCTGGCCGAAGGGGTGCCCGCCGGCCAGAGCAGTGCCGCGTTCGATGGCAAACAGGTCCTGGGCGTGCTCGTGCTGGACGACCGGGTGACCGAACTGGTGGCGCTGGTGCAGCCGGTCGCCTCCTCCGAGGCGGCCGAGACCGTCTCGCAGGCCGTCGGGACCCAGCTGCTGGCAGCGGGCGGAGCCGATCGCGCGGCGTCCGGGCAGTCGGGAGGCCGGCTGCTGGGAGCGGCCGACGGGGCGGGCGCGCCGGATGCGCAGCGGCGAGCGCCCGGGGGCGATGCGCCCGCCGGCGGGCTGGCCGGCGAATCCCCCTCGCTCTTGCTGGCGGCGCTGCTGGGTGCCGTGGGCGGACTGCTGCTGAATCTGATGCCCTGTGTGTTTCCGGTGATCGGCCTGAAAGTGATGGGCTTTGCCGGCCATGGCGCCGAAGGGCCGGCGGGTGCCGCGCGCGCGCGCATGGGCGCGCTGGCTTTCGCCGCCGGTGTGCTCGCCACCTTCCTGGGGCTGGCCGGACTGCTGCTCGCGCTGCGGGCGGCCGGGCAGTCGGTGGGCTGGGGCTTTCAGCTGCAGTCTCCGGTGTTCGTGTCGGGCATGGCGCTGCTCTTCGTGCTGATCGCGCTCAATTTCGCCGGGCTGTTCGAATTCGGCCTGAGCCTCACCCGGCTGGGTCAGCACGACCCGGTGCTGGCCGCGCGGGCCGAGGCGGTGGGAGCCGGGCCAATGCTCGGGTCCTTTGGTTCAGGGGCGCTGGCGGTCCTGGTGGCCACGCCCTGCACGGCGCCGTTCATGGGCTCGGCGCTGGGTTATACGCTCGGCCAGCCGGCTGGCGCCGTGCTGGTGGTGTTCGCGGCGATCGCCGCCGGCATGGCGCTGCCGTACCTCGTGCTCGGGTTCGTGCCCAGGTTGCTGTCCTGGCTGCCTCGGCCGGGGCGCTGGATGGAGAGCCTGCGCCAGTTCCTCGCCTTTCCCATGCTCGCGACCGCCGCGTGGCTGAGCTGGGTTCTCGGACAGCAGGCGGGCATCGATGCCGTGCTCGCGCTGGTGATGGGCGCGGTGTTTGTCGGACTGGCCGCCTGGTTGTACGGCCGTTTCGTGCAAAGTTCCCGCTCGCGGCTGCGGGGCACCGCCCTGATCCTGGCGCTGACGGCCTTTGCCGGCGGCGCCTGGCTGGCGTTGTCGCAGGCTGCCTCGGGCGAGGCCGTCCAGGGGTCGGCGCTCCCCGGTCCGCCCGCGCGCGGCGCTCTGGCTTCGTCGGCGGGAGGCGCGGTGGCGGCCGGCGCCTGGCAGCCCTGGAGCGAGCAGCGCATTGCCGACGCGCTGGCCGGCGGGCATCCGGTTTTCGTCGATTTCACGGCTGCCTGGTGTGTGAGCTGCCAGGCCAACAAGCGCCTGGCGCTCGAGCGCGATTCGGTGCGCAGCGCATTCGAGCAGGCCGGGGTGGTGCGCCTGCGGGCCGACTGGACCCAGCGCGATCCGCTGATCACCGCGGCGCTCGCCAGGCACGGGCGCAACGGAGTTCCGCTTTACCTGCTGTATTCGCCAGGGCGGGAACGACCGTCCGTGCTGCCCGAACTGCTCACGCCGGGCATCGTGCTGGGTGCGCTGGCCGATTCCCGCCGGGCGCTATAATCCGCGGGCTTTCGGTGCTCTGCCCGCGGTCGTCGGGTGGGGTTAAACGGGAAACAGGGAGTTGCCGGCGAGACCGTCGTCCGCCGTCCAGCCAACCTGTGCTGCCCCCGCAACGGTAAGCAGGCGCGAGCGCACATGAGCGTTCGCGGGCGGGTCCAAGCCACTGGCGCTCGATATCGCATCGGGTCCGGGAAGGCGTCTCGCTCGGTCCTGTGAGCCCGGATACCGGCCGAGAGGGAGGCGGGCGCATTTGCCTGCCATGTCGCCAACAGTGTGCTGCGGTGGGCAGCGCACAGTGCGCGCCGTCCCTCACACTTTCAATGGCAGGCGGCGCGCGGGAGCTTTTCCAATGCGCTTCACCCGTCCGCCAGCCGGCTGGCTGCCCGTCGCAGCGATCGTGCTGACCCATGCCGCTACCGGCTCAACCCAGACGCTGCCCGAAGTGGTGGTCACCGCGACCCGCGTCGAACGACCGCTGGCCGAATCGCTGGTCGACATCAGTGTCATCGATTCTTCCGAGATAGCCCGCTTCGGCGCCTCTTCGCTGCCCGAACTGCTGCGTGCGCGTGCCGGCGTCGAAATCTCGCAGAACGGTGGAGCTGGCGCGGTGGCGGGTTTGTTCGTGCGCGGCTCCAAGACCTCTCAGACCTTGATCCTGGTCGACGGCATCCGTCTCGAGAATCCGACATCGGGCGGCGGCAATCTGGAGTTTCTGCCGCTGGCGTCGATCGAGCGCATCGAGATCGTGCGCGGGCCGGCGTCCGCACTGTATGGCTCGGGCGCGATCGGCGGGGTGATCCAGATCTTTACCCGGACCGGCGCGACGCCCGCGGTGCATGCGATGGCCGGCGTCGGATCGCAGGGCGGCTCGCAACTGCAGGCGGGCTTCTCGCAGCTGTTCAACGAGGCCCGTACCCGGCTGTCGGCCGCGGTGTCCAGCGATCGCACGCGCGGCTTCGAAACCACACGGCCGGGCACGCCGGACTATCAGGCCGACCGAGACAGCCATCGCCGACTCGCGCTGACCGCCGGCGCATCGCACCGGCTGGGCAATGACTGGCAACTGGCCGCCAACCTGCTGGCCAGCGACGGGCGAACCGACTACGACGATGCGTTTTCGACGCCTCAGACCGCACGGCTGGCGTATCGGACGACGGCGCTGAGCGTGTCGGCGAAGGGCCGGGTGAGCGACGGCTGGACCACTGAACTGCGCGCCGGACAGAGCGGCATCGACTATCGCTACAAGGCGTTCGACTTCGCGCCGCGCACCGATTCCCAGACCCTGCTCTGGATCAACAGCTTGAATCTGCCGGCCGGACGCCTGGATCTTGGCCTGGAGCAGCTTCGGCAGCGCATTGCCGGCGAGGGCATCAGCGAGGGCGACACGACCTATCAGCGCACCCGTCGGCGCACCGACTCGGTCTTTGCCGCCTATGAGATGGCCTGGCAGGCGCATCGTGTGCGGCTGCAGGTTCGCCACGATCGCATCCAGTCGGTGGGCGGGGAGCCGACCGCAGCGCTGGGCTGGGGCTGGCATTGGGCGCCGGCCTGGACCTTGCGCGCTTCCTGGGCCTCGTCCTTTCGCGCCCCCACCTTCGACGATCTGTACAACCCGTTCGGGGCGAACCCGGCCTTGCGCGCCGAACGGGCCCGCGGTGCGGAGGTGGCGCTGGAGCATCGGCCCGGCGGCGGCGACCTGATGCGCGTGGTGGCATTCGACAACCGGATTCGTGACGCCATCGAAATCGATGCCGACTTCGTGCCGCGCAACCTGCTGCGTGCCCGGGTCAAGGGGGTCAGCCTGGAAGTGCAGCGGCGCTGGGCCGGCCTGCACTGGCAGGGCAACCTGACCCTGCAAGACGCCCAAGGACAGCGCGACGACGGCCTCGTGTCCACCGATTCGCAGCGTCTGGCGCGCCGGGCGCGCGCCTTCGGTGTGCTGGCCGCGCAGTGGCAGCAGGGGCCGCTGCGCACCTCGGCACAATGGATCGTGCAGGGCGACCGGGTCGACACGCGAGGCGAGAAGATGGCCGGTTACGGCATCGTCGATCTCACCGCGGCGTGGGCTTTGTCGCCGCAATGGGAACTGTTCGGACGCGTCGGCAATGTCGGCGACCGGGCCTACGAGACGGCGGCCGGCTACAACATGCCGGGGCGCACGCTGTTCGTCGGAATGCGCTATGCGGGACGCTGAACACCCGCTGCCCGGGCCGCGCGCGACCGAGCCCGAGGCGCCTGTGCCCCGGGGTATCGTCGCCCGGGGTCGGGGGCGCGGGCGCTGGGCGGCTCGCGACCTGCCTTGCTAGCGTTGCCTGCGCCGCGGCGCTGGCGCAGGACGCCGGTGGGGCGCTCGCGGCGGGCAGGCGAAGGCCATGACCGTGACCGTGACCGACGACCGGGGGCGACAGGTCGCACTGGCTGCGCGGCCGCTTCGGATCGTGTCGCTGGCGCCTCACGCGACCGAGGCGCTGGCTGCCGCCGGCGCACTGGATCGACTGGTGGCGGTCGATCCGAACAGCGACTATCCGCCGGCTGTGCACGCGCTGCCGCGGATCACCGCATTCCCGACACCGGACCTCGAGGCGCTGGCCGCCATGCGGCCCGATCTGGTCGTGCTCTGGGGGGCGGGCGCGCGGCAGCCGGTCATCGATCGCATCGAGGCGCTGGGCATCCAGGTCTTCGTCTCAGATCCGCGTCGCCTGAGCGATGTGGTCTCCACGCTCGATCGCCTCGCGCCGGCGAGCCCGTCGCCGGCGATCGCCCGGGCGGCCGCGCGCGAATTCGACCGCACCATCGCGACCCTGCGCGAGCGCTATCGGCATGCCGCAAGTGTGCCGGTGTTCGTTCAGATCGGGCTGCGTCCGCTGATGACGCTGAGCGATCGCGATTCGATCGGCGATGCGCTGCGGATCTGCGGGGCACGCAATGTGTTCGGTGAGCTCGCGGGGGCGGCGGCCACCGTCGGCGCAGAAGCGGTCATCGCTGCGGCGCCATCGCTGATCGTGTCGACCGAGCCATCGCGCTCGCGCGAACCCTGGCAGGGCCTGGGTGTGCTCGCGCCGCGCGGCAGCATCCGGCTGGCCTGGATCGGACCGGCCATCCACCGTCCCGGCCCGCGTCTGGCGGCCCAGATCGAGCAGCTGTGCACGATGATCGACGCGGTCCGAGGACCGGATCGCACGCACGTGAGTGTGCGCACGCTGCGTTAGAATCCTGGATCGGCTCAGGGCCTGTTGATATGCGAACGACCCCTCGATCGATACCCCTTTCCACCAGGAGCGAGTGAAGATGCCGGTCGTGGCTGTCGTGAACCCGAAAGGCGGCGTAGGCAAGACCACGCTGGCAACGAATCTGGCGGGGTTTTTCGCCGCCTCGAACCATCGCACGATGCTGGGCGACTTCGATCGGCAGCAGTCGGCGCGGGAATGGCTCGGTTTGCGTCCGGCGGAGGTGGCCAGGATCGAGACCTGGGAGGCCAGCGGCGAGTCGATGCGCCCGCCCAAGGGCATCACGCACGTCGTGCTGGATACGCCGGCGCAGTTTTCCGGCAAGCGCCTGGCCGACATGATTCGCGTGTCGGATCGCATTCTCGTGCCGCTGCAGCCGTCGCTGTTCGACGTGCTCGCGACGCAGCGCTTCCTGAAGGAACTGGCCGAGCAATTCGGCAATCCGAAAAAATTTCGCGAGACGGTGGGTATCGTCGGCATGCGGGTCGACGCGCGCACGAAGGCCGCCGAACAACTGCATCGTTTCGTCGATGGCCTGGGTGTGCCGGTCGCGGCCTATCTGCGCGACACCCAGAATTACGTGCATCTCGCCGCGCATGGCCTCACCCTGTTCGATGTGCCGGCGCAACGAGTTGAAAAAGATCGTCAAACCTGGCGATCGCTGACCGCCTGGCTCGAAAGCTGATCGCAGGCCGCGATCGTTTCGTGGCGCTCCCCGATCCGGCCGTTTCGGCCATCCGCAAGCCGCCCGGGGTCGATCTCTCCGTAAGGATCGTCCATGAACAGAGCCGCGCCTTGGCTGTGCTGCGCGGCGTGGTCCAGCCCGATGCCATCTCGACGGATGCGGGCGCGATGGTCACCGCCTGGATCGGGCAGGGCATCGGCTACGCGGCCAGTGCCGACCTGTCCCCGGCAGGCCTGCAGGCTGCCGCAGACCGGGCCGTCCAGTGGGCCCGCCTGGTTGATGCACGAGGCCTGTTCGAGGGGGTCGCGCTGCCCCGGCCGGCAGCCCGCGGCGTGGTCCGCGCTGCGGCGGTGCAGCGTCCGCTCGCGTCGCGTCGCGAGCTGATCGAGCAGCTGCGCGAAGAAGCGGCCGCGCTGAACGGCGACCCACGGATCGTGCACTGGGCGGCCAGCGTGCACCTGAGCCAGACCCTCCAGCGCCAGTATCTGAATGGCGAACTGGTCGGCGACGAAACTTTCTCGTACGTGGTGCCCAATCTCGAGGCCACCGCCGCCAGCGCGGGCCGCTCGCAGACCCGCACGCTCGGCGGGCAGTACAACGGCTTCTGCAGGCAGGGCGGCGGCGAAGTGATCGACCTTTCGGGACTGCGCGGTGGCGGCGGCCGAATCGGCCGCGAGGCCCTGCAGCTGCTGGACGCGCCCAACTGCCCGAACGATCGCCGGTCGCTGCTGCTGGCACCCGATCAGATGCTGTTGCAGATCCATGAGTCGATCGGCCACCCGCTCGAGCTCGATCGCATCCTGGGCGACGAGCGCAATTTCGCGGGCACGAGCTTCGTGACACTCGACATGTTCGGCCGCTATCGATACGGTTCGCCGTTGCTCAATGTCAGCTTCGATCCGACCCATGCCGGCGGGTTCGCCAGTTACGGCGTCGACGACGAAGGCACTCCCGCGGCGAAGGTGCGCCTGATCGAAGACGGCGTGCTGCGCCGGCCGCTGGGCAGCGCCCTGTCGGTGGCCCGCGCCCGGGCCGCCGGCTTTTCGTTTGCGGGCACCGCCAATGCGCGTGCCAGCGGCTGGCATCGTCCCCCGATCGACCGGATGGCCAACATCAATGTCGAGCCCGGCGACTCGAGCCTCGCGCAGATGATCCGTGACACCGAGCGAGGGGTGCTGATGCGCACCAATGTGTCGTGGTCGATCGACGACTCGCGCAACAAGTTCCAGTTCGGCTGCGAGTGGGGCCAGCTGATCGAGAACGGCGAACTGGGCGCGGTGGTGCGCAATCCCAACTACCGCGGCGTTTCGGCCACCTTCTGGCGCAACCTGGCGGCGGTCGGCCGCGCCGACGAGCGCGAGTGGCTGGGCACGCCCTATTGCGGCAAGGGCGAGCCGGGGCAGGTCGTTCGGGTCGGCCACGCCGCGCCACCATGCCTGTTCCACGATGTCGACGTGTTCGGGGCCGAACAATGAGCGTGCGCCGCCACCCCGATCTGGCCGCGCGTTTTGCGCAGGCGATGCTGGCGGTCCAGCAGGCGGCCCGCGCCGGCGAAACGACCACCGGCTGGATCGACGCGGAGGTGTCGGACTTCGTCCGCTTCAACCGCGGGCGGGTGCGTCAGGCGGGCACGGTCGAGAAAGCCCGCATCGAGTTGCGGCTGATCCACGAGGGCCGGCAGGCGAGCTTCGTTCAAACGCTGTCGGGCACCGCCGTCGACGATTGCGCCCGCATTGCCGCGGCCTTCGACGAACTGCGGCGCATCGTCGGCGACAGCGAGCCGGACCCGCATCTTGCGGTGTCCGATATCGCCGTGTGCCGCAGCACCCGCCTGTCGACACGCCTTCCGGATGCCCAGGAGGTCTGCGAGGTGGTCTGCACGGCCGCGGGCGACGCCGACCTGGTGGGCTTTTATGCCGGCGGGCCGCTGGCCTGCGGCTTCGCCAGCAGCCTGGGCCATTCGATGTGGCACGAGGCGCGTCCCTGGTTCCTCGACTACTGCATCTGTTCGGGCGGCGACAAGGCCGTCAAGGTGACCTTGGCCGAGCCCGACTGGCGCGCTGAGGCTGTCGCCGCGTCGATCGCGCGTGCGCGCCGCGAAGCCGCGCTGCTGGATCGCCCGCCCAAGATCCTGGCGCCTGGCGAATATCGCGCCTGGCTGAGCCCGGCGGCGCTGGCCGAACTCGTCGGGATGATGAACTGGGGAGGCTTCTCGGCCAGTGCGCTGATGAGCGGTCAGTCGCCGCTGGCGCGCCTGAAGTCCGACGCGGACCGATTCAGCGAACGGGTCCATTTGAGTGACGATCTGGCCACGGGAGGCCTGCCGCGTTTCCAGTCCGACGGGTTCGAGCGCCCCGGCTGCCTGGGCCTGGTCGACGCCGGCCGCTTTGCGGCGGCTCTCGTGTCGCCGCGCAGTGCCCGAGAATTCGCGCTGCAAGGAACCGGCGCAACCTCTCACGAAGTGGCGCAGGCGCTCAGCCTGGCGGGTGGCGAACTGGCCGACGGCGATGCAATGGCGGCGCTGGGCACCGGCGTGGCGGTCAGCAACTTCTGGTATCTGAACTGGTCCGATCGGGCCGCCGGACGGCTCACCGGCATGACCCGATTCGCCAGCCTGTGGGTCGAGAACGGCGAGCCGGTGGCGCCGCTGTCGGTGATGCGCTTCGACGACAGCCTGTTCCGGCTGCTCGGGTCCCAGCTCGAGGCGTTGGGCCGTCAGGTTCACCGCATTCCCGATACCCAGACCTATGACAACCGTTCGTTCGGGCTCACGATGTCCCCGGGCGCACTGCTCGCCGGTCTGAACTTCACGCTATGAATCGACGATTGGCGCTTGCCAGGCTCGGCGCGCTTGCGACGGTGGCCGTCGGCGCCGCGCAAATGGCCGGGTGCGCGCTGGTGCGCCGTGCCAGGGATGCGGCGCCCCTGCCTGCGCTGGTGGCGCCCCCTGACCCGCCGCAGGCGCTGGTGGCCGCCCTGCGCCAGGCCGGTTCGGGTCCGCCCGCCCTGCTGGGCCTGGGTGAAATCCACGATAACGCCGTGCAGCACAGCCTGCGATTGCATTGGCTGGAACGCCTGCTCGAGCGCGGCGGACGCTTTGCCGTGGCCATGGAACAGCTCGACGCGGCCCATCAGGACCGGATCGACGCGCTGCGTGCCGCCGATGCCCGGTCCGGCACGCCGACCGAGGCGCGCGCGCTGGCGCAGGCGGGCGGCTTTTCGTTCGATGGCTGGGACTGGCACTTCTACGAGCCGGTGATCGCCTGGGCGCTGCGCCGGGGTCTGCCGCTGATCGGGGCCAACCTGGCCAATGCCCAGACAGCGGGCATCGCCCGCGGTCAGCCGCACGCGCTGGCGCAGGCGCAGCCCGCCGGGTGGCGCGATGCCGATGAAAGCGGCCAGCAGCGCGAGATTGCCCAGGCGCATTGCGGCGTGCTGCCTGTTTCGATCCTGCCGGCGATGGCGCGTGCCCAGCGTGCCCGCGATGCGACGATGGCGCAGGCTCTGCTGCGTGCACGAAGCACGCATCGGATGCCGGTGGTCCTGCTGGCCGGCAACGGCCACGTGCGCCGGGATCTGGGCGTGCCGCGTTACCTGGATGGCAGCGGACCCGCCGGCGCGATGCTGACCGTCGGCTTCGTCGAGCGCACCGCCGCGTTGTCGGCCAGCGCCCGCGACGCCGCCCCGAGCTTGGGCGACGATCCGTCCGGACTCTACGACTGGCGTGTCCTCACCGCACCCCAGCCGCGGCCCGATCCTTGTGCAGGTTTGCGCGAACGAATGGGCTCAGGCGGGCGCGCACTGATCGACCGCTCGCGACCAGTCGGCCAATAGGGCCTCGGCGCGATCGCGCGCCATCGTCGGGTGAAAGCGCCGCTCGGCCTGCCAGTGCGAGGCCAGGTCGTCGGTCGAGCGCCACACCCCGCACGACAGTCCGGCCAGGTAGGCCGCGCCCAGCGCCGTGGTCTCGATGACTTTCGGGCGGACCACCGGAATGCCCAGCAGATCGGCCTGGAACTGCATCAGCAGGTTGTTGGCGCAGGCGCCGCCATCGACTCGCAGTTCGGCCACGCTGGCAACCGCGTCGCGGCGCATCGCGTCGAGCAGGGCGGCGCTCTGGAAGGCGATCGACTCGAGCGCGGCCCGCGCGATGTGCGCGATGGTCGTGCCGCGGGTCAGCCCGAGGATCGCGCCTTTCGCCTTGGGCCGCCAGTAGGGCGCGCCCAATCCGGTGAAGGCCGGCACCACGATCGCGCCGCCCGAGTCGGGCACGCTGGCGGCCAGCGCCTCGACGTCGGACGAGCTGCGGATCGCGCCGAGCCCGTCACGCAGCCACTGCACCACCGCGCCGCCGATGAACACGCTGCCTTCCAGCGCATAGGCGGGGCGGCTGCCGGGCTGGGCTGCGGCGGTGGTGATCAGGCCGTTGCTGGACGATTGCGGGCGATCGCCGGTGTGCATCAGCATGAAGCAGCCGGTGCCGTAGGTGTTCTTGGCCATGCCCGAGGTGAAGCAGGCCTGGCCGAACAGCGCCGCCTGCTGGTCGCCCGCGATCCCGCCGATCGGGACCGCGGCGCCCAGCAGCGCGGGATCGCATTGGCCGTGCACATGGCTGGACGGGAAAACCTGCGGCAGCATCGCGCGCGGCACGCGCAGTGCGGCCAGCAGCTCGTCGTCCCACTGGCCGGTGCGGATATCGAACAGCAGCGTTCGTGACGCATTGCTCACGTCGGTGACGTGCAGGCGCCCCCCCGTGAGCTGCCAGGCCAGCCAGCTGTCGATGGTGCCGAAGGCCAGTTCGCCGCGTTCGGCGGCCGCGCGCGCGCCGGCCACGTTGTCGAGGATCCAGGCCACCTTGGTGCCCGAGAAGTACGGGTCGAGCACCAGGCCGGTCCGCTCGCGCACGAGGGACTCGACGCCTTCGGCCCTCAGCCGCGCGCACTCGGGCTCGGTGCGGCGGTCCTGCCAGACGATCGCATGGTGGATCGGCAGGCCGCTGCGCCGGTTCCAGACCACGGTGGTCTCGCGCTGGTTCGTGATGCCCAGGCCGGCCAGGTCGGCGGCGCGGATCCCGGCATTGGCCAGCGCCTGGCGCGCCGTCGCCAGCTGCGTGGCCCAGATCTCGAGCGGGTCGTGCTCGACCCGGCCGGGCGCGGGGAACATCTGGGTGAATTCCTGCTGGGCCATCGCGACGATCGATCCGGATTCGTCGAACACGATGCTGCGCGAACTCGAGGTGCCCTGGTCCAGGGCGAGCAACAGGCTCATCGGTGCCTCCTTGGCATGGGGCCGCTCGAGGGGCCCCTGGAAAAGTCGGGATGCCGCGCCTCCCGCCGGTGCGACATCGGGCTGTCAGTCGACCACCACGCAGTGTCCGCCGGCTTCGGCGAGCATGCGCAGCACGGCCTCGGGGGGCGGCGCGTCGGTGTAGAGCACATCCACCTGCGACAGATGGGCGAGCTGGACCATCGCGCGCCGGCCGAACTTGCCGTGATCGGCGGCCAGCCAGACTTCGCGGGATTGTTCGATCACTGCCTGCGCCACCTTGACTTCACGGTAGTCGAAATCGCGCAGCGTGCCATCGGCCTCGATGCTCGAGATCCCGATCACGCCGATGTCGGCGCGAAACTGCCGGATGAAGTCGACCGTGGCTTCGCCGACGATGCCGTGGTCGCGCGCGCGCACGCTGCCTCCGGCGACCAGCACCTCGCAGCCCGGGCTGTCGGCCAGGATCGAGGCCACGTTCAGGCTGTTGGTCACCACCTTCAGGTCGCGGTGGCCGAGCAGTGCCGTCGCCACCGCTTCGGTGGTGGTGCCGATGTTCAGGATCAGCGAGCAGCCGTTCGGGATGTCCCGGGCCAGCGCGCGCGCGATGCGCCGCTTGCCGTCCGCGTTGAGCGACTGGCGCTGTCCGTAGCCGATGTTCTCGATGGTCGAACCGGCCGCCAGGCTGACCCCGCCGTGAAAGCGCGACAGCAGTCCCGCCCGGGCCAGCAGCGTCGAATCGCGCCGTACCGTCTGGGCGGTCACCCCCAGCAGTCGGGCCAGCTCGTCGATGCCCGCCGATTGCCGGGAAGCGATTTCGTCGAGCAGTTTTCGCTGGCGGGGATTCAGGCGCATTCGTGGAACAAGGGCCGGACCTCAGAGGCTGGGGTGCGAGCGGGCACCGGCGCGGATCGGGTGGCCACGGTGGCGGCAACGGGGTCTGGAGCATTTTAGCTCGAACAGAATAGAACAGGATGCCACAGCTGTTCTGTTGTTATTTGTTCGTTGTTGTACATTACGATTCGTTTTGATGGCCGAGACGGAGCTGTGCCGCTCGGCATTCTGGTGCCTCCCTCATGCCGCCTTCCGCTTCGCATCTCTCCAACGGTCCGCAGGACGCCGCGCCCGAATGCGATCTGCTGATCGTGGGCGGCGGGATCAATGGCGCCAGCATCGCGCGCGACGCGGCCGGACGGGGTCTTTCCGTGATGCTGTGCGAGCGCGACGATCTGGCCTCGCATACCTCGTCGGCCTCGACCAAGCTGATCCACGGCGGCCTGCGCTACCTCGAGCACTACGAGTTCGGACTGGTGCGCAAGGCGCTGATCGAACGCGAGGTGCTGCTGCGCAGCGCGCCGCACATCATGTGGCCGCTGCGTTTCGTGATGCCGCACGATCCGTCGATGCGCCCGGCCTGGCTGGTGCGCGCCGGCCTGCTGCTTTACGACCATCTGGCCAGACGCCAGGTGCTGCCCGGTTCGTCCGGGATCGACTTGCGCCGCCATTTCGCCGGCACGCCGCTGCAGCCGCGCCTGACCCGCGGCTTCGTCTACTCCGACGGCTGGGTCGACGATGCGCGGCTGGTGGTGCTGAACGCCCGTGATGCCGCCGATCGCGGGGCCCGGGTGCTGACCCGGACCGCCTGCATCGATGCGACGCGCACGGCCGACCGGTGGCGGGCGACCCTGCGGGGGACCGACGGGCGCAGCTTCGCGGTGAGCGCGCGGGCGCTGATCAACGCGGCGGGACCCTGGGCCGCCAGCTTTCTCGGCGGGCAGGCTCATCAGTCCCACCGGCGCGCATTGCGTCTGATCAAGGGCAGCCATATCGTGGTGCCTCGACTGTTCGAGCACGACCACGCCTACATCTTCCAGAGTCCGGACAAGCGGATCGTCTTCGCGATTCCCTTCGAAGCGCAGTTCACGCTGATCGGCACCACCGACCTCGAACACCATGGCGATCCCGGCTCGGTGTCGATCGAGCCTGCCGAGGTCGATTACCTGTGCGGGCTGGTCAACCGGTATTTCCGGCGGCCGATCCAGGCAGCCGATGTGGTGTGGCAGTACAGCGGCGTGCGCCCGCTGCTCGATGACGAGTCGGGGGACCCGTCGGCAGTCACCCGCGACTACGCGCTCGAGCTCGATCGGGCGGGCGCGCCGCTGCTGTCGATCTGGGGCGGAAAGATCACGACCTCGCGCAAGCTGGCCGAAGAAGCGGTCGATGCGCTGCTGCCCGCGCTGGGGCTGCGCCGTGCGGCATGGACCCACGGCGCATTCCTGCCGGGTGGCGACCTGTCGGCCGTGATCGGCCCCGCCCATCGGCCCGACCTCGATTTCGAGCGCTTCGTGCAGCGCTGCGCCGAGCGCCGTCCGTGGCTCGACGCGCCGCTGCTGCGCCGCTGGGCGCGGGCCTACGGGTCACGCCTGGACCGGATGCTCGACGGTGCCGGGTCGATGGCGCAATTGGGCGAAGCTGTGGTCCCGGGACTGCACGAGGTCGAAATCGATTTTCTGCGCCGCGACGAATGGGTCGGCGATGCGCAGGATCTGCTCTGGCGGCGCAGCAAGCTGGGACTGCACCTGAGCGCGGACCAGCGCGAGACGCTGGCACGGCACATGGCGGGCCTGCCCGCCATCGGGTGAACACAGAGGGAGAGAACCTAGCCGCGCAGGCCCAGCACGTCCTGCATGTCATACAGCCCGGGATCGCGGGACATCAGCCAGCGGCAGGCGCGCAGGCTGCCGCTGGCATACCCGTGGCGGCTGCTGGCCTTGTGGCTGATCTCGATGCGCTCGCCCAGGCCGGCGAACAGCACCGTGTGATCGCCGACGACATCGCCGCCGCGAATGGCGGCAAAGCCGATGCTCGAGGGATCGCGCTCGCCGGTCACGCCTTGCCGGCCATACACCGCGACATCGGCCAGATTGCGCCCCAGCGCGGCGGCGACGACCTCGCCCATCTTCAGGGCGGTGCCCGAAGGCGCATCGACCTTGTGCCGATGATGGGCCTCGATGATCTCGATGTCGTAGCCCTGCGACAGGATGCGTGCCGCCATGTCGAGCAGTTTCAGGGTGGCATTCACCCCGACGCTCATGTTGGGCGAGGCGACGATCGGGATCGTGCGCGCGGCCTGCGCCAGCGCGGCCTTGCCGGCCTCATCGAAGCCGGTGGTGCCGATCACCATGCGCACGCCCGCGCGGCTGGCGAACGACAGGTGCGCCAGCGTGCCCTCGGGCCGGGTGAAGTCGATCAGCAGGTCGGCCTGCGACAACGCGGCGGCGATGTCGTCGGTCACCGGCACGCCGGTCGGGCGGCCCAGGAATTCGCCGGCATCGCGACCGATGGCCGGCGATCCGCTGACGTCGATGGCACCCGTCAGGCGCGCGTCCGGCGCCTGCAGCACGGATTCGATCAGCATCCGGCCCATTCGACCGCTGGCGCCTGCGATGGCGATACGCATCTCGCTCATGGTGATCCGATCAGTTGCGCGCCGAGCCCGGCGCCTGGTAGCCCGGCAGGGCAGGGTCGCTGGTGTCATCGCGCACCGGCAGGTCGTCGGCCTTGATCGAGGCCACCTTCTCGTCGGTGAACAGGATCACCACCCGACGCAGCTCGGCCTTGCCGCTGGCGTACTGGTAGCGAAACACATAATCCCAGCGATTGGGCCGGAACAGCGGATTGAGCAGCGGCGAACCCAGCGTGAATCGCACCTGCTCGCGGCTCATGCCGGTGGTGACCTTGTCGAGCATCTCGCGGGTCACGTAATTGCCCTGCGGCAGGTCCACCTTGTAGGCCTCGAACAGGCCGCTGGACCGATCGCGCGACGTGCTGCAACCGGCGAGCGTCATCAGCGCGGCGAGCGCGATCAGGGCGCACACGGAACGTGCCGGCGCGCCGGCCGGACGCGCCAGCGATCGGGCGGCCGATGCGCGCGCTTGGTGCGAGGGATGCTCGTTGACTGGCATGGGCGCTTTCACCTGACTGTCTTGCGGGAATTGCAAACCCGATATGATAACGATTCTTTTTTGCACGGCCCCGTTTCGCACGCCCCCGATATGCCGTCTCCCCAAGAACTCAAGACCATCGGACTGAAGGCGACACTGCCGCGCCTGAAGATCCTCGAGATCTTCCAGAGCGGGCGCCATCGGCACATGAGCGCCGAGGACGTCTATCGCGATCTGCTGGCCGAACATCAGGACATCGGACTGGCGACTGTCTATCGTGTACTGACCCAGTTCGAGCAGGCCGGTCTGCTCAAGCGCAGCAATTTCGAATCCGGCAAGTCGATCTTCGAATTGAACGAAGGCTCGCATCACGATCACCTGGTGTGCCTGCAATGCGGGCGCGTCGAAGAGTTCTTCGATCCCGAGATCGAAAAGCGTCAGCACAAGATCGCCCGCGAGCGCGGATTCTCGCTGCAGGACCATGCGCTTTCGCTTTACGGCAACTGCACCAGGACCGATTGCTCGTACCGCGGTGATCACCGCTGAGCATTTCGATTGAAAGTCGGCACGGGCTTTGCTTCAATGGGTGCATGAGCACACCCAGCCTAAAACTGATTGCACCAAAAGAGGGCGTTTTCGACGAAATGCTCGAGGCCGGGGGGATTTCGGCCCGAATGCACTATCGTGGGTACGCCAATTGGCTCGCCTCCACCACCGCTGAGGCCATGGCCTCCAAGCGAGCCGAGGCCGACCTCATCTTCCGACGAATCGGCATCACGTTCTCGGTCTACGGCGACGAGAGCGGGACCGAACGGCTGATTCCCTCGGACGTGGTGCCCCGGATCATCACGGCCAGCGAATGGGCACTGTTGCAGCGCGGACTGATCCAGCGCGTGACCGCCATCAACCGCTTCCTGGCCGACATCTATCACGGCCAGGACATCCTGCGCGCCGGCATCATTCCCGAAGACCAGATCCTGGCCAATGACCAGTATCAGGTCGCGATGATCGGCATGAAGGTGCCGCACGACATCTACGCGCACATCGTCGGTGTGGACATCGTCCGCCACAGCGATGGCAAGTACTACGTGCTCGAGGACAACCTGCGCGTGCCCTCGGGGGTGTCCTACATGCTGAGCAACCGCAAGATGATGATGCGGCTGTTCCCGGACCTGTTCCGGCGCTACCGGGTCCGTCCGGTCGAGCACTATCCCGCGCTGCTGCTGCAGACGCTGCGCTCGTCGGCCGAGGTCGACAACCCCACGGTGGTGCTGCTGACGCCGGGGCGCTTCAACAGCGCGTACTTCGAGCACACCTTCCTGGCCCAGCAGATGGGCATCGAACTGGTCGAAGGGCAGGATCTGTTCGTCAAGGACGGCTTCGTCTACATGCGCACGACATCGGGGCCGCAGCGGGTCGATGTCATCTATCGCCGGCTCGACGACGACTTCCTCGATCCGCTGGCCTTCCGCCCCGATTCCATGCTGGGTGTGCCCGGCCTGATGGCGGCCTACCGGATGGGCAACGTCGTGATCGCCAACGCGATCGGCACCGGCGTGGCCGACGACAAGTCGATCTATCCGTTCGTGCCCGAGATGGTGCGCTTCTATCTCGGCGAAGAGCCGATCCTGAACAACGTGCCGACCTGGCAGTGCCGCAAGCCCGAAGACCTCTCCTACGTGCTCGCGCACCTGGCCGAAGTCGTCGTCAAGGAGGTGCACGGTGCCGGCGGCTACGGCATGCTGGTCGGGCCCACCGCCAGCCGCGAAGAGATCGAAACCTTCCGCGAAGTGCTCAAGGCCAATCCCAGCAATTACATCGCCCAGCCGACGCTGGCCTTGTCGTCCTGCCCGACCTTCGTCGAAGAGGGGGTTGCGCCGCGCCACATCGATCTGCGCCCGTTCGTGCTGGTCGGGCGTGATGTGAAGATCGTGCCGGGCGGGCTTACCCGGGTGGCGCTGCGCAAGGGCTCGCTGGTGGTCAATTCGTCGCAGGGCGGCGGCACCAAGGACACCTGGGTCGTCGACGACGATGATGCGCCGGCGTTCGACGGCCTTGTCCAGTCGCAAAGCCTGTCGCAGGGGCAGTCCCAGTCCCAGTCCCAGTCCCAGGGCACGCCGATCAAGGGAGCGCTGTGATGCTGTCACGTGTCGCGTCGCACCTGTACTGGCTGTCGCGCTATCTCGAGCGCGCCGAGAACATGGCGCGCATCCTCGATGTCGGCCATTCGCTGGCGCTGCTGTCCGGCTCGTCGGGGCAGGATTCGGCGGCCATCGAACCGCTGGTCATCACCGACACGCTCGAGGCCTTTCGCGAAACCGGCCAGCCGGCCACCGCCGAGAACGTGGCCCGCTTCCTGGCCTGGGACCCGGACCTGCCCTCATCGATCGCCAATTGCCTGGAGTCCAGCCGCGAGAACACCCGCGCGGTTCGCGGTTCGGTCACCTCCGAGATGTGGGAGACCATCAACGACACCTGGCTGCAGCTGCAGGTGCGCCGGCGCAGCGGCGAAGAGCCGATCGATTCCGCCTTCTTCGACTGGGTCAAGGAGCGCAGCCACCTGTTCCGCGGGGTCACTTTCGCGACCAGCCGGCGCGACCAGCCCTACCAGTTCATCCGGCTGGGCACCTTCCTCGAACGGGCCGACAACACCGCGCGAATTCTTTCGGTCAAGCAGGGCCGTGACGAGACCGATGCCGATGCCGAGTCCGACTCCGACTACTACAGCCTGTCGGCGGTGCTCCGGTCGGTCTCCTCGCTGGAGGCCTATCGCGATACCTATCGCGACACCATCGAGGCGCGCCGGGTGGCCGAACTGCTGATCTTCAATCCGCAGCTGCCGCGTTCGCTTCGCTCCTGCTTCGACGAGATCGATCACATCCTGACCGCACTGCCGCAGGAATCGGGGCGCCAGGCCCGCCGGCTTGCCGCGGTGATCCGCGCCGGCCTTGCGCATGGCGACCTCG
Source organism: Burkholderiaceae bacterium (assembly GCA_016710525.1). Taxonomy (GTDB): domain Bacteria; phylum Pseudomonadota; class Gammaproteobacteria; order Burkholderiales; family Burkholderiaceae_E; genus Quisquiliibacterium. The sequence continues at coordinate 36,696 of JADJVQ010000006.1, forward strand.
AGGACGTGCATCGTGTCGGTCTGCGCGCCTTCCTCGATCAGTTCCTCAGCGAGAACAATTCGCTGGGTGCGGCCCTGCACTCGGGCTACATGGAGATGAGATAAATGCGGCTCTCGGTTGTCCACTCCACCCGGTACCAGTACGCAGCGCAGGTCTCGCGCAGTACCCAGTACATCCGGCTCACGCCCTATGCGGCGGCCCAGCAGCGCATCGTCGACTGGTCGCTCGAGCTGCCCAGCCCCTGCGTGACGATGCGCGATGCGTTCGACAACCTCACGCACGTGCTGACACTGGACCAGCCTCACGAGGAAATTCGCCTGGTCGCCCGCGGCACCGTCGAGGTGTCCGACGTCGACGATGGCGAGCCGGCCGGGCGCATCAATCCCAAGGTGTTTCTGCGCGACACCGTGCTCACCGAACCGGACGACGCGATCCGCGAGTTCGTCGAGCCGATGCGCGCGGTGATCCGCAGCCGGCCCCTGATCGGGGTCAGCGACCTGATGAACGCGGTGCTCGATCGCATGCCCTACAAGAAGGGCGTGACCTCCGCCGACACCAGCGCGGCCCAGTCGTTCGCGGCCGGGGTCGGGGTCTGCCAGGACCACACCCATGTGTTCATCGCGGCCTGTCGCGCGCTGGGCGTGCCGGCGCGCTACGTCAGCGGCTATGCCTATTCGCCCGACCGCGAGGTGGTCGCCAGCCACGCCTGGGCCGAGGCCTGGCTGGCCACGCGCTGGGTGAGCTTCGACATCAGCAATGCCCGATCGGTGGGCGGCGGTCACATCAAGCTGGCCATCGGCCTGGACTATCTGGATGCCTGCCCGGTGCGCGGGGTTCGTCTGGGCGGAGGGGGCGAAGAACTCGCCACCGCGGCCAAGGTCAGTCCGCTGTCCTGAGCGTGTTCCGGCCGGCCGTGCGGCACTTCGCCGGCCGGCGAGTCAGGACGACGTGTTGATGGGCCGGTTGCTCGAAGCCGCGGGCTGCGCCTGCGAGGGGTCCTCGTCGGATTCTTGAACCGCCAGCCAGTGCTCGACGAAGTCGGCCGCCGGCACCGGCGCCGAGAACACATAGCCCTGGGCGTAGGTCACGCCCTGGCGGCGCAGGTGCGAAGTCTGATGCGGATGTTCGACGCCTTCGGCGATCAGCTTGACGCCGGTGTCGCGCGCCAGCGCGATGATCGCATCGAGCACCGGCCGGGTGACCGAGTCGGTGCCGATCGTCGACACGATGCTCATGTCGATCTTCACCAGATCGACCGACAGGCGCTCCAGCCAGCGGGTGCCGCTGTGCGCGGTGCCGAAGTCGTCCAGTGCGATCAGGAATCCCATGTCCTGCAGCGCGGTGAGACGGGCAGCCATGGCCGGCTCCCGCGCGTCGCGCTCGGGCAGTTCGATCACCGTGTACCAGCGCCGCCCGCCCGGCCGGGCGAGGGCTGCGAAGCGGTCGCTGTCGCCGTCCAGAGCCAGCTCGGTGGCGCCGAAGTTCACGCACAGCATGAACCCTTCCGGCAGGCTCGGGCAGGCGTCCAGGCGCGCGGCCACATCGCGAAAGCAGGCCTCGGTCATGGGCCAGAGCAGCCCGCTGGTCTTGGCCTCGCGCAGAAAGCGCGCCGGCGCCAGCAGCCCGTGGCGGGGGTGACGCCAGCGCATCAGCATTTCGGCGCCCACGCAGTCGCCGCTGGACAAATCGATGATGGGCTGCAGATGCCCTTCGAGCTCGCCGCGCTCGATCGCGTTGCGCAGCTGCGCCTCGGGCGCATCGAGGCTCTGATGCCGGCGGCGCGCCATCCCGGTCGCCGCCAGCGCGGCTGCACCGGCCCCCAGGGCGATCAGCGGCAACCAGGCGCCGTAGCGGTACCACAACCCGGCAGGACCGATCGCGACGGCTGCGACATAAGGGTGGCGAGAAGACGCGAGGTCGCTGCCGAAAGTCCGACCTGGCGAGGTCGACGTGCCGGCAGCACCCGCCATGGGCCAGTTCGCGCCGGAGCTCCAGATCAGCCGGATGCCGCCGTGGGTTTCGCTGACCCTGCCGCGCGCCAGTTCCAGCAGCCGGGTGGCGTCGACGCGCGCGCCGAGGGCGCGGCCATCGGGCAGCACGAATTCGGCCAGCAGGGTGTCGGTCCGGCCGGGCCAGCCGCGCACCGCCAGTCGCCCGAGGGCCAGCGCCGAGTCGGCGCTGGCCTGGTCGGCAGGCGCCGCGGCCGGGCTCGCCACGCCTGTGCCGGGCGGACACAAGGCCGCCAATCGGGGGCCATCGGCCAGCAGTCGCTGGATCTGTCCGGAACTCGCCGGCAGGGCGCCGGCGCGCGAGCGCAGCACGGCGCAGGTGGCCTGCGGTTGCAGCATCGCGGTGGCCAGCTCGGTGGCGACCTCGTCGAGGTAGGCGTCCGTCGCCTCGACCACCCAGCGGGCATCGGCGCGCAGATCCCCCTGGATCATCAGGTGCAGCAGGGCCGCACAGGCGAGCGCGAACGCGGCGGCCGCCAGCATGGCGGGCATGCGTCGCGGTGCGCCGGCGGCCGGTGTCAGCGATGGGAATGAAGGAGAATCGGTCGTCACGATGCGGGGGACTCTGCGCACGCATCAGACCCGTTTCTTGCCTCTTGTGCTGCAGATCTCCGACGGGAGGCAAGAGTGGCAAATCAGCCGGCGAGAATGTCAGCGAGCGTGAACTCCGGTGCTCCTCCCAGGCGGCGCATTCGCTTGACCCGGCCGGGGATGCACCGGTGTCTCGAGCGGCACGCAGTGCCCCCGCCGCTGGTCCGTTGCGCCGCTGGCTGCCGCCTCAGGAGGCGGCCAGCAGTTCGCGCGCGTGCTTGCGGGTGGTGGCGGTGATTTCGCTGCCGGCGAGCATGCGGGCCACCTCGTCGATGCGGGTGCCCCGGTCGAGCGTGGCAATCCGGCTGACCGTGTGCCCGTCGCGGGCTTCCTTGCTGACCGACAGATGCTGGTGGGCGCGCGCCGCGACTTGCGGCAGATGCGTGACGCACAACACCTGGCGGGCCGCGCCGAGCGTGCGCATCAGCAGGCCGATGGCGTCGCCGACCGCGCCCCCGACTCCGGCGTCGGCTTCGTCGAAAATGAGCGTGGGGACCGGGTTGGCCTGCGCGGCCAGGACCGCGATGGCCAGGCCGATGCGCGACAGTTCGCCACCCGAGGCCACTTTGGCCAGCGACCTTGCCTGTGCACCGGCGTGACCGGCAATCTGGAATTCGATCCGGTCCAGGCCCGCGCCGCTGGCATCGGCGGGCTCGACCGCCACGACGAATCGGGCCCCGGCCATGCCCAGCGTCTGGAGGTGCTCGCTGACGCCCCGGGCGAGCTTGTCGGCCGCCTTGCGCCGGATCGCCGACAGGCGGGCCGCGCTTTGCTCGAAGCGGTTCTGGGCATCGCGCTCGATGGCGCGCAGTGCGTCCAGGTCCTGGGCGGCGTCCAGATCGGCCAGGCGGGCCTGCAGGTCGGCCAGCGTGTCGGCCAGCGATTCGGGGGCCAGGCGCAGCTTGCGGGCCAGCGAAAAAGCCTGGCCGATGCGCTGCTCGACCTGCGCCAGGCGCTGGGGATCGAGATCGACCCGTTCGGCATAGTCCGACAGCGCCGATGCCGCTTCGTCGGCCTGGATGCAGGCGCTGTCGAGCATCGACACCGCGTCGGCCAGCCGGGCATCGATGACCGCCAGGGGCCGCAGGCGCTGCAGCACGCTTTGCAGCCGGCCGGTCAGCGAGTCGTCGTTGTCGGACAGCACTTCGGCGGCGCTGCGGGCACCCTCGAGCAGCGCGGCCGCGTGGGCCAGGCGCTTTTGCTCCTCGTTGAGCTGATCCCATTCGCCCGGATCGAGATTCAGCTGGGCCAGTTCGCCGGCCTGCCATTGCAGACGTTCCCGTTCCAGGGCGAGCTCGCGCGAGGCGACAAGGGCCGTCGCGGTGCGTTCACGCGCGCCGCGCAGGTTCGCGAAATCGGCGGCGACCTCGCCCGCCAGCGGCTGAGCCTGCGCAAAAGCATCGAGCAGATCGCGCTGCCCGCCCGAGCGAAGCATGGACTGCGCCGCATGCTGGCCATGGATGTCGACCAGCTGTTCGCCGATTTCGCGCAGCTGCGCGACCGTGGCCGGATGGCCGTTGACGAGCGCGCGCGATCGGCCATCGGCTTCGACGATCCGGCGCAGCATGACGGTGCCGGGATCGCCGGCCAGCTCCCGCTCGGCCAGCCAGGCGTCCAGTGCGGGGCTTGCGGAGAACTCGGCGACCAGGTCCGCGCGCGAGGCGCCTTCGCGCACCACGCCGGAGTCGCCGCGCGCGCCCAGTGTCAGCTGCAGTGCGTCGATGAGAATCGATTTGCCCGCGCCGGTCTCGCCGGTCAGCACCGTGAACCCGGGGCCGAAATCGACTTCCAGCGTGTCGACGATGACGAAGTCGCGCAATCGCAGGGCGAGCAGCATGGGGGAGGTGCGGGGGGCTTGGTTCGCGCGGCGGGCGCCAACGCCTCAGGCGGGCGGGCGCGAGAGAATGGGGATCTCGTGCCAGTTGAGCTTGCCGCGCAGCGTGGCGAAGTGACTGTAGCCAGCCGGGTGCAGGAAGTGCGCCATGAATGGTGCGCGTTCGATGATGATGTCGTCACCCAGCTGCAGGTCGCTGAACACCTGCATGTCGGCCGCGACACGCGGCTCGCGGCCGTCGACCACCCGGATGGCGATGCGCACGTCGTCGGGCAGCGTGATAGGCCGGTTGGACAGCGCCTGGGGCGCCACCGGCACCAGCACGATGCCGGCCACGCGCGGGTGCAGGATGGGCCCGTTGGCCGACAGCGCATACGCGGTCGACCCGGTGGGGGTGGCGACGATCAGGCCGTCGGCGCGCTGGTTGTACATGTAAACGCCGTCGACATGCACTTGCAGCTCGATCATGCCGGCGCGCGACGAACGGCTCACGACCACGTCGTTCATCGCGAGCGCGCGCCAGACTTCCTGGCTGTTGCGCATCACGCGCGCCACCAGCATGGTGCGGTCTTCGGCCGCGTAGCTGCCATCCAGGATGGCACCCAGGGCGGCGGGCCACTGGTCCAGAGCGATGTCGGTGACGAAGCCGAGCCGGCCGTGATTGATGCCGACCAGCGGCACCTGCCACTTCGCCAGCTGGCGGGCCAGGCCGAGCATCGTGCCGTCACCGCCGATGGCAATGGCCAGATCGGCCTGCTGCCCGATGGTGTCGATGCCGGCGGCTTCGAGCGACGGGCGGCCGATGGCTTCGAAGGTGTCGGCCTCGATCAGCACCCGGATGTCCCGGCCCTGCAGGAAACGGGCGATGTCGAGCAGCGCGCCAGCCACTCCTTCAGACTGGTAACGGCCAACCAGGGCGACCGTGCGAAAGGCTCTGCTCATCTGGCCGATTACACCATAAATCGCCGTGCTCACTCCCACTCCCTGCAGCCGATCCGGTCGGCCTAGCTGCAGGGCGATTGCGCACGGAGCGCGCGATGCGCGCATGCTGCGCTCTGGACGGCGGCACCAGCGCGCAAGGTGCGTCGGCAGGTCCGGCCCGGCATCGCGCCCGGGCCGGAGCTGTTTCATGCGGGACCCGCGGCGGTTGCACACCGGCGCGCCTTCACTAGAATAGGCCTGCAATGATTGATCTCGACCGTCGCGCCAAGACCCTGCTCAAGACTCTCGTCGAGCGGTATATCGCCGACGGCCAGCCCGTGGGCTCGCGCACGCTCTCGCGCGCCTCGGGCCTGGAGCTGTCGCCGGCGACCATCCGCAACGTGATGTCCGATCTCGAAGATCTGGGCCTGATCGCCAGTCCGCACACCTCGGCCGGTCGGATCCCCACGCCGCGCGGCTACCGGGTGTTCGTCGACACCTTGCTCACCGTCCAGCCGCTGGAAATCGGCCAGACCGAACGGATCCACGATCGGCTGCAGGCCGAAGAACCGCAGCGCCTGCTGTCGGCTGCCGCCGGTCTGCTGTCCAGCCTGTCGCATTTCGCCGGCGTCGTCACCACGCCGCGCCGTTCGTCGCTGTTTCGCCAGGTCGAGTTCATGCGGCTGTCGGAGCGCCGGGTGCTGCTGATCATCGTCACCCCCGACGGCGACGTCCAGAACCGGATCCTGGCCATCGAGCAGGACTATTCCCATTCGCAGCTCACCGAGGCGGCCAACTACCTCAATCACCATTTCGCCGGACTCGATCTCGAATCGATCCGGCTGCGTCTGCGCACCGAACTCACCAGCCTGCGCGACAACATCACTCAGCTGATGACCCGTGCGGTCGAGGCGGGCGGACGGGCCCTGACCGAAGAAACCGAGCCCATGGTCATCTCGGGCGAGCGCAACCTGCTGGGGGTGGCCGAACTTTCCGAGAACATGGAGCGCATGCGCCGGCTGTTCGATCTGTTCGAAAAAAAGACCGGACTGCTGACCCTGATGGACGCATCCAGCCGGGCCGACGGCGTGCAGATCTTCATTGGCGGCGAGTCCGCCCTGGTCCCGATGGACCAGGTGAGCGTCGTCGTCGCGCCGTACGAGGTCGAGGGCCGGATCGTCGGCACTCTGGGGGTGATCGGCCCCACCCGCATGGCCTACGAGCGGGTGATCCCCATCGTCGACATCACGGCGCGTCTGGTTTCCAGCGCCCTGAGCCACAACGTCGCCTGAACGGCGCGCCGGTCATCGATCCCAGGGTTCGGCCAGCAGCTGCTTGAGCTCGCGCAGGCGCGCCTCGCCCAGCTGCTGCGCGATCTCGCCTTCGATGCGCTGGATGATCTGCGCCCCCGCCCGATTGAGCAGCCGACCCTTGTCGGTGTAGTGAACCAGTTTCGAATTGCCGCGCTGGGGGTCGTCGATCACCTCGAGGATGCCGCGGCGCGCCAGCTCGCTCACCGTCTTGTGCACCGCCTGGCGCGAGATGGCCAGGCGGCGCGCCAGTTCGGCCATGTTCATCGGCTTGCCGCCCATGTGCGCCAGCAGCCGGCTCTGGGCCGGGGTGATGTAGGCGTGCTCGCTGCGCTTGACGCCTTTCATGATTTCCCGGGCGAACCAGTCGGCGCGTTCGAGCAGCAGCTGTTTGAGGTTGGGGTCGGCCATGGTCTGTCGTCGGTTGACTGGGGGCGCCCCGCCGGCATCGCGCCGGGGCTGTCCCCTTCTCGTCAACATTGGTTGACAAGATCATTTTGCTGCCCTATCGTCCTGCTTGTCAATGCAGGTTGACGTCTTTCGCGCCGCCGTGCGCCAGCTCAACCTATAATCGCTGTCCCCTGCCCCAAGACACCACAAACCTCGAGACAAGCCCATGAAGATCCTCGTGCCCGTCAAGCGCGTCGTCGACTACAACGTCAAGGTTCGCGTCAAGAGCGACCATACCGGTGTCGACATCGCCAACGTCAAGATGTCGATGAACCCGTTCGATGAGATCGCGGTCGAAGAAGCGGTCCGCCTGAAGGAAAAAGGCGTCGCGACCGAGATCATCGCGGTGAGTTGCGGCGTCACCGCCTGCCAGGAAACCCTGCGCACCGCGCTGGCCATCGGTGCCGATCGCGCCGTGCTCATCGAAACCGACGTCGAACTGCAGCCGCTGGCCGTCGCCAAGCTGCTCAAGGCCCTGCTCGAGAAGGAAGGCGCCGGCCTCGCCATCCTGGGCAAGCAGGCGATCGACGACGATGCCAACCAGACCGGCCAGATGCTGGCTGCGCTGGCCGGCCTGCCGCAGGCCACGTTCGCCTCCAAGATCGAGATCGCCGACGGCAAGGCCGCGGTCACCCGCGAGGTCGACGGCGGGCTCGAGAAGGTCACCATGACCCTGCCGGCCATCGTCACGACCGACCTGCGCCTGAACGAGCCGCGTTACGTCACGCTGCCCAACATCATGAAGGCCAAGAAGAAGCCCATGGAAACGCTCAAGCCGGCCGACCTGGGTGTCGACGTGACGCCGCGCCTGAAGACCCTGAAGGTGTCCGAGCCCGCCGGCCGCAAGGCGGGCGTGAAGGTGGCCGATGTCGCCACGCTGATCGACAAACTCAAGAACGAAGCAAAGGTGATCTGACATGGCCGCACTCGTACTCGCCGAACACGACAACGCGTCGCTCAAGCCGTCCACCCTGAATGCCGTCACCGCCGCCGTGAAGACCGGTGGCGAAGTCGCCATCCTGGTCACCGGCCATCAATGCGGCGCGGTTGCCGCCGCCGCCGCCCAGATCGCCGGCGTGGCCCGCGTGCTGGTTGCGGACGCGCCGCAACTGGCCGACCAGCTGGTCGAAAACGTGGCCGCCCAGATGGTGGCCGCCGCCACGGGGTTCACCCACCTGCTGGCCCCGTCCACCGCGCACGGCAAGAACGTCATGCCGCGCGTGGCCGCGCTGCTCGACGTCGCCCAGCTCTCCGACATCATCTCCGTCGAATCGGCCGACACCTTCACCCGCCCCATCTACGCCGGCAACGCGATTGCCACCGTGCAGTCGGCCGATGCCGTCAAGGTCATCACCGTGCGCACGACGGGCTTCGATGCCGCTGCCGCGACGGGCGGCTCGGCCCAGGTGCAGGCGATCGATGCGGTGGCCGACAGCGGCAAGTCGGTCTTCATGGGCCGCGAGATCGCCAAGAACGACCGTCCCGAACTCACCGCCGCCAAGATCGTGGTCTCGGGCGGGCGCGGCATGGGCAGCGCCGAGAACTTCAAGATTCTCGAGCCCCTGGCCGACAAGCTGGGCGCGGCGATGGGCGCCTCGCGGGCCGCGGTCGATGCCGGCTACGCCCCCAACGACTGGCAGGTCGGCCAGACCGGCAAGATCGTCGCGCCCCAGCTCTACGTGGCGATCGGCATCTCGGGCGCCATCCAGCACCTGGCCGGCATGAAAGACTCGAAGGTCATCGTGGCGATCAACAAGGACGCCGAGGCGCCGATCTTCGGCGTGGCCGACTACGGACTGGTCGCCGACCTGTTCCAGGCGGCGCCCGAACTGGCCGCCGGGCTCTGAAAGCGGCCTGAAGGACCCCGGCCAGCCTGCCGGGTTCCTTCCCGCCCCTCCGAGCCTCCTGTCGTCCGTCACCTGAAGCCAAAGGATTCGCCGTGAGCTATGTCGCCCCGCTGAAAGACATGATGTTCGTGCTCAACGAACTCGCCGGCCTGCCCGAAGTGAGCCGGCTGCCAGGCTGCGAGGACGCCACGGCCGAAACGGTGGAGGCGGTGCTTCAGGAAAATGCCAATTTCGTGCAGGGGGTGATCGATCCCCTGAACTGGTCCGGCGACTGCCAGCCGTCGTCGCTCAAAGACGGCGTGGTCACGACCAGCGCGGGCTTCAAGGAGGCCTTTCACCAGTTCGGCCAGGGCGGCTGGCAGGGCGTGCAGCATCCCGTCGCCTTCGGCGGCCAGGGCCTGCCCAAGCTGGTGTCCACGCCGTGCATCGAAATGCTCAACTCGGCCAACTTGTCCTTCGCGTTGTGTCCGCTGCTGACCGATGGCGCCATCGAGGCGCTGATGACCGCCGGCACCGATGCGCAGCGCGAGCTGTACCTGCCGCGCCTGGTGTCGGGCGAGTGGACCGGCACCATGAACCTGACCGAGCCGCAGGCCGGCTCGGATCTCTCCCTGGTGCGCTCCAAGGCGGTCCGCCAGCCCGACGGCACCTTCCGCGTGTTCGGCCAGAAGATCTTCATCACCTTCGGCGAGCACGACATGGCACAGAACATCGTGCACCTCGTGCTGGCCCGCACGCCCGAGGCGCCTGAAGGCATCAAGGGCATCTCGCTGTTCATCGTGCCCAAGTTCATGGTCGGCCCCGACGGGTCGCTGGGCGAGCGCAACGACGTCTGGTGCCAGTCCCTCGAGCACAAGCTGGGCATCAAGGCCAGCCCCACCGCCGTCCTGATCTATGGCGACGGCAAGTTCCAGGCGGCCTCGTCGCCGGGCACCGCGCCGCAGCCGGGCGCCGTCGGCTACCTGGTCGGCGAAGAAAACCGCGGCCTCGAGTACATGTTCATCATGATGAACTCGGCGCGTTTTTCGGTCGGCATGCAGGGCGTCGCGATTGCCGAGCGCGCCTACCAGAAGGCCGTGGCCTTTGCCCGCGACCGGGTGCAGAGCCGCGACGTGGCGGGGTCTTCGGGCCCGGTGGCCATCATCCAGCATCCCGATGTCCGGCGCATGCTGATGACGATGCGCGCACTCACCGAAGGTGCGCGCGCGCTGGCCTACGTGGCGGCTGCCGCCAGCGATGCCGGCCACCACCATGCGGACCCGCAGGTGCGCCGCGAGAACATGGCCTTCTACGAATTCATGGTGCCCATCGTCAAGGGCTGGTCGACCGAGATGTCCCTCGACGTGGCCTCGCTGGGCGTGCAGGTGCACGGCGGCATGGGCTTCATCGAAGAGACCGGCGCGGCCCAGTACTACCGCGATGCCCGCATCCTCACCATCTACGAGGGCACCACCGCGATCCAGGCCAACGACCTGATCGGACGCAAGACCGCGCGCGACGGCGGTACGGTGGCCCGCGCCATCCTGCGTCAGGTTCGCCAGACCGAAGAGCAGCTCCAGGCGGCCGGCGGGCCCGATCTGACGGCCATCCGCAGCGCGCTGGTCATCGCGACGGCTGCGCTGGACGAAGTGATCGGTTTCGTGGTGGCTGGCGCCAAGACGGACGTTCGCGCTGTCTATGCCGGCAGCGTTCCCTACCTCAAGCTGGCCGGCATCGTGCTGTGCGGCTGGCAGATGGCACGTGCCGCGCTCGTCGCAACCCAACGCGTGGCCGAGGGCGGGGCCGACGACGGTTTCCTGAAGAGCAAGATTGCCACGGCGCGCTTCTATGCCGATCACGTGCTGAGCCAGGCGCCGGGCCTGGCCCGTTCGATCGTCGCGGGTGCCGACGGCGTCCTCGCGCTGGCTGAAGCCCAGTTCTGAGTGCGGGCGCCCGTTGCGGCGCCATTGAGCCGAGCTTATACTGTATATCGAAACAGTAATGGGCGAGGTGAACCATGGCCGATGCGGCACTGAACGGACATCCCGTCTTCTTGAAGGGCCGTGCGGCCGTGAGCAATCCCGAGGGACGATTCGCGCGCGAGCGCCGCGAAGCCACCGATGACGGCTGGGGCGGCGAGCCGGAAGAGGCCGCTGCGCCGCCCACCACCGTCACCATCGAGCACGCCCGCAGCATCATCAGCCGCAATCAGTCGCCGGATGTTTTTTTCGATCAGTCGATCAATCCGTATCGCGGCTGCGAGCACGGCTGCATCTACTGCTATGCGCGGCCCAACCACGCCTACGTGGGCCTGTCGCCCGGCCAGGACTTCGAGACCCGCCTGTTCGCCAAGCCGGACGCCGCGGGCCTGCTCAGGCGCGAATTGGCCGATCCGTCGTATCGCTGCTCGACCATCGTGCTGGGCACCGCCACCGATGCGTATCAACCGATCGAACGCGACATGGTCATCACGCGCGCGCTGATCGAAACCCTGTCGGCATGCGAACACCCGTTGTCGATCATCACGAAGTCGTCTCTGGTCGAGCGCGACATCGACCTGCTCGCCCCGATGGCGCGCAAGAACCTCGCCGCGGTGTACGTCACCGTCACTACACTGGACGGCGATCTCGCGCGGCGCTGGGAGCCGCGCGCCGCCGCTCCCTGGCGCAGGCTCGAGACGATCCGGCGCCTGGCAGAGGCCGGCGTGCCCGTGGGCGTGATGGTGGCGCCCATCGTGCCGTTCCTGAACGAACCCGAGATCGAAGCGGTGCTCGAGCAGGCCAGGGCGGCCGGAGCGCGCAGCGCGCACTACACGGTGCTGCGCCTGCCGCACGAGCTTCGCGAGGTTTTCTGCGACTGGCTGAGCGCGCATTTTCCCGATCGGGCCGCGCGCGTCCTGGCCCGGCTGGGCGACCTGCGCGCGTCGGCGCCGGGCGCGGCCAGGAGCCGGCGGCTCAACGATTCGCGCTTTCATCACCGGATGCGCGGCGAGGGCCACTGGGCCGATCTGGTCAAGATGCGCTTCGAACTGGCCTGCCGAAAGCACGGCCTCGTGCGCGATCGGCCAGGCCTGGACTGCGCTCGATTCGTCCCGCCCGCCCGAGATGGACAACTCGACTTGTTCGGGACCGCCGCCGGCCAGCCCGGCCCGCGATAGCGCATCGGCGCCGCTGGCTCTGCCTGGTGTGCTTGTCAGACGTGCTGCGCAAGGACCTGGCAGACGGGAGCACGCCGACAGCGGCGGGAATGCACCGCTCGTGCCGCGCTGCGAACCGCCGCGCGGACAAACGCACAGGCACACCCGTGGAATTCGGCAAGAATGGCGGATGATCCAGCTTGGCCAGGAGGAAAACGCATGAAGAGCGGATTGCTTCGCGGGGTGCATCTCGGTCTGCCCGGCGTGCTGCGATGTTGTGTCGCCGCGGTGAGCCTTTCGCTGGCTGCCGCTGCCCCCGCCAGCCAGCCGGGCTCCTCGGCCGGACACGGGGCGGGTGTTGCGCCGGCCGGGACGCGGATCTATCAGTCGATCGATCGCGACGGCAACGCCACGTTCGCCGACCACGCCCAGCCGGGCGCGCAAAGCCTGAGCGTGCGTACCTACGAATTCACCGCCGACGGCGGAGCAAGGGATCTGGCGCGCGCGGAGCGCGAGTACTGGCGCTCCCGCGATGAGGCCTTCGCGCAGCGTCAGCAGGCCCGCGAGCAGGCGCTCGCCGCCGAACGCGCGGCGGCCCGGGCATCACCTCCGGCCGGACAGAGCTGGGCCGATCAGAGGCTCCGGTTTCATTCCCGGCGCGGATCGGGTCTGGTATTCCAGCACCCGTTGGCGGTGCGATCGGCACCCTACAGCGGGTCGCCAGGGGCAGCCTCGCGAAGCCCGGCGGCCTTCATCGGCAGCGGGTTCTCCACCGCACGTTGATATCGGCGCTCGAAGCGGGTTACAATCTACGGTTTCCCTGCTGGCGCATTGCCCGCAGGGTCGTATTTCATCCATTTGCGGGCCTAGGCCCGACAGGGGTCAGCATGGTTGTCATCCGCCTTGCACGTGGCGGCGCGAAAAAGCGTCCTTTTTACAATATCGTGGCGGCGAGCAAGCAGAACCGTCGCGACGGCCGCTTCATCGAGCGCGTGGGTTACTACAACCCGATCGCCGCCGAGGGCGAAGCCGGTCTGAAGGTCGCTCTCGACCGCATCACCTACTGGGAAGGCCATGGCGCCCAGGTGTCGCCGGCCGTCGCCCGGCTCGTGCGCCAGTTCGCCGCCAAGGTTCAGGCCACGGCCTGAGCCGGCCCCGCTCGGGGGCGGCTGACGCGCGAACCGCGTCTCCCGATCCCGCGAGGCCAGCCCGCAAACCGATCCGCCACCGCGACGCCATGCGCCCCGCGCGCCGTCCGATCGGGCAGGGCGTCAAGCTGCGCGGCGCTATCGGCGCCGCCACCAGTTCCGCGAACGCCGATTCGCCCGATCCGGCACCTGCTGCGACGAGCGATCCCCCGCAGCAGCCCCAGGAAGCCCCGGCAATACCTGGCGATCTTGTCACGGTCGGACGCATCGTCGATTCCTATGGCGTGCGCGGCTGGGTCAAGGTCGAGTCCTATAACCAGGCGCAGGATTCCGTCCTGGGCCGGGTCCGGTGCTGGTGGGTGCGCCCTTCGTCGGCTGCCAGAGGTCCGTCTCTGATCGCCCGAACGGTCACGCCCTCGGCCTGCGAGATCGAACGTGTGCGCAGTCATGGCGGCATCCTGGTGGCCAAGCCGCGGACCAGCCACGACCGTGACACCGCCATTGCCCTCAAGGGTTACGAGGTGCTGGCCAGCCGCAGCGATTTCCCCGCCGGCGACGAGGGCGAGTATTACTGGGGTGATCTGATCGGCTGCCAGGTCGAAAACCCCGCCGGCCAGGCCCTGGGCCGGGTGTTCGCGGTCGAGGATTACGGCGCTCACCCCATTCTTCGCCTCGAAGTCGAAGGCGGCCCGGAGCGCATGATTCCCTTCATCGGCGTCTATATTCTCGACGTCGACCTGCCCGCGCAGCGAATCCTGGCCGACTGGTCGCCGGACTACTGACCGGTGTCCCCATCGGTTCGCGGAAGCCTGCGCCATGCGTTTTGACGTCGTCACCATCTTTCCGGCGATGTTCGATGCGGTGTCCGAATGGGGCATCTCCTCGCGCGCGCTGCAGCGCGGCCTGTGGCAGTTGCACCGCTGGAATCCCCGCGACTACGCCCGCGATGCCTACCGCAGCATCGACGACCGTCCGTATGGCGGCGGACAGGGCATGGTCATGCTGCCCGAGACCCTTGCCGACACCCTGCAGGCCATCGCTGCCGCCCAGGGCGAGCCCCGGGCGCCCGTCATCCACCTGACGCCGCGGGGGCGGCCGCTGGACCAGGCGCATGCCCGGCATTTGTCGGGGCTGCCCGCCCTCACGCTGCTGGCGAGCCGCTACGAGGCGGTCGACCAGCGGCTGCTCGATCGGCATGTCGACGACGAGATCTCGATCGGCGATTTCATCGTGTCGGGTGGCGAACTGCCGGCGATGCTGCTGATCGATGCGCTGGTCCGGCTGCTGCCCGGAGCCCTGAACGACCCTCGCTCGGCGCTCGAAGAATCCTTCAGCACCGGCCTGCTCGAGGGGCCGCAATACACCCGTCCCGAGGTGTTCGAAGGGGCACCGGTCCCGCCGGTGCTGCTGTCCGGGCATCACGCCCGTATCGCACGATGGCGCCGCGACCAGTCCTTGCGGGTGACCCGCGATCGTCGGCCCGATCTCATCGCACGTGCACGCAGTGAAGGGCGGCTGGACGCAGCCGACGAGCGCGCCTTGTCGGCCATGGCGAGCGAGACAAACACGCACAAAACCGGTTAGAATCTCGGGTTCTCTGATGGGTGGGCTGCTCCTGGCGGCACGCCCCTGAGGAGAACCCCATCCTCTGACCGGCAAGGACCGCATGGTGCGGTCCAGGCGAACAAGATTGCGCATCGCGCAGCAGGCCCCTTTCTGCTGCCGACGCCAGACAAAGCGCCCGGCTCACGATGGCTCAGGAGCTCACATGGATATCATCCAGCAACTCGAAAACGAAGAGATTGCCCGTCTGGGCAAGACGATTCCCTCGTTCGCCCCCGGCGACACGGTCATCGTCAGCGTCAGTGTGGTCGAGGGTACGCGCAAACGTGTCCAGGCTTACGAAGGCGTCGTCATCGCCAAGCGCAATCGCGGGCTGAATTCGGCCTTCATCGTGCGCAAGATCTCGTCCGGCGAGGGTGTCGAACGCACCTTCCAGCTTTATTCGCCGCTGATCGCCTCGATCGAGGTCAAGCGCCGCGGCGACGTGCGCCGCGCCAAGCTGTATTACCTGCGCAATCGCTCGGGCAAGTCGGCGCGGATCAAAGAAAAGCTGCCCGGAAAATCGGCTGCCCACAAGGCAGCCTGATCGGCTGATGCAAACAGCCGCAGGTCGCGAGTTCGAGGTCCGGTCTCTGGCGGGATCCTCAGGGTCCTGCCGGTCGGTCCACCGCATCGCGACGGGGGACGGCCTTGCGTCCGGTCCCACGCCCAGGCCAGCGGCCGCCTGAGCGCCGGCGCCGCCCGGCCGAACCGATCGTCGGTGCCGTGCCCAGTAACGGGCCTGCTTCGTCAGAACGCACACTGCGGCTGACGTCGATGGCCGATCCCGGCAAGGCGGGTGTTGCGCCGCCGCCCGTCTCTCCCTGGGCCAAGCTAGACCCGCGCGACGTTCCGATCACCCACCGCTATGCCGACCTGCCGCCGGTGCCTGCCGAGCGGCTGGTTCCCGCGTGGATCCGCCAGCGGGTCGCGGCGCCGCCGTTGTGGCTGCCCGAGCTCGAGGGGGACCGTTCCCGCATCGGCACGGCCGCCATAAGGCCGGCCGCCGTGCTTGTCCCCATCGTCGAACGGCACGACGGACCCACTGTCCTGCTGACCCAGCGTCCGACCCACATGCGCGAGCATGCGGGGCAGGTCGCTTTTCCGGGCGGCCGCAGCGACGCGATCGACACCTCGCCGGTCGACACCGCTCTGCGCGAGGCCTGGGAAGAGATCGGGCTGATGCGCGAGCGCATCGACGTGATCGGTCAGATGCCGTCCTACCTCACCGGCACCGGCTACGAAGTCACGCCGGTGCTCGCGCTGATCAATCCGGACTTCGAATTGAACTTGCACTCGGGCGAAGTGGCCGAGGCATTCGAGGTGCCGCTGCACTTCCTGATGAACCCGCGCCATCACGAGCGCCGCCATCTCGTGCAGCCCGGCATCGAGCGTCAGTTCCTGGCGATGCCGTACAGTTCAGGGGGACGGGAGTTCTTCATCTGGGGAGCGACCGCAGCGATGCTGCGCAATCTGTACCGCCTGCTGATGGCCTAGGGCAACACGATGGACGAGCCAGTGTGACCGCCGGGATCGAATCATGACCAAGCTTGGCGCCCGTCCGGGCGTGTCGGGGCGATAGCGGCGATGGGGTTCGTTGCCCTCGTGTTTGCGCTGCTGATCGAGCAGGGCCGCCCGTTGCCCGAGCGCAACTGGATCCACCACACGATCGCCAACGCCGCCGATGCGCTGATGCGCGCCACCAATGCCGGCGAACGCCAGAACGGCGTGTTCGGCTGGGTGATCCTGATCGGCGGACTGTGCGGTTCGCTGGTGCTGGCGCAATGGCTGGCCGAACAACTTCATCCGGTCGCGGTGTTCTGCCTGCATGTGGCGGTGCTGTACTTCACCGTCGGGTTTCGGCAGTTCAGCCATGCGTTCACCGAGGTGCAGCTGGCCTTGGCCGCCGCCGACCTGCCGGGCGCGCGCCGGATCCTGGCCGAATGGATCCATCGCGACGCCGCGCAGGGACAATTCGCCGATGCGAGCGTCGCCGAGGTCTGCCGCGCGGCCATCGCCCATGCGCTGCTCGCCTCGCATCGCCACGTCTTCGGCCCGCTGATCTGGTACGTGGCGTTTCCGGGTGTGGCGGGCCCCGTGCTTTACCGGGTCGCCGATATGCTGGCCCGCCATTGGGGCGGTGGCGACGAGGCCTACGGCTGGTGCGCGCGCACGGTGTTCCGGTGGCTCGACTGGCTGCCATTGCGGATGACCGCGGTCGGATTCGCGGTCGTCGGCAATTTCGAAGATGCGGTCTACGCGTGGCGGGGCGCGGTGGCGGCCGGGACCGGCGACGACGCGCGCGCGCTGCTGCTGGCCAGCGGCGGCGGCGCCCTTGGCTTGCGCATCGCCGACCCGGCGCTGGAAGCGCGCTGGGCATCCCACGAGCAGGGGTACGAACCTGCGGGCACCGAGCCGGGACCCGAAGGGCTGCGCAGCGCGGTCGGCCTGGTCTGGCGATCGGTGGTGTTGTGGATCGCGCTGTTTGCGATGCTCAGCGCCGCCAACTGGCTGGGGCGTTGACCCGCGTCTCTTCGTGCAGCTTGAGCAGCAGCGAATAGCGGCGCTCGTCGATCCGGCCGTCTTTCACCGCGGCACGGATCGCGCACCCGGGTTCCTCGCGATGGGTGCAGCTGTGAAAGCGGCACTGGCCCAGCAGGGCCTGGCACTCGGGCATCGCATGCAGCCGCTGTGATTCCGACAAATGCTCCAGGCCGAAGGTCTGGAAGCCGGGCGAATCGATGATCCGGCCCGACAGCGGCGCCGGCAGATCGAAGAGGCGGGTGAAGGTGGTCGTGTGGCGGCCCGCATCGAGCGCGGTGGAGATTTCCTGGGTGCGCAATCCGGCGTTCGGGATCAGGCAGTTGACCAGTGTCGACTTGCCCATGCCGGACTGCCCCAGCAGCAGGGTCGTGCGTCCGGCCAGCCAGGGGGCGAGCCGCGCAACCGTGCCTTGCGGATCGGTCTTCGCGCTGCACTCGAAGACCTCGTAGCCCAGCGATTTGTACAGCACGATCCGCGGTTCGATCGCCGCGCGCTGTGCGCCGAGGTCGCTCTTGTTGACAAGCAGCGCGACGGTGACGTTCTGGGTGCTCGCCTCGATCATCACCCGCGACAGCAGGTCGTCCGAAAAGGGCGGCGAGGGGGCGATCACGACCGCGGCCTGATCGATGTTGGCGGCTTGCGACTTGGCCTTCCAGGCGTCGCTGCGCTGGATCAGGTTGCGCCTTGGCTGCACCTTCTCGATCACGGCCTGGCCGGAGCCCAGCTCGCCGATACTGACCCGGTCGCCGACGGTGATGTCGGACTTGCGTCCGCGCATGACCGCGATCAAGGAACGACCGTCATCGGTGAGCACCAGCAGTCGATGACCGTGGCGGGCCTCGACGGTCGCGTCGATCATCGGGTCATCGCGTCAGCCGGCACGCGCGAAGACCGAGTCGGCGCGCGCGGCGCAGATGAAGTCGTTGTCGGATATGCCCGAGACCGAGTGGGTATTCCAGCGCACCGTGCAGCGATTGTAGGTGACCGTCAGTTCGGGATGATGGTCCTCGGCGTGCACGATCCAGGCCAGCGCGTTCACGAAGGCGATGGTCTCGTGGTAATCGCGAAACGCGTAGCTGCGCTCGATCGCCTCGGAGCGCAGGCTCCAGCCGGGCAATTCGGCCAGTTGGGCCTCGATCTCGGCCGCCGAATACGCGCGCTCGGCGTCCAGGGCGCGGCAGCGCCGGGCCAGCAGCTGTTGACGGGTGTACACGGGTTTCATGGCGGTGGCGGGAAGTCGATGAGTGGGGGCGGAAGAGGGGGCATCGAGGGGGCGCGGGTTCAGGCACCCGCCAGGCGTCCCACCCGAATCGCTGCCGGGGGGTGCGAGTCGTAGAAGGCCGAGTGCAGCGGATCGGGTGTCAGCGTCGCTGCATTGTCTTCGTACATCTTGACCAGCGCCGAGACCAGATCGCCGGCCCGGCTGTGCTGGGCGGCGAACTGGTCGGCCTCGAATTCATGGCGGCGCGAGGCGAGACTGGCCAGCGGCTGCAACGGAAACGCGAAGACGGGGATGACCAGAAAGAACAGCACCAGCGCGATGGCCTCGATGTCGGCCGATGGCGTGATGCCCAGGCCCTGGTAGAACCACGGCCGCGTGGCCAGCCAGGCCAGCAGCCACAGGCCCGCGGCGCTCATCAGGAAAGTGGCCACCATCCGCTTGGCGATGTGGCGGCGCCGGAAATGGCCGAGCTCATGGGCCAGCACCGCCTCGACCTCTTCGCCGTTGAGCCGGCTGAGCAGCGTATCGAAGAACACGATCCGCTTGGCCCGGCCCAGGCCGGTGAAGTAGGCATTGCCGTGGGCCGATCGGCGGCTGCCGTCCATCACGAAGAGCCCGCGCGACGTGAAGCCGCAGCGCGCCAGCAGGGCCTCGACACGCGTGCGCACCGGTCCATCGGGCATCGGTTCGAACTTGTTGAACAGCGGCGCGATCACGGTCGGGTAGAGCACCAGCACCGCCAGATTAAAACCGACCCACAGCAGCCAGGCCCACAGCCACCAGCCGCTGCCTGCCGAGCGCATCAGCGCCAGTACGCCCGCCAGCAGGGGCAGGCCGAGCACCGAGCTGACCACGAACCCCTTGAGCAGGTCGGCGATCCACAGGCGGACCGTCATCCGGTTGAACCCGAATCGCTCCTCGAGCCGGAACTGGCGATACCACGACAACGGAAGGTCGATGAGTCCGCCGATCAGCGCCACTGCCATCACGAAGCCGAGCGGCCGCAGCCAGTCGCCCTGCGGCATCAGAGCCACCAGCGCGCCATGCAGCCACTGCAGCCCGCCCAGCAGCGTGAATCCGAACAGCACCGCGGTCCCCAGCGCCAGTTCGAGCAGGCCCAGGCGGGTGCGAGCGATCGTGTAGTCGGCAGCTCGCTGGTGAGCGGCGAGAGACACGCGCTGCGCAAAGGCGTCCGGCACATGATCGCGGTGCCGTGCGACATGGCGGACCTGCCGGCTGGCGAGCCAGACGCGAAGCATCACGGAAACGATGACCGCGGCCGCGAAGATCAGGCTGAATGACAGGGGAGATGGCACGGATGGGAACTCGGTGGCTGCGTGCGAGAAAGACTACATGAGGACGAAGACGCGTGGATCAAGCGACCGTGACGGGCGTTCGGCGGTGTGTGTGCGGGGAGCTGGCGCCGCCCGGGAAGACCGGCCGACAAAGGTTTTCACCGTTGGGTCGGGCGGGCGCGGGGCCGCTTTCAACGGGTGTGCCAGAATTCCGGATTATGACACAGCCCAATGACCCCGCCGGGGGCGCGGAACCCGCCCCCCCCATTCGCAGCGACGAGACCCGCCTGGTCTGGATCGACATGGAGATGACCGGGCTGCGGCCCGACATCGATCGCATCATCGAGGTCGCCGCGGTGGTGACCGACAGCGATCTGAACGTGCTGGTCGAAAGCCCGTCGTTTGCCGTGCATCAGCCCGACGACGTGCTCGACGCGATGGACCAGTGGAACAAATCCACCCATGGCCGTTCCGGGCTGATCGACCGGGTGCGCTCGGCCGTGTTCAACGAGGCCGACGTCGAGCGTGAACTGATGGCATTCCTGGCGCCCTGGGTGCCTGCCGGCAAGTCGCCGATGTGCGGCAACTCGATCGGCCAGGACCGCCGGTTCATGGCCCGCTACATGCCGCAGTTCGAAGCCTGGTTCCACTACCGCAATCTCGATGTGAGCACGCTGAAGGAATTGTGCAAACGCTGGGCGCCGGCGGTGGCGCGGGGATTCGACAAGCGCAGCGCGCACACCGCGCTGGCGGACATCCACGAATCGATCGACGAACTGCGTTACTACCGGACCCACTTCATCGTCGCCAGGTCCGCCTGAGGACCAGCGCCAGCCCGGCGCTGGCCAGCGCCAGGCTGGCCACCCCGGCAACCCAGAAACCGAGCGCGCCGGTACGCGAGCCGTGCAATGCGCCCAGGGCGCCCGCCGGATCGCTCGACACCGTCAGCAGGTAGCCGCCCCCCAGTCCGACGCCCCACATCGAGAGCACGCAGACGACCATCGGCAGGGTCGCGATCTTGTAGGCGCGCAGGATGTAACCGATCTGGGTCTGCAGGCTGTCGAAGACCAGGAACAGCGCCAGTGCGCCCAGCAGCGGCAATGTCGCCGCGATCACCGACGGGTCATTGCTGTAGGACGCGGCGATCGGCGCGCGCAGCAGCCAGATCAGCACGCCGGTCAGCCCGGCCAGCAGCATCGCGATGCGCAGCCCGGTGAGCGACACGGCACGGGCGCGCAGCGGGTCGCCGGCGCCGATCGCCTGAGCGGCGAGCGTGCTGGTCGCATTGGCCAGCGCCAGCGCGATCATGTAGACCACTCCGGTCAGGTTGGATGTGATCTGGTGGCTGGCCATCGCAACCGTTCCGAAGCGCGCGACGAAGATCGCCATGAACGTGAATGAGGTGACTTCGACGAGGTAGCTGGCGCCGATCGGCACGCCGAGTCTGAGCAATTCGCCCATCTCGCGAATCCGTGGTGCGATCGGATGGCGCAGGGCGAACGGCCGATAGCCGCGGTCGTGCCACAGCCATAGACCGCCGACGCACACGCTGACCCAGGCAATGACCGAACTCGCCACACCGCAGCCGGCGCCGCCCAGCGCGGGCAGGCCAAGACTGTCGCTGCCATGCATGAACAGGTGATTCAGCGGGAACTTGGCGGCGACACCGAGCAGGTTGATCGTCATCACGACCTTGGGCCGGGAGATCGCGGTATTCATCGCGTAGAAGCAGCGAAAGAGCAGTGCGGCCGGTACCCCGAAGGCAGTGGCCTGCAGATAGGCATCGACCTGGGCGGCGAGCTCGGGTGGCGCCGCGGCCAGCATCAGCCAGGGAGTCGACCAGGCCAGCGCCAGGCAGCCCGGTGCGCTCAGCGCAAGCGCCACCCAGATGGCCTGCCAGAACGACGCGCCGATCTGAGTCAGACGGCCGGCGCCGAAGTGATGCGCCGCGATGGGGGTGAGGGCGAGCAGCACCCCCATCAGCGACACATAGACGCTGATGTAGATGCTCGAGCCCAGCCCGACCGCCGCCAGATCGCGCGCGGACATCTGGCCTGCCATCACGGTGTCGATGATGCCGTTGGCCATGATGGCCAGCTGCCCGATGAAAACGGGCCAGGCCAGTCGGAGGATGTCGGCTCGCATCAGCTTCGCCGGTACAAGCGCAGCTTCTCGTCCGCGTCGCGCGGCCGCGCGCCCTCCCAGACGAAAGTCCAGCCGTCGCGGGCCACCGGCGCCTGCCGCGAGGCCGGCCCGATATCCTGGACCAGCAGCCAGCTGCAGCGCCGCGCCGCGTGGCCCAGGCGAAGGTCCCCGAAATAGTGAAGGGTCGCGCGCTGCGCCTGGCCCAGTGAGAGCGTTTCGAGGCAGTCGTAGTCGCCTGGCAGCTGCAGGGTCATGCGGGCGGCGAGATCGCGATAGGTATTGCGCTGGTTGATCGCGGGCAGCCAGAGGGCCATCAGCAGCAGCCAGGCCAGCACGAGTCCGCCGCACGACAGCGCAACCGGCCGCCACAGGGTGGGCGGATGGCGGGCCAGGCGCCAGCGGACCAGGGCCAGCCAGGCGAGCGTCGCAGCGAGACCGATCAGCAGGTCGCCGAGCGCCCATTGCGGCAGGTAGCCGGGTGACAGCGCGGCCGCCCGGACCGCCATCCTGGGCGGAAAGCCGGTCTGGAACGCCAGCCAGTAGGCCCACACGAACAGGCCGATGACCGTGTACGTCATCACAGCGAACCAGTCGATCAGGCTGGTCACCGAACGCTTGAGCGTGGGCAGTCCGATCGCCGCCAGCATGGCCAGGGTCGCGGCCAGCAGCGGCATCTGGCTATCGGGAGAAACCGAGCCGACCAGGCCGCTCAGGCACAGCCAGCCCAGGGTCACCAGGGGCAGTGCGACGGCCGGTTCGTCCAGGCGGCCGCGCCAGCGCACCATGACCCACAAGGCAATCGGCCAGGCCGGCCAGAAATACCAGGGAGCGGTGCGAGCGTAGAAAACCAGCCCTTCCCATTCGAACTCGGTGAACTGGCCGCGATTCCAGGCCAGCCAGCGGCCCAGGTGGGTCTGCGCCCCGGCGAGCGGCGAAAACGCGAGCGTCAGCGGCCAGGCAAGCCCCCCCGCCAGGCCCAGGGGCAGCGCGACGGACAGCCAGCGCCGCGCGACCAGGCGGAAGGCCCGCGACACCAGCGGCAGGCAGGCGGCGGCCCCGGCCAGGGCGAGCGCAGGCAGCAGGCCGCGCGTCAGGACGGTGGCGGCCAATGCGAGCGCGGTGGCGAGTCCGGCGAGCATCGGCCGTTCGAGTGACCAGGCCGCGCTGAACAGGAATACCGCCACCCAGACGACCTGGGCTGCCTCGGCACTGGTTTCGTGGAGGCGGGCGATCAGTCCGACGGTGGCCATCAGCACCAGCAGGGCCGAGTCGGCCACCGCACGGCCGAAATCGACGGGGTCGGCGCCGGCATCGAAGGGGTCGGCCGGCTGAACGCCGGGCCGTCGTGCCAGGCGGTAGCTGGCGTACCAGACCGCGACGAACATCAGGCCCAGCGCCAGCATGGCTGCCAGCTGCATCGCGACATGACCCGGCAGCCAGGGCAGCAGTCGGATCGCCATTGCGCCGAACCAGAACGGCAGCGGGCCTTCGTCGTAGACCGGTTCCCCGGCGATTTCGGGCATCAGCCACTGGCGGGCATCGCCTTGCGCCATCGCCCAGGCGACGCCAAAACCGGCCGCATCGTCCGAGCGCCAGGGATCGCGCCCGATGAATCCGGGCACGATGTACAGCAGGCACAGCAGCAGCAGCCCCCAACGGGGCAATTTTCCGGCCTGCAACTCGGTTACCAGGAACGGGCGCATGTCAGCGAACCGGCCGGGTCGGCCGCCAGAAATCAGGCGAACAAAAAAGGCAGCTCCAGGCTGCCTTCGTCACCCGCGACGCCTTCCGGCGCCGGGGTCTTGCGAAAAGCGGATCGGCTCAGGGCCGGGCTTCGCGGGCGCTCGCGTGCCGCCCCGCCCGGTACACACAGCCCCGGTCAATCGACCGGTCGGGCCATGCGCAATCCGGCCAAGCTCGGGCGCGAGCCGCTGCCGATCAGGCGCTGGCAGCCTTCGTGCCGCGGGCGAATTTCTGGCGAAACTTCTCGACGCGGCCGGTTTCGCTGATGCGCTGCTGGGCGCCGGTGTAGAACGGATGGGATTCCGACGTGACGTCGAGCTTCATCAGCGGATATTCCTTGCCGTCTTCCATCTTGATCGTCTCGCGCGTATTCAAGGTGGAGCGGGTGATGAACTTAAAACCCGAAGACATGTCCTGGAACACGACTTCACGGTAGGTGGGGTGCACGCCTTCTTTCATCTTCATTCCTTCGTTTGCGCTGACCGCCTCGCCAGGGACCGATCGCTGACCCGACGGGGGGAGCGACTTGCCACGCATGGCGTCTCGTGGCGGAACCCATGCCGCCACGACTGTGTTTGGGCGAATTCAGTCAAGCCTTAAATTATGGCATCCAATGCACTATCTGGGCAAGTCGTCCGGATCAGCGCTTCATCATCTCGAAAAATTCCTGGTTGCTCTTGGTCGCGCGGACCTTGTCGAGCAGGAACTCCATCGCGGCGATCTCGTCCATGTCGTGCAGCAGCTTGCGCAGGATCCAGATCTTCTGGAGCACATCGGCCTTGATCAGCAGTTCTTCGCGGCGGGTGCCCGAACGCGAGATGTTGATGGCCGGGTAGACGCGCTTTTCCATCATCCGGCGATCCAGGTGCAGTTCCGAATTGCCGGTGCCCTTGAACTCTTCGAAGATCACCTCGTCCATCCGGCTGCCGGTGTCGACCAGCGCGGTGGCGATGATGGTGAGCGAGCCGCCCTCTTCGATGTTGCGGGCCGCGCCGAAGAAGCGCTTGGGTCGCTGCAGCGCATTGGCGTCGACACCGCCGGTCAGCACCTTGCCGGATGCCGGCACCACGGTGTTGTAGGCGCGCGCCAGGCGGGTGATGGAGTCCAGCAGAATGACCACGTCGCGCTTGTGCTCGACCAGCCGCTTGGCTTTTTCGATCACCATCTCGGCCACCTGGACGTGCCGGGTGGCCGGCTCGTCGAACGTGGAGGCAACGACTTCGCCACGCACCGACCGGCTCATTTCGGTCACTTCCTCGGGCCGCTCGTCGATCAGCAGCACGATCAGGGTGACATCGGGGTGATTGGTGGTGATCGCATGCGCGATGTGCTGCATCAGCACCGTCTTGCCGGCCTTGGGCGGCGCGACGATCAGGCCGCGCTGGCCTTTGCCGATCGGCGCGATCATGTCGATGATCCGGCTGGTGATGTTTTCTTCGGCGCGGATGTCGCGCTCCAGCGTCATCACCCGGTTGGGATGCAGCGGCGTGAGGTTCTCGAACAGGATCTTGTTCTTGCTCGCCTCGGGCGGCTCGCCGTTGATCTTGTCGACCTTGACCAGCGCGAAGTAGCGCTCCCCGTCCTTGGGCGTGCGCACCTCGCCTTCGATGGAGTCGCCGGTGTGCAGGTTGAAGCGGCGGATCTGCGATGGCGAGATGTAGATGTCGTCGGTGCTCGCCAGGTAGGAGGTCTCGGGCGAGCGCAGGAATCCGAAGCCGTCGGGCAGCACTTCCAGCACCCCGTCACCGAAGATCGACTCGCCGGTCTTGGCCTTCTTCTTGAGGATCGCGAACATCAGTTCCTGCTTGCGCAGGCGCTGGGGCGCTTCGATCTCCAGGCCGGTGGCCATCTCGATCAGGAGCGAGATGTGTTGAGCCTTCAGTTCGGATAGATGCATGGGATGGGGAGCCCAAAGGGCAAGGAAGGACTAAGCGCAGGACGATGGTTTGGCGCTGAACCGGCGCACTCGGCGCGCGGCAGGCACTGCGAGGCCCCTCGGGGAAGGCCGGGTATCAGCGGGTCGAGGGGCGGCGGGCGGATTGTAGCCCGGATGTTCAGGGTGACCGGTCGGGACCGATCACCGCCGACGGCAGCGCTGTCGAGCGTGCCGTGAGATTACAACGAATTACAGATGACTGTCCAGAAACTGGGTCAACTGTGATTTCGACAGCGCGCCGACCTTGGTCGCGACCACTTCGCCTTGCTTGAACAGCATCAGGGTGGGGATGCCGCGGATGCCGTACTTGGCGGCGACTTCCTGGTTGTCGTCGACGTTCAGCTTGGCCACCTGGACGCGGCCATCGTAGTCGCGCGAGACCTCGTCGAGGATCGGGGCGATCATCTTGCACGGGCCGCACCATTCGGCCCAATAGTCGACCAGAACGGGAACGTCCGATTTCAGGACGTCCTGGTCGAAGGAGTTGTCGGAGACGTGATTGACGCTCATGTCGAAGTCCTCTGTGAGACGTCGGAAAATACCATAGGCCCGAGATTGCTGCCGGCGAGCGGGCGAGGAGCCCGTCGGGCCCGGTTCGCGGCCACGATCCAGGCCCGACAGACTTCTGGGCGCCCGCGACTGATAGAATTCGAGCGGGCGGGCCCCCCCGCATCGCGGAATGGTGAATCTGGTCAGGTCCGGAAGGAAGCAGCCACAGCCAGTCACCGCGAGTGCCGGGGTTCCGGCTCGCCCCCTAATGACCCACATGGCCCACCAGGTTCTCGCCCGCAAATGGCGTCCGCGCGACTTCTCGACCCTGGTCGGGCAGGACCACGTCGTCCGGGCGCTTTCGCATGCGCTGCGCACCGGCCGGCTTCACCATGCCTACCTGTTCACCGGCACGCGCGGCGTCGGCAAGACGACGATCGCCCGCATCCTGGCCAAGTCGCTGAACTGCGAAACCGGCATCACCGATGCGCCCTGCGGCGTGTGCCGCAGCTGCACCGAGATCGACGGCGGACGCTTCCCCGATTACCTCGAGATGGACGCGGCCTCCAATCGGGGGGTCGACGAGATGGCCCAGCTGCTCGAGGCGGCGGTGTATTCGCCGGTCTCCGGGCGCTACAAGGTGTACGTGATCGACGAGGTGCACATGCTCTCGACGCACGCCTTCAATGCGATGTTGAAGACGCTCGAAGAGCCGCCCGCGCATGTCGTGTTCATCCTGGCCACCACCGATCCCCAGAAGGTGCCGGTCACCGTGCTGTCGCGCTGCCTGCAGTTCGGTCTGAAGAACATGCCTCCGGTCGCCGTCGCCGATCACCTCGCGCGCATCCTGGCGGCCGAACAGGTCGAGTTCGACGGCGCGGCGCTGGCGCTGATCGGCAAGTCGGCCGCGGGCAGCATGCGCGATGCCTTGTCCCTGCTCGACCAGGCCATCGCCTTCGGCGGGGGCAGCGTGCGCGAGGATGCGGTGCGCGAAATGCTGGGCGTGGTCGATGCCGGCTGGATCACCCGTCTGATGGATGCGGTGCTGGCCGGTGACGGCCCGGCGCTGGTGGCCGCCGCGGACGACATGGCGGCCGCCGGCGCCCCGTTTGCGCGCGTGCTCGATGAACTGGCCGTCTGGCTGCAGAGGGTCGCGCTGTGCGCAGCCGGCGCCGCGGGCGAAGAGGATGCCGACTGGCGGCCTTACGCGGCGCAGATGGCCCCTGAAGACCTGCAGGTCTACTACCAGATCGTCATCCATGGCGCGCGCGACCTGTCGCTGGCGCCCGATGAGCAGATCGGCTTCACCATGACCCTGCTGCGGCTTCTGGCGTTTCGTCCCGATACCGCGGGGGCGGGCGGAGCGCCTGCGCCGTCTGCTGCGCCGGCACGTCCCCCGGCGCCGCTGCCCATGCCGGCTTCGGTGGCCCGCCCGACGGCGCGCGCTGTCGCGGGTGCGCCTCTGCCGGACCGTCCCGCATCGACTTCGGTGCCCCCCCGATCGACCCCGTCACGCCCTGCGGCGCCAGGCGCGCCGAGCTCGAGTGCCGGCATCGTGCCCAGGGATCCGCCCCAGGCCTCAGCGCCGTCGCTGCCCGAAGGCGAACCGTCTCGCGGCGCCACCGCGGCATTCGACGGCGACTGGCCGGCGCTGGCGCCGCGCGTGCGCCTCGGAGGCCTGGCCCAGCAGTTCCTCGAGCAGAGCGAGCTCGTTCATCACGAAGGGCTGCTGTTCCGTGTCCGGGTCCCGATCCGGCCGCTGGCCGATCCGAACACGGTCGGCAAGGTGCGCGAGGGCCTGACGGTGCTGTTCGGGGCGCCGGTCCGACTGACCGTCGAAGTCGGCCAGATCGGCGGCACGACAGCCGCGCAAGCCGCCCAGGAGCAGCGGGGCCAGCGCCTGGCGGACGCCCGTCAGTCGCTCGAACAGGACCCCTTCGTGCGCAGCCTCATCGACGATTTCGGGGGCCGGATCGTTCCCGATTCGATTCGCCCGGTCGATTCCTGATCGACCTCCATACCCATTTGCAAGGACAGCACCATCATGATGAAGGGACAACTGGCGGGCCTGATGAAACAGGCCCAGCAGATGCAGGACAACCTCAAGAAGATGCAGGAGCAGCTGGCCCAGGTCGAGGTCGAGGGCCAGTCGGGTGCCGGCCTTGTCAAGGTGCTGGTCACCTGCCGCAACGAGGTCAAGCGGGTCACCATCGATCCGAGCCTGGTCGGCGATGACAAGGACATGCTCGAAGACCTGGTGGTCGCGGCGGTGAACGACGCGCTGCGCCGTGCCGAACAGACGGCGCAGGAACGCATGGGCAGTGTCACCTCCGGACTGCCGCTGCCGCCCGGATTCAAGCTTCCCTTCTGAAGGTGGGCACCGCCATCCGAACGGCCGAACCGCCGAATACCGGCACCCGGTCGTCGAGCGGCCTGCCATGAAGAACGCCGGGCTGCTCGACGGCCTGATCCAGGCCCTTCGCCGCCTGCCCGGCGTCGGTCCGAAGTCGGCGCAGCGCTACGCGTATCACCTGCTGCAGCACGACCGTGAGGGCGCGCGGCACCTGTCCGAAGCCCTCGCGGGCGCGCTGGCCGGTCTGCGTCGATGCCAGCGCTGCAATACCTTCTCGGACCAGGCCATCTGCGAGACCTGTGCCTCGACGCGCCGCGATCCATCTTTGCTGTGCGTGGTCGAGACGCCATCCGACCAGCTGATGGTCGAGCAGACGCTCGCGTTCCAGGGCCTGTATTACGTGCTGATGGGGCGACTGTCGCCGCTGGACGGCGTCGGGCCGCGCGAGATCGGGCTGGAGCAGCTGCTCGCCCGGGCCAGCGACGGGGTGGTCACCGAGGTCATTCTCGCGACCAACTTCACCCAGGAGGGCGAGGCGACCGCGCACTACCTGGGCGAGCTGCTGCGCGCCCGCGGTCTGGCGGTCACGCGGCTGGCGCGAGGCGTGCCGATGGGCAGCGAACTCGAATACGTCGACGCGAGCACGATCGCCCAGGCCATGCGCGACCGCCGCTGACCGGGATCAGCGGGCGCGGAGGCATGCGGGATCGTGTAATCTCGGCGGGCCGTCCAACGCAGACGGTTGCCGGCGCCTGCCAGGCCGCCGGCCAACACCCCGAGGAGACACAGTTCATGCGACGCACAATGCTGATTTCAATGGCGGCGGCCCCGCTCGGCGCGGTCCTTTCCGGCCGGGTCTTTGCTCAATCGCCCGAAAAGCCGAAGGTCACGATCGCGGTCGGAGGCAAGGCGGCGTTCTACTACCTGCCGCTCACGATCGCCGAGCAGCGCGGCTACTTCAAGGAGCAGGGACTGACCGTCGAGATCGTCGATTTCGCCGGCGGATCGCAGGCTCTGCGCGCGGTGGTCGGCGGATCGGCCGACGTCGTCTCGGGGGCTTACGAGCACACGATCAACATGCAGGCCAACAAGCAGTACTTCCGTGCGTTCGTGCTGCAGGGCCGGGCGCCGCAGATCGCGTTCGGTGTGTCGCGCAGCAAGATGCCCAACTACAAGACGCTGTCCGATCTGCGCGGCGCCAAGATCGGGGTGTCGGCGCCAGGGTCGTCGACCAACATGGTCGCCAACTACGTGATCGCCAAGGGCGGCCTGAAACCCGCCGATGTCTCGTTCGTGGGCGTGGGTACGGGCAACGGCGCGATCGCGGCATTGCGCTCGGGGCAGATCGATGCCATCTCGAACGTCGATCCGGTCATGACCATGCTCAGCCAGAAGAGCGAGGTCACGATCATTGCCGACACGCGCACCTTGAAGGGCACCGAGCAGCTGTTCGGCGGCCCAATGCCGGCCGGCAGCCTGTATGCGCCCGAAGACTTCATCCAGAAGAACCCCAACACCATCCAGGCGCTGGCCACCGCGATGCTCAAGGCGCTGCGATGGATCCAGGCGGCCGGGCCCTCCGACATCATCAAGACGGTGCCCGAGGCTTACCTGCTCGGCGACCGTGCGCTGTACCTGGCCTCGTTCAATGCGGTGCGCGACGCGATCTCGCCGGACGGCATGATCACCGAAGCGGGCGCAAAGACGACCCTGGGCGCGCTGGCCAGCTTCAACGAACGCATCAAGCCCGCCGAGATCGACCTGACGCGCACATTCACCAACGAGTTCGTGCAGCGCGCCCAGTCCCGGATGAAATGAACGACGCGCTGCGTTTCGATTCGATCCGCTGCACCTTCGTCGCCCGCGACAACCCCGGCCAGCGGTACACCGCGGTCAGCGATGTGTCCCTGACGGTTGCGCCGGGCGAGTTCGTGTCGGTGGTCGGGCCGACAGGCTGCGGCAAGTCGACGCTGCTGAACGTGGCGGCCGGCCTGCTCGCGCCTTCGAGCGGGTCGCTGACGGTGTTCGGCGAAGCGCTGGCCGGGGTGAACCGCCGCGCCGGCTACATGTTCCAGACCGAATCGCTGATGCCATGGCGCAGTGCGCTGGCCAATGTCACCGCCGGCCTGCAGTTCCGCGGCGATCCGCCCGAGCAGGCGAGGGCGCAGGGCGAGGAGTGGCTGCGCCGGGTCGGGCTGGGCGGCTTTGGCGACCGCTATCCGCATCAGCTGTCGGGCGGCATGCGCAAGCGCGTTGCGCTGGCCCAGACCCTGATCCTCGACCCCGACATCATCCTGATGGACGAGCCGTTTTCGGCGCTCGACATCCAGACCCGCCAGCTGATGGAAAACGAGCTGCTCGAACTCTGGCAGGCGCGCCGCAAGGCGGTGCTGTTCATCACCCACGACCTCGACGAGGCGATCGCGATGTCCGATCGGGTGGTGGTGCTGTCGGCCGGGCCGGCCTCGCATCCGATCGGCGATTTCCGGGTCGACCTGCCGCGCCCGCGCGACGTCGCCGAGATCCGCACGCAACCCGCGTTCATCGACCTGCATCACCGGATCTGGATGGTGCTGCGCGATGAGGTGCTCAAAGGGTACCGGCAGCAGATGACGGTGGTGGCCTCATGAAGCTTCGGCTCTACCAGCTGGCCCTGCTGGCGGCGGTGCTGGGCGGCTGGCACGTGCTGACCAGCCCGACGCTGCTGCCCCCGATCTACTTCAGCAACGCCAATCAGGCGGCGTTCTTCTTCGGCGAGCCGATCAAGGTCGGCCAGCGCATCGTCGACTGGTTCGTCACCGGCGACATCCTGATCCACCTGGGCGTGACGCTGTTCGAGACCCTGATGGCCTTCGCCCTGGGCACGCTGGGCGGCTTGGGCGTGGGCATGTGGCTGGCGCTCTCGCCGACCGCGGCGGCGGTGCTCGATCCGTACATCAAGGCGCTCAATTCGATGCCGCGGGTGATCCTGGCGCCGATCTTTTCGGTCTGGTTCGGGCTGGGCGTGTGGTCGAAGGTGGCGCTGGGATTCACGCTGGTCTTTTTCATCGTGTTCTTCAATGTCTACCAGGGCGTGCGCGAGGTCAGCCCCAATGTGCTGGCCAGTGCCCGCATGCTCGGAGCTTCGCAGCGCCAGCTGCTGCGCCACGTCTATCTGCCCAGCGCGATGAGCTGGGTGTTCTCCAGCCTGCACACCTCGGTTGGCCTGGCCTTCGTCGGCGCGGTGGTCGGCGAATACCTGGGATCGGCGCGCGGTGTGGGTTATCTGATCCTGCAGGCCGAGGGCACTTTCGACATCAATACCGTATTCGCCGGTATTCTCGTGCTGACCGGCTTCGCCCTGTTTCTCGATGCGCTGGTGAGTGTGCTCGAGAAGCGCCTGATGAAATGGCAGCCTCGCGGCGGCGAGACCGAAAAGGTCTGACGCCCCCGGCCGGGGCCAGCCATCCCCCTTGGAGATCGCCATGCCCGTGCATGCCATGAATCACTTCACCGTGCTGAGCGACGACCTCGATCGCACGACCGCGTTCTACGAGCGGATCCTGGGGCTGCGCATCGGCGAGCGCCCGCCGCTGGGCTTTCCTGGCGCCTGGATGTATGCCGGCGAGCAGGCTGTCCTGCACATCGTGGCGGGTCGTCCGCTGCCTGCCAGCCGGGCCGGCGTGCTCGATCACATGGCGTTCAGCGGGACCGGCCTGCCGGCGACCGCCGCCCTGTTGCGCGAAGCAGGGGTCGAGTACGTGCTGCGGCGCCTGCCCGGCAATGGTGTCTGGCAGATGTTCTTTCACGATCCGTCGGGTGCGCGGGTCGAGATCGATTTCGACCCGTCCGAGCCGCCGCCTCCAGCCTGAGCGCGGCAGCTGCCGCCAGCCTTGGTCTGGGCCCGAACATGCTACAATCGACAAGTTTGTCCGCCCTCATAAAAATCAACGCCTAGCGTCGATATCCCTCGTACTCCAGCCCCGTACTCCAGCCCCGTCCCGCCATCGGTCGACATGCCTGATGTGCTGCACCGCAAGCTGCGCGCCTCTCGGCGGCGGCCCCGCGGCCGGGCGGGCGAGTCTCCGGCCGGCTGAGGCGAGCCTCATGGGCGGACCCGGACCAGGAGTTGCCCGTGTTGCCCCAACTTGCCCCCGCCGTCCTGGCGCTTGCCGACGGCAGCGTTTTTCACGGCCATTCGATCGGCGCACCCGTGCAGTCGGTCGGCGAAGTGGTCTTCAATACCGCATTGACCGGATACCAGGAGATCCTGACCGATCCGAGCTATTGCCGCCAGATCGTCACGCTCACCTATCCGCACATCGGTAACTACGGGGTCAATCCCGAAGACGTCGAGTCGGACCGGATCCAGGCCGCGGGTCTGGTCATCCGCGACCTGCCGCTGCTGGCGTCCAACTGGCGCAGCACCGGCAACCTGACCGATTACCTGCGCGGCGAAGGCATCCCCGGGATCGCCGGTCTCGATACCCGCAAGCTCACGCGCCTGCTGCGCGAGAAGGGCGCCCAGAACGGCTGCCTGTTGGCCGCTGACGCACCCGGTGCCACGCTGGACATCGAGGCTGCGCTGGCCGCGGCCAGGGCGTTCCCGGGCTTGGCGGGCATGGATCTCGCCAAGGTCGTCAGCACCACCAAGGCCTACGAATGGTCCGGCGGCACCTGGGCGCTGGACGGAGGTTATCGGCCCAACGGCGTGCGCGCCGATGGCCGCCGCTTCAAGGTCGCGGCCTTCGATTTCGGGGTCAAGCACAACATCCTTCGCCTGCTGGCCGATCGCGGCTGCGACGTCACGGTGCTGCCGGCGCAGGCCAGCGCAGCGCAGGCGCTGGCGCTGGCCCCCGACGGCATCTTCCTGTCCAATGGGCCCGGAGATCCCGAGCCCTGCGACTACGCGATCGCGGCGTCGCGCGAACTCATCGAGCGCGGCATCCCGACCTTCGGCATCTGCCTGGGGCATCAGATCATGGGCCTGGCCTCGGGTGCGCGCACCCTGAAGATGAAGTTCGGCCATCACGGCGCCAATCACCCGGTCAAGGACCTCGACACCGGGCAGGTGCTGATCACCAGCCAGAACCATGGCTTTGCGGTCGATCCCCAGACCTTGCCGGCCAACATGCGCGTCACCCACGTGTCGCTGTTCGACAATTCGGTGCAGGGCCTGGCCCGCACCGATCGGCCGGCGTTCTGCTTTCAGGGGCATCCGGAAGCCAGCCCCGGGCCACGCGACATTGCCTACCTGTTCGACCGCTTCGTGGCGCTGATGCTGCAGGGGCGAGCGTGAATCCCATGCCGCTGCGCGCACCGCCGCCCACCTGTTCGCCGGGCGCACTCTCTTCCGACGCCCGAGCACGGCCTAATCCGGCCGCCCACACTTTCCGATAACGGGCCGATCATGCCGAAGCGCACCGACATCCAAAGCATCCTCATCATCGGCGCAGGCCCGATCGTCATCGGTCAGGCCTGCGAGTTCGACTACTCGGGCGCGCAGGCCTGCAAGGCGCTGCGCGAAGAAGGGTTCAAGGTCATCCTGGTCAACAGCAATCCGGCCACGATCATGACCGACCCCGAGACCGCCGATGTCACCTACATCGAGCCGATCACCTGGCAGGTCGTCGAAAGCATCATCGCCAAGGAGCGCCCGCACGCGATCCTGCCCACGATGGGCGGCCAGACCGCGCTGAACTGCGCGCTCGATCTGCATCATCACGGCGTGCTGACCAAGTACGGGGTCGAACTGATCGGCGCCTCGCCGGAGGCCATCGACAAGGCCGAAGACCGCAGCAAGTTCAAGGACGCGATGACCAAGATCGGCCTGGGCTCGGCGCGCTCGGGCATCGCTCACACCATCGACGAGGCCTGGGGCGTGCAAAAGCGCATCGCCGAGATGAGCGGCGCGGCCGGCTTCCCGGTGATCATCCGGCCCAGCTTCACGCTGGGCGGCACGGGCGGGGGCATCGCCTACAACGCCGAAGAGTTCGAGACCATCTGCAAGCGCGGCATCGAAGCCTCGCCCACCAGCGAGCTGCTGATCGAAGAAAGCCTGATCGGCTGGAAGGAGTTCGAGATGGAAGTGGTCCGCGACCGCGCGGACAACTGCATCATCGTCTGCTCGATCGAGAACCTCGACCCGATGGGCGTGCACACCGGCGACTCGATCACGGTCGCGCCCGCGCAGACGCTGACCGACAAGGAATACCAGCTGATGCGCGATGCCTCGATCGCCATCCTGCGCGAGATCGGCGTCGACACCGGCGGCAGCAACGTGCAGTTCGCGATCAATCCGCAGGACGGCCGGATGATCGTGATCGAAATGAATCCGCGGGTCAGCCGCTCGTCGGCGCTGGCCTCCAAGGCCACCGGCTTCCCGATCGCCAAGGTGGCCGCCAAGCTGGCCGTGGGCTACACGCTGGACGAACTGCGCAACGACATCACCGGCGGCGCCACCCCGGCGTCGTTCGAGCCCAGCATCGACTACGTCGTCACCAAGATCCCGCGATTCGCGTTCGAAAAATTTCCGACCGCCGACTCGCATCTCACCACCCAAATGAAATCGGTGGGTGAGGTCATGGCGATCGGACGCACCTTCCAGGAGAGTTTCCAGAAGGCGCTGCGCGGCCTCGAAGTGGGCGTGGACGGGCTGAATCAGAAGACCACCGAACGCGAGCGCATCGAAGAAGAACTCGGCGAACCCGGTCCGGAACGAATCTGGTACGTCGGTGACGCCTTCGCGGCCGGCTTCACGCTCGAAGAGGTTCACACCCTCACCCACATCGACCCGTGGTTCCTGGCGCAGATCAAGGAGATCGTCGACATCGAGCTGGCGCTGGACAAGCGCACGCTGGTCGACGTCGACCGCGCCACGCTGCTGTGGCTGAAGAAGAAGGGTTTCTCGGATCGGCGCCTGGGCTACCTGCTGGACAGCACCGAGGCCGAGATCCGCAAGCTGCGCCGCGAGTGGAATGTGCGCCCGGTCTACAAGCGGGTGGACACCTGCGCGGCCGAGTTCTCGACCACCACCGCCTATCTGTATTCCACCTACGAGGACGAGTGCGAAGCCGCGCCCACCGATCGCAAGAAGATCATGGTGCTGGGCGGCGGGCCCAACCGGATCGGCCAGGGCATCGAATTCGACTACTGCTGCGTGCACGCGGCCTTCGCGCTGCGCGAAGACGGCTTCGAGACCATCATGGTCAACTGCAATCCCGAAACCGTCTCCACCGACTACGACACCAGCGATCGTCTGTATTTTGAGCCGCTCACGCTCGAAGACGTGCTCGAGATCGTCGACAAGGAAAAACCGGTCGGCGTGATCGTGCAGTACGGCGGCCAGACGCCGCTGAAGCTGGCCAAGGCGCTCGAGGCCAACGGCGTGCCGATCATCGGCACCTCCCCGGAGAGCATCGACATCGCCGAAGACCGCGAGCGCTTCCAGAAGCTGCTGGTCAAGCTGAACCTGCGCCAGCCGCCCAACCGCACCGCACGCACCGAGCCCGAGGCCATCGCGATGGCCCAGGAGATCGGCTATCCGCTGGTGGTGCGCCCCAGCTACGTGCTGGGCGGGCGCGCGATGGAGATCGTGCACGAGCAGCGCGATCTCGAGCGCTACATGCGCGAGGCGGTCAAGGTCTCCAACGACAGCCCGGTGCTGCTCGACCGTTTCCTGAACGATGCCATCGAGGTCGATGTCGACTGCCTGTCCGACGGCCACCAGGTGTTCATCGGCGGCGTGATGGAGCACATCGAGCAGGCGGGCGTGCACTCGGGCGATTCGGCCTGTTCGCTGCCGCCCTATTCGCTGTCGGCCGAGACGGTTGCCGAGCTCAAACGCCAGACCGAGCAGATGGCGCGTGCACTGAAAGTCGTCGGCCTGATGAACGTGCAGTTCGCGATCCAGAACTCCACCGAAGGCTCCGGCGGCACCGTGTATGTGCTCGAGGTCAATCCGCGCGCCTCGCGCACCGTGCCCTATGTGTCCAAGGCGACCGGCCTGCAGCTGGCCAAGATCGCCGCGCGCTGCATGGCCGGGCGCACACTGTCCCAGCAGGGCATCGGCGCCGAGGTCACGCCCGGATACTTCTCGGTCAAGGAGGCGGTGTTCCCGTTCGTCAAGTTCCCGGGCGTGGACACCATCCTGGGGCCGGAGATGAAGTCCACTGGCGAGGTGATGGGCGTCGGTTACACCTTCGGCGAAGCCTTCGTGAAGTCGCAGCTGGCCGCCGGGGTGAAGCTGCCCTCTTCGGGCACCGCGTTCGTTTCGGTCAAGAATGCCGACAAACCCGGCATGGTCGCGATTTCCCGTGCGCTGCACGAGATCGGGTTCAAACTGGTTGCCACCAAGGGCACTGCCGCGGCCATCGCCGCGCAAGGCATCCCGGTGACCGCCATCAACAAGGTTCAGGAAGGCCGCCCGCACATCGTCGACATGCTCAAGAATGGCGATATCTCGCTGGTGATCAACACCGTCGAAGAAAAACGCGGCGCGATCGCCGATTCCCGCTCGATCCGCACGACCGCGCTGGCGCAGCGGGTCACCTACTACACCACGCTGGCGGGTGCGCGGGCAGCGGTCGAGGGAATGCGCCACCTGAATGCGCTGGACGTCTACAGTCTTCAACAACTGCACCTCAGCCTTGCCTGACAGCAAGGTCGAGCCGCCGGACCGGCAAGCTTGCCGGATCCGGTGCTGATCCTGAACCGGAGTGAATCGATGCCTACCATCCCGCTGACGACGCGCGGCGCCCAATTGCTCAAGGACGAGCTGCATCGACTGAAGACAGTCGACCGCCCGGCCGTGATCACCGCGATCGCCGAAGCGCGCGCCCAGGGCGATCTCTCCGAGAACGCCGAATACGATGCCGCGCGCGAGCGTCAAGGATTCATCGAGGGCCGCATTGGCGAACTCGAAGGCAAACTGTCCAATGCCCAGATCATCGACCCCAAGCTCCTCGATGCCGAGGGGCGGGTGGTCTTCGGTGCGACCATCGAACTCGAAGACCTGGTCACCGACAAGAAGACCACGTATCAGATCGTCGGCGATGACGAAGCCGACATCAAGGTCGGCAAGATTTCGGTGTCCAGCCCGATCGCACGCGCCCTGATCGGCAAGTACGCCGGCGATGTCGCCGAGGTTCAGGCCCCCGGCGGCTTGCGAGAGTACGAGATCCTCGACGTTCGTTACGAATAACGGCGGCGGCGCGCCGGATCGCCCGGCGCGGGCAGGTCTGCCGGTCGGGCAGATCCTCGCCGGGTCAGCGTTTGCGCGCGATCGGCGATCTGACCCGTGCGCCGGGCGAGGCCAGCGCTGGCGCGCGGCCGGGCCGGGCGGGTTTGCCGACCTGGGCTTGCGCCCCGTAAGCCTTGCGGGCGGCTCTCGGGGCCGGTTTTTCGCCTGCGGCGGCTTTGCCGGCATCGCGTGCGGCCGCGCCAGGCGCCCCCGATTTCCCGAGCGCCGCTCCGCGGGCCAGTGCGGTCGGACGTCCGGTGCTGCCTTTTTCCAGGCGCGCACGGGGCTGGGCCGGCGGCTTGCCGCGGGTGCCCTTGTCCTGGTCGGCCGGGCGCGTTCGAGGGGCCCGCTTGGTGGGCGCTGCCTGCCCCGCACCCGCGGCCTTCTTGGGCTGGTAGGGTGCGTTCGGCCGGACCCGGCCCTTGGCCGAGCGCACCGGCGCATCGTCGGGCCCCGGCCGCCAGATCACCAGCAGCTTGCCGATGTGCTGGACCGGCGCGCTGGCGGTTTGTTCGCAGATGGCCGCATGCAGTGCCGAGCGGGCCTCGCGATCGTCGCCGAACACACGGATCTTGATCAGCTCGTGGCTGACCAGCGCGCGTTCGATCTCGGCCAGCACGGCGGGTGTCAGCCCGGATTCGCCGATCATCACCACCGGCTTGAGGGGGTGGGCCTGTGCCTTGAGCGCCTTGCGCTGCGCGGCGTCGAGCGTCGGGGCAGGGCCCCGGGTATTGAGTTCTTCGTTCATCCGCGAATTCTATCGGGGCCGCGCGCGAGTCGGCAGAATATGTTCGTGCCGCGCGTGCCGTTCAGGGGTGGCGGCCCGCGAGATGCCGGGACATGGCCTGGACCATCGTCTGCATGCTGATCGGTTTGGTGACGTAGTCGGTCATGCCGGCGGCCAGGCAGATTTCGCGGTCGTCGGCCAGGGCATTGGCCGTCATCGCGATGATCGGCAGACGCGCATGGCGCGGATCGCCGCGCAGCCGGCGGGTCGCCTCCAGGCCGTCCATGACGGGCATCTGCACATCCATCAGCACGGCGTCGAACTCGGACCGTGCCAGCGCTGCGATCGCCTGAGCCCCGTCGCCGGCCACCTCGACGAGCGCGCCCGCCGCCGTCAGCATCGCGCGCGCGACCTCCTGGTTGATCGGATTGTCCTCGACGAGCAGGACGCGCACGCCGCCGATGCCCGATTCCCGTGTGCTCTCGGGTGCGGCGGGCGGGGCCAGCGGCGTGGGCTCGGCCAGTCCGAAGAGGGCGTTGAACCGGAAGAGACTGCCCTGGCCGACCGTGCTCTCGACCTCGATCCGTCCGCCCATCCGTTCGGTCAGCCGCTTGCTGATCGTCAGGCCCAGCCCGGTACCGCCGAAGCGCCGTGTGGTCGAACTGTCCGCCTGGCTGAACGACTGGAACAGCCAGCCGCGGTCGCCTTCGCTGATGCCGATGCCGGAGTCGCGCACCGAGAATTCGAGTTCCACCCCGGCGGGCTTAGCGCCGACAGGGGCGATCAGGGCCGGCTGCTCGCCGGCCTCGATGGGCGCGATGTCGTGGCCACGCCGGGTGACGCGGATCTGGACCGATCCCCGCTCGGTGAACTTGACCGCGTTGCTGCACAGGTTCAGCAGGATCTGGCCCAGCCGCAGCGGGTCGCCGACCAGCCAGCGCGGCACGTCATCATCGAGCGTGATGTCGAAGTGCAGGCCCTTGTCGTTCGCGCCAGGGCGCACCAGCATCGCCAGCCGGCCCATCGTCTCGTCCAGCGAGAAGTCCACCGTCTCGAGTTCGAGCCGGCCAGCTTCGATCTTGGACAGGTCCAGGATGTCGTCGATGATGCGCAGCAGCGAGCGTGCCGCGTCTTCGGCATGGCCCAGTTTGCTGCGCTGTGCGGCGGTGAGCTCGGTGAGCATCGTGAGCTGCAGCATGCCCAGGATGCCATTCATCGGCGTGCGGATCTCGTGGCTCATGTTGGCCAGGAACTCGCTCTTGGCCCGGCTGGCCGCTTCGGCCATGTGTGCGGCGCCGCGCATCGCCTGCTCGGCCCGCCGGCGTTCGTCGATCTCGCGCGACAGCTTGGACAGGGCATGGCGCTGCTCGTCCAGCATGGCCAGGATCGGCAGCATGATCATCACGAAGCTCGTGCCGGCCATGATCCAGGTGATCCAGTGCCGCTCGTACAAGACCGGCGCGGTCCAGCCCAGGTCGGTCGCCACCCGGACGAGCAGCCAGAACAGCAGGAAGCTGCCGCCGAAGGCCCCTGCCACCCAGCTGCCGATGACGAGGGCGACCACGACCGAGGTTGCCAGGACCAGCGGCATCATCACGTGGGGCAGGCCGCTGAAAGTCATCAGCGCCGAGGCGCTCCAGACGGCGAACACCATCAGCCACATCGATCGTTTGGCATGCCCCCGGCGCAGCATGGCGATGCCGATCAGGGCTGCCACCAGCCCGATGCCCGCCCCCAGGGCGGGGACGGTCTTGCGCACGATGAAGAAGGGCACCAGGACCACCAGGACCAGCAGGCACAGCCCGACGCTCAGCTGGTACACGCGCAGCAGCATCGTCGTCTCGGCTCGACCCGAAATCCGGGTTTCCAGCGGTTCTGCGGGGGACATGCCGTGTGACGCGCTGCGGGGTTTTTCGAGTGGGGCGGGCGGGATCATCGGCGGAGCATGAAGGGACGACGCAGGCGAGCGTGCAGGATGTGATCGTTGCCGATTCGCCGTTTCAGGGTGACGTATTCGACGCGAATGCGGCGGGCCAGCAACGGAAACCGTCCTCCGGTCGGCCGCCGGCCCTGCTCGCGCGGCTTCCCGATCGCTGGTCATTCCATCACAGGACCCCGCGCAGGGGATAATGAGCCGACTCCCGCGCTTCTTGCGCGCATTCCTTCTCCCGATGGCCAAGAATCGATTCAGCAAGGCCTGGCTAGACCAGCATCGCAACGATCCCTATGTCAAGCAGGCACAGGCGCGAGGCTATCGCTCGCGCGCGGCATTCAAGCTCATCGAGATCGATCAGCAGGACAAGCTGATCCAGCCCGGCCAGATCGTGGTCGACCTGGGTTCGACGCCCGGGGCCTGGAGCCAGGTCCTGCGCGAGCGCCTGGCGACCGGATCGGGCGGGATCCGCGGGCGGATCATCGCGCTGGATCTGTTGCCCATGGACCCGATCGCCGATGTCGAGTTCATCCAGGGCGATTTTCGCGAGGACGACGCGCTGACGGCCCTGGCCAGCGCCCTTGGCGGCGCGCGGGCCGACCTGATCGTGTCCGACATGGCGCCCAACCTGTCGGGCGTGGGTCTGGCCGACGCGGCCCGGATGGCCGATCTGATCGAACTGGCGGCGGATTTCGCCGTTGATCACCTCAAGCCCGAGGGCGCCTTGCTGGTGAAGTGCTTCCATGGCAGCGGATACAGCCAGTCGGTCGAGCGATTCAAGCGCACTTTCGTGAAGGTTTCGCCTCGAAAACCGAAGGCTTCGCGCGACAAGTCGGCCGAAACCTACCTTCTCGGCAGGGGCCTGAAGCGTTAGAAGAGTGTAAGGGCTATACGGATCAACGACTTACAAGGGGCTTGCAGCTGGCACGGTTGCCCCAAACTGCGTAGAATGCAAGGGCTGGAAAAGGAGCATTCCTAAGTGAATAATGTGTTCTCGAAGGCGGCAGTCTGGCTCGTCATCGCGCTGGTGCTGTTCACCGTCTTCAAGCAGTTCGACAGTCGGCAGGCGCGCGGCAGCGACATGCCTTACTCCCAATTCATGACCGAGGCGAAGGAAGGGCGCATCGAAAGCGTCACCATCGACGGTCGGACCCTGCGTGGGCGCACCAAGGACAACAAGACGGTCACCGTCTTCTCGCCCAGCGATCCCTGGATGGTCGGCGATCTGATGAAGTTCGGCGTCCAGGTCAACGCCAAGCCTGAAGAAGAGCAGTCGCTGCTGCTGAACATCTTCGTGTCCTGGTTCCCGATGCTGCTGCTGATCGGTGTCTGGGTATTCTTCATGCGCCAGATGCAAGGTGGCGGGCGGGGCGGCGCGTTCTCTTTCGGCAAGAGCAAGGCGCGGCTGCTCGACGAAAGCAGCAACAGCATCACCTTCGCCGATGTCGCTGGCTGCGACGAGGCCAAGGACGACGTCAAGGAACTGGTCGAGTTCCTGCGTGATCCCTCCAAATTTCAGAAGCTCGGCGGACGCATTCCGCGCGGCGTGCTGATGGTCGGCTCGCCCGGCACCGGCAAAGACCCTGCTGGCCAAGGCCATCGCCGGCGAGGCCAAGGTGCCGTTCTTCTCGATCTCCGGCTCCGACTTCGTCGAGATGTTCGTCGGCGTGGGCGCAGCCCGTGTCCGTGACATGTTCGAGAACGCCAAGAAGCACGCGCCCTGCATCCTGTTCATCGACGAGATCGATGCGGTCGGCCGCCAGCGCGGCGCTGGCCTGGGCGGGGGCAACGACGAGCGTGAGCAGACCCTGAACCAGTTGCTGGTCGAGATGGACGGCTTCGAAACCGGCCAGGGCGTAATCGTCATCGCGGCCACCAATCGTCCCGACGTGCTCGACCCGGCGCTGCTGCGTCCGGGCCGCTTCGACCGCCAGGTCGTGGTGCCGCTGCCCGACATTCGCGGTCGCGAACAGATCCTCAATGTGCACATCCGCAAGGTTCCCATCGGGCCCGATGTGCGCCCTGATGTCATAGCGCGCGGCACCCCCGGTTTCTCGGGTGCTGATCTGGCCAACCTCGTCAACGAGGCGGCTCTGTTCGCTGCCCGGCGGACCGCTCGTCTGGTCGAAATGATCGATTTCGAGCGGGCCAAGGACAAAATCATCATGGGCGCCGAGCGGCGCTCGCTGGTCATGCCCGAAGAAGAGCGCCGCAACACGGCGTATCACGAATCCGGCCACGCCATCGTCGCGAAGCTCCTGCCCAAGACGGATCCGGTGCACAAGGTCACCATCATCCCGCGCGGCCGCGCTCTCGGCGTCACCATGCAGCTGCCCGAACAGGACCGCTACAGCATGGACCGCGATCGCATGCTCAACACCATCGCGGTGCTGTTCGGCGGGCGGATCGCCGAAGAGCTGTTCATGAAGCAGATGACCACCGGCGCGTCCAACGACTTCGAACGGGCCACCGCGATGGCGCGTGACATGGTCACCCGCTACGGCATGAGCGACGTGATGGGCCCGATGGTCTATGCCGAAAACGAAGGCGAGATCTTCCTCGGCCGCTCGATCACCAAGACCACCAACGTGTCCGAAGACACGATGCGCAAGGTTGACAAGCGAGATCCGCCGCATCATCGACGAGCAGTACGCGGCCGCGCGCAAGATCCTCGAGGAGAACCGCGACAAGGTCGAAGCGATGGCCGCGGCTCTGCTCGAGTGGGAGACCATCGATGCCGACCAGATCGAGGACATCGCCTGTGGCCGTCCGCCGCGTCCCCCCAAGGAGCGCTCGGGTGGCACCGGTGGTACAGGCGGCACGCCCAGTGCTCCTGCCGCGGTGACGGCCAGCGCGCCGGCCGCGCCGGCCGCTCCCTGATCCCCAGGGCTGGCGCGGGGATGGTCGCCCGCCTACCGCGCCGTTTGGCCTGCGGCCGGCTTCGGACGCTTCAGATCGCTCGATCACCCGCTGGTGATGGGGGTGGTCAACGTCACGCCCGATTCGTTCTCCGATGCTGGCCGTCACGGCAGCATCGACGCGGCGATCGCGCACGCGCGGCGGCTGGTCGCCGAAGGCGCCCACCTGCTCGACATCGGCGGCGAATCGACGCGTCCTGGCGCTGCGCCGGTCTCGGAGGCCGAGGAGTCGCGCAGGTTGCGCCAGTGGTCGAGGCGCTGCGCGACGCTGGCGTGCCGCTGTCGGTCGATACCCGCCGTCCAGGCGATGCGCCAGGCTCGAGCCCTGGCGTCGACATGATCAACGACGTCGGCGCGCTGCGCGCACGCGGCGCGATCGAGGCAGTTCGCGAGTCGGGCTGCGGGCTGTGCCTGATGCACATGCAAGGCGAGCCGGACACGATGCAACAGGCGCCGGACTATCGGGACGTGGTGTCGGAGGTCAGGGAGTTCCTGCGCGGGCGTGCCCAGGCGCTGAGCGCGGCAGGCGTTGTCGTGGAGCGCATCGTCCTCGATCCCGGGATCGGGTTCGGCAAGACGCTGCGGCACAATCTGCTGCTGCTCGAGGCCATGGACGAACTCGCCGCCGCCGGTCAGCCGGTGCTGGTCGGTGTTTCGCGCAAATCGATGATCGGCGCCCTGACCGGCCGACCGGCGGATCGGCGGCTGGCTGGCAGCCTGGCGGCGATGCTCGCGGCGGTGGCGCGCGGCGCGGCGATCGTGCGCGTGCACGACGTGGCCGAGAGCCGTGACGGCTGCGCAGTCTGGCAGGCCGATCGACGAACCAGCAATCAAGCCACGAACCAGGGCAGCGGAAAGCCATGGGACGCAGG
The DNA here is from genome assembly GCA_016710525.1 of Burkholderiaceae bacterium. Lineage (GTDB taxonomy): Bacteria > Pseudomonadota > Gammaproteobacteria > Burkholderiales > Burkholderiaceae_E > Quisquiliibacterium. The sequence goes on from JADJVQ010000006.1 coordinate 80,920, forward strand.
CATTTCGGCACCGACGGGGTGCGCGGGCGGGTCGGCGAGGCGCCGATCACCGCCGATTTCGTGTTGCGGCTCGGTTTCGCGCGGAGGTGCTGGCCGGCCGCGCGCTCACGGCAGGGGATCGGCGGCGGGGCGACCGGCACCGCGGTCCTGGTCGGCAGGACACGCGCATCTCCGGCTACATGCTCGAAGCGGCGCTCGAGGCCGGGTTCGCGGCCGCCGGTGTCGATGTCCTGCTGTCGGGCCCCATCCCGACGCCGGCGATGGCCTACCTGACGCGCGCGCTGCGGCTGTCGGCGGGCGTGGTGATCAGCGCCTCGCACAACCCCTTCCAGGACAACGGCATCAAGTTCTTCTCGGGCGACGGCAACAAGCTGCCGGATCCGGTCGAAGAGGCGCATCGAAGCCGAGATGGAGCAGCAGATCGGCTGTGGGCCCTCGCGCGAGCATCTCGGGCGGGCGCGGCGCATGGAAGACGCGGCGGGCCGCTACATCGAGTTCTGCAAGAGTTCCTTTCCGTTCGCGCTCGACCTGCGCGGGCTGAAGATGGTGGTCGACTGCGCGCACGGCGCTGCGTATCACACCGCGCCGCACGTCTTTCACGAACTGGGCGCCGACGTGATCACCATTGGCGACAAGCCCAATGGCCTGAACATCAACGAGGAGGTCGGCGCGACGCATCCCGAGGCGCTGGCCGCCGCGGTGCGCGAGCACCATGCCGATGTCGGTATCGCACTCGATGGCGATGCCGACCGGCTCCAGCTCGTCGACGCGGCCGGGCGCCTGTACAACGGCGACGAGCTGCTCTACCTGATCGTGCGCGACCGGCTGCGCGACCGCATCGTCCCGGGTGCGGTCGGCACCCTGATGTCCAACCTGGCGCTCGAACAGGCGCTCGGCAGGCTCGGCGTGCAGTTCGAGCGGGCCAAGGTCGGCGACCGCTACGTGCTCGAGTTGCTGCATCAGCGCGGCTGGCGCTACGGCGGAGAGAGCTCCGGCCACCTGCTGTGCCTGGATTGCCACACCACCGGCGACGGCACCATCAGTGCCCTGCAGGTGCTGTGCGCGATGCGCCGCAGCGGCAAGACGCTGGCCGAACTCACCTCCGGATTGCGCCTGTTCCCGCAGAAGCTGATCAACGTGCGCATCGCCAAGGGCTTCGATTGGGAAAACCACGGCGCGCTCAAGCTGGCCCGTGCCGAGGTCGAAACCCAACTCGGCAGTGACGGTCGCATCCTGATACGGCCCTCGGGCACCGAACCGCTGCTGCGGGTCATGGTCGAGGCCCGCGACGATGACCTCGCTGACCGTGCGGCCCGCCGCCTGGTCGACGCGATTGCCGCCTGATGGCTGCGTGGCCTGCGCCTGATCGGAGCCTGATCGCCGCGACGGATCGGCCACGTCGAATTTGTTCGCGACACGGCCGGATTGTGGCCGCGATTTGCGCTACAATTCGCGGCCTCCGGGGCGTAGCTCAGCCTGGTAGAGTGCTTGCTTTGGGAGCAAGATGTCGGAGGTTCGAATCCTCTCGCCCCGACCAAGTCCCAGCAGTATCGGCCAGACTCAAGGCTTCGTCCCTGTCCGACGGGAAATCTGCCCGTAGCTCAGTTGGATAGAGCATCAGCCTTCTAAGCTGAGGGTCACAGGTTCGAATCCTGTCGGGCAGGCCAGTTCTCGTGAATGCCAGATATTGGCATTCGGTGGCTGGTATAGTTGCAAGGTTCGTGGCCCGGCATTGCAGGGCCGTGTTCCTCGGTGGTGGCTGTAGCTCAGTTGGTAGAGTCCTGGATTGTGATTCCAGTCGTCGTGGGTTCGAGTCCCATCAGCCACCCCATCCCAGCGTTTCATCAGGTCCCATGCCGGACCGAACTTCCCGCTAAATCAACGACTTAGACGGTCGCTTGAGTCAGGAAGGCTCCTGCCGTCCCACGGCAGCGCAGCGAAGTTGGGGGAACATCTGGGGGAACAAATGGCGTGTTCGCAGCCATTTGACGTTTCGTTCCCCCATGCTCACCGACAAGCAGTGCAAGAACGCGAGTTGCGACGCGGGTAGGCCCCGCGTGCGCCTGGCCGATTCCGGCGGTCTGTACCTGGAGGTCTCGCCCTCTGGGTCCAAGCGCTGGTTCTGGAAGTACCGCTTCGACGGGAAGGAGAAGCGCCTTGCCCTCGGGGGCTATCCAGATCTGGGTCTGAAAGAGGCCAGGGTCGCACGTGATGATGCGCGCAAGCAACATCAGTCGGGCGCAGATCCGGTGCTCACGCGGCAGGTGGAGCGCCTCAGTTCCCGGTTCGACGCCAACGCCAGCTTCGAGGTGACCGCGCGCGAGTTCCACGCGACCAAGAAGGTCGGCTGGAGCGATCACTACGCCAAGCGCTGGATGGAGCGCCTCGAGAAGGACATCTTCCCCTGGCTGGGCAAGCTTCCGCTTTCCCAGATCGGCGCACCGATGCTGCTGCAGACGCTGCGGCGCGTCGAGGCACGTGGCACGCGCGAACTGCCGCACTCTCTGCTGGAAGCCTGCGGGCAAGTGTTTCGATACGGCGTCGCGACCGGACGTTGTGAGCGCAGCCCCGCTTCGGATCTGCGCGGCGCACTGAAGCCGGTGCTGACGAGGCACGTCTCGGCGATCGTCGAACCGGATCAGGTCGGCGACTTGATGCGCGCGATCGACGGCTACCACGGTCACCCCGTCACCCGGGCGGCACTGCTTCTGTCGGCACTGCTCTTCCAGCGGCCAGGGAACATCCGGCAGATGGAGTGGGCCGAGCTGGATCTCGAGGCAAGGATGTGGGCGATACCCTCCGCCAAGATGAAGCGGACAAAGCGGGAGAAGATCAACGGAAGGCCGCATCTGGTTCCGCTCGCCACCCAGGCTGTAGACGCTCTGAAGGACCTGATGCCGCTGACCGGCCGAGGGCGATACGTGTTTCCGTCCCTGATACAATCAACAAGGCTGATTCGAACAGCTATCCCCCCACCCACCGTCGAGGAGCCCCCGTGACCCTTTCATTCCTGCGCACGCGTCTTGCCGCGGCCGCCGTGCTCGCGGCCACCGCCCTGCCCATCCCCGCCCTGGCCGCCGACGTGGAGCTGCTGCCACCAGGCCTGCTGGCGCCGACGAGCAAGGAGCAGACGAAGCCGAACGAGTTCAAGAAGCCCGGGCCCTGGCGCATCGGCGTGTCCTTCGGCGGCGTGGGCAACACCTGGATCGTGCAGATGATCCAGGAGATGAAATACGCCGCGTCGCAGGACAAGAACATCGGCGAGTTCATCTTCGTCGAGGCCAACTGGCAGGCGCCGAAGCAGGTGGCCGACGTCGAGGACCTGCTGGCCAAGAAGGTGGACGCGATCATCATCGGCCCGATCTCGTCGGCCATCGGCGCGCCGCTGTCCGCCAAGGCAGCCAAGACCGGCATCCCGGTGATCGTGCTGGGCGCCTTCGGTACGTCGATGCAATCGACCGTCGAGATCATGGGCGGCGGCGAGGTCTTCGGCCGCCAGGGCGGCGAATACCTGCGCAAGCAGCTCAACGGCAAGGGCAACATCTGGGCCTTCCGCGGCGTGGCCGGCGTCGAGGAGGAGCAGCTGCGCTACAACGGCTTCCGCAAGTCGATCGAGGGCTCGAACCTCAAGATCACGCAGGAAGTCTTCGGCGACTGGAACTACGCCAAGAGCAAGCAGCTGTGCGAGAACCTGGTGCTGTCCGGCAACAGCCCCGACGGCATCTGGTTCTCCGGCGCCGAGATGACGCGCGCCTGCATCGACGTGTTCAAGGAAGCCGGCAAGCCGCTGGTGCCGATGACCGGCGAAGGCAACAACGGCTTCCTGCGCGTGTGGAAGTCCACCGGGCTGAAGAGCGTCGCGCCGCAGTTCACGCCGGGCCTGGGTGCCGCGCTGGTGCGCGCCTCGGCGGCGCTGCTGGCCGGCAAACCGCTGTACCGCTCGTACTTCTCGTCGCCGCCGCCGATCACCCAGACCGACCTGGACAAGTTCTTCCGCCCCGACCTGAACGACGCCTACTGGATGCCGTCGACGCTGCCGGACGCCACGCTCAAGGAAACCTTCCGCCGCTGAAGCGCCGTCCATGTCGCTGCCCTCTTCCGGCGCCGAAGCGCTCGTCGTCGCACGCGGCATCAGCAAGCGCTTCGGTTCCACCGCCGCGCTGCAGGACGTGAACCTCAGTGGCCACGCCGGCTCGATCCACGCCCTCACCGGCGAGAACGGCGCCGGCAAGTCGACGCTGATGAAGCTGCTGGCCGGCGTGCACCAGCCCGATGCGGGCGAGCTGCACATCGGCGGCCGGCCGGTGCATCTGCGCGACCCGGCCGCCGCGCGTGCCGCAGGCATCTCCACCGTCTTCCAGGAGTTGACGGTGCTGCCGAACCTGACGGTGGCCGAGAACCTGCTGCTCGGGCGCGAGCCCACGCGCCACGGCCTGGTCGACCGCGCGGCGATGCTGACCGACGCGGCCAACGTGCTGGCGCGCATCGGCATCGCGCTCGATCCGCAACGCCCCTGCGGCAGCCTCAGCATCGGCGAGCAGCAACTGGTGGAGATCGCCAAGGGCGTGAGCGCCGATGCCTCGGTGTTCATCTTCGACGAACCGACCGCGCCACTGAACCGGGCCGAGGTCGACAAGCTGGAGCAGCTGCTGCGCGCGCTGAAGGCGCAGGGCAAGCTGGTTTTCTACATCAGCCACCGGCTCGACGAGATCTTCCGCTTCTGCGACACGGTGACGGTGCTGAAGGACGGGCGCTGGGTCTGCACCGAACCGATCGAGGCGCTGACGCACGACCGGCTGATCGCGCTGATGGTCGGCCGCTCGCTGCAGGCGCTGTTTCCGCCGCGCGACGGCACCGCGCCCGGCCCGGCCGCACTGGAGGTGCGCGAGCTGACGCCGCTGCCCGGCGCCGCCAACGCGCGCCTTTTGCTGCGCCGTGGCGAGATCGTCGGCATGGGCGGGCTGGAAGGCCAGGGCCAGCGCGAGATCATCCGCGCGCTGGCCGGCGCGCTGCCGCCGGTGAGCTGCGACATCGTGCGCCACGACCGTGAAGGCCGGGTGCAGCCTTTCGATCCGCGCCACGGCGTGGAGCAGGTGGTGCGCCACGGCGTGGGCCTGGTGCCCGAGGACCGCAAGCTCGAAGGGCTGTACCTGGAGCTGCCGATCGCCGACAACATCCGCCTCGGCCTGCTGCGCGGCCTGGGGCTGATGCGCCGCGCGCCGCGCGAGCGCGGCGTGATCGAACAGATGGCGCAGCAGCTGCAGCTGCGCTCGCGCGACTTGGTGCAGCCGGTGGGCGACCTGTCGGGCGGCAACCAGCAGAAGGTGATGATCGGGCGCTGGCTGGCCGCCGGCATCGACACGCTGCTGGTCGAGCAGCCCACACGCGGCGTCGACGTCGGCGCCAAGGCCGAGATCTACGGACTGCTGCGCGGCTTCGTGCAGCGCGGCGGCGCGGTGCTGGCGCTGTCGTCCGACCTGCTGGAGCTGATCGGCCTGTGCGACCGCATCCTGATGGTGCGGGCCGGCCGCATCGTCGGCGACGTGCCGGCCGAAGGCGCCACCGAAGAGGCCTTGCTCGCACTGGCGCTGGTCGACGGCGCCGAATCCAAGCAGCCGAGCGCGCTGGAGGTCACGGCATGAACAGTTTCCGCTCCGGCAGCAGCCGCTACACCGTCGGCCTGCCGCTGCTGTTGTTCGCCCTGCTGGCGCTGGCCGCGCCCAGCTTTCTGGCAACGCAGAACCTGGTCAACGTCAGCGGGCAGATCGCCGCGCTGCTGATCGTCAGCCTGGGCCAGATGGTGGTCGCGCTGGTGGCCGGCATCGACCTGTCGGTGGGCAGCGTGATGAGCCTGGCCGGCTGCCTGGTGGCCACGCAGGCCGACCCGCTGTGGGGCGTGACGCTGGCGCTGGCGCTGGGCCTGTGCGTCGGCCTGGTCAACGGCCTGGGCGTCGCCGTCGCCGGCATCCACCCGCTGGTGATGACGCTGAGCACGATGACCTTCCTGCAGGGCCTGGCCTACCTGCTGCTGCCGATCCCCGGCGGTGCGGTGCCCCCCGTGCTGGGCGCGCTGGCCAACGGCAACCTGTGGGGCGTGCCGCGGCCGCTGCTGTGGTGCGCCGCCTGCGCGCTGGCGGTGTACCTGCTGCTGCACCGCACGCGGTTGGGGCTGCACATCTTCGCCGTCGGCGCCAATGCACGCAGCGCGCACCTCAACGGCGTGCGTGCCGTGGCGGTGGTGGTGTCGGCCTATGTGGTCTGCAGCCTGCTGGCGGTGGTGGCGGGCATCTACCTGGCGGCGCGCGTGTCCTCCGGTGACCCGGCGATGGGCGCGGCCTTCGGCCTGGAGTCGGTCACCGCGGTGGCGCTGGGCGGCATCCAGCTGACCGGCGGGGTGGGCAGCATCCTGGGCGTGGTCACCGGCGCGCTGAGCCTGGGGCTGATCACCAACGGCATCAACCTGCTGGGCATCTCGCCCTTCCTGCGCGGCACCCTCACCGGCCTGCTGCTGCTGGCGGCGGTGTGTGCGCAGCGCAGAAAGGTGGTGGGGCTGTGAAGGCCGGGCTGTCTTCCGCGGCGGCGCCGGCCGCACCGCGCGCGCGCCGCTGGGCCGCCGCGCTGCTGGCGCTGCCGCCGGCCTATGCCGGGCTGGCGGTGCTGCTAATGCTGGCCGCCGTGATGCGCCCGCAGCTGCTATCGGCGATGCTGCTGCCGCTGATCGCCCGCCAGGCCGCGCCGCTGGGGCTGGCGGTGATCGGCCAGTCGCTGGTGATGCGCGGTCGCTCGATCGACCTGTCGTCCGGCGGCGTGATCGTTGCCGTGTCCTACCTGCTGACCAGCGGTTACTTCCCGATCTCCGACGCGGTGGCGATGGTGGCGTGCGTGGCGCTGGGGCTGGTGGTCGGCGTGGTCAACGGTGCGCTGATCGTCAAGGCGCGTGCGTCGGCGATGATCGTCACGCTGGCCACGTCGATGATCCTGACGGGCTGCGTGGTGGCGTTGTCGCAGCAACGCGCCCCCGGCGACGCACCGGAGTTCCTGCGCGAGCTGGCGCGGCTGCGCCTGCTGGGCATCCCCGTACCGGTGCTGGTGTGGCTGGCCGTGCTGCTGCCGGCCGCGCTGCTGCTGCGCGGCACGGTGTTCGGCCGCTACCTCGACGCGACGGGCGCCAACCCGCAGGCCGCGGCGCTGTCGGGCATTCCGCACCTGCGCGTCATCTTCCTCGGCCACGTGGCCTCGGCGCTGATCTCGGTACTGTGCGGCTTCATCCTGGTGGGCTTCGTCGGCAAGGGCAGCATCACGCTCGGCCAGGACCTGGCGCTGAACTCGCTGGCCGCGGCCATCCTGGGCGGCGTCAACTTCGGCAGCGGCCGCGGCGGCATGGCCGGCCCGGCGGTGGCGGCCTTCATGCTGACCTTCCTGTTCAACTTTCTCACCAGCCTGGGCCTGGGCGAACCCGGCCGGCTGATGCTGCAGGGCGCGATCATCGCGGCCGCGGCGCTGGCCTACAGCCTGAACCGCAAGTAGGCCCTTCTTCCTTCAACCTGGAGCACTTCATGAGCGACGAACCCATCCTTGCCGGCGCCGAGCCCTTCTTCTTCAAGGGCAACGACATCGGCGTGCTGGTGTGCCACGGCTTTACCGGCACCACGCAGAGCATGCGCTACCTGGGCGAGCAGCTGCACGGCGCCGGCTACACCGTGATCGGCCCGCGGCTCAAGGGCCACGGCGTGTCGCCGGCGGCCATGGCGCGCAGCACCGCGGCCGACTGGGTGGAATCGGTCGAGCAGGCGCTGGACGAGCTGCGCAAGCACTGCTCGCAGATTTACATGACCGGCCTGTCGATGGGTGGCACGCTGACGCTGCACACCGCGGCCAAGCATGCCGACCTCATCAAGGGCGCGATTCCGATCAACGCCGCGGTGCAGCTGTCCAGCCCCGACATGGCCGGCCTGGCCTTCGGCCGCGGCCTGCCGGACACCGTGCCCGGCATCGGCTCGGACATCAAGGACCCGAACAGCAAGGAACTGGCCTATGCCGAGGTGCCGGTGGTGGCCTTCCGCCAGGTCTATGCGCTGATGGCGGCCACGCACGACCTGCTGCCGCGCGTGAAGTGCCCGACGCTGGTGATCACCGCGCGCGAGGACCACGTCGTCAGCCCGACCAACGGCCCGCTGATCGCCGCCAAGGTGGGCGCCAACCGGGTGGAGATGGCCTGGCTGGAGAACTCGTACCACGTGGCCACGATCGACAACGACAAGGCACTGATCGCCAAACTGGCCATCGACTTCATCAAGTCCATCGCCGGTCGTTGAGACGGGGCGCCAGCGCCGGCGCGCGAATGTCGGTTAGATTGCCCGATCGAGGTTCGCAGGAGACAAGATGAGCCACATCCTCGCGCTGGACCAGGGCACCTCCAGCTCGCGCAGCATCGTCTTCGATGCGCAGGGCCGCATCGTCGCGATGGCGCAGCGCGAGCTGACGCAGCACTTTCCGCAGCCCGGCTGGGTCGAGCACGACCCGATGGAGAGCGCATAGGAATTTCAAACGGCCTCTGGCCTGCCTCTGGCCTCTGGAAAGCCCGACTGATGCATGGGTGGCCGGCCGATACCGGCCTGGATGGCTTGGAACTGACGGCTGCGACATCGTCTTGTCGTGATTCGGCCTGGCCCCTGACGGATCGCTCGGGGCGCGCTGGGCCTTGGTATCAGGGTTGACCCTGAGTCCGTGGGCATCGCCCCGGCATGCGGCGCAGCGCCATCCTGGCTGCCGCTGGCAGGGCAGCCTGAGGGCCTGGGGCGAGGTGTTTGTGACGGCCGGCGCGGCTCAGGCAGCTTCAGTCTTGCCCTGCCTCGCGCGCCCGTCCCCGGGGTGGCGGCTGCGGATCCAGCCCCAGATGGCTGAGGATCTTCTCGATGACCGCTCGCTCCAGGATGGCCGCGATGATCTTCAGTTCCCCGGCGCCGCAGTTCGGGCAGTGCTGCATGTCGATGTCGAACACGCGCTTGAGCAGCCGCGCCCAGCTGATGTGGTGCGGCCGGACCTGGACGGTCTGGACTTCGCACTCGGCGGCGGCGGCCTCGGTTGCCACCTGTGCTTGCGCTGGCGGGCCTTGCGGCACCACCAGCGCCCGCAGCTTGGCGTTCGGCGCCAGCACGCCGTGGAACCTGATGAGGTGCAGCCGCGGCCGCGGCACCAGCGCCGCCAGCCGCTGCATGAACTCCAGCGGGCTCAGCACCAGATGCGTGGTGCCGTCGCGCCAGGGTGTCTTGAGCTTCAGTTCCACCTGCCCGGCGGCGTTGAGCTGCACCCGTTCGTCGGAAAGCGCCGGGCGGGTGGTGTAGCGGCACAGCTGTTCCAGCCGCTTGCGGTCGTGCGCTTCCACCCGTACTGCGGCGTGCAGGCTGAAGCCGTCGATGTCGGCGCACAGGGCCTGGCGTGCCGTGGTCTCGCGCGGCATCGCACCCCTCAGGGTCAGCACCTTCTGTCCGGCGCGAGGACCGAAGGCGATGCGGTAGGTGATGGCTGCCGCCTGAAGTGGCCGCAGCGTGCGCGCCTCCTCACCGTCGTCATCGGGCTCGGCCAGGTAGGTCTGACCCATGTCCTCGATCAGCACACCCCGGCGCGTGAGCAGCTTCATCAGCCGGGTGATGATCGCCTGCAGCAGCGCATGCACCTCGTCGTCGGTGGGCGAGCCCGCTTCGACGAACTGCGGCACGCCATCGGCGCCGCAACGGTATACCCCGTCCAGCAGTAGGCCGTGAAGATGTATGTTGAGGTTGGCCGCCGAGCCGAAGCGTTGTATCAGCGTGACCGCGCCGCCATGGCCTTCGTCGGCCTCGAGCCCGGCAGCATCTAGCAGATGGCGCGCAATCACGCGCTGCACCACCTGCAGCACCGGCGTGACCAGCTCGGGTTGCGCGGCCAGCAGCAAGCGCAGCGGAATCGGCAGCGACAGCACCCATTGCCGCACCGGCACGTGCGGGATGACGTGGTCCACCAGGTGCGCTGCCGTCTGCGACATCCGGCGCGCACCAACTGCTCCGAGGTCAAGGCGCCCAGTACCCTCTGCTGGTCTGCCGAAAGCCCCGCCAGGTATCCCTTCTCTGCGTTGGCAGTTGCTCGAGCGCCGGCAACTGGTGTGGAGACACCGAGATGACCAGAGGCGCCGAAAGCGATTCGTGCGACTTGCGACTGGCTCATCCCCGTGCTGTCGGCGACGCTCCTCGTGATCTGGTCAAGCCGGTTCAGTGTCTGCCCCAACTGCTCGAAGCTGCTGGATGTCGATCCCGTGCTGCTCCGCGATGACTTCAGCTTTGCCAAGCCCTTGGTGAACGCCTCGGAGAGCACCGTCGAACGTTCGGAGCTTGCGGCAACGGCCTCGGTGCGAGCTGCGTCGACCTGACGGCTGGCGTCCTGCACGTCCTGCTCGCTCACGCGCATCGAGACGACCCGGGACGCGTAGCCCTGGTTGCGCAGCAGGCTGACGGCGGTCCGGGCGGTCAGCATGTTTGACGAGAAGGTGTTGCCGCTGATGTCGTCCTGCCAGTTGCTCATGACGCGCGGACCGTCCGGTTCCGCGCGGGCCGGATCTGGTCCATCGAGACATTGCCCTGCTCAGATTGCCCGCGGCGGCACCTGCCGTGGCCGGCCTCAACTGCAGGCCAGAGACCGCCCACCAGCGCGCGGTGCCAGGTTCCATCGAGCGCGGCCCAGGCGATGACGGGATGCTGATGGCCAGGTAATAGGACCTCGGCCTCCGCCGGAGATCGCCCGGGAGTAGATCGTCGATGCCGGCTTCCAGCGACGAGCCTTGGCGCCGCCGAAAGGTCCGCCGCCTGCGAGGTCCAGGCGGCGTAGATCGATGCCAGTAGTTGAGCACGGCATAGCGGCGGCCAGAGCCGGATCCAGATCAGCACCGCGGCGTAGCCCCGAAGCCGCGTGTGGTCTCGCCCGCTGGTCAGCAGCATCAACAAGGACAAGGAGGGGGAACAGCGCGTAGGTGAGGGCCTCGATCACGTTGCGGAACACCGGCAGCGCCTGCTCGGCGACCTTGCCGGCGTTCAGCCAGGCCGCGTTCTGCTGCGCCACGGACTGCGCCCGCCCGACGGCCAGCACCATGGCCGCCGGGTCGTTCACCTTCTGACCGATGATGTTGCTGGTGTCGTTGATCGCATTCAGCACTGCGTTCTGGCGGATCAGGTCGGCCGCCGTCGCGGCCGCGGTCGCGATGCTGTTCTTCAGGTAGGCCTGCTGGATCTGCCCGGCGATGGCGGCGTTGGCGGCCGCAGCCGGCAGCGTCGGGTTCAGCTGGAAGGCGAGCTTGCCCTGGATGCGGGTCAGCTGCGCCGGCAGCCGTCCGTTGAGGTTCGTGTAGGCGTTCGGGCAGGTGTCGACGGTGATCGAGCCGCCGGCGCTGGTCAGGGTCGTGAAGCGGGCCGGGTTGGGCGATGCCATCAGCGCCCACACGTCGTCCGAGCTCGAGAACGTGCCCGGATCGACCGTGCCGTCGATCAGGTCGTACATCGTGCAGTTGTGGATGAAGTTGACCAGGTCCGTGCGGAAGTTCGGATCCTGGAAGGCGACGCCGCCTGTCTCCCGGATGAGGCGGTTGCCGAACATCAGGCCGTTCTTCTCGTAGCTCAGTTCGCTCGGCAGGGCGCCGACACCCGGGATGACCTGGAAGGCCGTCTCGAACAGGCCCGTGAGCGTGTGCCCGACCGTACTGGTGACGCGCTGCCGAGGAAGGCCACGCCGAAGGGGACGTTGGCCACCACCTTCACGGCGGATCCGCCGGTCTTGTCGACGACGCCCACGGTCACCCGCGGCACGATGAGGACGGAGAACACCAGCAGCACCGTGGCCAGCCACTTCCAACCCTGCAGCTTCTCGGGCGCGAAGGCGTAGGCCACCAGCGCTGCGATGAAACCGCAGAAGGCCACGGCGGCGACCGCCGCCATGTAGTCGCCAGAGCCGTGGATGGTTGCCGCAGCGTTGAAGATGCCGAACAGGCTGTCGGCGTTCTGGTACGCCGAGATCTCCCACATGCGTCGCCCCAGGGGGCGCGTGGATCCTGAAGCGATGTGACGATGGCGTCGGCCAGGAACGACCTCAAAAGCACTGAGGATATCGGCACCAAGGTGAACGACGGACTCCCGCCGGGGCTGGCCCACCCCAACCGGCTGCACCCGGTGGAGGGCCATCTTCTTGCACCCACAAGCCCGACCGAAGGGCGATGGCGAGTGCAGGGCGATGCTGGGACGGTAGAGGTCCCCATCGAGTCCTCTGCATGCCGTGCGCCGCCCGCCAGCCCGGTTCCTTACCCCGGCCAGCCGGCTCGCACTACGAACGCCACCGACCGGAGCAGACCACGCTGTACCGCCTGGTCCAGCAGCATGCGGCCAGCTTCATCGCCCACACCGAGGCCAGCACGGACGCCGAGTTGCCGCGGTTCATCAAGGACAGGGTTCGACGCGCTTCCTCGAGTGCGGCATCCTGGCGCATGGATTCCTGCGGCTACGCTGCGGCGAGTGCGGCCACGACAAGCTGCTGGCCTTCAGCTGCAAGCGCCGGGGATTCTGCCCCTCTTGCGGCGCCCGGCGCATGTCGCAGACCGCTGCGCACCTGGTCGACCACGTCATCCCGCACGTGCCGGTGCGCAGCGAGGTCAATTCGATCAGGAGGGCGCTCGCGGCAGCACGGGCGGAAAGTGCCGCGTTGAAGCGCAGGGTCAGCGAATTGGAGCGGTCCTTGCGGCAGTCCGCACGCATCGCCCACGCTCGGCCGCCATCGCCATCGCCATCGCCATCTCCGGTCGAGGAAGCTGACGGCGCCGACAAGTTCCGGTTCCGCGCCTCCGGCATGGCCAGCAATCGCAAGCGCCTGGGCCTGTCGGCCGCGGATTTCGGGTTGCTCGTCAGCGCATCGGGGCAGAGCGTGTACGCCTGGGAGCAAGGCAAGGCACGCCCCAGAGGCAAGAACCTCGCCGCCATCGCTGCCTTGCGCGGGGTCGGCAAGCGCGAGGTGGTGGAGCGGTTGGCAGCCCTGAAGTCAGGCGGGCCATCGTAGGCCTGCCGGCGCCCGGTCCGGCGCCCTGACCATCGGCGAGCGCTCCTCGCCACCCTTGAAGTGCACGGGCTCAATGGGATCCTGACTGCATGGTGGGCCGTCGGCCTGCCATGCAACCGATCAGGAGTCCCTCATGAAATTCTCCAAAGCCGAGGTCGACGCCATCATCGAGGCGTCCCCTCGCACCTTCGTTCCCTTCAACAAGCTGGTGCTGTCCGAGGACCACCAGGCCCGCAGTGCCACGACGCCCGCGACGTCGCTGCCGGAACTGGCCGCGTCGATCAAGGACAGCGGCGTGCTGCAGAACCTTGTCGTCGTCCAGGCGGCGCGCGGGCGCTACGAGGTCTGCGCCGGCGGGCGGCGGCTCGCCGCGCTCACGCTGCTCGTGCAGCAGGGCAACATCGCCGACAACTACCCCGTGCCGGTGCTCGTCGTGCCGGCCGACAAGGCGCTCATCGCGAGCCTTGCCGAGAACTGCTTCGACGTGCCGATGCACCCGGCCGACGAGTTCGCCGCCTTCGCCAGGCTGCTCGCGCAGGGCAAGTCCGTCGAGGACGTGGCCGCAGCCTTCGGCGTGACGCCGCTCATCGTCAAGCGGCGCATGAAGCTCGCCACCGTCTCGCCCCAGCTGATGGCCCTGTACCGCGAAGGCGGCATCGGCCTGGACTGCCTGATGGTGCTGGCCTCGGTCGACGATCACCAGCGCCAGGAGCAGGCCTGGGCCGGTCTGCCGAGCTGGAACCAGCGCCCGGAACATCTGCGGCAGTTGCTGACCCGGGGCGAGATCGAGTCGGACGCTGACCCGCTGGCCCGCTACGTCACCGTCAAGGCCTACGAGAAGGCCGGCGGACCACTGCGCCGCGACCTGTTCAGCGACGACGACCGCAAGGCCTACCTGCTGGACCCGGCCCTGCTGGAGCGCCTTGCCGCCGACAAACTGGGCAAGCGCGCGAAGCAACTCCTGTCTGAAGGCTGGAAGTGGGTCGACATCCGTCCGCGCTTCGCCTACGACGAGTACGTCAAGCACGGCGAACTGCGCAAGCCCCGCCGCGCACCGACGCCCGAGGAAGCCGAGGCGCTGAAGGCGCTGGAGACGCGCATCGCTGCCCTGCACGAGCAGATGGACACGCTGGTGGACCGCGACGGCGATGGCGATGCCGGCGAGGGCGTAAGCGACGCCGGCGAGGCGAACGACGCCGCCGACGAGGACGACGCGTCGCGCGACCGTGCCTTCCTCGCCCTGGAGTCCGAGGCCGAGGGGCTGGAGGAAGAGCGCAAGGCCAGGCTCGAGGCGTTGACCGAATGGCCCGCGGCCTGGATGGCGCTCGCCGGGTGCGTGCTTCATGTGGGCGCGGACGGCCGTGCTGCGGTCAAGGCAGGGCTCATCCGTCCCGAGGATCGGGCCGATCTGGCGCAGGCCATCACCAAGGCTGCCGAACAGAAGTCGGCCGGTGGCGACCGCACAGGCGATGACGCGGATCCTGCGCGCGGCTCGGGGCTCCCGGGCCTGCAGTCGCTTCCATCGGCAGCCGGCGCCACGGCACGGCCCGTGCACTCCGAGAAGCTCATGCGCCGCCTCACGGCCCACCGCGTCGCCGCGATCCAGGCCGAGCTGCTGGACCGCCCGGAGCTTGCGTTGGCGGCACTGACGACCCACCTGACACTGAAGCTGCTGGCCGACCCGCTCCATGGCGCCTACCGACTGCCCAACCTGCTGGCGATCAGCGCGACCGGCAATCAGCACGAGCTGCGGGGTGCGGCCGAGGACATCGAGGCGAGCCCGGCGGCCCAGCGCATCGAAGCCGACCGCATCGCCTGGATCGAGCACCTGCCCAAGGAACCCGACGCGGTGTTCGACTGGATGCTGGGGCAGCCGTCGCAGACGGTGCAGCGGCTGCTGACCTTCCTGGTCGCGTCCACCGTGAACGGCATCACCGGCACCGACGCCGGCCGACCGATCAATGACGGTCTGGCCCGCGCCCTCGGCCTGGACATGACGCGATGGTGGTCGGCGACGGGGGAGGCCTACCTTCAGCACGTGTCCAAGGCGAGGGTGGTCGAGGTGGTGCACACCGTGGCCGGCGCCAAGGCGGCAGGTCCGCTCACGGCGCTGAAGAAGGATGCCGCGGTGGCGCAGGCCGAACAACTGCTCGCCGGGCGTGGCTGGTTGCCCGACTGCCTGCGCGTGCAGCCGCACGCCGATGCCCCGGCGACGCGTGGCGAGGAGGTCGACGCCAACGATCCAGCACGGACCGAGGCGCCCGCCTGCGCCTGAACGCAGGGCCGGCCCGGGCCGGGCCGGCTCATGCGACCGGGACAGGCGTGTCACCGTCGCCCCTGATGCTCCGCGGCCCGGGCTTGCCGGTCTCGCCCTGGGCCGGGTCGCGGCTCCCTGCAGGCGAGCGCCGGATCGCACCGATGTAGGCGCCGGCCGAGCGCAGGCGGGCATGGCCCGCGATACGGGCCACACGCAGCCGCGCCTGGCGGTCGAGGTCCTGATCGACAGGCCCACCGCCACGCACCGGCGCGGGCGTGCCCGTCGTGTCCTGGTACTGGCCTTGAAGGTGGTCGTGCCGCGCCCCGTGCCCGGTGGTGCCGCTCTCGCGCTTCGTGAGGCCGAACTTGCGCAGCGCATAGTCCAGGCGACGGAGGTTGGACTTCAGGTCCCGATCCGGCGCCCCCATGTGTGCGTCATGGCCGCTGACCACGCTGCGGGCATGCGCGATGGCCGACTGCTGCTCCTCGGTGGCCAGCGGAAGCCAGCGCGCACGGCCTCCCTTGCCCTTTGTCCACAGATACCGATCCGCCTCCCGTTGTTCGTCGGGCAGGCCTGTCTCCTCGAACGGATGCACGTGGGCGTAGGGGCGGCACATCACCGACTCCTTGCGCCGCAGGCCGACCTTCACCATCAGGCGCATCGACGCGCCGATGCGGGCATCGTAGGCAGAGACCTGGGCCAGCAAGGCCTCCACGTCGATGCCGTTGCCGCTCCAGCTCTTGTCGCGCTGGGCGTTCTCGTGGCGCTCGTACTCGTCAGGCGTCAGGCCGTAGTGCTCGGGCCTGCGGATGAAGCCCGGCTTATTGAGCCACATCGCCAGGCCACGCAGAAAGCTCAGGTAGGTCTGGATCGTCCCCGGCGAGAGCTTGCGGCGCTGCCAGACCTTCACCATCGCCTGGACATGCCGCTGGCCCAGGTTGCGCGGATCGGGCGCCAGCTTGAAGCCGGCGTCGGTGTGCAGTTCGCGGAAGAAGCGCCGCAGGAAGTGGGCGCGCTCGTAGCGCGTCTTGTGCGACACGGTCTTCTCCAGCGCGGTGTGCAGCGGGTTGAACAGCTCGATCAGCACGTCCACCACCCGGTTCACGGGCGTCCTGCCCGGCGGGTACATGTCCAGCACCTGCTGGGGCGACTTGCCGGCCCAGTTCTGGCGGCGCGGCGAGTCCTGGCCATGCAAGCGGCCTGGGCTGGCCGAGGTCATCGAGGAGTTCCTGGAAGGGCGGGTGGATGAGGAGGGCAGGGTGGAGCCTTTGCGCGGGTCGTTGCGGCGGTCGTTGAGGGAGAGCGGTGACTGCCGGCGGCGGCGCGAGGGTTCTGCACGGCGAATGCGGGACATGGTGGGCTTTCTGCAAGGTGGCGGACTGCCCGAACAGCACGCCGGTGGATGAACGGTCCGGGGGACCGGAAACGGAGGAATCCATCTGGACATCCCCGGGGCCGATTCCTGGCAAGCCCACGGCGATGGAGATCGTGTGCAACGTCGGTGCGGCGGCCGATCTCTACAGCGCCACACCCACCCATGGCTTTGCTGGTCCGGGCTCCTCGTGGTCTTCGTCAAGGGGCCTGGGTCAGCTCGGTCAGACTTAAAAATGGAACACGTTGATCCAGGCCGCCTGCGCATTTCTGCGACGCGACGACAAGGGTGATGTCCACCCCGCTCGGGGCTGGGTGCGACATCGACGCCAGGGTCGAGCCCTGGGTCATTCGGTGGATCAGGCCTGGTGTGCAGCGCCGGCCACTCGCATGGGTCCACCCCTGACCGAGAGTCCAGGGCGGTGTCGAGTTGATGAGCGAGGGTCGTGCGGGAGCCTCATGGAGGCCATCACGCCGCGCGATGCGCGTCATGCGCGCGTGCTCAAGGAGCTGGCGGGAACGGTGCGCGGCATCAGGTGCCGCCACGGGGTTCTGCTGCGCCGGTGCGCTTCTGGAGCGCCCATCCGTCATCGCGGGGATGCGGCTGGCAAGGACCGGGCAGGTCACTGCGGTGGTGGATGACTCGGCACGCTCGCGGCGTCGATCCTTCTGGAGGTCGAGGCCGGTCGCGCCACCCGTTCGGGACGGGAACTTCGGTTGAAGGCACGAGGCAGGTAACGACTGCGACGCCTGCGATGCTCGTCTTCTTCGAGAGGACGGAGCGGGCCAGGAGCCCTCGGGAGCCCACAGTGGAAACCGCGACGCCATCCACGGTCAAGGCCGCATGCGCAGCGCCCGCCGCAAGACCCCTGATCGGGCGGCCCTTGGGGCAGGCAGTTGACGGCGCGAGATTCGGCGGCAGGGCCCATCTAGCGTCGCAATGGCCCGGATCGCCAGCAACGGCGCGGGGTTGACAGGCAAGGCTGCCGCCTCAGGTACCCCGACTGGCCAGGCACCGGCATCTCCAGGCCGTGTCAGGCGCCGGCGTGCCGGCCGATGGACGGGGTTGACGAGTGACTTTGCAGTGTGACCGTGGTGACACCACGCGGCCGACTTGTCCGTTCGGTGTCATCCGAGGGTCAGTGCAGTGATTCTGCAGTGCCAGCGCAGTGACACCGGGAGGAATCCGATGTCGAAATCGCGCCTGCAGAGGCCGGTATCCGCGTGGAGGAACAGGGTCGGTCTGTCGATCCTGAGCACTCTTTCGTTCACTCGGAGAACACCATGAACTTGATCGTGAGGGCGGTGGATGTCGGTTCCGGCAACACCAAGTTCGTCACCGGCACGGCAGACAGCGAGATCCGCTGCGCAAGCTTTCCGTCGCTGGCCTACCCGTCCAGCAACGGACAACCACTCTGGCCTGGCGGCGATGGGGCCAAGACGATGTTCATCCCGGTCGGGTCGCTCTTCTATGAAGTCGGTCCGGAGGTCAGGCTCGCGGCCGACACCTTCCGGGCGACGCAGCTGCACGACGACTACATCGAGTCGCCGGAGTACATGGCGCTGCTGCGCGGTGCGCTGCGCTCGATGCGGCAGAGCCAGATCGACCTGCTGGTCGTCGGGCTTCCGGTGGCGCTGTTCGCGGTGAAGAAGGCGGCCCTGGAGCGGGTCATGACAGGCGAGCACGATGTCGGCGGTGGCAAGAAGGTCAGTGTGGTGCGCACGCTGGCTGTTGCCCAGCCTCAAGGCGCGCTGGCTTTCTACGCGCACGCCCACGGCAAGCTCGCCGAGATCGCCAAGGAGCGCAGCCTGATCATCGATCCGGGTGCAAGAACCTTCGACTGGCTCGTCGCCCAGGGCATGCGACTGGTCCAGAAGCAGAGCCACTCCGTGAATCGGGGTGTCGCCGACGTGCTGAAGCTGCTCGCCGCCGAGATCACCAAGGACATCGGCACGCCGTTCCGCGATCTGGACGCCATCGACATGGCGCTGCGCACCGGCAAGCCCCCGGTGATCTTCCAGAAGCCCTACGACCTCAAGCGGCTGCTGCCGCTGGCCGAGAGCGTGACGGAGCAGGCTGTGTCGAGCATGAAGGAGTGGATCGAGTCGCCGCACAGCCTGCAGAACATCATCCTCGTGGGCGGAGGCGCCTTCCTGTTCCGGAAGGCCGTGAAGTCGGCGTTTCCGCGCCACCGGATCCTCGAGATCAAGGAGCCTGTGTTCGCCAACGTGAGGGGGTTTCAGCTGGCTGGGATGACCTATGCGAACCGTGCTGGCGGCCGATCGCGACAAGTCGACCACGGCCGAGCGCGCTGCAGGAGATGCCGCATGACCGGCCCCACCACGACCTCGGAGCCGCCGCGCATACGGCTCGTGTTCCAGTTGGAGAGGGCGGAACTGCCTCGTCTCTGATGAGCTCGCACGGTTCCACAAGGGCGTGAAGCGTGTCGGCAGACTGCGCACGCTGGCCTACGAGGGGCTGCTGGTCCAGCTGGGCGTCCTGAAGCTCCCTGGGCAGGCATCCAGCGATGCGCCCGGCACTATCGGCTTCGATGGCGACGGGGCGGAGGTCACGAACGGACTCTTCGAGCCCGCGATCGATGACCGGGATGGGCCATGAGGAGTCGGGCGAGGTGCCGCCAGGGTAGGTCGGTTGGGGCCTCCGAGCTGGCGCAGATGGGCCGGTGCGAACGCCTGGTGGTTCTCGAATCCCTGCACGGCCCGCGTCGAAGCACTTCACAGGAAGGGGCGCGCCGGAGGGGCATCACTGCCCATGTGCGCTTCGAGTTGCAGGGTCGGCGCGCCACAGCGCCAGGCGACGGGTCGACTCGACGACCGGGCGAGAGGTGCTTCATCGCGACGATGGTCTTCGGGGACGCCTGGCAGACCGCTGCGTTGCGCGACTTCAGGGACACGGTCCTGAGGCCGCGGCCTTGGGGGCGACGCCTGGTGGCAGCCTACTATGCCGCTGGTCCGCGCCTTTGCAGAGTGCTCCAGCGCTGCCCGCCGTTGCTGCGGATGACCAGGGGCATCCTGGGTTTCGTGGCGCATGGGTGGCGGCGATGGTCGGCGAGGCGGCGACCATGAGGTTCGAGCTGATGTGGCCGTGGGTGCTGCTCTTGGCTGTTGCCTTGGCGGTCACGTGGCACCTGGTCCGGCGGCACCGCGCACGCGTCGCGGAGCGGCGGGACCGACCGGCCGGGCTGCGGGACGCCGAACTGATCTGCGTGGAGTCGCAGTTCAGGTCGAAGAGCCGCTGGCCCATCGTGGCCAGGGTGGACAGGGCCTATCGGCTGCCGAGCGGTCTGGTCGTGCTGGTTGAACTGAAGACGCGGTCGACTGCGGCGGTGAGGGCGTCGGATGTCATCCAGCTCTCGGCGCAGCGGGTGGCCGTGGAGGATGAACTGCGTGTCCAGGTGTCTGACGAGGCGTTCGTGATCTTTCCTGGTCGGCACTCAGCGCCGCCGACCTCACGAGCGGTCCGCTTGATGTCGCGGGAGCAAATCGAAGCCGTTGCAGCGAGGCGCCGTCGACTGATCGATGGACTCGATCGCCCGCAGTGGCCCGACAGCGAGCATGTTTGTCAGGGCTGTGGGCAGCGAGCGGCCTGCGGCGCCGCTGGCGAGCGCCTGGTGGGTGGTCCGGAGGCGCTAGAATGTCCAAAATATTCGACATTCTTCGGACCAAGCTGTGGACCTCCAACCTGGGCACCATCATCCGCGAGCGGCGCGAGGCGCTGGACCGACGCAGTCCCGGCACGCAACTGAGCGGGCTTTCGCGGCAGACACTGGTTGGTCTGGAAGCGGGCGCTCTGAGCGATCTGGGATTCAACCGGGTCGCGCAGGTGCTGGTGCTGGGGCTGGACCTCAACAGGCGATCCGCCTAGCCAGGCAGCGCGCGCTCCGGAAGCGGGCCTGTGGATGGCGGCCGAAGAACGCCAGCGTGAGCTACGTCCAGGAGGTGCCGCCCGACACGCTCGGCCATGCGCTGGTCAGCGGCCGCGTACCGAAGGGCTACGCGGCCCACCTGACGCACCTGCTCGACGAGGCGCCGGTGCCCCTGGTGGTGATGGCCGTGGAGGAAGCCGCCGCGAACGAGGGCGTGGCCCCCAAGGCTGTGTGGCGCAACGTCGCGAAGCTCGCCAGGTCACTGGCGGTGCACCGGCAGGGCTTGTGGGCGTGATGAGAGCGTGATGAAGTCGCTGCCGTCCGGCCCCTGGGAAGTGCTGTTCCAGCGAGCGCTGCGGCTGGTCGACGACATCCAGCGCCATGGGGGACTCGCGGATCCGTTCTGGACCCTCGGCGGCGGAACCGTCCTGATGTTCAGGTACGGACACCGCCTCAGCAAGTGTTATCAACATCTTCGTGCCGGATCCGCAGTACCTGGGCTACGTGACGCCCCGGCTCAGCGACACGGCGGCATCCCTGACCGAGGAGTACACGGAGATGCCGGGCTCGTTCGTCAAGCTGCAGTTCGAGGAAGGCGAGATCGACTTCGTGGCCGCACCGAACCTCACCGACGCGGCCTGGGAGCGGTGGGACATCCAGGGTCGGCCAGTGCGAGTCGAGACGGCTGCGGAGGTGATCGCCAAGAAGATGTACCACCGCGGGGACCGTGCGACGGCGCGCGATCTGTTCGACCTCGCCATGGTGGTCGAGCGGGAGCCGGATGCGCTGGCGGCAGCCGCGCCTTACCTCGTGCGGCACCGGGACAGGTTCCTGGAGCAGATCAGGCAACCCGGGGCCGGGTTTGTGGCGACCTTCGAGGCGATCGCCGCGACCGGGTATCGGCCGAGTCTGGAGCACTGCATTGCCGTGGCCACAGCCTACCTGTCCGCGCTGGGGGACCGATGACCCGGTTGCACCAGGGCGACATGGCGACGCGGTAGGCGACAGAGCACCACGGACTTGGGCACAGGAAATCCACAAGGGTTTCCACTACCGCTCGGCAAGGCCTGGATACAATTACAGGGCCTGCAACGAACAAAGCCAGGCGGCAACCTGGCTTTGTACGCCCTGAACTGGTTCGAGCCCAGGGGAAGGGAGGCCGCTGGGACCCCCGATCGGAACCTCAGATTCTAGCGAGCCTCGTAGGCATCGGGCTCATGTTGATCGAACAGAAAGGTGATCGACATGACGAAGAAGACGCAAGAGAGCTACCGCAGCGCCGTGACCGGCAAGTACGTCAAAGAGCACTACGGCAAGACGCACCCTGACACGACTGTCAAGGAGCGGACGCCGGCACCTCAGCCGCCAAAGAAGAAGTAACCGCAAGGTCGAGGGGCACCGGGAACCGGTGCCCCTCTTTGTCTTGGTGCCGCGTAGAGGTCCTATGTTCGACAACCTTTTGCGAGAACTGCGCGCGCTCGAGCGCCGCTCGATTACCGTCCCCATCGACAGTGACGAGAAGGGCTACATCGACAAGGAGTGCCCGTCGACCAACTGCGAGTTCCAGTTCAAGATCAAGGACGAAGACTGGAAGAACATCTGCCGCGACGAAGGCGTCTGGTGTCCGATGTGCGGTCATGCGGCGCCAGCCAAGAGCTGGTTCACCAAGGCCCAGGTTCAACATGCCGAGCGGCACGCCCACAGGGTGATCGAGTCGACGATCGACGGCGCGATGCGCGCGGATGCGAGGGCCTTCAACGGTCGGCAGCCAAGGAACTCGCTGATCTCGATGTCGATGAAGGTGGGCGGCGCACCGCACTTCACGCCGCACAAGGTTCCAGCGGCTGCGTCGGCAGCAATGGAGCTTGAGATCGCGTGCGAGAAGTGCACCTGCCGGTTCGCGGTGATCGGCTCGGCCTACTTCTGCCCGGCGTGCGGCCACAGCTCCGTGGATCGCATGTTCGATGACTCCCTGCGCAAGATCAGGGCCAAGAAGGACAACGTGGACGTTGTGCGCGACGCCATCGCGGCGTCGGCTGGACGCGATGAGGCCGAACTGATGTGTCGATCGCTGATTGAGTCATGCCTTCAGGACGGAGTGACTGCCTTTCAGCGGTGCTGCGAGGGCCTGTATGCCTCGACCGGACCGGCGACGACTGCGCCGATGAATGCCTTCCAGCGACTCGCGCAAGGCAGCGAGCTTTGGGCGGCGAGGGTCGGCATCACGTACGCAGACATCCTTGGCGTGGCGGATCTGGAGCGACTCAGGCGACTGTTCCAGAAGCGGCACCTGCTGGCTCACAGCGATGGCATCGTCGACCAGCGCTACATCAACGAGTCGGGCGACATGACGTACAAGGTCGGACAGCGCATCACAGTCTCAACGGCGGAGGTCGACGACATCGTCGCAGGCATCGGCCGATTGGTCGAAGGCCTGCGGAGAGCCATCGGCGCACCGCCGGAACGGCCGTAGCTTGCTTCGAGGTCAGGGCTGCCCGCCCTGGTCGAAGGGTCGGCCCCAGGCCGTGAGAGCGTCATTGCGATTGACGAGCAAGACCGCGAGAATGTCGGTGCTGACGGTCTCAAGACATCCCATGCGGACAAGGGGAACAGACGGGGGAACAAGTCAGTTTTCCTCGGCGCTTTTCCCAATGAGATCAACAGCTTAGGTCGCCGTTTTGTATCCCATCAGCCACCCCATCTCAATTTTTCCTGCCGTCTCGCGACGACTGAAACCCTGACTCGATCTGCGATTCAGGGTTTTTTGCTGGGTCGGATCACGCGGCGCCTGCAACCGTCTGGCGGCGCTGGAGGGGTTTCGACAACCGGATACGACTCCCGCAGGCCCTTCGGCATCGCGCTTGCGCTGCCGCGCCTTGCGTCACCGATTAGGCGGCGCGCGCGGCAGCCGGCGCGGCCGATCCCAGGGGGCGATGTCGCCGCCGAAGCGTTCGGCCAGGAATTCGACCAGCAGCTTCAGCGGCTGCGGCTGGTGCTGGCGCGACAGGTACACCGCATGGATGCCCAGCGGTTCGGGCTCATGGTCGGGCAGCAGGCGAACCAGCCGGCCCTGCGCCAGGTCGTCGCCGACGAAATAGGTGGGCAGCATCGCGATGCCGGCGCCAGCCAGCGCCGCCTGCCGCAGCACCGCGGTCTCGTTGCCCGACAGAGCGCCCTTGACCGCCAGCGTCGTCAGGCGCCCGCCGTGGCGAAGCCGGTATTGCGCGCGGGCGCCAAAGTCGTGAGTGATGCACTCGTGCTGCTCCAGGTCCTGCGCACGCTCCGGTCGGCCGCGGCGCGCCAGGTAGGCCGGCGCTGCGCACAGCACTGAGCGGCAGCTCGCCAGCCGACGCGCCACCACGCCATCGTCGAGGCGGTTGGTGATGCGCACCGCCAGGTCGATGCGTTCGCTGACCAGATCCACGGCCCGATCCATCGTCAGCAGCTCGAGCTCGATGCGCGGGTACTGCCCCTGGAACTCCACGACCGCCTGCGTCAGGCACGACACCGCGAACGACAGGCTGGTTGCCACCCGGAGTTTGCCCTTGGGTTCGGTCCGCCGCGCGCCGGCCTCGTTCTGCACCAGCTCCGCCAGTTCGAGCATCTGACGCAACCGCGGCAGCGCCTCGAGGCCGGCCTCGCTCAGACTCAGCCGGCGCGTCGTGCGATGCAGCAGACGCGCGCCCAGCCAGCGCTCCAGGCCTTCGAGATGGCGGCTGACCATCGCGCGCGACAGGTCCAGTGTTTCCGCGGCGCGGGTCAGGCTGCCCCGGTCGGCGATCTCGACGAACGATCGGATGGCGCTCAGGTGATCCATTGATTGAGTCGAATATGTCGACAATGATTTGAACGATTCGGAGTTTATTTGCGAATCGCGAATCAATACAGTCCTTCGGTCGACCCACAACCCTTCCGATGGAGCATCCGATGAAGTCTCTCAATACTCTCAAGATCCTTTCCCTTGCCTTGTTTCCCGCGGTGATGACGCTGGGCATCGTGCCCTCCGGCGCCGTGGCGCAACCGGCGGCTGCGCTCGGCGTGCAGGTCTACAACGCAGATGGCGCGAGTTTCCACGTCAACTCGGTACTGGTCACCGGCAAGACGGACGCGGTCCTGCTCGATACCGGCTTCACCCGTGCCGATGCGCTGCGCATCGCCGCGATGGTGCTCGACAGCAGGAAGTCGCTGAAGACCATCTTCACCCAGGCCGATCCCGACTTCTACTTCGGCATCGATGTGCTGCGCCAGTACTTCCCCGAGGCCAGGGTCGTGAGCACGGCGGCCACGCGCCGGAAGATCGAGGCGACGCTGGCCAACAAGCTCCAGGTCTGGGGGCCGCGGATGGGCGTCAACGCGCCCAGGAGCGTGCCGCTGCCCGAGGTGCTGGCAGGCAGCTCGATCCCGCTGGAAGACCAGACCCTCGAGATCCGCGGGCTCGACGACAGCCTGCCGCACCGCAGCTACGTGTGGATTCCGTCGATCCGCACGATCGCCGGCGGCGTGAACGTGTTCGCCGGTCTGCATCTTTGGACGGCCGACACCCAGAGCGCACAGGAGCGGGCCGACTGGGCCGGCAAGCTCGGCACGATGGCGGCGCTGAACCCCGCCACCGTGATCGCCGGCCATGGTCTGCCGGGCAGCCCTCGGGACGCCTCGCCGATCGCCTGGAGCCAGGCCTATCTGGAGCGCTTCGAACAGGAGCTGCGTGGCGCGGCTGGCAGCGGCGCGCTGATCGAGGCGATGAAGAAGGCCTATCCGCAAGCCGGCCTGGGCATCGCGCTGGAGATCGGCGCCAAGGTGAACAAGGGCGAGATGAAATGGTGATGCGCGCCGGGCCCGCGGTGATCGGCGCCAGGTCTGGTGATTGGCGCCGGGCTATTGACCGGCGCGCGGCTTTTGATGGACGATTTCCCGCACGTCGGCGCCGCCAATCGGCGCCCGGCGAATGACCTGTGGGTTGTCGCGGCCCTGCCGCGCGTCGAGCTTGACCGGAGCGACGCATGAAGACCGGGTTCCGTTTCGTTCCCGACCTCGCGACCCTGATCGATTCGCGGCTGGCGCAGCTGCCCCACCCGCTCGCGCTCGAGTGGCCCGGCGGCAGGGCCGGCAGCGCCAGTGCCCCGGTGCGGCTGAGGCTGCATGATCCGAAGGCGCTTGCCTGGCTGGCCAGCGGGCAGATCGGCCAGGTGGCCGATGCCTATGTGCGCGGCCAGCTGGAAATCGAGGGATCGCTGCACGATGTGATGGCCAGCGCGGCCGAACTGGTCGGCGACCCGGTCAGCGAGGGCGTCGCGGTGCCATGGCGGCGCTGGCTGCAGCGCTGGCGCACCCGGCTGTTCGGACATCCGCGCCGCGACGCCGAGAACATCCGTTTTCATTACGACGTCTCGGACGACTTCTTCGCGTTGTGGCTCGACCCGTTGCGGGTCTATTCCTGCGCTTACTACCGGGAGGCGACGATGTCGCTGGCGCAGGCGCAGCAGGCCAAGCTGGATCACATCTGCCGCAAGCTGCGCCTGGCGCCCGGGCAGTGCCTGCTCGACGTGGGCGCCGGCTGGGGCGGGCTGCTGCTGTGGGCCGCCGAGCATTACGGCGTGCGGGCGCTGGGCGTGACGCTGTCGCGCAACCAGCATGCGCATGTGAACCGGCTGATCGACGAGAAGGGCCTGCGCGGGCGGGTCGAGATGCGCCTGCTCGACTACCGCGAGCTGTCCGGCACCGGCGGGTTCGACCGAATCGCGTCGATCGGCATGTTCGAACATGTGGGTCGCTCGCGGCTGGGCGATTATTTCGCGACGCTGGGACGCCTGGTGCGCCCCGGCGGGCTGATCCTGAACCACGGCATCACCGCCGGGGGCACCGCCAACGACCAGCTCGGCGCCGGTATGGGCGACTACATCGACAAGTACATCTTCCCGGGAGGCGAGCTGGAGCATGTGTCGCGGGTGACCCTGAGCCTGTCGCAGGGCGGACTGGAGCTGCTCGATGCCGAGAACCTGCGGCCGCACTACGCGCGCACGCTGTGGGACTGGTCCGATGCGCTGGAGGCCCGCATCGACGAGGCCCGTGCGCTCACCAGCGAGGCCACTGTGCGGGCGTACCGGATGTATCTCGCCGGCTGCGCGATGAGCTTCGAGCGGGGCTGGCTGTCGCTGTACCAGCTGCTGGCGGCCCGACCCGACGGGCGCGTCGAGCAGGGGCCGATGCGCGGCGCGCAGACGGTGTATCCGTTCAGCCGCGCCTACATGTACCGGTGAGGCCGGTCCGCGGGGGGTGGGCGGATGCGCCGAAGCATCATGAGCCTGATGCTTGCCCCGCGCCGGTTGTGAGCCGCCCGCCCGCGTAGGAAGATCGCCCGATCTTTGACGAGGGGGAACCATGAGGCCGACGAAGTTGCCGCCGGGCGCGCTGCACGGACTGGTCGTGCTCGACCTGACCCAGATGCTCGCCGGACCTTATGCCAGCATGATGCTGGCGGACCAGGGCGCACGGGTAATCAAGATCGAGCCGCCCGGGGGCGACATGACCCGCCGCACAGGACCGCACCTGCCCGGCGCGCTGACGATGGAGCAGCGCGGATACGGCGCGTACTTCAATTCGGTCAACCGCAACAAGGAGTCGCTGGTCCTCGACCTGAAGCAGCAGGCCGGACGGCAGGCGCTGCTTCGACTGGTACTCGACGCCGACGTGCTGATGGAGAACTACCGTGCCGGGGTGATGGAGCGCCTGGGCCTGGGCTACGAGGTGCTGGCGAAGGTCAATCCCCGGCTCGTGTATGCAACCTTGCGCGGCTTCGGCGACCCGCGCGGCGGCGAGAGCCGGTATACGAACTGGCCGGCCTACGACCCGGTGGCGCAGGCCATGGGCGGCATCATGGGCATCACCGGCGCGGTGCCTGGTGGGCCGCCGACCAAAGTCGGTCCGGGCGTGGGCGACATCGTGCCGGCGATGTTCTGCGCATTCGGCGTTGCTGCGGCCTGCTGGAGCGCCCAGCGCACCGGCCAGGGACAGTTCCTCGACGTGGCGATGGTCGACGGCATCCTGGCGGTCTGCGAGCGGATGATCTTCCAGTACAGCGCCAATGGCGTCGCGCCTGGCCCGGAAGGCAATGGCCACCCGCTGCTGTGTCCGTTCGGCCTGTTCCCGGCCAGTGACGGCTACGTCAGCCTGGGCGTGCCGCGTGACGAGTTCTGGGCTCTGCTGGTCGAGCGGATGGGCCGCCCCGACCTGGTGACCGACCCTCGGTATTCTACCAATCTGGCCCGGGTCGAGCACCGCCTTGAGGTCGATGCGATCGTCGGCGCCTGGACCGGCGCGCGCACCAAGCACGAGATCGCCGGTATCCTTGGCGGGGTCGTGCCGTTCGGCCCGGTGTTCGATGCGCGCGATGTCTTCGAAGACGCCCATTTCAGGGCGCGCGACATGCTGGTCGAGGTCGAGCAGCCCGGTGCCGCGACACCGCTGACCATCGCCGGAACCCCGGTGCGGATGAACGGGACGCCCGGCGGGGTTCGCCACCGCGCGCCGCTCACTGGGGAACACACCGACACCATCCTGGCGGAGTTCGGCTTCTCGGGCGCCGAGATCGCCGGCCTGCGCGAGTCCAGGGCCATTGCCTGAGATCGATTGAGCCGAACATGAATCCAAGTCAACGACGTGAACGTTTCCGGGCCATCCTGGCAGGGAGCCGCTGTGTGCATCCTGCCTCGGTCCATGACGCGATATCGGCGCGCATCGCCGAAGACCTCGGTTTCGAACTCGGCATGCTCGGCGGCTCGGTCGCTGCGCTCGCGGTGCTGGGCGCGCCCGATCTCGCGCTGCTGACCCTGACCGAGTTTGCCGACCAGTCGCATCGGATCTGTCGCGCCGGCGGCTTGCCGGTGCTGGTCGATGCCGACCACGGTTTCGGCAATGCCTTGAGCGTGACCCGAACGGTCCAGGAGCTCGAGGCGGCTGGCGTCGCCGGCCTGACGATCGAAGACACCGAACTGCCGCAAGCCTTCGGTGCCGGCGCGGCGGCGCGGCTGACCAGTGTCGAAGAAGGCGTCGGCAAGATGCGCGCGGCGCTGGCGGGCCGCCAGGACCCGACTCTGGTGATCCTCGGTCGCACCAGCGCCCCTGGCCTCAGCGATCTGGACGACACGCTGGCGCGGGTGCGCGCCTATAGCGCAACCGGAGTTGATGGCATCTTCCTGGTCGGCGTGCGCAGTCGCGAACAGCTTGGCGCGATCGCCGCGGTCACCGAACTGCCGATCGTGCTGGGCGGTGTGCCGTCCGAACTCAACGACCTGGCCTATCTCGCGTCGGTCGGGGTACGGGTGTGCCTGCAGGGGCACCTGCCGTTCGCCGCCGGCGTGGCGGCGATCCATGCGACGCTGTCCGCATTGCGCCAGGGTGTGCAGCCGTCGGCCATCAGCGGTGTTGCCCCCGCCGCGCTGATGAAGCAGCTGACGCGCGATGCGGACTACGCTCGGGCCAGCCGCGACTTCCTGGGCGGTGATGGCGAATCGGGCCGCGCCGCGAATTAGGGCGGTG
Source organism: Burkholderiaceae bacterium (assembly GCA_016710525.1). Taxonomy (GTDB): domain Bacteria; phylum Pseudomonadota; class Gammaproteobacteria; order Burkholderiales; family Burkholderiaceae_E; genus Quisquiliibacterium. The sequence continues at coordinate 110,038 of JADJVQ010000006.1, forward strand.
CTTGCGACTGTCCGGTGAGGCGGGACGAAGCGGGCGAAAGAGCAGGTCCCGGCGCCGCCCGCACGCCGTTGCCTGCCAGATCCGCCGCTATGGGGTGCCGGCCGGCAGCGCCAGCGCCTCGCGCAGCAGCGCGGCCACCTCCGCGGGGCATTCCATCGGCAGAAAGTGCGTGCATTCGGGCAGGTGGACTTCGCGGGCGCGCCGGAATTCTCCGACCAGGCCCGGCCAGGTCGGCGAGCTCGAATAGTCGAACACATGACGATCGGGCGGCGGCAGCTTGGCCCGCACGATCAGCACCGGGATCTCCAGCGCACGCACGCTGGCGTAGACGCCGGCATTGGTCCGGCCGTTCATGTAGACGCTGGCTTCGGTCAGCGGCGAGCAGGCCAGCACGCAGCCGTCGCCGTCGGGCGCCGGCAGCAGGCCGTGCTCGCAGTAGTCGCGCAGGGCCGCCGGATGAAAGAGGGTGTAGGGCGGACGCTGCGCGAAGCGGTCGATCATCGCCTGCGGCGATTCGAAGCGGCTCTGGCGCTTGGCAGCCGGGTGCATCTGCCCCGGGGCGAACGGTGGGGCCAGATGGTAAGCCGCGGGCGACGCGATCACCGGGTCGATCAGCGCCAGACGCTCGAAGCGGCCGGCCTCGAGCGCCGCGGCCTGCACCAGCGCGTGCGCGCCCATGCTGTGGCCCACGCCGACCAGTCGGCTCAGGTCTAGGGCCGCCACGAAAGCCGCCAGGTCGCGGCCGAACACCGGCCAGCCGTTGATTTCGGTGGTCTCGCTGCGGCCATGGCCGCGCTGGTCGATCGCGATGATGTGGCGCGCCGGCAGATGCGAGATCAGCTGATCCCAGACCCGGCTGTGAAAGCCGGTGGCATGCACGAACAGCAGCGTGGGCTCGGCGCCGCGCAGGTGGGCGTGCCACTCGGCATACGCGAGCGACACGCCGTTGGCCTGGATCCGTGCCAGCTGGGGCTGATGCGGGCCGCTCACGCGGCCGGGCCGGCCGCCAGCGGCCGGTTCATGCGAAGGCTGCGGCAAAGACTGCGGTCCATCACATGCCGATCTGGTCGGCCCGGTCGGTGATGTTCTTGACGATCCGCACCGACGCGATGTCGATCATCTTGCCTTCGTACTGAACCGCGCCCAGGCCCTTGGCCAGCGCTTCGTCGTAGGCCTTCATCATCGCGCGGGCGCGCGCCACTTCCTCGGGCTTGGGCGAGAACACGTCGTGGGCGATCTCCACCTGCGAGGGGTGGATCGCCCATTTGCCGACCATGCCCAGGATCATGGCCCGGCGCGCTTCTTCGCGATAGACGTCGGGCTGCCTGAAATCGGCGAAGGGGCCGTCGACCGCGTCGATTCGGTTGGCGCGGCAGGCGATCGTCATCTGCTGGCGCTGGTAGTGCCAGATGTCGCCCGGGTAGCCGCCCGAGCCGCCGATGTCGCGGATCGACACGCCCTGGCTGGCGGAATAGTCGCCCATGCCGAAGATCAGGCACTCGAGCCGCGGCGTGGAGGCGGCGATCTCGTTGACCCGCATCATCGCCTCGACCTCTTCGATCAGCACGTCGATGCCGATGCGCTTCTTCAGGCCCAGCTTCTTCTCCATCATCGTGAGCAGCTTGTCGACGAACTGCACGTCGGCGGCGCTCATCGCCTTGGGCAGCATGATGAGGTCGAGGTTCTCACGGGCGCCCTCGACCACCTCGATGATGTCCTCGTAGGCGTATTCGGTGGTCAGGTCGTTGACGCGCACGCAGCGCACGCTGCGGCCCCAGTCGAGGTTGTTCAGCGCGTCGACGATCCGGCCGCGCGAGGCGCGCTTTTCGGACGGGGCGACCGCGTCTTCGAGGTCGAGGAAGACGAAGTCCACGCCAAGGGCGGCCGCCTTGGTCATCATCTTTTCACTGGAGCCCGGCACCGAGAGCTGGCATCGGCGAAGGCGTTTGGGTCTTGCGGTCATGTGCGGATCCTTGATGGGTTCTTAGCGGTTGGCCCAGTGGCTCTTGCGTTTGAGCAGGACTCGCCGTTCGGCCAGCACGCACAGCTTGTCGTCCTGGTTGATGCCGAAGTGCTTGAAATGCACGATGCCGGCGTCGGGCTGGTCGCTGTCTTCCTTGGCCAGCACTTCGCTGAACGCGTACAGCGTATCGCCGTGATAAACGGGGTTGGTCAGCCTGATCTTGTCCAGCGAGAGTTCACGCAGGCACTGTTCGGCGGTGTCCTGCGCGGCCAGGCCCAGCACCATCGACAGGTTGATGCCCCCGAACACCACGCGCTGCGCGAAGATGCCGCTGGCCCCCTGGCGCATCAGGTGTTCGTTGAAATGGCCCTCGGCGGTGTTCATCACCACGTTGGTGAGCATCACGTTGTCCATCTCGGTGACGGTCTTGCCGCGCGCGTGGCGGATCAGCGCACCGACGGTGAAGTCTTCGAAGTAGTTGTCGGGGCTGGTGAGTTCGGCGAGCTTCATGCGCCCCCCTTCTTGGCACCGTACTGCTGGTTGAACGCGCGCTCGTTGATCATCTCTTCGAGTTCGGACTTGCCCAGCAGGTTGTTGGAGATGATGCGCTGCTGGATCTCGGAGGTGCCTTCGAAGATCTTGGTGAGGCGCGCATCGCGCCAGTAGCGCTCCACGGCGTGCAGCGTGGTGTAGCCGGCGCCGCCGTGGATCTGGATGGCTTCGGAGGTGACGCGTTCGGCCATCTCGGAGGCGAAGTACTTCACCATCGAGGCTTCCTTGTCGCAGCGCCGGCCGCTGTCGATCTCGTTGCAGACGAAATAGAGCAGCTGGCGCGCGGCCTCGATCTCGGTGGCCATCGTGGCGATCTTGAAGCGGATGGCCTGGTACTCGGCGATCGGGATGCCGAACTGCTTGCGCTCGCTGGCATAGGCGATGGAGTCTTCCAGGGCGCCCTGGGCCAGGCCGATGGCCCGGGCCGCGGTGTGGGCGCGCGCGCCTTCCAGGCCCTTGGCCATCAGCACGAAGCCGTCGCCCTCCTTGCCGATAAGTGCGTCCGCGGGCAGGCGGAAATTGTCGAAGGCGAGTTCCCAGGTCTTCCAGCCGAAGTAGCCGATCTTGGGGATCGGCGAGCCGTTGATGCCGGGGGGCAGGGTGCCGCGTTCCTTTTCGATCAGGAAGCAGGAAATGCCCTGCCAGCGCTTGTTGGAGGCGGGCGGCGGCGAGGTACGCGCGAACACCGTGATGTAGTCGGCGCCATCGGCGAAGGTGCACCAGTACTTGTTGCCGGTCAGCACCCACTCGTCGCCGTCGCGCACCGCACGGCACGAGATCGAGGCCAGGTCCGACCCGGTGTCGGGTTCGGACAGCGAGGTGGCATTGAGGAACTCGCCGCGCACGACCTTGGGCAGGTAGTGACGGCGCTTTTCTTCCGACATCGCGTTCTTGATCCAGCCGCCCTGGGCGCGCGCGACGATCGATGCCACCGACATCCAGCCGCGGGCGAGCTGCTCGCAGATCAGGCAGTACTCGAAGATGCCCAGCCCCAGCCCGCCGTACTCTTCGGGAATGGTGATGCCGAAGTAGCCCATGTCGGCCATCTTCTGGCGCAGTTCCATCGGGATGATGCCGTCGGGGCCATCGAGCTTGTTGGCGACCGGCAGCACCTCCTTCATGGTGAAGGCGCGGGCCGCGTCGCGGATCAGGATGCGTTGTTCGGTCAGGTAGCCCCGACCATCTTCGGACTGGCTCATTTGCGGCGTCTCACGAGATTGGATCGCTGGTAGGAAATGACTTCTTCGTCGCGCTGGTTGATACCGCGCGTGGCCCAGGTGACGATGCCGAAGCCCGGGCGGTTTTCGCTGATGCGGGCCGACAGGACCTCGGAGGACGCATACACGGTGTCACCCGGATAGACGGTCACGCCGTAGACCAGGCTCTCGACGCCCAGGAATGGCCCACCCCCTTCGGAGAGGTCCTCGACGGTCAGTCCGAACACGGTGTTGAACACCAGCAGCGGGTTGACCGGCGTGGCGCGATGGCCGTGCGCCTGCGCGAACGCCAGGTTGGTGTAGTGCGGGTTGTAGTGCAGCGTGAGCGTGCTGAACAGCGTGTTGTCGGCCTCGGTGATGGTTCGGCCCCAATGGTGGGTGAAGCGCAGGCCGGGAGTGAAATCTTCGAAGCGGTTGCCCCGCGGTCGAAGACGCGCTTCGCCTTTCAGGCGGGCGACGAGGGATTCATTGGGATTCATGGTGGCGGGGTCGCTCGGATGGACTCGAATCGATCTTGCTACGGAACGACGGACGCGACAATCGCGGGACCGAATAAATCATCCCTGCGATGAATGCGGACCTGCGCGGCGTTTATATTCCGGAAAACGCCGCGCCCGTCCGGTGCGGATGCTCACATCACGAGATCTCCATGAACAGACCCGCGAACTCGCCGCGCCGCTCGGCGCTGTACCTGCCCGCCAGCAATGGGCGCGCGATCGAGAAGGCCCGCAGCCTGCCCGCCGATGTCATCATCTTCGACCTCGAGGACGCGGTTGCGCCAAGTGCGAAGGCGCAGGCCCGCCAGGCGCTCGTCGATGCCTTCGCGCAGGCCGGATTCGGGCATCGCGAGACTGTGATCCGAACCAACGAAATCGGTTCGGACGACTACCTGCAGGACCTCGCCGCGATCGCACGCTGCCGGCCGGCCGCCGTGCTGCTGCCCAAGGTGTCCGACATCGCCCAGGTCGAGCGGTTCGCCGCCGATGCCGCCGCAGCGGGGCTGGCCGAGGGCATCGCGAGCTGGTTCATGATCGAAACCGTGGCGGCGCTGATGCATCTTCCCGGCATCGTGTCGGCGGGTCGGGGCGTGCGGCCTGCGCTGAGCTGCCTGGTGGTCGGTACCAATGACATCGCCAAGGAGACTGGCGTGTCGCCAGACGACGGCCGCGCCTGCCTCGTGCCCTGGCTCATGTCGATCGTGCTGTCCGCCAAGCACCACCAGGTTGCCGTGCTCGACGGGGTCTGGAACGACTTCAAGGACATGCAGGGGTACGAACTCGAGACCCGCCAGGGCCGTGCGATGGGCTTCGACGGCAAGACCCTGATCCATCCGACCCAGGTGGCCATGGCCAACGAGGTGTTCTCGCCGTCGGCGGCTGCGCTGGCGGATGCGCGCCTGATCGTCGATGCGTTCAGCGACCCCGCGCATGCCAATGCCGGTGTCATCAACCTGGACGGCCGGATGGTCGAGCGGCTGCACCTCGCGCAGGCGCAGCGCCTGCTGGCGATCGACGACGCGATACAGGCGGCAACCGCTGCCCGCTGAGTGACCGCTCCGCCTGAGCGCGGCAGCCGGGCGTCATCGATCCCCGGGGCTGTGCGAAGCGCAGCCCCGATCGACGCAGTGGCCGATCAGCCGCCGCTGATCCGCGGGATCAGCACGATTTCACTGTCGGGTCCCAGCGTTTCGCCCAGCGCGTCCTGATGAATCTCACCGTCGATGGCGATCGCCATGTGACGGTCGACGTGCGCGCCCAGCCCGGGAAAGCGGGAGTCCAGTTCGAGGATCAGCGCGCGCACCGTGCCGGCCTGGACCTCGAAGTGGTCCAGGCCGCCGGTCAACTCGAGGACCTGCTGCGCGCGCGAGGCGACGAGGGGCATCGCTATCGTGCCAGCGGCCGCGCGGGCGTCGCGGGCTCAGGCCGGGCGGGCATCGATCGCCTCGAGCAGCCGCGGCGGCGACAGCGGCAGTTCGGTCAGGCGCGTGCCGATGACATGACTGAGCGCGCTGGCCAGCGCGGCCAGCGGAGGCACGATCGGCGCTTCGCCCACGCCTTTGGCGCCGAACGGATGGCGCTTGTTCGGGGCGCTCTCGACCAGGATGGTCTCGATCATCGGCAGGTCGCTGGCAACCGGCACCCGGTAGTCCAGGAAGCTCGGGTTCTCGAGCACGCCGGCGGCGTTGTAGACGTAGGCCTCGTTCAAGGCCCAGCCCACACCCTGCGCCACGCCGCCCTGGATCTGGCCCTCGACATAAGAGGGATGGATCGCGCGGCCGACGTCCTGCGCGGCGGTGTAGCGAATCACCGTTGCGCGTCCGGTGTCCGGGTCGAGTTCGATGTCGCACAGGTGGACAGCGAAGCCGGGCCCTGCGCCTTGCGCATTCAACGACACCTCGGCGCTGAGCGGGCCACCAGTGCGCCCGGTGCGCCCGGCGATTTCGGCCAGCGTCAGCGGCTTGACGTCCTTGCCGGCATCGAGGCAGCTGGCCACGCCATCACGCCATTGCACCTGCTCGATCGGGCATTCCCAGATCAATCCGGCGCGCCGCTTGAGGTCGGCGACCACCTTTTCGGCGGCCTGCACGACGGCCATGCCGGTCGCGAAAGTCACGCGGCTGCCACCGGTGGTTGCCGAGAAGCCGATGGACGTGGTGTCGGCGACGATGGCGCGCACGCGCTCGATCGGCAGGCCCAGCGTTTCGGCCGCCATCATGGCCATCGCCGCGCGTGAGCCGCCGATGTCCGGGTTGCTCGAGACGACCGTGGCGCCCCCGTCTTCATCGACGTGGACCGCCGCCGAAGACTCGCCCCCCACGTTGAACCAGAAGCCGCAGGCCACCCCGCGACCCTGGTTCGGGCCAAGTGGTGCCGTGTAGTGCGGATGCGCCTTGATGGCCTGCAAGGTCTCGATCAGGGCGATCTCGCGGAACGTGGCACCGTAAACGGCCTTGGTGCCCGGCTTGACCGCATTTCGGATGCGCAGATCGATCGGATCGATGCCCAACTGCATCGCCAGTTCGTCGAGGCAGCTCTCGACCGCGAAGGCGACCATCGGCGCGCCGGGCGCTCGGTACGCCGCGACCTTCGGCCGGTTGCTGACGACGTCGTAACCGGTGATCGCCACGTTCTCGACCGAATAGCAGGCGAGCGCGGCCATGCACGCCACGCCGACCGGCGAGCCGGGGAAAGCCCCGGCCTGATACTTGATGGTGAGCTCTGCTGCGGTGATCACGCCTTCGCGGCTTGCGCCCAGCTTGACGTCGATGACAGACCCGGAGGTCGGACCACTGGCCTCGAAGGTCTCACTGCGCGACATCACCAGGCGCACCGGCCGGCCGCACTTGAGCGACAAAGCCAGCGCCACCGGCTCGAGATAGACCGTGGTCTTGCCGCCAAAGCCGCCGCCGATCTCTGCCGGTGTGACCTTGATGTCGCGCAGTTCGATGCCGAGGATCTTGGAGCACATCGCGCGCACCGCGAAGTGCCCCTGCGACGAACACCAGACGTGGTGCTGACCATCGACGCCTGCGGAGGCCACGCACGCATGGGGCTCGAGATAGCCCTGGTGAACGGGCGCCGTGCGGTAGCGGCCTTCGACGATGCGCTCGGCCTGCGCGAAGCCCTTGGCCACGTCGCCACGACCCAGAATGGTCTTTTCGGCCACGTTCGAGGGCGACTGCGGTTTCGGCGTGACGCCTTTTGTGAACAGGTCGGCATGCAGGAGGGGCGCATCGGGCGCCATGGCCTCTTCGACGTCGATCACATGCGGCAGCACCTCGTACTCGACCTCGATCAGACGCAGCGCCGCATCGGCGATCTCGGGCGAGGTGGCAGCCACCGCAGCTACCGCATGGCCGGCATAGAGCACCTTGTGCCGCGCCATGCAGTTCAGCGCGACATCGCGCAGGGTTGCCGCGCCTTCGCCATGCTCGACCGCTTCGTTGCCCAGTTCGGCGAAATCGGCGGCGGTGACGATGGCCTTCACACCGGGCAGCGCGGCGGCGGCGGCGGTGTCGATGCGCACGATGCGCGCGTGCGCATGCGGGCTGCGCTTCACACGACCGGTCAGCATGCCGGGCAGGCGCAGGTCGGCGCCGAAATTGGCGCGCCCGGTGACCTTGTCGGCCCCATCGGGCCGGATCGGGCGCTGGCCGACGACTTTGAGTGCGGCAGCTTGGACAGCGTCGTTCATCGGGCGGCCTCCTGTTGGCGCAATTGGGCGGCGGCATCCTGCACCGCGCGCACGACCTTGTCGTACCCGGTGCAGCGGCACAGATTGCCGGCCAGCCAGTAGCGGATTTCAGTCTCGGTGGGGTCCGGATTGCGCTCGAGCAGTGCCTTGGCCGCCACCAGCAGTCCGGGGGTGCAGAAGCCGCACTGCAGCGCGGCGTGCTCCAGGAACTGCTGCTGCAGCGGATGCATCACGCCATTGACCGCCATCCCTTCGATGGTCTCGATGCGCCGGCCCTGCGCCTCGGGCGCCATCACCAGGCAGGAGCAGACCAGCGTGCCGTCCAGCGTGATCGAGCACGCGCCGCAGTCGCCGGTGCCGCAACCTTCCTTGCTCCCGGTCAGGCCCAGTTCGTCGCGCAAGGCATCCAGCAGGCTTTGACGGGTGCCGCCCAGGAACTCGACCGGCTCGCCGTTGACGACGGCCGAAACTCTCACCTTGCTCATACGCGGGCCCTTTCATAGGCGATCAGTGCGGCGCGGCGGGCGAGCACGCCTGCCACCTTGGTGCGGTAGACGGCGGTGCCGCGCTTGTCGTCGATCGGGCGGCAGGCCGCCCGCGCGGCGGATTCGAGCCTGACCAGTGCGGGCTCGTCCAGACGAGTGCCGATCAGTGCATCGGCGGCCGCATCGACCCGCAGTGTGGTCGGTGCGACCGCACCCAGCGCTACCCGTGCCGCGCTGACCAGGCCCTGGCTGTCGAGCGTCAGGCTGACAGCCGCCCCGACCACGGCGATGTCCATTTCGGTCCGCGGGATCAGTCTCAGGTAGGCGTCACCCGAGTGCGCCGGGCGAGCGGGCAGGCGGATGGCGACCAGCAGTTCGCCGGGCTGCAGCGAATGCCGGCCCGGACCGCTTTGCAGGGTTTCGACCGGCACTTCACGCGCTTGTCCGGGGCCGGCGATCAGGCAGCTTGCGCCGGCCGCCACCAGTGCCGGCACGCTGTCGGCTGCCGGCGAGGCATTGCACAGGTTGCCGCCCAGGCTGGCACGGCCCTGCACCTGGGTGGATCCGATCAGGCAGGCCGCCTCGACCACGCCCGGCCAGGCGCGTGTCAGTGCCGCATGTTCGCCCAGCACCGCGCACGGGGTGGCCGCGCCGATGACGAAACCACCGCCCTCGGCGCGCACGCCGATGAGTTCGGGAATGCGTTTGAGGTCGACGATCAGCCCGGGCTGCAAGCGGCCCGCGCGCATCTGCGCCATCAGGTCGGTTCCGCCCGCCAGTGCCCGGGCGCCGCTGCCGGCACCGGCCATGGCGGCGACCGCTTCGGCCAGCGTGGCGGGTGCGATGAAGTCCAGTTCGGCCAAGCGATTCTCCCTTCGGGGTCACAAACGAGTGCCGCGGGCGACAGGGCCGCCTCGCGAAGCGCCAGTGTCGCACCTGCGCCCGGACGCGGAAATCCTGTCGGTACGCCGGGTGTGGCGGGACGAATCGTTTTCTCCAAAATCGCCGATGCCGCCGCTATACTTTCGCGGCCAATGCGCCCCGTTGCGGCGGCGCGGCCAGGAGCATCCCGACAATGAGAACAACAGCAGACGCCGCCGGCGCCCAGGCCAGGCCAGCCGGTGGGTCGGGCCGGCGCGTCCGACCCGCCGGGGCAGCAGCACCGCCCGGCTACGAACGGCCCCAATGACGCGCACGACGTGGACGCACTGACCCCTGCCACCGCGCAGGCGGTGCGGTTGTCGCTCGAGTCGATCTTTTGCGGGCTGCCCGTTCCGGTTCTCGTCACCGACCGGGACAACCGCATCGCCTTCGTCAACGAGGAGTTCACCCGTGTGTTCGGCTGGACGCTGGCCGAGGTGGCGGCGCGAAACCTCGCCATGCTGCACGACCGCGAAGACCTTCGACGCCTGATCACCGTGCACGGCCAGTTGCGCCGTGCCGAACTCGCGGTCAACGAAGACCAGTGGTCGCTCAGGCATCGCGATGGCCGGGAGGTTCGTGCCCGCATCCGAACCCGCCTGGTGAGCGATGCCGACGGCCAGCACCTGGTCGGCGTGGTGCTGTCCTCGCATGTGTCGCCGGTCGGGCCGTCGTCGTTCTCGCAGGAGGATCTCTTTCGGGCGCTGTTCGACGACGCGCCGATCCCGATCATCATCCAGGATGAGGCGTACCGTCTGGTCGATGTCAATGCCGCCTACGAGAGCTGGCTCGGCTACGCGCGCGATGAACTGATCGGGCGCGACCCGATGGAGCTGTCCGCGCCGGATGCGCAGGCCGACACCCGGCAGTCGCGCGATACCGACATCGCCCGGTCGATGGGTCGCGGTGTCGCGATCCGCCGCATGCAGCACCGCAACGGACGCGACCTGCATGCGCGAGTCCATTTTCGACCCATCGAAGGGCGCGGCGGCGCACGCCTGTTCCTGTCGGCCATCGTCGATCTCAGCGACGATGTCGAGCTGCAGCGACGCCTGGCCCAGCAGGTTCGGCGCATGGAGCAGTTCTTCGAGCTGGCGCCGGTCGGGCTGATCATTCGCGACCAGAATCGCCGGATCGACCGTGTGAATCGGGCCTTTACCGCGATGTCCGGGTATTCGGCCGATGAGCTCAAAGGGCGCGATACGCCGCTTATCCCGCCTGGCGACGAGGCCTCGCGCCTGGCCGTTCAGGCGGCCTGGCTGGAATCCGGGCGCGGACCCGATTCGCTGGGGCGTGCCCGGGTGCCGCTGCTGACCCGCGACGGCCGGCCGGTGTTCACCGACCGGGTCTGCGCGTCGATCGAAGACATCGACGGCAATTCGGTCGTGCTCACGGTGGTGACCGACATTACCGCCGAGCACAAGCTCGAGGACGAACTGCGCAGCCTTGTGATGCAGCAGGGCGCTTTGCTGCGCACCATGACCTCGGGCGTGATGATGGTCCGCAACGACCGTGTCGTGCGCTGCAACGCCTCGCTCGAGCGCCTGCTCGGGCGCGACTCCGGCGGAATCATCGGCCGCGGGGTCGGCGATGTCCTGAACAGCGATCCGTCCTGGGATGTCCTTCGCGATCATGCGCAGCGGGCCGGTGAACTGCCGGCGGATGGCGGCATGGTGATCCGGGTGCGCCGGCCGTCTGGCGAGATCGTCTGCGCGATGCAGGTCCGCCCGATCGATCCGGACTCGCCTGTCGGCATGATCATCACGCTTCACGACATCACCGAGATCAAGGCCCAGCAGGACCGCCTGTCGCGGGCCAATGCCGAACTCGGCGCGCTGGTCGACAACACGGCGGTGGCGGTCGCCTATCTCGAGGGCGAACGGTTCTCGCGATGCAACCGGCCGATGCAGGCCCTGCTCGGACTCGCCGGCGAGGAACTGATCGGCAGGGGCTTGCGCGACTTCGCGCATCCCGACGACGAAGCATTCGACCAGATGCTGCGCGGATTGAGCGGCCAGCCGCGCCTGCCGCGAACCGCGGCGCTGCGCCTGCGGCGGCTCGACGGCACCGAGGTGGCGTGTCTGATGCATCTTGGTCCGGTCGACCAGCAGCATGCCCCCGATGCCTCGATCGTCGTGGCCATCGACATGTCCGGACAGCAGGCGGCGCTCAGCGCGGCGGCCGCGACCCAGGAGCGGTTCGGCCGGTTTGCCGAGGCGGTCGACGAAGCGGTTTTCGTCATCGATGCCGAACGCGACCAGGCTCTGTTCGCCAACCGGCGCTTCGAACTGGTGCTCGGCGTGCGGGCCGACGAATTCATCCAGGATCCTGGCTGCGCGTGGCGCCACCTGACCGAAGCCGACCGGGCGCGTGTCGATGAGCTGCTGCACGCGGCGCTGGGCCACGGGCACCAGGAGACCGACGTGCACGTCGCGCTGCCCGACGGCCGGCTGCGCGTGGTTCGCCTGCGGTTTTTCCCGGCACGCCTGGACAGTGCCGAAATATATTGCCTGGCCGAGGATGTCACCGACATTCGCGACATGGCCGAACGCCGCCTGCAGGATGCGATCCGCCAGAAGGACACGCTCGTGCGCGAGGTTCACCATCGGATCAAGAACAACCTTCAGGGCGTGGCCGGCCTGCTGCAGCAATCCGCGGCGAGGCGCCCCGAAATCGCCTCGCAGCTCGACGAAATCGTCGGCCAGATCCAGGCGATCGCCCAGGTCCACGGGCTGCAGGTCCGCGACAAGGGCGCGCTGCCGCTGGCCAGCCTCGTGCTGGCCGTGGTCGAGAATCTGTCGCGTGGCTTCGGCGTCCTGATCCGCCACGACCTGCGGCGCGAGGGCGAGATGCAGCAGTGGCGCGTTCCCGAGCAGGAAGCTGTGCCGATCGCACTGGTCATCAACGAGCTGTGCACCAATGCGATCAAGCACCGCCAGGGTGGGGACGAGCTTCAGGTCGAACTGCTGCGCGTCGATCAGTCGCTGATGCTGGTCCTGCGCAATCCGGGCGGGCTCAAGGCGGGTTTTTCCCTGGAGCGCTACGAACCCTCGCCGTCGGGGCTCGGGCTGATCAAGGCGCTGCTTCCGCGCCGCGGCACGCGGCTGTCATTGCGCGCCGATGGCGCGCAGGTGGTCTCGGAACTCCAGATGTGGCCGCCGGTGATCCGATTCGGCGATGGTTAACGCGCTGCTGCGTCGGGGTATGATCGGTATTCCAGTGTTGTCCTACCGTTGCCGTCCATGAATTCATGAGTTCTCATCACGCCACCATCCTGGTTTGCGACGACGATCGGCTGGTGCTGATCACGCTCGCATCCGCGCTCAAGAATGCCGGATACGACGTGATCGAAGCCGACAACGGCGACGACGCGATCCTGCTGGCCCGCCAGCACCGGCCCGACCTGGCCTTGCTCGACATCCGCATGGATGGCAAGAGCGGCCTGGACGTCGCGTCCTACCTGCGCGATTACGTCGGCACGCCGTTCATGTTCCTGTCGGCCTTCAGCGACGATGCGTTCATTGCCAAGGCGCGAGAATTCGGCGCCCTGGACTACCTGGTCAAACCGATCGACATCGAACTGATCGCGCCAGCGGTAGCCCAGGCGATGCGCGCCGCGCGCGAGCGCGAGTCTCGCAGCCCGATGGTTCCTGGCCAGCCTGCGCCGGTTTCGCACGAGGACAGCGAGGCGGTCCGACTGGTGGCGGTCGGCATCCTGATGGAGCGCTTCCGCCTGACCCGCGAGATGGCCGAACAGCGGCTGATGGCGCTGGCCCGGCAGGCCTCACGGCAGGAAAGTCAGTACGCGCAGGAACTCGTGCGCAGCATCGACTCGATCAACGCCGTGGCTAGCTCTCCGGCGATTCGTTGAGCGTGAAGTAGAAGCTGGCCCCCGCGCCGGGTGAACTCTCGGCCCAGACCCGGCCATGGTGGCGCTGAACGATGCGCGCCACGGTCGCCAGGCCGACGCCCGTTCCGGGGAAGTCGTTGGGGCTGTGCAGGCGCTGGAAGGCGCCGAACAGTCGATCGGCAAACCGCATGTCGAAACCGGCGCCATTGTCGAGCACCCGGTAGACCACGACAGCCCCCTGGCGCTGGCAGTCGAACTCGATCAGCGCCTGATCGGCGCGGCCGGTGTACTTCCAGGCATTGCCAAGCAGGTTCTCGAGCACGATGCGCAACAGCGTCCGATCGCCGCTGGCCACCACCGAGGGCGCGATCAGGATTTCGACCGACCGCCCGGGGTCCTGGGAGCGCAGTTCGTCGATGATCTGCTGGGCCATTCGCGACAGGTCGACCGGCCCGGGCACGATCGGCTGCGACGAGACCCTGGCCAGGCTGAGCAGAGAATCGATCATCTGATTCATCCGGGAGGCCGCGGTGAGGATCCGGTTCAGGTGATCGTGTCCGATGCGATCGAGCGAGGCGGAAAAATCTTCCTTCAGGATGCGCGCGAATCCGTCGACCACGCGCAATGGCGCGCGCAAGTCGTGCGACACGGTGTAGCTGAACGATTCCAGTTCGCGCGAGGCCTGTTCGAGTTCGTGCAGGCGCGCCGACTGCTCGGCCACCAGTCGATGGGCTGCTCCGGCTTGTTCTCGCAGTCGTGCCGTTTCGGCGTGGAAGTAGTCGATCGACAGCGCCGCCTGGGGCTGCAGGCCCGTCAGCGGCGACACGGGATCCACACGCAGCGAGGCGGCTCGGGTCTGGCCATAGCGGTCGGCGAGTTCGGCGTCGATTCTTGCCTTGCGCCCCCGGACCAGTGCCTGCGCGATGGCGTCGATGCAGGGGCGATTGTCGTTGCCGAACAAAGTCTCGGGCGTGGCCGCGAGAATTTCCGAATCGGTGCGGCCCAGGATCGCGCACGCGGCCGCATTGACCCAGCGCACACGCCAGCCCGGTGAGCCTTCGGTGGCCTCGATCAGCAGGGTTGGTTCGGTCGCGACGCGCAGCGCGGTCATCAGGTTCTGAGTCGCGCGTTCGGCGGCCAGCGCGCTGCCGACGTCGCGGATCAGTCCGCAGTAGCCGATGATCTCGCCCTCGCGGTTCTGGCGCGGGCGGCCGGATTCGACCAGGAAAACGCGGCGGGTGCCATCCAGCGGGACCGACCACACCATCTCGGAGAAGCTCTTGCCGCGCGCGACCTGCTCGCGATGGGCCAGCCAGTCGTGGTCAGGCGAGGGATTGGCCGCCGCGCCCGCGATGCTGCGTCCGAGCTGGATGCCATCGCACTCCCAGCGGGCGCGTCCGAGCAGGCAGCGCGCCAGAAGCATCTGTTCTTCGGTCTCGCACTCGATCCGGGTGTAGCGGCCCTGCGCGTCCTGCTCCCAGTACATCCAGCCGGTGAGGCGCCGCGACAGTGCAAGCTGCGCATCGCGATCGGCGGCACGCGTAACCTGCGCATCGCGGTGGTCGGCGAACGAATTGAGCAGCGCGACGATCGGGTGCATGCCCGGGTCGGGCGGCAGCGGAATCCGGTAGTCGGCACCCGAGGTCAACATACGCTGGCCGGCGAGCGTCATCGCGTCGTAGGCGCGTGCGGCGCTGCGACTTTCGCGACCGACGTGCCAGGCACCCGCCATGGCGCCCAGACCGAAGGCTACCGCCAGCGCGGCGACGATGATCCAGGGCAGCCCGCTGTCGGCCGCAATGGGGGCATGCGAGCCCAGCCATGCCAGCAGGAGCAGCAGTCCGCCAAGCACCAGCCCGAGTCGCCAGAGGGGTGCCATCACGGCGCGGTGCCGCGGAGAGATCAGACGCGGAAGGTTCAAGCGCGAATTCTAGGGGATCGTTGAATCGATGATGCCCCAAAACAGGCCAGGCATCCAAAGAGTCCTCACCGGTTTGGCTGCTGCCGCGGTGCGTCTGCGCAACGTTCCTGACGATTCGTGCAGCCGCCAGTGCTGTCCAGAGCCTGTTGGCGGCTGATGGGGACCGCTGGTCGGCGCTCCGACTGAACGGTCGAATTGGGCGGCTGTTAGTCGGCATTTCCGACTCATAGCGGCGCCCTGCCTGCCGTAAACCCTGGAAATCCCTGTCGACGTGACCATGACCCAGACTGCGAACGATCTTCCCGAACTCGATGTGCTGACCGTCGCACTGGTCGATGACGACCCGATGTGGCGCTTTCTCACGAGCACGGCGCTTCGCGAACGTGGCTGGGTGGTCGAGGACTTCGACTCGGGCTGTCTGCTGCTCGATCGGCTGCCGACGATCGCTGCCGACATCGTGCTGATCGACGCGATGATGCCGGTGATGGACGGGTTCGCCACCTGCCGCGAGCTGCGCAAGCACGCCATCGGCCAGAACCTGCCGATCCTGATGCTCACCAGCCTCGAGGACGACGATTCGATCCGCGATGCCTACGACGCGGGCGCCACCGACTTTTTCATCAAGTCGACCCACTGGGCGCTGCTGGCCGAGCGGATCCGCCACCTGGTGCGCCTGAGCGAAATCGGGCGTCAGCTCGATCGCAGCAATGCGCGGCTCGCCAAAGTGCACACCGCCGCGCGCGCCGGCACGTTCGACTTCGATGTGGCCGCCCGGATCCTGCGGGGATCGGCCGGCAGCTTCGCCGTGCTGGGCATGGAGCACAGCCGGACACAGCTCAGCGAAGAAGAACTGATGCGCCTGATGGATCCGGACGACCGCACGCAGCTGCGCGATGCGATCGATGCCGGCGTGAAGGCGCGCCGCCCGTTCACGGTCGACATCCGGCTGCGCGGTGCCGCCGGCGACATGCGCTACGTGCAGGCAGAAGCCGAACCGGAGTACGACGCCGAGGGCCGGCTGGTGATGCTTCATGGCCTGATCCGCGACCAGACCGACGACCGGCATCGACGCCAGGAAATGGAACGCCTGTCCAGCCACGATCCGCTGACCGGGCTGCCCAACCGCAATGAATTCCTGCGCCGCCTGACCGAGGCCATCGACGCCGCGCGACCGGGGTCGCAGCCGGTTCACGTGGCCGTGTTCGATCTCGATCGGTTCACGCAGTTCAACGAAACCCTCGGGCAGTCGGCTGGCGACGAACTCATCTGCGAAGTCGGCCGGCGGATCGCGACGATCGCCGAGCAGTTCGCGCCGGGCTCCACCGATGGCAAGGCCGTGGATGGTTCTCACGGCGATGTGTTCGGCACGCCGACCGCATGGCTGGCGCGGCTGCCTGGCGACGAGTTCGCGCTGATGATGCATGGCATCGGCGACGCGACGGCGGCCGAGGCCCTGACCGAGTCGGTGATGCAGGCGCTGCGCCGGGTTTGCCAGGTCGCCGGGATCGAGTGTTTTCTGTCTGCGTCGGCGGGCCTTGCGTCGTTTCCCCGCGATGCGGACTCGGCGGGCATCCTGTTGTCGCGTGCCGACCGGGCCACCCGCGAGGTCAAGTCGCGCGGCCGCAATGACATCGGCTGGTATCTGCACTCGCTGGAGCAGGTCGGCCGCGGCCGCATCGAGATGGTGACCGGCCTGCACAAGGCGATCGAGCGCGAAGAGTTCGAGCTGCATTTCCAGCCCTGGGTGGATGTGCCGGCGGCCCGCGTGACCGGCCTGGAGGCTCTGGTGCGCTGGCGACGCGACGGCAAGCTGGTTCCGCCCGGCGACTTCATCCCGCTGGCCGAGGACACCGGGCTGATCATTCCGATCGGCGAATGGGTCCTGCGCAAGGCGGCCAGTTCACTGGCCCAGTGGCGGCGCGACGGGCTGGCGCTGGACTGCGTGGCGATCAACATCCCGACCGTGCATTTCGAGCGTGATTCGCTGTTGAGCGCGGTGCGCGCGGCGCTGGCACGCCACCAGCTCGGAGCGCGCTCGCTCGAGCTGGAGCTGACCGAAACCTGCATGGTCCGGGACTTCGAACGCACGCTGCCGCGCCTGGAGGCGCTGATCGAGGCCGGCGCCACACTGTCGATCGACGACTTCGGCACCGGCTACTCGTCGCTGGCCTACCTGACCCGCCTGCCGATCTCGAAACTGAAGGTCGACCGCGCATTCGTCGATCAGCTCGGCGTGTCGCGCCAGGGCGAGGCGGTGTGCCGCGCGATCGTCGCGCTCGGTCAGTCGCTGGGCGTGCAGGTGCTTGCCGAGGGCGTCGAGACGCCGGAGCAGGTCAAGGCGCTGCTGTCGCTGGGCTGCCGGACCATGCAGGGATTCCTGTTCTCGCGGCCTGTGCCTTTCGAGCAGATTCCGCAGGCTATCCGATCCGCCGAGGCGCTTGCGCGTCGCCTGACCGGGCATCGCGAGGCCGCGCAAGCAGCGCCCCGCGAAGGTGAAGGACTGCTGTCATGAGTACGGAAACCACCGGTCAGGGTGCGCGGGTGGCTCCCGAACGGTCGGCAGCCGGTACCGCGCGGGCAGCCATGCTGTTGCTGGCACAGCGCAAACTGCCTCCCACGCCCGAGAACTACGCGCTGGCATGGGCCAAGGCCGGGGGGCTTGCCGGCACGGCCCAGCCTGACGCACGCCGGGAACCGGCTCGCGAAGCACCCCGCGAGGGGCGCCGACTGCGTCACTTCGAGCGGATGGTGGCCGAGCTGAGCGAGATGGTTCGGGCGCTTTGCGAAATGATGGGCAACCTGGCCGAGGATGAAAGCTGGGTCAGCGGACAGATTGCATCGGTGCGTCGAGCCCTGGAGGGCGAGCTGGACCGCTCGGCGATCGCCGAGCTGCGCGCCCTTCTGCTCGATACCGGCGCGCATCAGAAGCGCATCCAGGAGCAGCGGCGGCGCACGCTGGATCATCTGAAACGCACGCTGTCCGAAATGGCCGGCGTGATCGCGAGCCTGATGGCATCGACCGACACCTTCGCCGACCAGATGAACGAGCATGCCGTTTCCATCGAGGGGGCGACGTCACTGGACGCGCTCAGCGAGACGGTGCGCGGCCTGCTCGAGGACACGCGAACGATGCGTACCGCGGTCGACCTGTCGCGCGACGGCCTGAGCCGCTCGCAAGGCGTCGCGGCCTCGCTGGAACGCGAGGTGTCGCGGCTCGAGGAGCAGCTCGCGGCGGCCAGTGCCGAGATGGTCACCGACCATCTGACTCGGACGATGAACCGCAGGGGCCTGGAAGAGGCCTTCGTCGGGGCGCAGGAGCGCACGCTGGCCAGCGGCAAGCCGCTGACGCTGGCGATGATCGATGTCGACGATTTCAAGCGCCTGAACGACGCGCTCGGCCACAAGGCGGGCGACGAGGCACTGCGCCACCTGGCCGATCTGCTGCGGCTCAAGCTGCGTCCGACCGATGCGGTGGCGCGCTACGGCGGCGAGGAGTTCGTGATCCTGCTGCCGGGCGCCGGGACCGAGGATGCGCTGAGCACGGTATCCCGTCTGCAGCGCGAACTGACCACCCATGTGTTCCTGCACGAGGCCAGTCGCACCTTCATCACGTTTTCGGCCGGCATCACCGAAGTGACCGCCGACGATTCGCTGGCCACGGCGATCAACCGGGCCGACGAGGCGATGTATCGGGCCAAGCACGAGGGCAAGAACTGCGTCCGCACGGCCTGATGTGGTCGCGCGCCCGCGGCGCGGACTCAGTCGACCGGACCGAGGTCGATCAGCTTGTTGCGCATGGCATAAGTGGCCAGTTCGGCGTTGCTGGACAGCTTGAGCTTCTCGAGCACGCGTGCCCGATAGACGCTGACGGTCTTGGGCGACAGCGACAGCCGCTCGGCAATTTCGGACAGCTTGTGTCCTTCGGCGATCAGCACCAGCGTCTGCATCTCGCGATCGGAGAGCTGATCGTGGGCGATGCCGGATCGGGTGGTGACGTTGTCGGCCAGCGCCTGGGCGATCTCGGGCGTGACGTACTTGCGGCCGGTGGCGACGGTGCGCACGGCCTTGACGATGGTCTGGGGGTCGGCGGCCTTGTTCAGGTAGGCCATCGCACCTGCCTTCAGTGCCCGGATGCCGTACTGGTCCTCCGGGTAGGTCGAGAGCACCACGATGCGGATCGTCGTGCCCTCGTCGACCATCGCATGCAACACGTCGATGCCGCTGCGCCCGGGCAGGTTGACATCGAGCAGCATCACATCGCAGCCGGTGTTGCGCAGCAGCTGGCGCAGCTCGCCGTAGTCGCCGGCCTCGCCGACCACTTCGATGTCGCCGGTCTCGGCCAGGGTTTCGCGCAGGCCTCGGCGCACCAGGAAGTGATCGTCGACGACGATGACGCGGATCAAGGGGCCGTCTCCGGGCGTGTCGCGGCTACCGGCACGGTCAGCAGCAGCGCCGCGCCGCCCGTGCCCAGCGAGACCTCGAGCCATCCGCCGACTGAGCGGGCCCGTTCGGCCAGCCCGCGCAGGCCGAACGAGTGCTGCTTGTCGAGATCGGCCGCGCCGATGCCGTGGCCGTCGTCATGAATCTCGAGCGAGAGCATCGATTCGCTGACCACCATGTCGACGGCGACGGTGTTGGCGCCCGAGTGCTTGACCACGTTGGTCAGTGCCTCCTGCAGCGTGCGATAGACGGTCATCGCGGACTCGTCGGTGAGCTCGATCTGGTCGGTGTTGGTCCGGAACCGGGTGACCAGCCCGCTGCGCTTTCGGAATTGCGCCAGCTGCCACTCGATCGCCGGCACGATGCCGGCGTCCAGCACCGGCGGGCGCAGGCTGCGAACGATGTTCTGGCTGGCGTGCTGCGCGAGGCCGAGAGTCTCGAGCGCCTGCGCCGCACGCTGAGCCACCGGCGGGGTGCCGTTGCGCTCCACCCAGGACAAGTCGAAGCGCAGCGCCGTCAGCATGCCGCCGATCTCGTCGTGGATTTCGCGCGCGATGGCGCGCCGCTCCTCTTCGACGATGGTCTGCAGGTGCGCCGACAATTCGCGCAGCTTTTGCTCGGACACCCGAAGCGCCTGCTCGGCGGCGATGCGGTCGCGCCGCGTCTCGGCGGCCCGCAGCGCGTTGGTCAGCGCGGGACCGAGCCGGGCCAGCCGGCTCTTGTTCAGGAAGTCGTCGGCGCCGTTGCGCATCGCCTCGACGGCGACATCGTCGTCGATGGTGCCCGACACGATCAGGAACGGCAGCACCTTGCCGCTGTCGCGCAGGGTCTGGAACGCCTCGAGGCTGGAGAAGCGCGGCAGCTGGTGATCGGAGATCACGGCATCCCAGGATTCGCGTGCGAGCGCCTCGCTCATCGCTTCGGCTTCCTCGACACGCCGGCATTCGACATTGAGGCCCTGGCGGCCCAGCGTCGCGGACAGCAGCAGGAAGTCCTCCTCGGAGTCTTCGACCACGAGCAGGCGGATGCGGGTCTTCAGCGGGTATCGGGTGTCGGTCATGGCGCAATCGTCGCCGCGAATTGTACGGTCTTTGACCGCTTATTCGGTGCACCCCGGCTGCCCGCCGACGACCAGAATCACTGAAAGTCCCCTTCCGGCATTTCCATGAATCCGACTTCAGACAATTCAGGCTCATCGCAGGTTCAGCCGCTCGCATTCGGCGAGGTCGCCGAATTGCAGGACCAGCTGTTCGAGGCGGCCACCGATCTGGACCGGCTCGGCGGGCTGCTCGAGGACGCGACGCGCCAGCTGATGGAGCGGTTCGGCGCGGCCAACGAGCAGGCGCAACTGCTGTCGGGGGATCCCATTGCTCGGGAAGGCTTGCGCCGGGAGCTGGCAGGGGCGGTCACAGCCCTGCAGTTCCAGGATATGGCGGCGCAGGTCATCTCGCATACCGTCCAGCGTATTCGCGGGGTCGCCGATTTTCTCGGTGCCCGCGCGGTGGCCGACGACGACGACGCGGACGGCGTCGCGGTCGTCCAGCTCGTACGCCGGCATTGTCCGGTCGCGCAACGGCAGGTTGATGCCGGCTCGATCGAATTGTTTTGAACCCAGCAGAACCCAGAAAACCAGGAGCACAAACGATGGCTGCGATTCTCGCTGTGGATGACTCTTCGTCCCTGCGCCAGATGGTCGCCTTCACCTTGAAGAGCTCGGGCTTCGATGTGATCGAGGCGATTGACGGGCAGGACGCGATCGAGAAGCTCGGCGATCGGCGCGTCGACCTGGTGCTGACCGATCAGAACATGCCCCGCATGGATGGCATCACTCTGGTCCGGCACCTGCGGTCTTTGCCGCAATTCAAGGCGACCCCGATCTTGATCCTCACCACCGAATCCAGCGACGAGATGAAGCAGGCCGGCCGCGCCGCCGGCGCCACCGGTTGGCTGGTCAAGCCTTTTGATCCGCGCAAGCTGGTCGATGTCATCCGCAAAGTCCTGCCCTGACAGGGAACGCCAGCCATGAGTGAACAGACATCCGCCGGATCATCGGGCGCCGACTTCGATCTGAGCCAGTTCTATCAGGTCTTCTTCGAGGAAGCCGCCGAGAACCTGGCCAACATGGAAACCTTGCTGCTCGAGCTCGATGTCCAGGCTCCTGACGACGAGGAACTGAACGCGATCTTTCGTTGCGCCCATTCGATCAAGGGAGGCGCGGCGACTTTCGGATTCCAGGATGTCGCCGATCTCACCCATGTGATGGAAACCCTGCTGGATCGGCTGCGCCGCCATGAGCTGGCGCTGACCGCCGGCATGGTCGATGTGCTGCTGGAATCGGGTGACGCATTGAACGGGCTGCTCGACCGCCATCGCGGGGTCACCGACACCGTGCTCGACGCCTCTGAACTGGTGGCCAGCATCCGGGCCCACGCCGACGGCCTGGCGAGCGTCGAGGCCGCCCCGGCGGCGAGCATCGCTGCCGTGGCCGCTCCCGCGCCGCTCAAGCCGGCGGGCGCAGCGGCGCCCGCTCGCACCATCGTCGCCAAGGCCACGCCCGCCGAACGGGTGCTCGACGTCGTGGTCGGGCCGCTCGATGATCCGGCGCTGGCCGACCAGCTCGCCGAGCTGTTCAACGAGATCCCGGGCCTGGGCCGAATCGCGGCGGCCGACTCCGGCAAGCCGGATGCCCAGAACAAGCGCCAATTCGTGGTCCACACCACCAGTACCGACGACGACCTGCTCGATCTGTTCACATTCCACGTCTCGCGTGAACTCGTCGCGATCCGCGTCGCCGGCGCTGCGCCGGCCGAGCCGGTCTCCTCGACCGGCATCGAGGGCTTCGGCTTGTTCGCGGACCTCGAACCTGCGGTTCAGCCTGTGGCGAAGGCTGCCGAGGCGGTCGCCCCGACGGCACCCGCGGCTCCTGTCGTCCCGCGTGCCGCGAAGCCGGAACGTGCCGACAAGCCCGACAAGTCTTCGGCGGTCGACACGACCACGCTGCGGGTGTCGGTCGAGAAGGTCGATCAGCTGATCAACCTGGTCGGCGAGCTGGTGATCACGCAGGCGATGCTGGCGCAAAACGGTCGAAATCTCGACCCGATCGCCCACCAGCAGCTGATGGGCAACCTGGTGGACCTGGAACGCAACACCCGATTGCTGCAGGAATCGGTGATGGCGATCCGCATGATCCCGATGGCGGTGGTCTTCAATCGTTTTCCGCGGATGCTGCGCGACCTCGCCGCCAAGCTGGGCAAGCAGGTCGAACTGCACACCGTCGGCGAAGCCACCGAACTGGACAAGGGGATGATCGAGAAGATCACCGATCCGCTGACCCATCTGGTGCGCAACGCGCTCGACCATGGCATCGAATTGCCGCAGGCGCGCGCTGCCCAGGGAAAGTCGGAGGCGGGAACGATCACGCTGTCGGCGCAGCACAAGGGCGGCTCGATCGCCATCGAGGTCCGCGACGACGGCAAGGGGCTGGCGCGCCAGAAGATCCTGGACAAGGCGCGAGAAAAAGGCATGGCGGTCCACGACGCGATGACCGATCACGAAGTGTTCCAGCTGATCTTCGAGCCCGGATTCTCGACGGCAGAGCAGGTGACCGAAGTCTCGGGCCGAGGCGTCGGCATGGACGTCGTCAGGCGCAACATCCTGAGCCTGGGTGGCACGGTCGAACTCGATTCAGCCGATGGGTACGGCACGCGCGTCACCGTTCGCCTGCCGCTGACGCTGGCGATCATGGACGGCATGTCGGTGGCCGTCGGAGATGAGATCTACATCCTGCCGCTGGCCTCGGTGATCGAGTCGATCAAGCTCGATCAGCAGCAGATCAGGAGCGTGGCGGGCGCCAATCGGGTCATCGAAGTCCGCAAGGAGTTCCTGCCGGTCGTCGAGCTCGACGAGGTGTTCCGCGTGCCCCGCTTCGAGGCGCGTTCCGAGAGCGCCATCATGATCGTGGTCGAGGCCGAAGGCGCCAGGGTGGCGCTGCTGGTTGACGAGCTGGTCGGCCAGCACCAGGTCGTCGTCAAGAATCTCGAGGCGAACTACCGCAAGGTCCCCGGCGTGTCGGGGGCGACCATTCTCGGCGACGGCCGGGTGGCGCTGATCCTCGATGTCGGTCACATGGTCCGCCGCGCCCGCCATTGAGCGTTGGCCAACACAAAAATCGCACAGTCATTCCGGAGCAATAGCATGCAACTCGCCGAAACCGCCGTTCAGGCAGCCGCCCGCGGCACGGTCAAGCCTCGCGAATACCTGACCTTCCGGCTGGGAGCCGAAGAATATGGCATCGACATCCTGAAGGTTCAGGAGATCCGCGGCTACGAGCAGCCGACCCGGATCGCCAACGCGCCGGAGTTCATCAAGGGCGTCGTCAACCTGCGCGGGGTCATCGTCCCGATCCTCGACCTGCGCCTGCGCTTCGGACTGGGCTCGGTCGAGTACAACAACTTCACCGTCGTGATCATCCTGAACGTGCGCAATCGCGTCGTCGGGATCGTCGTGGACTCGGTGTCCGATGTGCTGGAACTGCCCCCGGAGTCGGTGCGCGAAGCGCCCGAGATGTCGTCGGTCGTGGATTCCAGTCACATCCTGGGCCTGGGCACACTGACCGATCGGATGCTGATCCTGGTCGATATCGAACGGCTGATCCTTTCTCCCGACATGGCCATCATCGGCTAGCCGGGTGCCGTACTTCCCACCCCCACCCATTGTTCACACGGAGATTCAAATGACCATTCGCAAGATCCTGACGGCCGTTTTCGCCATCGCTGTTTCCCTGTCCAGCGCCCAGGCGGCGAGCGGCAACGCCACCGCCGAAGAAGCCACCGCAATGGTCAAGAAGGGTGTGGCATTCATCAAGGCCAACGGCAAGGACAAGGGCTATGCCGAGATCATGAACCGGCAGGGCCAGTTCACCGATCGCGACCTCTACCTGGTGGTCTACGGCATGGACGGCAGCTGCCGCGCCCATGGTGCCAACGAGAAGATGGTCGGCAAGAACCTGATCGACCTGAAGGACATCGACGGCACGCCCTATGTCAAGGAGCGCGTCGAGGCGGCCAAGGTCAAGGCGAACTTCTGGCAGGACTACAAGTTCACCAATCCGGTCAGCCGCAAGATCGAGCCCAAGCAGATGTACTGCGAACGCCTCGACGACACGATCGTCTGTGGCGGGATCTACAAGCGCTGAACGCAATCCGCGAACCGGCCACGCGCCAGCGCGCGATGCCGGAGCAGGATTGACCTTATCGGCGCAGTGAGGGAACCACGATGAAGTTGCAAACCCGATTCCTGTTGGTGCCGGTGACGGCGGCGATCCTGATGACCGCGCTCGGAGGCGGAACGTCATTCGCGCTGCGCGGCAACCAGCAGGCGATGGCGGCGGCCCACGCACAGGCTGAGACAGCGGTATCCGTGGTGACGGCGAGGGCGCAGGTCGCGGAGGCCAATGCCCACGTCTACCGGCTGTTTGCGGTGATCGGCAGCCTCGACGATGCGCGGATCAGTGCCGAACGCGCACTGATCAAGCAGCGGCGCGCGAAGCTGCTCGAACTCACCGCCAACTTCACGGCGGGCGGCAATGCTGAAGCGGCCAAGGCCGGCACCGATCTGCGCGCTCGGATCGACAAGGCCTTCAAGATCGCCGACGAGGCGATCGACATGGGTTCGGCCGATCCGAATACCGGCACGATCATGATGCAGTCGGCCGATCAGGAGTTCGCCGCGATCACCCGCCTGACAGGGGAGATCGGTGCCAGGGCACGCGAGCGTGCCGCGGGCGAGAACAAGACGGCGCTGACGCTGGCCGAGCAGGCGCAGTGGGTGATCTGGCTGCTGTCGGGCGCGGCGATCGTGCTGACGGTGCTGATGAGCCTGGTGTTCTCGCGGCGGGTCGTGCGTTCGGTGAACGGCGCCCGCGAATTCGCCGGGCGGGTGGCGAAAGGCGACCTCAGCGCGAGCCTGAAGCGCGACGCCGATGGCGAACTCGGCGACCTGCAGGGCGCGCTGGACGAGATGCAGAACTCGCTGCGCTCGATCGTGTCCGAAGTGCGTCACTCGGCCGAACACATCGCGACCGCGTCGAGCCAGATCGCGATCGGCAACAACGACCTGTCGTCGCGCACCGAGTCGCAGGCGAGCAGCCTGCAGCAGACGGCCTCCAGCATGGAGCAGCTGACCCAGACGGTTCGCAGCAACGCCGACAGCGCGCGTCAGGCCAACCAGCTGGCGCTGAACGCTTCCGAGGTCGCCGAGCGCGGCGGTGCGGTGGTCGGCGAGGTGGTGCAGACGATGGAATCGATCACCGGCAGTTCGCGGCGCATCGCGGAGATCATCGGCGTCATCGACGGCATCGCGTTCCAGACCAATATCCTGGCCCTGAATGCCGCGGTCGAGGCGGCCCGGGCCGGCGAGCAGGGCAGGGGGTTCGCGGTGGTCGCGGGCGAGGTGCGCAGCCTCGCCCAGCGGTCTGCCGACGCGGCCCGCGAAATCAAGGGCCTGATCACCGCATCGGTCAATGAAGTCGAAAGCGGCTCGACGCTGGTGCGCGGGGCTGGCACCACGATGGTCGAGATCGTCAGCTCGGTGAAGCGGGTGACCGACATCATTGGCGAGATCAGCGCCGCCACCGGCGAGCAGAGCACTCAGATCGGCCAGGTGAACAGCGCGGTCCGCCAGCTCGATGAAATGACCCAGCAGAACGCGGCGCTGGTCGAGCAGAGCGCGGCGGCGGCCGAGAGCCTCAAGGATCAGGCCGGGCGACTGGGCGAATCTGTTGCGGTGTTCCGCCTCGAAGAGCATGCGGCGGACGGCTCGCTGCCATCGGCCCAGGAGGCGCAGGCGCGCGTGTCCGCCGGCGCTCACCGTGCCGGTGAATCGCCTGCCGGTAGCCGCGCGAGCGCACCCCGGCCGGCGACGCGCACCGCGCACGCGCCGAGCCCGGCCGCTTCGGCCGCGACGCCTGCCCTGTCTCGGCCGGAGCAGACCGCGAGCCGCGGGCTGCCGGAGCAGACTCCGAAGCAAGCGACCCGGTCTTCGCCCGCTGCGGCGCGCCCGACAACCCCGGCCCTTTCCGTGGCCAAGACGCCGCCCCGTCCGGCACCGGCGCCGGAACCGACGGCCAGTGCCAAGGCTGCTGCGGCCAGTGCATCGCCCTCGCCCCGCATGCCGGCCAACGAGGATGACTGGGAAACCTTCTGATGAGAGGCCGATGCAGGTGCATGGCCGCTGACCGGGCGTTGACGAATCACCGTTCCGGCGATGGAGGCGTTCGCAGATGACCGAGGAGACTGCATTCGCCCTGGCCGAATCGAAACTCACGCCAGCCGACTTCGAACGCGTGCGCGACCTGATCTATCGGCATGTCGGCATCAACCTGCCGCCGAGCAAGCGCACGATGGTGTTCAGCCGACTGTCGCGGCGCCTGCGCGAGACCGGACATGACAGCTTCAGCGCCTATCTCGACAGTGTCGCCGGCCCGCACACCGCGGAATGGCAGCAGTTCGTCAATGCGCTGACCACCAATCTGACGTCGTTCTTTCGCGAGGCCTATCACTTTCCGGTGCTTGCGGAGTTCCTGAAGCATCGCCCCGATCCTTCGCGTCCGCCCTCGATCTGGTGTGCGGCCGCCTCGACCGGCGAGGAACCGTACTCGCTGGCGATCACGGTGCTCGACACCCTGGGCGCGCGCAGCGGCGCGAAGATCTTCGCCTCCGACATCGACACCAACGTATTGAACACCGCCCGGCGCGGCGTGTATCCGGCGAGCTCGGTCGATTCGCTCGAGCCCGCGGTGCGCAACCGGCACTTCATGCGCGGGGTGCGCGAGAACTCGGGCTTCGTGCGGGTGCGTCCCGAACTGGGCGCGATGATCACTTTCGATCAGGTGAACCTGTCCGCCGACGAATGGCCGTTTCGGGAGCCCTTCGACGCGATCTTCTGCCGCAATGTGATGATCTACTTCGATGCCAAGGTCAAGGCAGGTGTGCTCGAGCGAATGCACCGGGCGCTGCGCCCTGGCGGCCTGCTGTTCGTCGGGCACTCCGAGAACTTCACCGACCGGCGCGAGCTGTTTGCGCTGCAGGGCAAGACTGTTTACCGGCGGGTAGGCTGACGCGATGATCCAGAGCACGCCATTGCTCGAGGAGCTCAAGCGCCGACCGCGCCGCGAAGGCGAGGCCTCGTTCTTCTTCTTCGACCACGGATTCAATGCCGAGGCATGCAAGGTGCTGCCGGGCGAGTTCTTCGTCTACAACCGGGACATCGTGATCCAGACCGTGCTGGGCTCGTGCGTGGCGGCTTGCATTGCGGACCGCGGCGCCGGGGTGGGCGGCATGAACCACTTCATGCTTCCCGACGGCGACGATTCGTCGGCGCGGTACGGCGTATTCGCGATGGAAGTGCTGATCAACGACATCCTGAAGGCTGGCGGGCGGCGTGGCAGCCTGGAGGCCAAGGTGTTCGGCGGGGCGGCGGTGATCCAGGGGATGACCCAGCTGAACGTCGGCAAGCAGAACGTCGCCTTCGTCGAGCGCTTCCTGAACAACGAACGGATTCCGATCGTCTCCAAGGACGTGCTGGACATCTTTCCGCGCAAGGTCTGCTTCCTGCCCAAGACGGGGCGCGCGATGGTCAAGAAGCTCGCGCCTGCGACCAGTCCGACGGTGGTGCGGGAAGAGACGACTTATCGCAGCCGGGTCCAGCAGAAGGAACCGGCCGGCTCGGTCGAGCTGTTCTGAGTGGCCCGCATCGACGTGGCCCGCGAACTGACAACTGGCACGAGGAACTGACATGGAAAAGATCAAGGTGCTTGTGGTGGACGATTCCGCGCTGGTGCGCAGCCTGCTGGCAGGCATCGTCAATGCCCAGCCCGACATGAGCTGCATTGGCGCGGCCAGCGATCCGCTGGTGGCGCGCGAAATGATCCGCAACCTCAATCCCGACGTGCTGACTCTCGATGTCGAGATGCCGCGGATGGATGGCATCGATTTCCTCGAGAAGCTGATGCGCCTGCGCCCGATGCCGGTCGTGATGGTCTCGACGCTGACCGAGCGCGGCGCGGAGGTGACCATGCGTGCGCTCGAACTCGGTGCGATCGACTTCGTCGCCAAACCCAAGATCGGCGTGTCGCGCGGCCTGAGCGAAGCGGCCGGCGAGATCGTCGACAAGATCCGGATCGCGTCGCGCGCCCGGGTGTTTCGCCGCGCCGGTGTTCCGGCCGCGACGGGCGGGACGGTCGCGACGGCGTCGCCTGCCGCTGGCGCCGCTGTCGGCACATCAGGTCAGGCAGGCCCGCGATCGGCCATGTTTGCCCGCGCGCCTGGCGCTGCTGCGGCGGCTCTGGCGACACGCGCACCACCGGTCGGCGCGACGCCGCGCGCCGGCACCGAAAAGCTGATCGCCATCGGCGCGTCGACAGGCGGAACCGAGGCGATCCGGGCGATCCTCATCTCCTTGCCGCACGACTTTCCGGCGGTGGTGATCACCCAGCACATGCCTCCCGGATTTACCCGCAGCTTTGCCGAGCGCCTGAACTCGCAATGCCGGATCGAGGT
Source organism: Burkholderiaceae bacterium (assembly GCA_016710525.1). Taxonomy (GTDB): domain Bacteria; phylum Pseudomonadota; class Gammaproteobacteria; order Burkholderiales; family Burkholderiaceae_E; genus Quisquiliibacterium. The sequence continues at coordinate 139,138 of JADJVQ010000006.1, forward strand.
CATGGAAGCCCGACACCAGGAGCGGCTGCTGCCCGGGCACGCCTATATCGCACCCGGCGGGCTGCACCTGCGCGTGGAGCGCAATGGCGCCAACTACATGGCGATGCTCGACGAGACCGAACCGGTCAACCGCCATCGCCCCTCGGTCGAAGTGCTGTTCCACTCGGTTGCCCAGTGTGTCGGCCCGAACGCCATCGGCGTGATGCTCACCGGCATGGGGCGCGATGGCGCCGACGCGATGCGCCGGATGCGCGATGCCGGCGCCTACAACATCGCCCAGGATGAAGCGACCTGCGTGGTCTACGGCATGCCGCGCGAGGCGGTGCTGGCCGGCGCGGTCCACGAGTCGCTGCCGATCCAGTCGATCGGCGCCCACCTGATGGAGCGGGTCCACGCGATGCCAGGCGTCAGCCACCGGATCTGAGCTCGGGCAACTCGCCTGGACCGGCGACAGCCGTATCCGGCCCTAGTGCAGCGGACCGCCTGCCGAGTGTCGGGTGGGTCGCAGGCGCCCTCGAAAGATGGTCTGCAGCACACGGGTGGTGCCCAGGATCACGCCTTCCTGGCCGATCGTGTGGGTCCCGTCCGCATTGATGTCGAGCGTCACATTGGCGCCCGCCGCCTGCAGGCCGCGCAGCGCCTGCCGGGCGTGCACGACCGGAACGATCGAATCGAGTTCGCCGTGAATCAGATGGATGTCTGCGCGGATGCGTTCGTCGGCGCGGATAGGCGAGGCCAGTCGCGCGGCATAGGCAACTCCGATCGCGCATAACCCGGGGTGCCGGCGCAGGGCCTGCAGCACGACGGTCGCGCCTTGCGAGAATCCGACCAGCACGGTCCGGTCTGCGCCGACGCCGCAGGCATGCTGCAGAGTCCTCACCCGGAGCGCCACGGCGTCGCTCGCGTCCCCGATTCTTCCGATGCGATCGGCCGCGACCCCGCTCGCGTCGAACCAGTCGAAGCCATGCCCGGTGGCCCCGGCATGCAGTCCCTGCAGGATGGCCGCGGTCGCGCCTGGAAACTTCAACTGCCAGGCGATCGCCACCGGCGCGAAGGTTTCGGGTCGAGAGCCCGCGCCGTGCAGGAACACCAGCAGGCGGGGAGGAGCCCGTGGCGACAGGGCCGGCAGTTCGAGCCAGAGCTGATCGTCGGACAGACCGGCCACGATTTCAGAGAATGTGACGCCCGACCCACCAGGCGAGCGCCGAGACGGCGGCCGACGCGGGGATCGTCAGAACCCAGGCCCAGACGATATTGCCGGCCAGCCCCCAGCGCACCGCCGAAACCTTCTGCGCCGAGCCGACGCCGACGATCGCGCCGGTGATGGTGTGCGTGGTGGAAACCGGAATGCCAAATGCCGACGCGAGGAAGAGCGTGATCGCGCCGCCGGTTTCCGCACAGAAGCCGCCGACCGGTTTGAGCTTGGTGATCTTCTGGCCCATCGTCTTGACGATCCGCCACCCGCCGAACAGCGTGCCCAGCGCGATCGCGACGAAGCACGAGACGATGACCCAGTTGGGCGGCAGCGCATCGGCGGGCGACGTGTAGCCGGCGGCGATCAGCAGCAGCCAGATGATGCCCATGGTCTTTTGAGCGTCGTTGCTGCCGTGTCCGAGGCTGTAGAGCGCCGATGAAATCAGCTGCAGCCGCCGGAACCATCGGTCCATGCGCCTTGGTGTGGAATGAAAGAAGCCCCAGGAGACTGCCAGCATCAGCAGCGCACCGAGCAGGAAACCGAGCATCGGCGAGACCAGGATGAACAGGGCCGTCTTGATCAGACCGGGTCCGACCAGCGCACCGAAACCCGCCTTGGCGACCGTGGCGCCTACCAGCCCGCCGATCAGCGCATGCGAAGAGCTGGACGGGATGCCGTAGTACCAGGTGATGATGTTCCACGTGATCGCGCCGACCAGGGCGCCGAAGATCACGTAGTGGTCGACCACGCTGGCATCCACGGTGCCCTTGCCGATCGTGGCAGCCACCTTGAGCTGAAAGATGAAGATGGCCAGGAAGTTGAAGAACGCTGCCCAGACGACCGCCTGGTGCGGCTTGAGCACACCGGTGGAGACGACGGTCGCGATCGAGTTGGCCGCATCGTGAAAGCCGTTCATGAAATCGAACAGCAGTGCCAGCACGACCAGCAGTGCGACGATCCAGAAGGCGATGGTGACGGTTTGCATCCGCTGTAATCCTGCGCGCCGGTCGCGCGGACTCAGGCGTTTTCGAGGACGACGCCCTCGATGACATTGGCGACGTCCTCGCACTTGTCGGAGACCGACTCGAGGAGCTCGTAGATGGCCTTCAGCTTGATCAGCTGGCGGACGTCGGATTCATCGCGGAACAGCTTCGACATCGCCGATCGCATCACCCGGTCGGCATCGGACTCGAGGCGGTCGATCTCGGTGCAGATCTTCAGGATGGCGTCCGCATTTTCCATGCTCGAGAGCATGCCCACCGCTGTCTTGACCCGATCGCAGCACATCTGGTTCAGGTCGGCGAGTTGCTGCGCCTCGGGCGTCACGCGCTGCAGGTCGTAGAGCATCGCGGACTCGGCCACGTCCTGGATCAGGTCCAGGATGTCGTCCATCTGCGTGATCAGCTGATGGATGCTTTCGCGGTCGAATGGCGTGATGAAGGTCTTGTGCAGCAGCGCCACGGTATCGTGGGTGATCTTGTCGGCGGCCTTCTCGATGACGTCGATCGAGTCGATGCCCCGCTGGCGTGCCTGCAGATCTCCGTAGTTGGTCATCAGCCCGGCCAGTTCGCGACTGCCTTCGGCAATGCGCTCGGCATGCTGGTTGAAGAGATCGAAGAACTTCCCCTCGCGGGGCATCAGACTTCCGAACATGGTGGCGGGCTCGTTGAGAAAGCGGGGCAAGGGTAGCAGAAATGCCACAGGCACTGCCGCGCCCGGTTTCGACTCTCAGGAGCCGGCGCGTTTCCGGATGCACTCGATGTAGGCCGCCGAGTCGGGCAGGCTGCGATCGCGCTGCGCCTGCCACACGACCTGACCCAGGCATTCGATGATGTCGTGGGCCGCCTCGTGCAGCGATCCGCGACGCGCGGCCAGCGACTGGAACGCGGCCCGGATGCCCGCAGGCTGGTCGATCGATACCTGCTCGGACACGGCCAGGTGCATCGACAGATGCAGGAACGGATTGGTACGTCCGCCATCGACCGGGTACTCGGCTGCCAGTGCGGCGTCCAGGTCGGCGAGCTCGCGGTGGTACTCGGGATGTTCGAGCATCCAGTCCAGCGCCATCGCCTCCAGCGGCGTCAGCGGGGTCGCCTGCACGTGCTTGCGCCAGGCTTCGCAGAAGAAGCGCCGGACATCGTCCTTGCCGGGATTGAACATGGGAGGCTCGCGGGTCTTTCTAGCTCGGTTCCGGGGACTTGGGCCGATACCGGCAAAGGTCGGCGATCGGGCAGCGCCAGCATTCGGGGCGCCTGGCCTTGCAGATGTAGCGTCCGTGAAGGATCAGCCAATGGTGCGCATGGGTGCGGAATTCAGGTGGGACGGCCTTGAGCAGCTTCGCTTCGACGGCGTCGACCTGCTTGCCGGGTGCCAGGCCGGTCCGGTTGGCAACCCGGAAGACATGGGTATCGACCGGAATCGTCGGTTCGCCGAAGGCCACATTGAGCACGACATTGGCTGTCTTGCGGCCGACTCCCGGAAGAGACTGCAGCGCGGCCAGCGAATGGGGCACCTCGCCGCCGTGCTGCTCGACCAGCATCCGGCAGGTCTGGACCAGGTGCCGGGCTTTCGAGCGGAACAGGCCGATCGTCTGCAGGTAGGGGATCAAACCCTCTTCGCCCAGTGCCAGGATGTCGGCCGGCGTGCTGGCCACGGCAAACAGCTTGCGGGTGGCCAGGTTGACGCTCTTGTCGGTGGCCTGGGCCGACAGCAGGACCGCAGCCAGCAGCTGGAAGGGAGTCTGGTATTCGAGTTCGGTCTTCGGCTCGGGGTTCAGCGTGCGCAAGCGCTCGAACGCGGCCTGGCGATCGGCGGGCTTCATGTCTGGCTGCCGGCCAGGCGCTCGCGTGCCCTGCGGATCGCGGCCTCGACCACGGCTCGCTTGCGCGCGGTGGCGGGGTCGTCGGGTTCTTCGGCCAGTGCCGCGAGCTTGGCCACCGCCAGGCCGGCCAGGCGGACCTGGTCGTCTTGCCGCTCGCGAACCAGGCGCTCGGCGCGGCGCCGGTGCCGGATGCGGGCGAGCGCGATGTCGGCCTGCGACCAGGCGGGAGCGCCTGGGTCCATGGTGATGCAGTCGACCGGACAGGCCGGCACGCACAGGTCGCAGCCGCTGCACAGCGCATCGATCACCGTGTGCATCCGCTTGGGGGCCCCGATGATGGCATCGAGCGGGCAGGCGGTGATGCACTTGGTACAGCCTATGCAAAGTTGCGGGTCGATCCGGGCGACGTGGCGCGCACGGGTCTCGCCTCGGCTGGTATCAAGTGCTGGCGCCGGCTGCTGCAGCAGTTCGGCCAGTCGCACGACACCCGCCTGGCCACCCGGGGGGCAACGGTTGATCGGCGCCGCTTCGTGCACGATGGCCCTGGCGTAGGGCTCGCATCCGGCGTAGCCGCACTGGGTGCATTGGGTCTGGGGCAGCAGCGCGTCGATGCGCTCGATGAGACGGTCTGAATCGGTGAGGGGGGACACGGTCGGATTATAGAGGTCGCGTCAGTGTGTCGGCAGGTTTGACACCTGCTGTTCGGCCTGCCGCTCGGTCGCTTCGCCGGGCGACGGGGCGATTTTTCAAGTCATTGAAAACAAAGCGATATTCAGGACCAGTGCTCGATGATGCGGCGCCGGGCATGAAGCTTGCATTATTTCAAGGGCGGTGCGGAAAGTGGGGCCGTACCGCTCTTTGACCAGAAAAGCCAGCTGGGACCGGGTGAGCGCTCGATGCGCTCACCCGTTTTTTTTTGTGCGCCCGGCATGGGCGCACCCCGGCGATCCTGCCCGGACCGCGAGCCGTCCCGCAAGGGCTGTCAGGCGACCGCGTTCAGTCGGCGTGCGCCGATTCGCTGGCGGTGCTGACCGATGAACTCGCGCACCTGCGGATAAATCATCTCGCGCCAGCGCCGGCCGCTGAAGATGCCGTAATGGCCGGCGCCTTCCGCGGTGAGGTGAAGCTGATGGGCGGCCGGGATGTTGGCGCACAGCGTGTGCGCCGCCTGGGTCTGGCCCGAGCCCGAAATGTCGTCCAGCTCGCCTTCGATCGTGAACAGCGCGACCTTGCGGATGTCTTCTGGGGCGACGCGGATGTGTTTGCCCTCGAAATTGACGTGCCACTGGCCCTGGGGCAGCAGATGGTCCTGGAACACGGTGCGGATGGTGTCGAGGTAGTACTCGGCCGGCATGTCGAGCACCGCGTTGTACTCGTCGTAGAACTTGCGGTGACCGTCGACATCGTCGAGGTCGCCACGCACCAGGTCGAGGTAGTAGTCGTAATGCGAGGTCATGTGGCGATCGGGGTTCATCGCCACGAACCCCGCATGCTGGAGGAATCCGGGGTACACCCGCCGTCCGGCGCCAGCGTACTTGCCCGGCACCGTGTAGATGACATTGCGCTCGAACCAGCCGAAGCTGTGATTGGTCGCCAGATTGTTGACTTCGGTGGGGCTGCTGCGGGTGTCGATCGGGCCGCCCATCATGGTCATCGACAGCGGCAGCTTGGGATCGTTCAGCGTCGACATGATCGAGACCGCCGCCATCACGGGCACGGTCGGCTGGCACACCGAAATCAGGTGGACCTCGGGTCCCAGGTAACGGATGAACTCGATGCAGTAGGCGACATAGTCATCGAGGTGGAACGGGCCGTTGGCGACCGGCACATGACGGGCGTCGAGCCAGTCGGTGATGTAGACGTTGTGATCGGGCAGCATGGCCCGGACCGTATCGCGCAGCAGGGTCGCATGATGGCCCGACAGCGGCGCCACGATCAGCACCGTGGGATCGTCGGCGCGATCGGCCAGTGCCTTGGGCAGCAGGCGCTCGAACTTGAGCAGTCGGCAGAACGGCTTGGTGATCTCGATTCGTTCGGCGACGGTCACATCATGCTCGCCGATGCGGGTGCTCTTGTGGCCGAATTCGGGCTTTTCGTATTCCTTGCCCAGCCGGTGGAGCAGTTCGAGGCCGGCGGACACCCGATTGGCCATCGGGATATAGGAAAGCGGGCTGTAGGGGTTGGCGTAGAGCTTGCTCATCGACTCGGCCCAGACCGAAACCGGGTGCAGGATGGCTCTTTGTGCTTCTCGCAATTGGTACAGCATGGAACAACTCTCCGGGAACCAAAGGGAAGGGCAGGAATGAACGCCTGAAGCAAAGCCTGGCGATTCTACGAGTGCGTGCTGCGATGCACAACCTGAGTGCGTGGTTTAGTTCATTGAGTGAAAATCAGGTGTCGTCCCAACGGTGGAGCAGTTGCACAGGCTGGCCCACGGTCAGCCGTTGAGTTTCGCCCCGGTCGATCACGGCATTGACGCCCAGGGTAGCGCCGCCCAGTCGCGGGTCGAAGCGATAACCGAGGAGAGTCGTCAGGGGGTCGATGGACGTCGGCACGCCCAGCGCAGGGTCGATGGACGGTACGGAACAGCGGGTGCACGGCTTCACCAGGCGCAGCGCCACCGCGCCGGTTTCGAGCGACGCGATCAGATCTTCTTCGTAGGGATCGACCCCTTCGATCAGTACATTGGGCCGGAACCGCTGCCAGGCCAGATCGGGATGGCCCATTCGGCGACCCAGGTCGGCAACGCTTTCGCGAGCCAGGATCAGCAGCGGAAAGGCGTCGGCAAAGTGCACCCTGGCTTCGCCCGGACCTGCCCATGCCGGGTCGCAGGGCCGTTCGAGATCGGGGGCGAAGCGGACCAGGCCGACGGGCTGGTCCAGAACGGAGCCGAGCCACCGGGCGGCAGCGCGGCCGCAATCGATGGCTTGGATGCGGTCGCCCCACACCTGGACCGGGCGGCGTGCGGCGCCCGGCTGGTGACTGGGCACTCGCAGCGGCGGATGTCCGGCGGTGCTCATCAGCAGGCTGTCGTCGTCCAGCGCCACCGCGATCCGGGCCAGCGCAGGCAGTTCGCGCTGGCTGACGAATCGGCCCTGCGCATCGACGATCATCCATTCGCGATCGTGTGCCAGGCCTTCGCGGCCCAGCAGCGCGTCGGTCAACGCGATGCCCGCGCAGGCCTTGACCGGGTACACGGTCAGGGCCGCGATGCGCGGGCCGGTCAATCGTTCGGACATTCCTGCAGCCAGGAGCGGGTCAGCCGCTCCTGCAGCGCATTCTGGCGCAGCCGCTGCTCGAGCATCGGGAAATCGACCTGATCGAGCGGCTGGTCCTGGTTGAAGCACGAAAACACATATCGCACGACTCCGGTGGCAGGATCGCGATGCGCCTGCAGGCATTGAGCGCAGACCTCTTTCATCATGCATTGCATCGGCGAGTTGATCGAGCCGAGCGCGAGGTGGCCGGGCTTCAGATGGGGCTTGAGCAGATGGTGGCGCGCACCCGCCACCGCGGCCATCATGCGGTCGGATCCGATCGCCACGAGGCGGTCGGCCTGCGCCAGGCTGATCCCGGTCGGACCGAGCTCGCCGCGTGCCCAGGCCAGCATCGCGTCGACGATGTTGCCGACGAAACTGCGGTCCTGCGCACGTCCGGGTGCGAATCCCGGCGCTTCGTCGCAGCACCACACGACCACGTCGGCGGCCGCTTCGATGTCGGGCACCTTGTAGCGGTCGAGCGCCTTCTTGTATCCGGCGAAGTACAGCACCTTGGAGCCGGCCGCCCGGAAGGCCGCGCCGATCGAAAACAGCACCGCATTGCCCAGGCCGCCGCCGACCAGCACGACGGTTTCGTTGCCCTCGATCTCGGTGGGTGCCCCGGTGGGGCCCATCAGCACCACCGGCTCGCCCGGCTGCAGGCGGGCGCACAGGTTCGAGGAGCCGCCCATCTCGAGCACGATCGTCGACACCAGGCCCTGCTCGCGGTCGACCCAGGCGCCGGTCAGTGCCAGCCCTTCCATCGCCAGCCGTGTCGGCTGGCCGGCCACCTCGACGCGGCGCGCCAGCATTTCGAAGTTCTGCAGACGGTAGAACTGGCCTGGCCGGAACTGGCGCGCCGCCATCGGCGCATGCACCACCACTTCGATGATGGTGGGCGTGAGGCGTTCGACCCGAACGACCGTGGCGCGCAGCAGGTCGTTCAGGCGCTGCGCGAATTCGGCGAACGGCTCGCCGCTGGCCGGCTCGAGGGCGGCCAGCAGGCGCGAGACCACCGGATAGCCGTGGCGCGCCGAAGCCATCGCCTTGACCACGTTGCCGAAGTAGCTCGGGTGCAGGTCGCCGAAGAACGACAGCATGCGTCCGTCGGGCGCGCGTCCGAGCAGCACCTGAGCCTGCTCGGGCTTGCTGATCGCGTGCTCGGGGCGGATCGGCCGGCCGTCTTCGTCGACGGCCTGGAAGTACTTTCCGTCGAGCTGAAAATGCGTCGGGTCTTCGCGCGACAGCACGGTGTTGGGCTGGGTGCCGGCGGCGATGAACACGGCGCGGGCCGGCAGGACGACCTGGTCGCCCTCGGTCCAGCGGCCGTCTTCGTGGCGCACCTGATGGCGCAGCGTGATGGAGCGAAGCGCCCCAAGGGCGTCGACATCGAGCCGCGCGGGCGCCAGGCACTCGGCAAAACGGATGCCCTCCTCGAGCGCCTTCTCGACCTCCTCGTGGTTCAGCGTGTACGAGGGGCTGTCGACCAGCCGCTTGCGGTAGGCCAGCGTGACGCCACCCCAGGACTGCAGCAGCTCGATGATGCGGGGCGCCTCGTTGGCGCGGGCCGCGCGCTCGCGCTCGGCGCAGATGGCGCGGGCGTGGCCCAGGAACTCGTCGGCCACCTCGAGATCTTCGGCGCTCCATCCGGTGCGCACGGCCGCTTCTCCGTGAGCCGCGACCAGGGCGTCGTGGCGCTGGCGGAATTTCTCGACCTGCACCACGTAATACGCGAGCGACTCGGTCGCGGTGTCGACTGCCGTCAGCCCCCCGCCGATCACCACCACGGGCAGGCGCAGCTGCATGTTGGCCAGCGATTCCCGGCGAGCCGCGCCGGTGAGCTGCAGGGCCATCAGGAAGTCGCTGGCGGTGCGCACGCCGCGCGCCAGGCCGTTGGGGATGTCCAGCGTGGTCGGGCGCCCGGCGCCCATCGCCAGCGCGATGTGATCGAAGCCCAGGCTCCAGGCGTCGTCGACGCCCAGCGTGCCGCCGAAGCGCACGCCGCCCACCAGGCTGAACGCGTCGCGGCGCTCGAGCAGCAGCCGGACGACCTTGAGGAAGTTCTTGTTCCAGCGCACGGTGATGCCGTATTCGGCGACACCGCCAAAGCCGGCCATGACCCGGTCGTCCAGGGATTCGTACAGCGTGGTGATGTCTTCGATCGGTTCGAAGCCGGTGCGCGCGCCGTTGGCCAGCACGCCGCTCACCGAGGCCGGCAGTGGCTCGATCTTCAGGCCGTCGATGGCCACCACGCCATGGCCGTCGTTCATCAGGTGGTGGGCCAGCGTAAAACCGGCCGGACCCATGCCGACCACCAGCACCTTGCGCCCGCTGTCGGGTGCGGGCAGCGGGCGGCGCAGATTCAGGGGGTTCCAGCGCGTGAGCAGCGAATAGATCTCGAAGCCCCAGGGCAGTTCGAGCACGTCCTTGAGCGTGCGGGTTTCGGCTTGCGGGATGTCGACCGGCGTCTGCTTCTGGTAGATGCAGGCCTTCATGCAGTCGTTGCAGATGCGGTGCCCGGTGGCCGCGACCATCGGGTTGTCGATGGCGATCAGGGCCAGAGCGCCCACTGGGTGGCCTTGCGACTTGACGAGGTGGAACTCTGAAATCCGCTCCTCGAGCGGGCAGCCGGCCAGCTGGACCCCGAAGGGGCTGCGCTTGAATGGCGCGCGGCCCTTGGCATCGGGCTTCTCACGCAGGCCCTTGGAGCAGGAGTCCTTGCCCTGCTGGTGGCACCAAATGCAATAGTTGGCCTGGTCCAGCGCGCCAGCCAGATCGGTGCCCGTGTCGGTCAGCGCAAACCCTTCGCGCCGACGCAGGTGACGGGTGTCGACGTGGTGGTGACGCGGACCTGGGACTCAGTCTGCTGATGCGCATGCAGCAGCAGCGCCATCGGATCGATCTTGCCGGGATGGCGGAACAGCACCTGGGTGCCGTGCCGAAGCTGTCCGGCTTCGGTCAGCACGGCCCAGGCGCAGTAGCGGCAGGCCAGCTCGATCCGGTCGTCGTGGCCATCGTTCTGCCACTGCAGGACGGCGCGGGCGAAGGCGAGTTCCTCGAACGGCTGTTGCAGCCATTGCTCGATCGCTGCCAGTGCACCATCGGGATCGAAGGCGCCCAGTGCGGCGGCGTCGGGGTAGGTGAGCAGCGCCTGGCGCTTGACGAACTTCCATTTGACCCGGATCAGCGGCGCCAGCGCCTCGTGGCCGGCACGCAGCGCGGCCAGGGGTTCGACGATGTCGAAGAGTTCGCCGACGAACGCGTCGAGATGGGGCGACAAGGCCACCAGCAAGGCCGCCTCGTCCTTGGCGCCAGGAAGCGCCGTCTGGCGGGCCGCAATCAGCCGGTCCGCAAGGCCGCCATCCCGTGCGCGCAGGACCGAGAGGAATGCCTCGTCGACGCGCTGCAGGCCCTCGCGTCGGTACAGGTCGGAGAAGCCGAGACCGAACGCGAGCATGGACATCAGCGCTCCAGGTGCTGGAGTTTTTCCTTGACGTCCTTCCAGTCCTCGGCGTCGGCCAGGGGCGGCTTGGTGCGGGTGATGCTGGGCCACAGCTTGGCCAGTTCCGCATTCAACTCGACGAACTTCTGCTGTTCGGCCGGCACGTCTTCTTCGGCCAGGATCGCTTCGACCGGACATTCGGGGATGCACACGGCGCAGTCGATGCATTCGTCGGGATCGATGACGAGCATGTTGGGACCCTCGCGAAAACAGTCGACGGGGCAGACATCGACGCAGTCGGTGTACCGGCAGCGGATGCAGGATTCGGTGACGATGTGGGTCATGTTGTCGGTCCACGGACAAGAGTTGACGGCGATTCTACCGCGAGGTACTTTGGGCGACCAGCAATGAAGCGTTTGCTTCATTAGCGCAGACGGGACGGGCGATGACGACACAGGCGCAGACGGCTTTTCGCCGGGCACTCTCGCTCGATGCGGCGCTGGCGGCGCTCGCCGCGGGCCCTTGCACCGTGCTGGCGGGCGGCACCGACCTCTATGCCGGCTCGCCAGCCTCCCCGGGCGCGCCGCCGCTGCTCGACATCGGCTCGCTGGACACCTTGCGCCGCATCGAAACCTGTGCCTTCGAAGATCGCCCGGCGATCCGCGTCGGTGCGCTGGCCACCTGGTCGGCGTTGCGCGACGATGGTCTGCCGCCATGGGCACGTGCCCTGGCGATCGCGGCGCGCGACGTCGGCGGCGTGCAGATCCAGAACCGCGGCACCCTCGGGGGCAACGTGTGCAACGCGTCGCCGGCGGCCGATGGCGTGCCCGCCCTGCTGGCGCTCGATGCCCAGGTCGAGCTGGCCCGCCAGGGAGCGCGCCGGCGCATGCCGCTGTCGCGCTTCCTGCTCGGTCCGCGGCGAACCGCCCGCGAAGCGGACGAACTGGTGACCGGGTTCGTGCTGCCTGTGCCGCCGGCGCAGTCGCGCTCGACTTTCCTGAAGCTGGGTTCCCGGCGCTATCTGGTCATTTCGATCGCGATGGTGGCGATGGCGATCGATGTCGGCGACGACCGCCGGATCGCGGCGGCGCGGCTGGCGGTCGGCGCCTGCGGGCCGGTGGCCAGCCGGCTGGGGCTGCTCGAATCGCGCCTGACCGGACTGGCGCTGCCGCTGGCGCCTGACGTGCTGGCACGGCTGATCGACGATGACACGCTGGCGCCGCTGCGGCCGATCGACGATGTCCGGGGCGGCGCGTCGTACCGCCGCGATGCGGTGACCACGCTGCTGGCGCGGGGACTCGCCGAAGTGACCCAGGAGGCGCTGGCATGAATCGGCCGCCTGCGTTTCCGATGACACCGGCGACGACGCTGCAGATCAACGGCCGGCCGGTCCGCGTGACCGGCAGCGGCGCGCGGCGCCTGGCCGACGTGCTGCGTGACGACCTCGGGCTGACCGGCACCAAGATCGGCTGCAATGCCGGCGACTGCGGCGCCTGCACGGTGCTGCTCGACGGCGAACAGGTCTGCGCCTGCCTGGTGCCGATCGGCCAGTGCGAGGGCCGTGCCGTGTCGACCGTCGAAGGTTTGGCTGCGGGCGGCGATCGCGGGCCGGGCCTGGCCAGACTTCAGCAGGCTTTCATCGACCACGGCGCGGCGCAATGCGGCATCTGCACGCCGGGCATGCTGATGGCAGCCACCGATACCCTGCGGCGCCATCCGCAGCCCACCGAGGCACAAGTGCTCGACGGTCTGGGCGGGGTGCTGTGCCGGTGCACCGGATATCGCAAGATCGTCGAGGCCGTGCTGGCGGCAGGCGCGGCCCCCGGGCCTGCCGGGGCCGCGGCGGAACCGGGCGGCTGCGGGGCGGTCTGTGCCGACCCCGGCGCCGGCGCCGCGGTGGGTGCGCGGCTGCCGCGGCGCGACGCGCTGGCCAAGGTGACCGGTACGGCGCGCTTCGGCGCTGACGAAGCCCCGGCCGATGCGCTGTGGCTGCGGGTCATCCGATCTCCCCATGCCAGCGCGATCTTCCGATATGGCGACCTCGGCGCCTTCGTCGCCCGTGCCGGTCTGCACGGCGTCGTGACCGCGGCGGACATTCCCAACAACCGGTTTGCGATCTTTGCCGACCTGCGCGATCAGCCGGCGATCGCCCCGGGGATCGTGCGCATGCCGGGCGAGGCGGTGCTGGTGGTGGCGGGTTGCCGCGAGGCGGTGCAGGCCCTCGACCTGAGCCTCGTGCCGATCGAGTACGAGCTGCGATCGGCGCTGGCCGATGCCGAGCAGGCGCTCGCGCCGGGCGCGCCGCTCGTGCACGACCGGTGGCCCCAGAACGTGCTGTGCCGCGGCAGGGTGGTGCGCGGCGACGTCGATTCGGCGTTCGCGGTCGCGCCGGCCGATCGGGTGCTGCAGGCCGATCTGCGCACGGCCTATGTCGAACATGCCTACCTCGAACCCGAGGCCGGCTGGGCTGTGTGCACGCCCGCCACGTCGGGCCAGCGGGCACGCGTGACGGTCTTCGCCTGTACCCAGACGCCCTACATGGATCGCGATGAAATCGCCTACATGTTCGAGCTCGAGCCGGCCGATGTGCGGATCGTGCCTTCCGAAGTGGGCGGCGGGTTCGGCGGGAAGCTCGACCTGTCGATCCAGCCGCTGCTGGTGGCGGCCGCGCGCAAGTTCGGCCGTCCGGCGCGGATCGTCTACGACCGTCCCGAATCGATGGCCTCGACGACCAAGCGTCATCCGGCGGCCATGCGGGCCCGGCTGGCGCTGGATTCGCAGGGCGACCTGCTGGCCTACGATTTCAGCGGCGACTTCAATACCGGCGCTTACGCGTCCTGGGGGCCGACGGTTGCCAATCGCGTGCCGATTCATGCCAGCGGACCTTATCGGGTGCCGCACGTGCGTGCGCTGACCCGGGCGGTGCACACCCATGGCGCGGTGTCGGGCGCCTTTCGCGGTTTTGGAGTGCCGCAGGCCACGCTGCTGCTGGAAGGCCTGCTGGACGACGCGGCACGCAGCGTGGGCCAGGACCCGCTCGAATACCGGCTGCGCCAGGCATTGCGGGCCGGCGACACGACTCCCACCGGGCAGCGGCTCGAAGCCAGCGTGGGCCTGCGCGCCTGCCTGGACGCCCTGCGTGCCGGCTGGCGGCAGGCGCGCGAATCGGTTGCCGCGTTCAACGCGCAGGCCGCGCGTTCGTCCGATCCTCGAGTTCGTGGCACGGGTGTGGCCTGCATGTGGTACGGCATCGGCAATACCGTCATTGCCAATCCGTCGACGATGTCGATCGGGCTGCGCCCGGATGGCCGGTTCGTGCTCTACAACGGCGCGGTGGACATCGGGCAGGGCAGCTATACCGTCATGGCGCAGATCGCGGCCGATGCGCTGGGCGTGCCGGTCGGGCTGATCGACCAGGTGGGCGCCGACACCGACCTCACCGCCGATGCCGGCAAGAGCTCGGCATCGCGCCAGACCTTCGTGTCGGGCAACGCCGCCCGGCTGGCCGCTGAGCAGCTGCGCGAGCGCCTGCTTGCGCTGGCGGAACTTCCGCCCGGCTCGGCCCTGAACCTGCAGGGCGCATGGCTGATCGCCGAGACCGGGGGCGCGCCGCGCCGCCTGTCGCTGGCGAGCCTGCCCTGCGATGCACGCGGCCATGTCGCCTTCGGCGAGGGCTACTTCAATCCGCCCACCGTGCCGCTGGACGCCGAGGGCCAGGGCGTGCCCTACGCCACCTATGGATTCGCCGCGCAGTTTGCCGTGGTCGAGGTCGATCCCGCGCTGGGCACGGTCAAGGTGCTGGCGATCCATGCGGCGCACGATGTCGGCCGGGCGATCAACCCGACCCAGGTCGAAGGTCAGGTGCATGGGGGCATTGCGCAGGGCCTGGGGCTGGCGCTGATGGAAGAGTACGTTCCAGGGCGCACCGACAATCTGCATGACTACCTGATTCCCACGGCCGGCGACATTCCGCCGATCGTCGTGCACCTGATCGAAGATCCCGAACCGCTGGGCCCCTACGGCGCAAAGGGCGTCGGCGAACCGGCGCTGGTGGCCACCGCGCCGGCCATCCTGAATGCGATTCGCGATGCCGTCGGCGTGCGGCTTTCGCAGGTCCCGGTCACGCCGGATCGCCTGCGCGCCGCCCTTCGGCCGGGTGCGGCCGCCCCGGCAGGCGCGACCCGTGACCCGCGGCCGGCCCAGGACAACCAGGAACCCTCGCCATGACCGCTGTCGACTCTGCGCCCAGCCGCGCGGCCCGCAAGATCGAGTGCAACGCCTGCCCGGTGCTCTGCCAGATCTCCGAAGGGCGCAGCGGCGCGTGCGACCGCTATGCCAACGTCGGGGGCGAGCTGACCCGCGTCGATCCGGTGCTGCTGCTGGGCCGGCAGGCGGCGGCGGTCGAGTTCTCGCGGCCCGCTGCCGACTGGGATGGCCGTCTCGTCGGCCCGGACGTGTTCGTCACCGGCGTGGGCGCCGGGACCACCTATCCCGACTACAAGCCGGCCCCGTTCATCATCGGCAGCGAAGTGGACGGCATCGACACCGTCACGGTGGTGACCGAAGGCATCTTCAGCTACTGCAGCTTTCGGGTGAAGATCGACACCGACCGGTTCCTGGGTCCCGAGCGGGCGCTGGTGCGCCACCAGGGCGAGGCGGTGGGCCATGTGACCACGCAGGAGTACGGCTCGCAGTTTCTGTCCCTGGGGGGCGTGCATCACCTGACCGCCGGCAGCAAGCGCGAGGGCCGCATCACCTGCGACCTGATGATGGCGATGGGCAACCGGGAGCCGGTCGACCTCGAGATCGAGGGCGGTGCGCATCTGCGCGTGCAGGCAGGCCAGGCCCCGATCGTCAACGGCCATCCCGAGCGCCGGATGCGGGTCGGTTGCGGCTCGGCCACGATCGGCATCTTCGCGCAGCAGTGGCTGGGCGAGGTCGACGAGGTCGTGGTGGTCGACGATCACATCACCGGCGTGCTGAGCGAGCACCAGGCGGGCAAGTGCCTGGACATGCCGGCCTCGGGCATCCGGCTGCGGGGGCGCAAGTCCACGCCGGGGCGCTATTTTCAGGTGGCCGCTCCGGGCACCGGATGGGGCGGTACCGACATCACCGATCCGCTGACCATCATCGAAGGCTGGAATCCCAAGGTTGCGCGCCCCGGACTTCGCCTGCTGATGGTCTCGACCACCGGCGACGATGCCGAGTACTTCGTGCTCGACGAATCGCTGCAGCCCGTGAAGGCCGAGATGCCGGCCGCGGTCGCGCGGGTCGTCGATCGCATCGGCGAGAACTGCGAACCCTCGCTGGCGACCGTGCTGTTCGTGGCCGGAGCAGGAGGCAGCCTGCGCGCCGGCGTCACCGAGAACCCGGTCCTGCTGACGCGTTCGATCAAGGATCTGCTCGTCAAGGTGACCTGTGGCGGTGCGCCTGCGTACGTCTGGCCGGGCGGGGGAATCACCGTCATGGTCGACGTGGCGCGGATGCCGGCCCGCAGCTTCGGCTGGGTTCCGACGCCGGCCATCGTCGCGCCGATCGAGTTCACGATGCGCGTGGCCGACTACCGTGCCCTGGGCGGCCATGTCGAGCGGATGCGCTCGCTGGCCGACGTGATCGCACAGGGGCATGCGCGTGGTGAGGCCTGGGATGTGCGCAATCCGTGGCCGGCCGGCGGCACGGTCTGATCGCGATGCTGCGCCGCTTGCTCCGCGCTGCGGGATGGATCTGATGGGCCCGGTTCATGCACGGCTCGGTCCGCAGCGCTGGCATTTCCAGCACGGTCCGATCGATCTGATCATCGGCGCGCACGGCGATGACGAGGCCGTGCGCGAATCGCTTGCGCGCGCCTGGGCACGCTTCGCGACGGTGCTGCCCGAACTGACCGGCGAGCTGGCGCTGCTGCGCCTGCCGGTGGCCGAGCCCTGCCCGGTGCGAGGTCCGATCGCGCGGCGGATGTGGCGGGCCTGCGTGCCGTTCGCCCCCGACTTCATCACCCCGATGGCGGCGGTGGCCGGCAGTGTCGCCCAGGAGATCCTCGACAGTTTCGTTCGGGACGGGGTGCACCGGGCCTGGGTCAACAACGGCGGCGACATTGCCCTGCACCTGCAGGCGGACCAACGAGCGGTGCTGGCCGTGTGCGCGGATCCGGCGGCGCCGCCGTCGCCGTCGGACCGGGTCGTGATCGAGGCGGACAGTCCGGTGCGCGGCGTGGCCACCAGCGGCTGGCGCGGGCGCAGCTTCTCGCTGGGCATCGCCGACGCGGTCACGGTGCTGGCATGCGAGGCAGCCCAGGCCGATGCCGCGGCCACCATGATCGCCAACCAGGTCGACTGCGAGGACGAGGCGATCGTGCGGCGTCCGGCCTGCGAACTGAAGGACGACACCGACCTGGGAGCACGGCTGGTGACGGTGCAGGTGGGGCCGCTTTCGCCGGCCAAGGCGCAGTGCGCACTCGAACGCGGCGCCCGCTATGCGCAGTCGCTGATTGCGCGCGAGCTCATCACGCAGGCGATGTTGTCCCTGCAGGGTCGATCGCGTATCGTCGTGCCGTCAAAACAGAGGCTTTCATGACCGTCCAGATCCGCAAGCTCATCGTCAACGTCGAAGAGACCCGCCGCGAGATGGGGCGTCCGGTCGAGCCGCCCACCCGCAAGGCGGTGGCCATTGCCGTGATCGTCAATCCATATGCCGGTCGCGACAGCGAGCACCTCGACGAGCTGATCGCGATCGGCGAAGAGCTGGGCGAACTGCTCGGTCGGCGCTGCGTCGCGGCGCTCGGCATCGAGCCGTCTCAGGCGCAAAGCTACGGCAAGGCCGCGATCGTGGGCGAGGGCGGCGAGCTCGAACATGCCGCCGCGATCCTGCATCCCAAACTGGGTGCGCCACTTCGCCGCGCGGTCGAAAAGGGCGCGGCGCTGGTACCCTCTGCCAAGAAGATGGGCGGCATGGGGACGGCGATCGACGTGCCCCTGGGTCACAAGGATGCGGCCTTCGTGCGCAGCCACTTCGATGCCGTCGAGGCGCGCGTGGCCGATGCGCCGCGCGCCGGCGAGATCGTCGTGGCGGTGGCGGTGACCGACAGCGGTCGGCCCGCGCCGCGCATCGGCGGACTGCAGGCTCACGAGATCAAGGGCGAGGACGGCCTGCGCTGAGCGAGGCCGGCCAGGCCGCGAACCATCCAGCCGTGGGTACGAATCCGCAAGACATAGCCAACCGATCCACAACAGGGGAAACACATGAAGCATATGATCGCGGCATTGGCCGCAGCGGGATTCGCGCTGGCCGCAGCCACCGTCGGGGCCCAGCCCATCCGTGTCGGCGAACTGAACAGCTACAAGAGCCAGCCGGCTTTCCTGGATCCGTACAAGAAGGGCTGGGAGCTCGCGCTCGAAGAAATCAACGCGGCCGGTGGTGTGCTGGGCCGCAAGATGGAGGTGATTTCGCGTGACGACAACGGCAATCCCGGCGATGCGGTCCGGGTTGCCGAAGAACTGGTGTCGCGGGAGAAGGCCGATGTGATCTTCGGCACGTTCCTGTCGCACATCGGTCTGGCCGTGACCGATTTCGCCAAGCAGCGCAAGGTGCTGTTCCTGGCGGCCGAGCCGCTCACCGACAAGGTCACCTGGCAGAACGGCAACCGGTACACCTATCGCCTGCGCCCCTCGACCTACGTGCAGGCGGCGATGCTGGTTCCCGAGGCGGCCAAGCTCAAGAAGAAGCGCTGGGCCATCGTGTATCCCAACTACGAGTACGGCCAGTCGGCGGCGGCGACCTTCAAGGAACTGCTGAAGAAGGCGCAGCCCGATGTCGAGTTCGTCGGCGAGCAGGCGCCCGCCCTGGGCCGCATCGATGCCGGCGCGGTGGCGCAGGCGCTGGCCGATCTGAAGCCCGACGCGATCTTCAATGTGCTGTTCGGCGCCGACCTGTCCAAGTTCGTCCGCGAGGGCAATACCCGCGGGCTGTTCAAGGACCGCGCGGTGGTGAGCCTGCTCACGGGCGAGCCCGAGTATCTCGACCCGTTGCGCGACGAGGCCCCTGAAGGCTGGATCGTCACCGGCTACCCCTGGTACAGCCTGAAGACGGCCGAACACGACAAGTTCCTGCTGGCCTACCAGAAGAAGTGGAAAGAGTATCCGCGCCTGGGTTCGATCGTCGGTTACGCGTCGCTGATGTCGGTGGCCGCGGCCATCAAGAAGGCCGGCAGCACCGACACCGAAAAAATGGTCGCGGCGTTCAAGGGGCTCCAGGTCGACACGCCACTGGGCCGGATCACCTATCGCGCCCAGGACAACCAGTCGACGATGGGCGCCTATGTGGGCGTGACCACGGTCAATCAGGGGCGCGGCGTCATGAAGAATTTCCGCTACATCGACGGCAGCGCGGTGATGCCGCCCGATGCGGTGGTGGCCAAGCTTCGGCCCGCGCAATAAGTTGCCTCGGCCGCCTCGCACGCCGGCACCGACAGCCCCCGCATGATCGCTTCCCTAGGTGTCCAGCTCCTGAACGGGCTGGCCGGTGCCTCGACGCTCTTCCTGATCGCGGTCGGCCTGTCGCTGATCTTCGGGGTGACCCGGATCGTCAATTTCGCGCACGGCTCGATGTACATGATCGGCCTGTATGTGGCCTGGTCGCTGACCGAATGGCTGGGCAGCGGCCCGCTGGGGTTCTGGGGCGCGGTGCTGGTCTCGGCGCTGCTGGTCGGCGTGCTGGGCGCGGCGATCGAGTTCACGGTCCTGCGTCGCGTCTATGCGGCGCCGGAGCTGTTCCAGCTGCTCGCGACCTTCGCAGTCGTGCTGATCCTGCGCGATGCGGCGCTGGCGCTGTGGGGGCCCGAAGACCTGCTCGGACCGAAGGCGCCAGGCATGAAGGGCGCGGTCCAGGTGCTGGGACGCGCGCTGCCCGAGTACGACGTGTTCATGATCTTCGTCGGACCGGTGGTGCTGGGCCTGCTGTGGCTGCTGCTGCACCGCACCCGTCTTGGCGTGCTGATCCGGGCCGCCACCCAGGACCGCGAAATGGTCGGCGCCCTGGGTGTCAACCAGGCCTGGCTTTTTACCGGCATCTTCGCGCTGGGCTCGGCGCTGGCGGCCCTGGGCGGCGCCCTGCAGCTGCCGCGCGAGCCGGCCAGCCTGGCACTGGACCTGACCACGATCGGCGACGCCTTCGTGGTGGTGGTGGTCGGCGGCATGGGCAGCATTCCGGGCGCCTACCTGGCGGCCCTGCTGATCGCCGAGATCAAGGCGCTGTGCTACGGGCTTGGCTCGGTCACGCTGTTCGGCATCGACCTCTCGTTCTCCAAGCTCACGCTGGTGGTCGAGTTCCTGGTCATGGCCGCCGTGCTGATCTTCCGGCCCTGGGGTCTGCTGGGCAAGCCGCAGGGCGCGGTTCGCGCGGCCGGCGAGCCCGAGGCTCCGATGCGCCCGATGGGCATCATCGCCCGCTGGGCGGTGACGGCAGTCCTGGCGCTGCTGCTGCTGGTGCCCCTGGGCGCCGACCAGTTTCCCTACGCGACGGTGCTGCTGATCGACATGCTGATCGCGGTGCTGTTTGCCGCCAGCCTGCACTTCATCATGGGGCCCGGCGGCATGCACTCGTTCGGCCACGCCGCCTACTTCGGGCTGGGTGCGTATGGAGCGGCCTTGCTGCTCAAGGGCGCGGGTCTGCCGATGGAGGCGGCGCTGCTCGGCGCGCCTTTCGTGGCGCTGGTCGGCGCGCTCGTGTTCGGCTGGTTCGCGGTGCGGCTGTCCGGCGTGTATCTGGCGATGCTCACGCTGGCCTTCGCGCAGATCGTCTGGTCGGTGGTGTTCCAGTGGGACGACATCACCGGCGGCAGCAATGGCCTGGTCGGTGTGTGGCCTTCCGAGCGTTTTGCCAGCAAGACGGCGTACTACTACCTGACGCTGGTGCTGGTCTGCGCCAGCGTGTACGCGCTGCGGCGCATGCTGTTTTCGCCCTTCGGCTACGCGATGCGGGCCGGGCGCGATTCGCCATTGCGCGCCGAGGCGATCGGCATCGACGTGGTCAAGGCCCAGTGGGCGGGCTTCGCGATCGCCGGCTTGTTGTGCGGGCTGGCCGGCGCGCTCTATGCGTTCGCCAAGGGCACGATCTCGCCGGAAGCGATTTCGGTGGGGCGCTCGGTCGATGGCCTGGTGATGGTGCTGCTGGGCGGGATCCAGACCCTGGCCGGACCCGTGGTCGGGGCCGCCGCGTTCACCTGGCTTCAGGACACCCTGATCCGGGCGACCGACTACTGGCGGGCGCTGCTGGGGGCGGTGATCCTGGTGCTGGTGATCGCCTTTCCGCAGGGCATCGCGGGCGGGCTGGTCGCGGTGGCAGGGCGTTGGCGTGGCACGCCCAAGGCGCCGGTATGAGTATCGCCGACCAGCCTCGCGCGGGGGGCGAACCGCTGCTGCGTGTGCAGACGCTCTCCAAAGCCTTCGGTGGCGTGCGTGCCGTTGCCGGCGTGTCCTTCGATCTCGCACCGGGCGAACTGCTCGCGCTGATCGGACCCAACGGCGCGGGCAAGTCGACCTGCTTCAACATGATCAACGGCCAGCTCAAGCCGGATTCCGGTTCCATCGCGCTCGACGGCCGGGATATCGCCGGTCTGCCGCCGCGCGCGATCTGGCGTCGCGGTGTGGGCCGCACCTTCCAGGTGGCGGCCACCTTCGGTTCGATGACGGTAGCCGAAAACGTTCAGGTGGCGCTGCTCTCGCATGCGGGCCAGCTGTCGCGCCTGTGGCCTCGCGCCCATGCGATGCATCGCGAACGCGCGCTCGAGCTGCTGGGCCAGGTGGGCCTGCGCGAGCGGGCCGACGATCCCTGCAGCACGCTGGCCTATGGCGACATCAAGACCGTCGAGCTGGCGGTTGCGCTGGCCAATCGGCCGCGGCTGCTGCTGATGGACGAGCCGACCGCGGGCATGGCGCCGCGCGAGCGCAATGCGCTGATGAGCCTCACCCGCCAGCTGGTCAAGGAACTGGGGATCGCGGTGCTGTTCACCGAACACAGCATGGACGTGGTGTTCGCGCATGCCGATCGCATCATGGTGCTGGCCCGCGGCCAGCTGATCGCGCAGGGGCCGCCGGCCGACATCCGCGACGATGCGAAGGTCGCCGAGGTGTATTTCGGCAGCGGGCGCCTGGTGAAGGCTGCGGCCCGGGTGGCGACATGACGGCAGCGCTGCTGTCCGTGAAGGGCCTTCGCGGCTGGTATGGCCGTGCGCAGATCCTGTACGACGTCGATCTCGAAGTCGGCGCGGGCGAGGTCGTGGCGCTGATGGGCCGCAATGGCGCGGGCAAGAGCACGACCATGAAGGCGATCATGGGATTGCTCGATCGTACTGAAGGCAGTGTGCGCTTCGAGGGCGCCGAAATCCGCGGTGAACCGCCGTTTCGCATCAGCCGGCGCGGCCTGGGCTGGGTGCCCGAAGACCGGCGGGTGTTCACCGACCTCACGGTGCTCGAGAACCTCGAGGTCGGGCGCCGCCCGCCGCGGCCCGGCGCGCCGCACTGGACCGCGCAGCGCCTGTTCGAGCTGTTTCCCAATCTGGGCGAAATGCCCGGGCGGCCTGGCGGACGGATGAGCGGGGGCGAGCAGCAGATGCTGACGGTGGCGCGCACGCTGATGGGCAATCCGCGGCTGGTGCTGCTGGACGAACCGTCCGAGGGCGTCGCGCCGCTGATCGTCGAGCAGATGGCCGACATGATCGATGCCTTGAAACGGCAGGGCCTGTCGGTGCTGCTCTCGGAGCAGAACCTGCCGTTCGCCTCGGCGGTCAGCGACCGTGCCTATGTGCTCGAGAAAGGGCAGGTCCGGTTTGCGGGCACGATGGCCGCGCTCGAGCAGGACGAAACCGTTCGCCGTCAGTACCTGACGGTCTGAACCCGATGCATGACTGGCGCCGGCGCCGTGCGCCGCGCGGCCTCGAACTTTCAGGAGACGATGATGGCGGCAGTGGCAGGCGTGGAACTCTCGGGCAAAGTGGTGATCCGAAACATCGGGCTGATGCTCTCGGGCGACATCGACCGACCCATTCTCGATGCCGACACCATCGTCGTGCAGGACGGCATCATCACCCAGGTCGGACGTGCCGCCGACTGCGACGTCGAAGAGCCGCGGCGAATCATCGATGTCAAGGGAACCGCAGTCGCGCCGGGCCTGATCGACTCGCATGTTCACCCGGTGTTCGGCGACTGGACGCCGCGGCAGAACCAGCTGGGCTGGATCGAATCCTGCCTGCATGGCGGCGTCACGACGATGATCTCCGCCGGCGAGGTCCACCTGCCCGGTCGGCCCGAAGGACATCGTCGGGGTCAAGGCGCTGGCGATCACCGCGCAGCGGGCATTCGACGGCATGCGCGCGGCCGGCGTGGGTGGCGGCGCGAAGGTGCTGGCCGGTGCGCCGGTGATCGAACAGGGCATGGTCGAACAGGATTTCGCCGACATGGCGGGCGCCGGCGTGCGTCTGCTGGGCGAGATCGGACTCGGGTCGGTCAAGGCGGGCTACGAGGCCCGCACGATGGTCGGGTGGGCGCGCAAGCACGGCATCCAGAGCACGATCCACACGGGCGGACCGTCGATCCCGGGCTCCGGGCTGATCGACGAGCAGGTCGTGCTGGAGGCCGATGCCGATGTGATCGGCCACGTCAACGGCGGCCACACCTCGCTGTCGTACAAGGCGGTGTGCACGCTGTGCGAGAAGAGTTCGCGCGCGCTGGAGATCGTGCACAACGGCAACGAACGGATCGCGATCCTGACGGCGCGCCACGCGATGGAGCTGAAGTGCCCGCACCGGGTGATCCTGGGCACCGATTCGCCGGCCGGCTCGGGCGTGCAGCCGCTGGGCATCCTGCGCATGATCGCGCTGCTCTCGTCGCTGGCCGACATCCCGGCCGAGATCGTGATCGGCTTTGCGACCGGCAACACCGCCCGGATGCGCAATCTCCCGCAGGGCCTGATCGAGGTCGGACGGCCGGCCGATTTCGTCTTCATGGACCGCGCTCAGCACAGTGCCGGCAGCAATCTGCTCGAGAGCATCCGGCTCGGCGACATCCCGGGCGTGGGCATGGTGATGATCGACGGGCTCGTGCGTTGCCAGCGCAGCCGCAATACGCCACCGGCGCACGAGGTGCCGGTGATCGTGGCGTGAAGCCGCCTGCATTCGGAAAGACGCGGGTCCGCGATGCCGAGGCCACCCGCGCGCGAATCCTGAAGGCGGCCGTGCGCGAGTTCGCCCGCCACGGTTACGCCGGAGCACGCGGCGAGCGGATCGCCAAGACGGCGCGCTCGTCGGAACGCATGGTCTATTACTACTTCGCGAACAAGGAAGGCCTGTTCCGGGCGGCGCTCGAGACCGTGTATGCGTCGCTGCGCGATGCCGAGCGCACCGTGCATCTGGACGACGAGGATCCGCTGGCCGCGCTCGAGTCGTTCTGCCGGTTCGTCTGGGATTATTACCTGCAGCACCCGGAGTTCATCGGGCTGGTCAACACCGAGAACCTGCAGCAGGCCCGCCACCTGCGCCGCTCTCCGCGGCTGGGCGAACTGGTCTCGCCGGTGGTCGGCCTGCTGGCCGAACTGCTGGAGCGCGGGCAGCGGGCGGGCGCGATGCGACCGGGCGTGGACCCCGCGCAGCTGTACGTGTCGATCGCCTCGCTGGGCTATTTCTATCTTTCGAATCAGCACACGCTGTCGGCGGTGCTGGGCCGCGACCTGCTCGCGCCAGAACATCTGCAGGCCCACTGGCGTAGTGCCGCCGACATGATCCGGCGCTACGTGGCGGTGTGAAGGTGGCGGTGTGAGCGCGGCGGCTGCGTCGCCGGCTGCACCCCTGTGGGGCGCGCGATCCCTCCTTTGGCGCGCAGCCCGGTTGCGGTATCGCATGCGCGCTCCGGGTTCGCCCGGGATGTGCGAAGTCGCACTGACTGAAACACCCGTCGATGCGTGCGGATTACCCATGAGGGCGCGAACCCTGTAGGCTTAGGCATGCCCCACAGGGTTCTGGAGCGGCGAGCAAAGCCGCCGGGATCCGTTGCTGAGGCACGGGAGATCGAGATGAGTTCGGATGCGAAGCGCAAACCCTCACGGGCAGCAAGCAACATGAATTCGATGGCCGCCCTGACCGACCGGCATGCCAAGCGCATGCTGAGCGGCCGGGTCGAGTCGACGCCCTCAGACTACGCCGATCGCAGTTCCAGTCTGGCCATGCAGCGCATCGGGCTGGCACGCCGTGCGCTCGAAGAGCGACAGGTGCTGCGCGAACTGGGATTGCTCGATCCCTGACCCGCCCAGTCGGCCTGCCGGGTTTTCCCCAGCGTCTGTGGATAAGGGCGTGGGTAAATCGGCGCACCGCCAAGCCTGATGCGGCTCGCGGGCCCATTGCCGCAAATCAGGGCAGCGGCGTGCGCAGGGCCTCAGTCGAACAGCGGCAGTGTGTCGGCGGCGCCCCCGGCAGCAGGTTCCCGGGCCGACAGGCTGGCGGCGGAACCGGTTCTCTCGAGAGTGCCAGCCCGCACGCCCAGCAGCCGCAGACGCCGGTCCAGCGGCACCCGCTTCAGACATTCGCCGGCCTGCCGGCGGATGTCGGTTGCATCGCTGGTGGCTTGGGTCAGCGTGCTGTCGCGGGTCACTGTCTTGAAGTCGTCGAAGCGCAGCTTCAGCCCGATCGAGCGCGCGACATACCCCTTGCGCTGCAGGTCGCCGGCCAGGCGCACGCACAGGTCGGTGAAGATGGCCGACAGCGCGGCCCGATCACGTACCGCATCGAGGTCTCGATCGAATGTGGTCTCGCGACTGATCGACTTCGGTTCGCTGAAGGTCACCACCGGCCGCTCGTCGCGCCCGTGCGCGGCGGCGTGCAGCCAGGCGCCGTAGCTGCGCCCGAACTGCTCGAGCAGCCACTGGGGCGACGCGCCGGCGAGCTCGCCGATCGTGGTGATGCCCAGGGCCTGGAGTTTTTCGAATGCTTTCGGACCGATGCCGTTGACCCGACTGGCCGGCAGCGGCCAGATGCGTCCGGGCACGTCGTCGTGCCGCAGCACGGTCACCCCGTTGGGCTTGTCGAGATCGGAGGCGATCTTGGACAGCAGCTTGTTCGGGGTGACGCCGACCGAGCACGACAGTCCGGTGGCCGAGCGCACCGCCTGCTTCAGTTCGTGCGCCAGCGCGCTGGCTCGCGGCCAGGGGTCGGGCTGGGGGCCGATGATCTCGGTCAGGTCGATGTAGATCTCGTCGACGCCGCGGTCTTCGACCTGCGGCGCGATGGCCCGGACAGCGGCTTTGAACATTCGCGAATAGCGGCGGTACTCCTCCATGTCGACCGGCAGCAGGACGGCCTGTGGCGCCATCTTGGCCGCCTTCATCAGGCCGATGCCGGCGCGCACGCCGAAGGCGCGTGCTTCGTAGGTGGCGGTGGTGATCACGCCGCGCCCGACGTAGTCCCGCAGCACCGAGAAGCGGCGCCCGGGCAGGCCGGTGGCCGGGTCGATGGTGTCGGTCGGCTGATGGCGGCTGCCCCCGCCGATGACGACCGGCTGGCCACGCAGTTCTGGGTAGCGCAGCAGTTCGACACTGGCGTAGAACGCGTCCATGTCGAGGTGGGCGATGAATCGGGGCGTCACGATGAGCGATGATACTGGATCGATGAACAGCGATGCGCCAGGCCCCGGGGCCCGGATGACCGCCCGGCGCCCGAGGCCGCCCGGACCGGTGCGCGGCTCTGAACTACACTGGCGCACTTCAGGCGCGCCGCCCGTCCCGAACACAGCCTCCCGACATGATCATCCATTCGCTGCTCGACACCGACCTGTACAAGTTCACGATGATGCAGGTGGTGCTGCATCATTTTCCGGGCGCTCAGGTCGAGTACCGGTTCAAGTGCCGCAACGAAGGCATCGACCTGGTGCCCTACATCGACGAGATCCGCGAGGAGATCCAGCATCTGTGCACGCTGCGGTTCCGCGAGCGCGAACTCGACTACCTGCGCAGCATGCGATTCATCAAGAGCGATTTCGTCGATTTCCTGGGCTTGTTCCAGATGAACGAGAAATACGTCTCGGTGCTGCCCTCGCCCAAGCGCAATGGCGAGATCGAGATCACCTTCCGCGGGCCGTGGCTGCACACGATCCTGTTCGAGATCCCGGTGCTGTCGATCGTCAACGAGATCTATTTCCGCAATACGGTGAAGCTGCCCGATTACGCGCAGGGTCGCCAGCGTCTGGACGAGAAGATCGGCCAGGTGGTCGGCCAGAGCGACCTGGCCGAGATGCGCATCGCCGACTACGGCACCCGCCGCCGGTTCTCGCGGCTGTGGCACGAGGAGGTGCTGCTCGAGTGCAAGAACAAGCTGGGGCCGCACCTGGCCGGCACCTCCAACGTGTACTTCGCGATGAAGTACGGGATGACGCCGCTGGGCACGATGGCCCACGAATACCTGCAGGCCTGCCAGGCGCTGGGCCCGCGGCTGCGCGATTCGCAGACGTTCGCCTTCGAGACATGGGCGCGCGAGTACCGGGGCGACCTGGGCATCGCGCTGTCGGATGTCTACGGCATGAGCGCGTTCCTGCGCGATTTCGACCTGTATTTCTGCAAGCTCTTCGATGGCGCGCGCCACGACTCCGGCGACCCCTTCGAGTGGGGGGAGCGGCTGATCGCGCACTACGACAACAACCGGGTCGATCCGCGCACCAAGACGCTGATCTTCTCCGACGCGCTGACCTTCCCGCTGGCGATCCGTCTGTACCGCCGGTTCTACGAGCGCACGCGGCTGGCCTTCGGCGTGGGCACCAACCTGACCAACGATCTGGGCTATGTGCCTTTGCAGATCGTCATCAAGATGGTCCGCTGCAATGGCCAGCCGGTGGCCAAGCTGTCGGACACGCCGTCCAAGAACATGTGCGATGACGAGGCCTACCTGCAATACCTGCGGCAGGTGTTCGAGATCCACGCCTGAAGGCTCTAGAATTCGTCCCGCGAAGGGTGCGGCGGTCGTCGTCGCGATCCGAGGCGAGAGGCCGGACAATCACGCGGGAGGCGCTGTGGCGGACATCAAGATCAATCGCAAGCATCGGCTGGGCATCAAGAAGGCGCGGGTCGCGGCACAGAAGGTGGCCGACGACCTGGCATCCGAGTACGGAATGACCAGCGAATGGGATGGCGACGTGCTTCGCTTCAATCGCAGCGGTGTGCATGGCGAACTGAAGGTGTCCAAGGACGAGGTGCACCTGGATGCCAAGCTGGGCCTGCTGCTGTCGGCGTTCAAGCCGAGGATCGAAGAACACATCAACGACAACTTCGACCGCTACTTCATCTGACGGTTGCGCGGCGAGCGTTCGCAGCAGCCGGCGCGCCGCCGCGGGACGCACGCCTCGCGGCGTCTCAGCCTTCCTTCAGTTCTTCGATCAGGTCGATGTATTGCTGCATCGCCTCGTCGCTGCCGGTGCCTTTCAAGGCGGCCCAGGCATCGAACTTGGCCCGCCCGACCATGTCGGTGAAGCCGGGCCGCTTGCCTTCCACGTCGCCGGCGCTGCCCTGCTTGTACAGCGCATAGAGCTTGAGCAGCGTCATGTTGTCGGGACGCTCGGGCAGGTTTTTCGATTCGGCGACCGCCTGCTCGAAGCGTTGGGCGAGATCGGACATCCGGGTTCTCCTCGGAGATGGGAAGGCTGGCTATTATAGGGATCGGGAACGCCCGCCGGCATGTCGACCGGACGGCGCCCGCGAGGAGGGGGCTGCGGATGACTCGGGAGCGGATGTCCGGTGTGGACACGGCGTGGCTGCGCATGGATTCGCAGGCCAATCTGATGATGATCGTCGGTGTCTGGGTGTTCGATGCCCCGTTGCGCCGCGAGGACCTCGAGGCGCGCCTGCGCGAGCGCCTGCTCGTCTACGATCGATTCCGCCAGTGTGTGCACACCGATCCCACCGGCGCCTGGTGGGTGGCCGACGACAGCTTCGACCTCGAGAATCATCTGGTTCGCGAGCAGCTGCCCGACCCCGACAGCGAGCGCGACCTGCAGAAGCTGGCTGGTCGGCTGGCCTCCGAGCCGCTGGCCTCGAACCGGCCGCTGTGGCAGTTCCACCTGATCGAGGACTATCGCGGCACCAGCGCGCTGGTCACCCGCATCCATCACTGCATTGCCGACGGCATCGCGCTGGTCCGGGTGATGCTGTCGATGAGCGACGACGGGCAGGCCGCCACGCCGCGCCGGCGCCGCACGAGCGCGCCGCCCGATTCGGGCCACGAAGACCTCGCTCACACCCTGATGGCGATGTTAGAGCCGATGACGCGGACCGCGATGAAATCGGTCGAAAAGGCGGGCGGCAGCCTGGCGCGGGCGCTGGAGGCGACCGGCGAGAGCGGCACGCTGTCGGGGCTGCTCGCGATCGGCGGTCGCGTGACCCAGGATGCGCTGGCGATCGCGCTGATGTCCGAAGATTCGCGCACGCGGCTCAAGGGCAAGCCGGGACGTCACAAGGTGGTGGCCTGGAACGACCCGCTGCCCCTGGAAGAGGTCAAGACGGTCTGCCGGGCGCTGGGCGTGTCGGTCAATGACGTGCTGCTCTCGTGCGTGGCCGGGGCGCTGCGCCGCTACCTGGCGGGAAAGGGCGACGACACACGCGGGATGGAAATCCGCGCAATGGTGCCGGTGAACCTGCGTCCGGCCAACGAATCCCCCCGCCTGGGCAATCGCTTCGGCCTGGTGCCGCTGGTGCTGCCGGTGGGGCTGGCCAATCCGCTGGAACGCCTTTACGACGTGCGCCGGCGCATGGACGAGCTGAAGGGCGGCTACCAGGCGCCGCTGGCGTATGCGCTGCTCAGTGTGATCGGCCAGGCGCCGCGTGTGCTGCAAAGCGGCATCCTCGATTATCTGGCCAGCAAGTCGACCGCGGTGATGACCAATGTGCCCGGGCCGGCCGAACCGATCCGCATCGCCGGCAAGACCGTGCAGCGGGTGATGTTCTGGGTGCCCCAGTCCAGCGACATCGGCATGGGTGTGTCGATCCTGTCGTATCGCGGCGGCGTGCAGTTCGGGGTCATGACCGACTCCAAGCTGTGCCCGGAGCCGCAGCAGATCATCGATGGCTTCGCGCCCGAATTCGAGCGGCTGCTGCTGACGCTTGCGCTGCTGCCGCGCGATCTGCTGGCGGGCGGGCCGCTCGATCCGCGCGAACTCGAACATCGGCTGTTCGGCGCGCCGCCATCGCTGGCGGCCTAGGGGGCTGCGATGACACCTTCCGATGTGCTCGAGTTCTGGTTCGGGGCGCCCGATGCGCCGGCGGCGGCGCGGGCCGAATGGTTTCGCAAGGACGACGCGTTCGATGCGCTCATCGGTGAGCGTTTCGGCGCGCTGATCGATCGGGCGCTCGACGGCGGGATCGAAGGCTGGATGGCGTCGCCTTCGGGCAGCCTGGCGCGCATCATCGTGCTCGACCAGTTCACGCGCAATGTGCACCGGGGTACGGCGCGTGCCTTCGCCGGCGATCCGCTCGCGCTGGCCGGTGCCCGCCTGCTGGTGTCCAGCGGCTGGCATCTCGGGTTCGGGCCGTTGCAGCGTTCGTTCTGCTACCTGCCCTACGAGCACTCAGAGGCACTGTCCGATCAGGATGAATCGCTGCGCCTGTTCGGCCTGCTGCGCGACGAACCGCTGACGCCCGCCGTCTACGAATACGCGGTCAAGCACCGTGAGATCATCCTGCGATTCGGGCGCTTTCCCCATCGCAACGAGATCCTCGGTCGCGTGTCCAGCCCCGAGGAGATCGAGTTCCTGAAGCAGCCGGGGTCGCGGTTTTGACGCGCACAGGGTGCGCCGCGCGCAGGCCGCGCAGGCCGTGAGCTTCGAACCGCTGCAGTGGCTGCTGATACTCGGCGCGTCGTTCGCCGGCGCGGTGGTCGGGGGCATCGGAGGGTTTGGCACCGGCGTGATCCTGACGGCGGTGCTGGTGCCCATTCTGGGTGTGAAAGCCACCGTTCCGACGCTGGCCCTGGCCGGCATCATCATCAACTCGGGGCGATTCTGGTTCTATCGCGCGGACATCGACTGGCGGGCGGCGGGGCGGGTGCTTGTTGGCGCCTTGCCGTTGCTGGTGCTGGGCACCTGGCTGTACTCGCAACTGGACGCCCGTCCGCTGGGCCTGGTGATGGGTGCGCTGGTGGTGCTGAGCGTGCCCCTTCGCCGCTGGCTCAAGCGCCGGCAATGGGAGGTCGGGCCGACCGCCATGGTCACCGGCGGCGCGCTCTTCGGCCTGGCCAACGGCATGGCCTCGGGCATGGGCGTCATCCTGGTGTCGCTGCTGCTGGGCGCAGGGCTGGCGGGCACCGCGGTGCTGGCCACCGATGCCTTCGTGTCGATCCTGGTCGACCTGGCGCGGGCGGCGCTGTTCGGGCGCTTCGCGTTGCTCGACTCGTCCACGGTGTTCATCGGCGTGGCGATCGGTCTGGCGACGCTGCCCGGCAGCGCGATGGCGTCCTGGCTGGTGCGCCGCATGCGCGCGCGCCTGCACACGCTCTACATGGAAGCCCTGATCCTGGCGGGCGGCGTGGCGATCGTCGTCGGGACCTGGCGCGCGCCGGCGTGATGCCGGCTTGGCGACGGATGTCTGAGGCTCACGACGGCGTGCTTGGGCCGCGACGCGCTTCTAACCGGCGTGGCGCGGCGCGATCTCGGCCCCGGCCAGGCGCTCGACCCAGCGCGCCATTTCGCTGACGCTCGCGCCCGGGCCGGCCATCTGGTCGGCCGCGCCCCACAACTGCTGCGCCAGGCCGCTGAGCGGCATCGGCGTGCTGGTCTCGCGCGCCAGGTCCAGGGCGATGCCGATGTCCTTCATCATCAGTTCCAGCTTGAACGGATCGTCGAAGCTGCGGCTGAGCACGCGTTGCTCGATGTGGTTGCGGGTGATCCACGAGCCGCCGGTCGATTCGTTGAGCACCGCGTTCATCGCGGCCGGATCGAGGCCCGCACGCGCCCCGGTCGCCAGGCCCTCGCTGGTGGCCAGGAAGGTGACCGCGGTGATCAGGTTGTTGATGCATTTCATCGCATGGCCCGACGACACCACGCCCAGATGGAAGTGGGCACGGCCCATCCGTTCGAACAGCGGCACCACGCGCGCGAACGAGGCCGGCGCGGCGCCCACCATGAACACCAGTTCGGCAGCCTCGGCGCCCCACTGCGCGCCCGACACCGGCGCATCGACCAGGTCGATGCCGGACTGCGCCAGCGTGCGGGCGGTGTCGCGGGTCAGCCAGGGTTCGGACGAGGAGGTGTCCAGCAGCAGCGAGCCGGCCGACATGCCGGCCTGAAGGCCGTCTTCGCCCAGCGTCACCTGCTGCACGATCCGACCGTTGGGCAGCATGGTGATCACGATGTCGCTGGCGGCGCCGACCTCGCGCGGCGTGCCTGCGATCCGGACGCCGGCACAGGCTTCGGCGACCATGCGCGTGCGCAGCGGATCGGCGTCGAGCACGGTCAGAGCGTAGCCGGCGCGGGCCAGGTGCCCGGCCATCGGAGCGCCCATGACGCCCAGGCCGATGAATCCGATGCGGGGCAGAGGGGAGGGGGGCATGGCATAGCGTTCGTCGGGTGAGGGGATGCGCGCAGTCTGCCATCTGCCGGCGCCGCAGACACTGTCACGGTCGCGGCGGCGGTACGCGTCGGGCAATGCCCGTGCCGCTGTACCTGGGCTCGCGCGACAGGCCGCGAGACGCTGCGAGTCCCGCCGTTACTTCCGACGAGACGACCATGCAGCCCGCCGACCGCCTTGCACGCCGCCGCCATCCCCTGCGCAGTTCCGCTGTTCGCGACCTGCTCGCCGATGCGCACCGTCCCGGCATGATCTCCCTGGCCGGTGGCCTGCCGGCCGCCGATCTGTTCGATTCCGAGGTGTTCAGCACTCTCGCGGCCGACCTGCTGGCCAACTCGCCTCAGGAGGCGCTGCAGTACGGGCTGACCGCCGGCCAGCCGCGTCTGCAGGCGGCCGTGCGGGCTCTGGTGAAGGACCGCGGCATCGTCGCGCCGCCCTCCGATCCGCTGATCACCACCGGCTCGCAGCAGGCGATCGATCTGCTGGCGCGCGCCTTCATCGAGCCGGGCGATACGGTGGTGATGGAGCGCCCCAGCTACCTGGCGGCGCTGCAGGTCTTTTCGCTGGTCGATGCCGAGGTGCTGGGCGTGCCCACGGACGAGCACGGCATGTGCCTGCCGCTGCCGGCGGGCCCGGCGCTGGCCCGCGCCAAGCTCGTCTACACGGTGACCAATTTCGCCAACCCCAGCGGCGTGACGATGTCGCGCGAGCGGCGCCTGGCGCTGCTGCGATGGGCGGTGGCCAACCGGGTGTTCGTGGTCGAGGACGATCCGTACGGCGAACTGCGCTTCGGCGGGCGGCCGGTGCCCGCGCTGGTGACCCTTGCCGCCGAAGTGCCCGGTGCGAGCGACTGGTGCGGCTATGTGTCGACGCTGTCCAAGATCCTCGCGCCGGGGCTTCGGGTCGGTTTCGCACTGCTGCCCGAGTGGGTTCGCGCGCGCATCGAGCAGATCAAGCAGGCGATGGATCTGCACACCTCGACGCTGTGCCAGGAGCTGGCTGCGCGCTACCTCGAAACCGGCCGGCTGACGGGCTTTCTGGAGCGGGCGCGGACACTGTACGGCGAGCGCTGCGAGGCGCTGTCTGTGTCCTTGCGGGCGCAGCTGGGCGCGCGGGTTCGTTTCAATCGTCCCGAGGGCGGTCTGTTTCTGTGGGCCGAACTCGAACCGGGCATCGACACCTCGCTGCTGCTGGCGCGGGCGCGCGAGCTGGGCGTGATCTTCGTGCCCGGGGCGGCCTTCTTCGCGGACAGCGGTCCGCGCAATGCGCTGCGCCTGAGCTTTTCGAGCGCCGATCCGACGCAGCTGCACGAGGCGGTGCGAAGGCTTCGCACCGCCCTCGATGCGGGCGGGCTCACGCCCTGAGCCCGCGCCGTATCATCATGGGCCTCCTGTTCCCGAAGGCCCGTCGCCGCCCATGGCGCTCCACGTTCGTTTCGAAGCCCGTCTCGACCGACTCGCCCACGCCCTGATCGATCAGCTGGCCGTGCCGGCGGGCGGACCGCTGACCGAAGACGTGGTCATCGTGCCCTCGCTGGGCGAGGCCCGCTGGCTGCAGCAGCGCGTGGCGCAACGCCTGGGCGTGAGCGCCGGCTGGCGGCCTGAATTCGCCGGCCGCTACTTGTGGCGGCTGCTGGCTGAGGTATTCCCCGAATTGCCGGCGCATTCGCCGTTCGACCCCGATCTGAGCCGCTGGACCCTGATGTCCCTGCTCGGCGAGCTGCCCGAGCAAGACGACCTGGCGCCGCTGCGCCAGCGGCTGGCCAAGGCGCCGCTGGCGGACCGGTTCGAGCTGGCGGGCGATATCGCGGCCCACTTCGATCGCTACCCGCCTACCGGCGCGACTGGCTGGCGCGCTGGCAGGCCGGACAATGGGCCATGGGCGGCGAGCCGCTGTCGCCGCACGAGGGCTGGCAGCGCTGGCTCTGGAATGCGCTGCTGGCCCGGCTGCCGGGCATCTCGACCGTCCATCCCTACGATCGGCTGCTGGCGGCCCTCGGCGCCGATCCGCTGGCGGTGGGCCGGCGCCTGCAGGGCCGTCGGGTGATGCTGTTCGGTGCGGTGGCGATGTCGCCCGAACAGTTCTCGCTGTTCGGGGTGCTCGCCCACGCGATCGACGTGCACGTGTTCGCGCCCGATCCCTGCCGCGAGTTCTGGCACGACATGGTCACACCGCGGGCCCGCGCCGAGGTTGCACTGCTGCGGCCCGACCAGGCCTGGCTGTACGACGGCCAGCCGGCCGTGCTGGCGCACTGGGGGCGCGCGCAACGCGACTTCGGCGTGCAGATCATGAATCTGGCCGAACAATGCGGCGTGGCGATCGATGAGCCTCTGCGCGAACAGGACCATCCCTTCGCCGATCCCGATGCCGAACCGCCCGCGGCGCCAGGCTGCCTGCAGGCGCTGCAGCTCAGCGTCTTCCTGGCCAGCGACTCGCCCTGGGCAACTTGCGCGGGCCCGGACCGCAGTCTGCAGATCCTGGCCACCCATGGGCTGGTGCGCTCGGCCGAAGTGCTGCACGACGCGCTGCTCGAGTGTTTCGACGAAATCCCCGACCTCCAGCCTCACGAGGTTGCGGTCTGTTGCGCCGACCTCGACGCCGCGCTGCCCGCGCTGCAGGCGGTGTTCGCCTCGGCGCCGGGCGGGCGGGCGATTCCGGTGTCGATCTCGGGCCGCCGCGCCACCGCAGACCCGCTGCTGCGCGCGATGCTGGACCTGTGGGCGCTGGCGCGCCTGGGCGTGCCGCTGCCCTCGCTCGCACGCTGGCTGGACAACCCGGTGCTGATGCATACGCTGGCGATGGACGACGACGAGATCGCCCGCCTGCTCGAGCTGTTCGATGCCGCCGGCGCACGCTGGGGCATGACGCCCGAACGGGGGCCGGCCAAACATTCCTGGCGCGCCGCGCTCGACCGGCTGCTGCTGGGTGCGGCGCTCGGCCCGGCCTCCGAACGGGTCGGCGATCACGTTTCCGTTCCGGGTGTGCGCGCCGGTTCGGGCGAACCGCTGCTGCACTGGCTGCGCGTCCAGGAGGCGCTCGAACGTCTCGACGCGTCCATCGGCCTGGAGCAGCCGGCGGCTCAGTGGTGCGATCTCGCCGGCTGGCTGGCCGGTCAGCTGCTGGCCGGCGACCATCCCTGGCGTGACAGCCTGCAGCGTTTGCACGATGCCCTGACCCGGCTGCGCGAGGGCTGCGCCCACGAACCGTCGGTGCTGCTCGATGCCGCCGGCTTCGAGCAGGCTCTGTCGCAGGCGCTGGACGGCGCGGCGCAGGCGGCCATGCCGGGCTCGGCAGTCACCGTGTGCCCCCTGGGCGGCCTGCGCGGCATTGCGTGGCGGGTGGTGGTGCTGTTCGGCATGGACGAGAGTGCCTGGCCGCGGGCCGCGGCGCGGGGCGAATTCGATCTGCTCGCACGGTCGCCGCGGTTCGGCGACCGGCTGGCGCGCACCGATGATCGCGGCGTTTTCCTCGATGCGCTGCTGGCCTGCGACGAACGCCTGCTGATGATCTACCAGGGACGTGATGCCCGTGACGACGCGGTGCTCAACCCGTCGCCGGTGGTGGCCGAGCTGCTCGACTATCTGTGCCGGCAATGTCCGCGTACCTTGGCGTCCGACTGGATCCGCCAGCAGCCGGTGCATCGTTTTTCGATGGCCAGCTTCCGGGGCGAGCGGCCCACCTACGATGCCGACTGGCTGGCGGCCGCCCCTGGCCGGCCTGACGGCCGGGCCTGCGCCTGGCCGGGCGCCATGGCCGTCCGGGCGCCGATCTTGGCGTCGATCCGGGCGCCGATCCGGGCGCCGATCCGGCGCCGGGTCCCGTTTTGCCCTCGATCCTGTCGATCGCGGACCTGTCCGCAGCCCTGGTCGATCCGCAGCGCCACTGGTGGACGGCGCGGTTCGGCCTGCGCCTGCCCTACCAGCCACTGGCGCTGGCCGAGATCGAGCCGCTGGGTGAGCCTCTGGCGCGCGACGCGACCCTGCTGGCCGGCCTGGTCGAAGGTCTCGCGCGGGGACGCTCCGAGGACGATCTGGTCCGCGAGACAGCCCTGCTGCCCGCCCTGGCCAGCGGTACGACGGGCCGCTATCAGGCTCGGCTTCTGGTTGCCGCGGCACGCCGCCTGCTCGCTCCCGTCAGCGTTTTTTTGCGTCCGCCGCCGGCCAAGGCGGGCGCACGGGTCGCGGCGGCGCCGCCGCAGGTCGATCCCGGCACGCTCGAACGGATGGCGGCCTGCTGCCAGCGCATCGCGCTGGAGGCGCGCATCGATGGCGCGAGGGTGTTCGCAGAGGCCTTGCTGTTCCCGGCGCTGGGACTGCAGCTGGTCGTGGGCGCGTATCGGCTCGGCGCGCGCACGCTGATCGATGCCTGGCTGGCGCATGCGCTGTGGTCCTGCGCGCTGCCTGCCTGCGGTCCGCGAACCACGCTCGCGCTGGCCGATGACGGCTGGGTCAGTGTCGAGGGCGACGGCGGGGCCGACGCGCTGGCCCATGCGCTGGCGATCCGCCGCGCCGCCGCGCAGCGGCCCCTGCCCCTTTTCCCGCAAGCCTGGCGGGCTGCCCGCAAGGCCGAGTCCGATTCGCAAAGGCTGGCGGCCATCGAGGAGGCGCTGGTCGGCGACGAGCAGTCGCAGCGCGGTGCGCTGCTGTCCAGGCCCTGGGCGCAGGCGTTCTACCGCGATTCGGTACCCGATCCGGCCGCGGTGCTGCAGGCCAGCCGCGACGCCTACGAACCGATTTTCAGCCAGTGCGTCGAGAAGGGGCTCAAGTGACCCCGCCTGCCGCGGTCCTGTCGGATCCTCTGTTCGGCCATCCGGTGCTGGCGCCCGGCATCCTGCGGGGTGTGCAGCTGCTCGAAGCCGACGCCGGGACCGGCAAGACCTGGACGCTGTCCGGACTGGTCCTGCGTGCGCTGGTCGAACGAGAACTCCCGATCGACCGAATTCTGGTCGTCACGTTCACGATCCCGGCCACCGCCGAGCTGGCCCGTCGAATCCGCGAGCGGATCGATCAGCTGGCACAGGTGCTCGCCGACCGCATCGCCGGGCGGCCCAGTGCGGTCGACGATCTCTTCTGCCGACACTACGGGGCGGGCCTGCCCGATCCGGCGCGTGCGCTGGCCCTGCTGCGGCTGGCGCGGGCCCAGATCGACGAGGCCTCGGTGCGCACCATCCACGGGTTCTGCCAGCGGGTGATCACCGAACATGCGCTGTCGATCGGCCAGGCCCGGGGCCTGAAGCCGCAGGCCAACACCCGGATCTTCCATGAGCGGCTGGCGGCGCGGTGGTGGCGGGAGAACCTGCTCGAGGCCGACCCCGATCTGGTGTCGGTGATCCGGCTGGGCGGCGTCACCCACGGCTTGCTCGCCGATGCGCTGGCGCGAATCGCCGCCCAGCCCGCGATCAGTCTGCGCGGCGGCGCCATGCCATGGCGCGAGGCGGCGCGCCGCTTCGCCGCCTTGCGCGCCGAGCTCGCCCGGCTGCTCGACGATTCCGACGAGCCGGCCCGCCTGCTGGCCTGGCTGGAGGGCCCCAGCGGCATCGCGAAAGGCAAGTTTCGCTCCGACACCCGCGCCAGCCGATTGGCCGCGCTGAACCGCTTCGCCCATTGGGAAGGACCTCTGCAGTCGGCGCCCGATCGCGAGACCATGCTCGATGCGCTGCGGCGCTTTTCGCACACCGGGCTGACCGAGATCGGCGCCAGCACCGAGCCGCCGGGGCGCCTGGCCGACCTGTGCGAAGCCTTGCTGGCGGTCAGCGACACGCCGGCCCGCATCGGCGGCTGGCTGGCCATCGACATCTGGGCCCAGACGGCCGACCTTCGCTGGGCGGTGCGCCGCGAGGCTGGCGCGCTGGGCTTCGACGATCTGCTGGCCATCGTGCATCGCGCGCTGTGCACACCGGGAAGCGGCGAGCGTCTGGCCACCGGCCTTCGCGAACGCCATCCGCTGGCGCTGATCGACGAATGCCAGGACACCGATCCGCTGCAGTGGGAGATCTTCCGGCGCATCTACCTGCCCGACCCGCCGTCCGGCCGGCCGTCCGGCGACGGCGCCGCGAGCGGCGCGCTGGTCCTGGTCGGCGATCCCAAGCAGGCGATCTACGGATTTCGCGGCGCGGACATCTTTGCCTACCTCGATGCCCGCGGCGCGGTCACCGAGCGCCATGCGCTGGCCCAGAACCAGCGCTCGTCGGCCGCGCTGATCGGGGCGGTGAATGCCGTATTCGCCACCGCCAATCCGTTCCTGATCCCCGAGATCGGATTTTCGCCGGCCGGCGCCGGGCAGCGTGCGCGTGAGGCCTTCGAACCCGCGGCCGGCGACACCCTGGCCGCCTTGACCTTCGTGCGACTGGGCGACGGCGTGACCGGGATGCTCGCGCGGCCGCCGGCGCGCCGCCTCGCCCTCGACGCCATGGCGGCCGAAGTCGCCCGGCTGCTGTCCGGCGGTGCGCGGATCGGAACCCGTGCGGTGCAGGCGGGCGACATCGCGGTGCTGGTCAACACCCACCATGAGGCCTCGGCGGTGAAGGCTCGGCTGGCTCACGAGGGGATCGGCGCGGCGGAGATCTCGCGGGCCAGCGTGCTCGATGCGCCCGAGTGCATCGACCTGCTCCGCTGGTGTGCGGCCCTCGCCGATCCCTCGAACGCCGGCAAGCTGATCGGCGCGCTGGCGACCGGACTGGCGGGCGGGACCGCCGATACAGTGTCCGCCTGCCTGGCTGACCCGCCGGCGTGGGCGGCTGAAGTCGATCGCTTCACCCAGGCGCGCCAGACCTGGCTGCGGCACGGTTCGCAAGCGGCGCTGCGCCCGCTGCTCGTCGCACTGGGCACCGGCGCACGCCTGGGCTCGCTCACTGACGGCGAGCGCCGGCTGACCAATCTCAGCCACCTGCTCGAACTGCTGGGTGGCAGCGCCGAGGCGCAGCGCGGCCCGCAGGCGGCGCTGCGCTGGCTGATGCGTCTGCGCGCCGATCCGGCGGGCGTGGCGCCCGAACTGCTCGAACTGCGCCTCGAGAGCACCGACGACCTGGTGCGCATCGTCACCGTGCACAAGAGCAAGGGCCTGGAGTACCCGTTCGTGCTGCTGCCGTTCGCCTGGGCGGGCAAGGCCTTCAAGGCCACTGCGCCCTTGCGTTATCACGAACCCGGCGCGGGCGGCAAGGGCTGGCATGGCGTGCTCGATTTCGACGCGCCGGACGACTCTCCCCAGGCGCGCCAGGCGGCCCGGGAGTCCTACGCCGAAACGCTGCGGGTGCTCTATGTGGCACTGACGCGCGCCCGGTTCCGGTGCTATGTGTTCTGGGGCGCGGTGGCGGGTGCCCAGTTCAGCCCGCTGGCCTGGCTGCTCAACGGCCTGGACCCGGTTGTGCAGAAACCCTGGCGCAGCAACAGCAAGGACCCGCCGGCGCTCGACGATGACGGGGTTGCCGCCGGTCTGCTGGCGCTGCGCGCACGTGTGCCCGCGTCCGTGCCCGGAGCGCCGGATGGGGTCGTCGGTGTGATCGGGGCGCGCGAACTGCTGGCGGCTGCGGTGCGGCTGCCGCAGGCGGCGCGTGGTTCGCCGCGCGACGCGCTGCCTGACGGGCTTCATGAGGCGCTGCCTGAGGCGATGTCCAATGCGCAGGCCAGCGCGCAGGCCGATGCGCAGGCTGGCGTGATGCCGCCGTTGCGGATTCGCACGATGCGCCGTGCGCTGGCGCCGTCACGCCGGCATCTGAGCTTCACGGCGCTGGCGGCGCGCCTGAGCGAGACGGGTGCCGCGCGGGCGGATCCAGCCGATGTCGACGTCGTGCGCGGCGAAGTTCCCGTGCTGCCGGACCGCGACGACCTGCCCGAGCCGGATCCGGCCTGGCCGGTCGCGCCCGCTGTGCCGGGCGAATCGATACGCGATCAGTTTCCGGCAGGTGCGCTGGCGGGAACCTGCCTGCACGCCATGCTCGAGCGAGCCGATTTTTCGCGCCCGCTCGATGCCGCCCTGGCCAGGCGCTGCCTGGGCGAGGCAGGCCTGCCGACGGATTTGGCGCCGCAGGTCGGCGTCTGGCTGTCCGAAGTGCTGGCGACGGCGCTGCCCGGGCCGCAGGGCCGTCCCATCGTGCTGGGCTCGATCGCTGCTCAGCGCCAGGTGCGCGAACTCGAGTTCCTGCTGCCCGCCACGCGGCTGGACAATCAGGCCCTGCTCGCGGCGATCGCCAGCGAGTTCCCGATGGCGCGCGGCGCCGCCGATGCCGCCTGGAGCGGCTTTCTGCGAGGCTTCATCGATCTCGTGTTCGAGGATCAGGGCCGCTGGTGGATCGTCGACTGGAAGAGCAACCGGCTGGGCGACGCGCGAACCGCCTACGGGCAGGCCAGCCTCGAACGGTCGGTGGCCGAGCACGCATACGCATTGCAGTTCTGCCTGTACTCGCTGGCCCTGCACAGGCTGCTGTCGGTGCGCCTGCCCGGGTACCAGCCGGCGCGCCACTTCGGCGGCGTTTTTTATCTGTATCTGCGCGGTGTCGCGCCGGCCGCGCCCGGAGCGCCGGCGGGTCCGCCGCCGGGCGTGTTTGCGGCGCGACCCTCCGATCGCCTGCTGGCCCGCATGGACAGCCTGTTTGCGGGGAGTCTATGAAGCCCGCCATCGAGCTTCCCGCGCCTGCCGGCGAGACCGCGGTAGCGCCCGACCTCGCTCGTCTTGCACAGGCCTTCGCGGCGATGTGCGTACGGCTCGGCCGGCTCGATCCGGGTGCAGCGCCAGCAACCGCGCCGACGCTTCGGGACATCGCGGCACGGTGCTGGATCGCGGCCGCGCAGGGCCACGTCTGTCTGGGCCTTGGCGCGGCCGAAATCGAGGATCTGGCCGCCAGCATGGCCGTCACCACCGATCCCGACACGCGGGCCGCGCCACTCGTGCGCGATGGCGGGCAGCTCTATCTCGCCCGGCTGTGGCGTGCCGAGACCGGACTGGCCGCCTGCCTGGTTGCGGCCGACCGGCCGGCGCCGGTGGCCGGTCCGGCCGCTCTGCAATCGGCCATCGAGCGGGTGTTCGGTCTGGCCGACCCCACGGATGCCCAGCAGGTGGCGGTGCTCACTGCGCTGCAGCGGCGCCTGTGCGTGATCACGGGCGGACCGGGAACCGGCAAGACCAGCACGCTGGCCCGGCTGCTGGTGGCCTTTGCCCAGCTGCGCCCGGCGCTGCGCGTCGCTTATGCGGCGCCGACGGGCAAGGCGGCCGCGCGCCTGGCTCAGGCGCTTGCCGAAGCCGTCGCGCATCTCGATCCTGGCGGAGAGATCGCCCGCCGCCTGCCGCGAGCCGGCCTCACGGTGCATCGCCTGCTGGGGCGTCAGCCCGATGTGCCGGCCCCCGAGACGCTCGATCTGGTGATCGTCGACGAGGCGTCGATGCTCGACCTCGAGCTCGCGCACGATCTGGTTTCGCGGCTCGGAGAACACACCCGCCTGGTGCTGGCCGGCGACCGCGATCAGCTCGCGTCGGTCGAAGCGGGCGCGGTGTTCGCCGAACTCTGCGAAGCCCGGCTCGATGGCCGGGTGCGGCTGCTGCGCAACTGGCGCCAGCGCGAGGCGCCGGGCATTGCCGCGCTCGCGGCCGCCATCCGGCAAGGCGAGGTGCCGGCAGACGCGGCGCTCGGCACCGACGTCATGCTGCGTGCGGCCGCGCCGAACGAGGTGCTGGCGCGCGCCATGGCGGGTTTCGAACCGGCGCTGGCGCTGATCCGCGCGACCCCGATCGCTGACGACCGCGATGCGGTCGCGATCGTGCAGGCCTGCGAACGCTTTCGCGTCCTGTGCGCGCAGCGTGGCGGGCCGCTGGGGACGCTGGCCTTGAATGCCGCGATCGCGCGGCGGGTTCACGATGGCCCGCCCGCCTGGTATCCGGGCCGACTGGTCATGGTCACCCGCAACGAGACCGCACGCCAGCTGTTCAATGGCGACGTCGGCGTCTGTCTGCCTTGGGCGCAGCGCGACGGCGCGCTGGCGGTGGCGTTCGTGGCGGCCGGTGCGGTGCGCTGGGTGCCGCTGGCCCAGATGCCGGGCTGCGAAGATGCCTGGGCCATGACCATCCACAAATCCCAGGGCTCGGAATTCGAGGGCGTGGCCCTGGTGCCGGCGGCGCCGGGCCATCCGCTGAACAGCCGGGAACTGATCTACACCGGTGCCACCCGCGCCCGCAGCCAGCTGCAGGTGCACGCATCGATCGCGGTGCTGGCGCAGGCCGCGGCGCGGCCGGCGGCACGGCACGGCCGCCTGGCCCAGCGGATCGATGCACTGCGCGCCGCTGCCGGCCCCGATTGACCCCAGACTGTCAATCTGTTCACCGCTTTGCGCGCGCTGCGCCCCTACCATGGGCAATCGGTGGTGGTTGGCATCGAAGTGGCGGGCGTACAGTGGCACCATCGGCCCAAGGCCGTCGGGTGCCGTTCGCGCAGGGCCCGGTCCGGTGTCCGACGGGGAGGCGACTGTCATCGCAACCGCCACTGGCGCGTTCAGGGACTCTTGGTCGCGACCCGCGGCCGGGTGATTCGATTTCCGGGTGGAGAATAATCATGCTCGAGCAGCGT
The DNA here is from genome assembly GCA_016710525.1 of Burkholderiaceae bacterium. Taxonomy (GTDB): domain Bacteria; phylum Pseudomonadota; class Gammaproteobacteria; order Burkholderiales; family Burkholderiaceae_E; genus Quisquiliibacterium. The sequence continues at coordinate 181,984 of JADJVQ010000006.1, forward strand.
TCCCGAGACCATGCGGCGCCCGAACCGGGCGGGCGCTCCTACGTGTCGTCGGCGTTCGAATCGGCCAGCGCGATGGATCTCGCCTGCACCCGTTTCGCGTTGCGCTCGATCCTCACGCTGGGTGCGCGATTCAACCTGCGCCGCGACGTCAACAATGTGGTCACACTGGCGGCCCGCTATTGTTTCTGGCCCGAACCCATCTTTTCCCGGCTGCGCGATTTCCTGTCGCGCCGCTGCGCCGATTCGCCGGCCTGGGCGGACTGCGGAAAGCTCACGCTCGACGAGTTCATGGTCCGCCATGGCGCCTGGAACGGGCTGTACGACGACAGCACTTTCTACTACTTCATCGACGAATACGTGAAGCTGCACGGCAAGGATCTGCTGTCGGTGTTCCAGTCGACCCTCGCTGTCCTCGACCAGCGGCTGGCCAAGACGCGCATCCGGCTGCTGGACAACATCGCGATGCTCAGTGCCGTGCTGGGGCTGACGGATGCCGAGCAGGCCGTGCTGCTGCATGCCTCGCTGTGCAAATATCAGCGCGATCTGCGTCCGGTACTGGTCGACTGCAAGGCGTCCAGCGCGCAGGAGGCCTATGCCATGCTCGGCCAGGTGCTGGGCTTTACCGCGCAGGATGTGTCGACGGCGCTCAAGCCCGGCAGCCGGCTCGAGTCTCTCGGCCTGATCGAAACCCCGATCGCCGAACATTCGGTGACCGATCTGGGCGATCTGATGCGGGTATCCGACAAGCTGCTCGCGGTGCTGACCGCCGAGTATCCCAGCGAATCCTCGATGATGGCGGCGTTCACCCGCCCGGCCAGTCCCACCCAGCTCACCGACGCCGACTTTCCCCATGTCGGCGAAGACACCCGCTATCTGGTCGCGCTGCTGCGCGCCGCGGTCGACGGCCAGGAGCGCGGCGTCAACGTGCTGCTGTACGGCCCGCCCGGCACCGGCAAGACCGAATTCGCCAAGCTGCTGGCACAGCAGGCGGGCCTCGAACTGTACGAGGTCGACTGCCTGGACAAGGAGGGCAACAGCCTGTCGGGCAAGGAGCGCTACCGCTCGCTGCAGGTGTCGCAGGCTTTCCTGAAGGGCCGGGCGCGCGCCGCCTTGCTCTTCGACGAGGTCGAGGATGTGTTCCCGCCCGTGGCCAGCGAGGTGGCCAGCCTGTTCGGCGGCGAAGAGGCCCGAGGCGCCGCGGTCAACGGCAAGGCCTGGGTCAACCAGACCCTCGAGAACAACCCGGTGCCCACGCTGTGGATCTCCAACTCGATCGGCCAGATCGATCCGGCCTACCGGCGGCGCTTCCAGTTCCACCTCGAGCTCGAAACGCCGCCCCAGAAGGTGCGCGAAGCGATCGCGCGCAAGGTGCTGGGCGAGCTCGGCGTGTCGGAGGCCTTCGTGTCGCGGATCGCCGCGCGGCCCTCGATCACGCCGGCCCAGATCCAGGCGGCGGCCCGCTTCGCCCGCCTGGCCCGCAGCCGCCTGGACGAGTCGGCCGAGTCGCTGATCGAACGGCAGCTCGCGCGTGCCGACAAGGCGCTGGGCAACGACCAGGCGCAGGGCGACCTGCGCGTCGAGGTCACCCGCTACGACCTGTCGCTGCTCAATGTCGAGTCGCGCCACGCGGTGCCGCGCATCGTCGAAGCCCTGAAGGTGCGCCCGCGCGCGACGATGTGTTTCTACGGCCTGCCGGGCAGCGGCAAGACCGCGCTGGGCGAGCACATCGCGCGCAGCATCGACAAACCGCTGATGATCCGCCGCGCCTCCGACCTGATGAGCAAGTACGTCGGCGAGACCGAACAGCAGATGGCCAAGATGTTCGCGCAGGCCCAGCGCGAGTCGGCGGTGCTGCTGCTCGACGAGGCAGACAGCTTCCTGCAGAACCGGCAGATGGCGGTGCGCAGCTACGAGGTCACCGAGGTCAATGAAATGCTCCAGGGCATGGAGCGGTTCGATGGCATCTTCATCTGCACGACCAACCTGTTCGAGCGCCTCGACGAGGCGGCGCTGCGCCGCTTTTCCTTCAAGATCCGCTTCCTGCCGCTGCTGCCCGAACAGCGGCTGCGCATGTTCGTGAGCGAGGTGCTCGAGGGCGACGAGACCCGCCTCACCGACGGGCATCGTGACGCGCTTGCCCGTCTCGAACTGCTCGCACCCGGGGATTTCGCGGCGGTCAAGCGTCAGTACCAGCTGCTGGGCGATGTGCCGGCGCCCGAGGAGTTCATCGAGCAGCTCGGTCGGGAGCACGCGGTCAAACCCGACGTGCGGCATGCCCGCCCGATGGGGTTCGTGCGGTAGATCGCGGCGGCGACCCGCCGCTCGCGAACTCGTCAGGCAGCGAGATACTCTCGCGCCAGCCGCTGGAACAGCACCCGGCCCTCGTCGCTCAGGAAGGGGGCCAGCATGGCCAGCACCTGGTAGGCGCCGCGTGCCATGGCGGCACTCTGGTATCCGGCCTCATTGAAGTGGCGGGCATTGGTCACGAACTCGAATGACAGCCACCAGGTGGCGACGACGACCATGTTCGTCGCCAGCGCCGCGATTTCGGTTTCGTTGGCGTGCAGCTGCCCGGTGCGCTGCATGGCCTCGCACAGCAGGCGAGCCACGCTGTTCTTGCGCTCGAGAATGGTGCGAAAGTGCAGCTCCAGGCGCCGGTTTCGCGACAGCAGGTCGTTGACGTCGCGATAGATGAATCGATACCGCCAGATCGATTCGAACAGCAGGTGCAGGAACAGCCATGCGTCTTCGAAATGAATCTCGCGCCGTTTCGGCGCATCGAGCAGCGGATCGATCTCGCGCTCGAACTGCTCGAACAGCGCATTGACGATGTCGTCCTTGTTGCGGAAGTGGTAGTACAGATTGCCCGGACTGATGTTCATTTCCTCGGCGATCGCGCTGGTCGTCACGTTCGGTTCGCCGAGGTCGTTGAACAGGCGCAAGGCCAGGTCCAGGATGCGCTCGCGCGTTCGCCGGGGAGGTTTTCGGGGCATGGGGACGATATTACTGGAGTCTGTCGGGCATCCGTCGCGCCGGCGGGGTGCGGGCCAGTCGCCGGCCAGTCGCCGGCCAGTCGCAGGCGCGCGCCGTTGTCAGGCTCGGGCTCGGGCCAGCCGCAGCGAGCGCTCCAGGTCATCGAGCGCCAGCCCGAGGTCATCGGTCGCGATGCGCAGTCCGCTTCGGCGCCCGGTCGGTGCCCGCGTGGGCTCATCGACCAGACGCAGCTGCGGATCCTCGAGGATCCGGCGGTTCAGGCTCATGCCATGGGGGCCAAGGATGGCGTTGAGCTCGTCGAATCGTTCGAGCAGGTCCAGCCGGGTGTGCTGGTAGGCCTGTTCGCACACCCGGCGGCGCGATGTGATGGTGAAGATGCGGGTAAAGAACAGCGCGGTGTCGTTGCTGCGCGGCTCGAGCACGATCAGTTGCGCATCGGGGTGAGTGCTGCCGTACTTCTGCAGTCCGGTCGTCATGCGCGAGCGGATCGCGGTGCGGATCGATTGCGACAGGATCACCGTCAGGCCGGCCTGCGCGATCACGCCGGGCCGGGTGGCCGCCCCGTCGTTGAACGGCACCAGCGGATTGACGCAGAACAGCAGCTTGACGCCGTCGTTCAGGGCCACCGATGCGTGCAGGGTCTTGTTCAGGGCGCCATCGACGAAGTAACGCCCGCCGATGCGCACCGGCGCGAAGATGCCTGGCACGGCGGACGAGGCGATCACGGCGCGCGAGATCGGCACGTCGTCGAATCCGGGTGCGCCGAATTCGACTGGCTGGCCGGTATCGATGTCGGTCGCCACGATGCGCAGGCGCGAGGGCAGTCGGCGGAAGTCATCGCTGCCATGTTCGGTGGCAAAGAGCTGGCGCAGCGTCAGCTCGGCCGCGTTCGCATCGAGCACTCCGGCGGGAAGCGCCCGGGCGATGCGCTCCAGGGTGTCCCAGGCCGAACCGCTCGCGCCCCTCAGACCCTTGGCGGCGGCCGCCTGCAGCGTCATCCCGGCGATCCGCGGTACCGACGAAAGGGCCTTCCACCACAGGCTGGCAGCCGGGCGCAGCATGGCCGCGGGATCGAGTGCCGAGTCGCTGTCGTCGATGAACAGGCGCACCATGTGATGCGCCGTCTTGCCGTTGGCCAGACCGGCGGCGATGAACGCGCCGGCGCTGACCCCGACATACGAGTCCAGCCCGTTCAGGTCGAGCCCGTCGATCGCTTCGTCGAGCGCGGCCAGCGCCCCCAGTTCGTACGCGGCGCCCAGAAAGCCGCCGCCCGCGAGGGCGAGCCCCACCGGTTGGCGCCGCCGCCCCCTGCCAGGACGATTGTGGTTCATCGATCAGGCTCGTCGCCCGCGCGCGTTACTCGGCGGCGGGGGTGGCGGTTGCAGGCGCCGCTGCGGGAGCCGCCTTGCGGGCACGCGGTGCACGCGCCTTGGCCGCCGCCGGAGCGGCCGCGTCGGCGCCGTCGCTCTTGACCGCGCCAGCGCGGACTTTGGATGCGCTGCGAGCCTTGGCAGGCGCCTTGGCTTTGCCTGGCGCCTTCGCCTTGGCAGGAGCCTTGGCCTTGGCCGCCGGCACCTTGGCCGCCGCCTTGCGCGCCGCACCGGCGCGCGCCGGCACCTTGCCACCGACGGATTCGACCGCACTGGTCAGATCGTCGACGCGGCGGATCAGCGCCTGCACGTCCTTGCGGGTGGGCACGCCAAGTCGTTCGAGTGCCCGCGACACGCGGTCTTCGAAAACCTGTTCGAGCTTGTCCCACGATTCGGTGGCACGACTGCTGATCTGGCTCTTCACTTCATTGACCTTCCCGGAAACGTCGCCGATGCGTTCTTCGGCCATGGCTTTGGTCTTGGACTGCAGATTCAGTCCTTCGCGCACCAGCGTCTCGAATGCCTTGGTGGGCTCCTTGCGGGCCTTGGCGAATGCGCCCAGGCCGGCCAGCCAGATCTTCTCGGCCGATTCACGAATCGCGCTGGCCAACTGGCCGCCCTCTTCTTTGCTTTCGGCGACTGCTTTCAGCTTCTTGACCATGATCACCCCTTGTATCGAATGCGCCGGGCAGTCCGGTGCGTTGTTCAATCACCAGCGCAGTGTAAGTGCGCATCGCTAGAGAACGCACACTAAAGCGCGGCCCACGATGCGCCATTGCGCGGGGGCGCACTTGCCCCATCGCTTGGCGGATGCAATGATCGCCGACGCCCGGGAACGCGCCATCCGTTGCGCACCCGCCGGCGATCACTTCGACGCCAAGCCAGACAGAGGGGACCTTTCTCATGACCTATTTCATCACCGGCGCCACCGGCTTCATCGGCAAACGCCTGGTTCGCAAGCTGCTTGCCCGCCGGGGGTCGGTCGTGCATTTCCTGGTGCGCGATGCCTCGCCCGAGCGACTGGCGCCGCTCTACGAATACTGGGGCGTCGACGACAAGCGCGCCGTGCCGGTGGTGGGCGACATTTCCAAGCCCGGGCTCGGCCTGAAGGCGGCCGAGCGCAAGGCGCTGTCCGGGAAAATCCGCCACTGCTTTCACCTGGCCGCGTTGTACGACCTGAGCGCCGACGCAGCCGCGCAGATCGCAGTCAATGTCGAAGGGACCCGCAATGTGGTCACGTTCGCCAACGACATCAAGGCCGGCTGCTTCCATCACGTCAGCTCGATCGCGGCAGCGGGCCTGTTCGAGGGCATCTGGCGCGAGGACATGTTCGAAGAGGCCGAGGGCCTCGATCATCCGTACTTCGCCACCAAGCACGAGTCCGAGGGCATCGTGCGCAAGGAATGCAAGGTGCCCTACCGGGTCTATCGCCCCGGCTCGGTGGTCGGCGATTCGCAGACCGGCGAGATGGACAAGATCGACGGGCCCTACTACTTCTTCAAACTGATCCAGCGGATGCGCCAGATGCTTCCGCCCTGGATGCCGACCATCGGCATCGAAGGCGGTCGGATCAACATCGTGCCGGTCGACTTCGTCGTCGACGCGATGGATCACATCGCCCACGCCAAAGACCTGGACGGTCGCTGCTTTCACCTGGTCGACCCCGATCCGATGCGGGTCGGCGATGTGCTGAATACCTTCGCGCAGGCGGCGCATGCGCCTTCGATGACCCTGCGCGTCAACGCGGCGCTGCTGGGCTTCATCCCGCGCGGGGTCAAGAAGAGCCTGATGGCGCTCACGCCGGTGCGCCGGATCCGCAACGCGGTCATGAAGGATCTCGGGCTGCCGGAGGACATCCTGCAGTTCGTCAACTACCCGACACGATTCGACTGTCGCGAGACCACGGCCGCGCTGAAGGGCAGCGGCATCAGCTGTCCGCGCCTGCGCGACTATGCCTGGGTGCTGTGGGACTACTGGGAGCGTCACCTCGACCCGGACCTGTTCATCGACCGCACGCTGCGCGGCCAGGTGGCCGGCAAGGTGGTGCTGATCACCGGCGGCTCGTCGGGCATCGGCCTGGCGGCGGCGGTCAAGATCGCCGAGGCTGGCGCGATCACGATCGTGTGCGGGCGCGACGAAGAGAAGCTCGCCGAGGCCCGCCAGCATCTGCAGGGCCTGGGCCACGAGCTGGTCACTTTTTCGGTCGATCTGGCCAACATGGAAGACACCGACCGCATGGTCAAGTGGCTGGTCGAGACCTACGGCGGCGTCGACATCCTGGTCAACAACGCCGGGCGCTCGATCCGGCGCGGTATCGAGAACAGCTACGAGCGATTCCACGACTTCGAGCGCTGCATGCAGCTCAATTATTTCGGCGCTCTGCGCGTCACGATGGGGCTGCTGCCGGGCATGCTCGCCAAGCGCCGCGGTCACGTGATCAACATCTCGTCGATCGGTGTGCTGACCAATGCGCCGCGCTTCTCGGCCTATGTGGCTTCCAAGGCGGCGCTCGATGCCTGGACACGCTGCGCGTCGTCCGAATTCGCCGATGTCGGCGTGAAATTCACGACCATCAACATGCCGCTGGTGCGCACGCCGATGATCGCGCCGACCGGCCTGTACAACAACGTGCCGACCCTGTCGCCCGACGAGGCGGGTGACCTGATCGTCGATGCGATCGTGCACAAGCCCGTGCGCATCGCCACCCGGATGGGCATCTTCGGTCAGGTGCTGCACGCGGTGATCCCGCGGGTCGCCCAGATCGTGATGAACACGTCGTTCCGGATGTTCCCGGATTCGGACGCGGCCAAGGGCAAGGAGGGCGGCAAGAAGGCGCAGCTGAACGCCGATCAGATCGCGTTCCAGCAGCTGATGCGCGGCATCCACTTCTGAGGAAGCGCCCCGGCGCGCCGGCGACGGGTCATGCGGCGATCTTGTCCTGTGGCGCCAGTGCCTCCTCCAGCAGCGCCCATACGGCCGGGTCATAGGCCAGGCTCAGGTGTCCGATGCCGGCCAGCTCGTGGGTCCGGCAGGCCTGGGGCAGGGTCTGGCCGGCCTGCGGCGCGACGATGTTGTCGTGATGGCTCAGGATGACCGTGGTGCGGGGCAGGGCCCCGGAACCACCGGCCGCTTCGTCGGCTGCCAGCTCCGCCAGCCAGTCGCTGCCGGGCCGCATCTGATGCGCATTGCGGCTGTGGCCCAGGCGCGCATGGAAGGTGCCCCGGTGCGGCGTGCCGAGCGTGACCAGACAGGCGATGCGCCCGCTGCCGTGGCGGCGCAGGTAGGCGCGTGCGGCCAGGCCGCCCATGCTGTGCCCGATCAGCGCGACCGCCGGCGCACCGGTGCGCACCAGCAGTTCGGTGACCGCCCGTTCGATCGCCGGCACATAGTCGTCGATCGAGCCGAGCACGGGCTCGAGGTCGACAGCGCCCAGCGGATGGCCGCGGGCCGCGAGCCGGCGCGCCAGCGGGCGCCACAGCTGGCGATTGCAGAAAAATCCGTGGATCAGCAGCACCGGCATCCGGTTCGCGCCGCCGGTGCTGTCCTCGCCGGCCAGGTGCCTGGGCGCGAGCCAGGGCTGGGTGAACTGGAACGCGGTCACCGAGTCGCGCCATTCGCGCAGGAACACAGCGAGCGCGCCGCCCAGGCCCAGCCGCAAGGGCGGCGGCGTCGGGCTGCCCGCCCAGGCGGCAAGCCCGAAGTCCAATGCGATGATGGCCCCGTGAACCAGGAAAGGCGCAGCCAGCCCGATCGCCAGGCTGGCCGGCACGCCGGCGCCGCGGTCCGCGAGCAGCCACGCCAGGGCGCCTGCGCCGATCAGCTCCATCAGGGTCAGTATTCTCAGCCAGCGGGCGAGCATCGGTCGGTTTCAGTCGGGATCCGGGCCGCTGCCGCGTGGCAGGTGGTCGGTGGCGCACGCGCACGAGGCGGGCGCAGGATGCATAGCCGGCAACGGCCGATCATACGAAGCGGCGATAGAGGTGCGGCTCTAATCGGATCCGGCGACGACGGGATTGCGAACCGGCGACGCGGGTACCATCTGTTGCCCATGAGCTCCTCACTCGATGCGGGCCAGCGGCTGACCGAAGCGGCGGCGCAGGTGTCGTCCATGCGCCGCGCCATTGCCGCCGACCCCTCGCTTCGCGTATGGACGCAGTCTGTCAAGCATTGGCAGGCGCGCCGTCTGGCCGCCACCCATGCCGACCTGCTGGCCGACCCGGGCACCCGGGCGGCCGCGCGGTTCTTCCTCGACGACCTGTATGGCGCCAAGGATTTCTCGCGGCGCGACACCGAACTGATGCGCCTGGTGCCGACGATGGGCCGGCTGCTGCCCGAACGGGCACTGGCAACGGTGGCCGATGCGGTCGAACTCGACGCATTGTCCGAACGCTTCGACGAGTCGATGGCGCGGCTGCTGCGTTCGCCGTCGGAGCGCGACATCGGCGAGGCCGACTACGCGCGGGCCTTTCGGCAGGCCTCCAGCCAGGCGCAGCGCGAACATCAGCTCGACCTGGTGATGCGGATCGGACGCTCGCTCGAGGGCCTGGTCAGGCATCCGCTGATCGGCGGGCTGCTGACGGCCATGCAGGGGCCGGCCCGCCTGGCCGGCCTGCAGGAGATGCACCAGTTCCTCGCGCGCGGGTTCGGCGCCTTCAAGGGGATGCCCTCGAGCTCGGCCTTCCTGGGCCGGATCGATCGGCGCGAGCGCGCGATCATGGTCAGGATCTTTGCGGGCGACGACGAGGGCTGGACGTCAGGGTCGGAAAACGGCTAGAATCTTTGGTTCCGTCGATGGGATCGGTCTGAATGCGGCCGAAACCTCCACGTCCTTGCTGCGAGCCTGACGCCGGCCCGCAGCCTTGCCAATTCTGGCCACAGCCCACAAGGAGCCCTGATGCGTCACTACGAAGTCATTTTCATCGTCCATCCCGATCAAAGCGAGCAGGTGCCCGCGATGATCGACCGGTACAAGACGATGGTCGAAGCCCAGCAGGGCAAGATCCACCGTGTCGAAGACTGGGGTCGTCGCCAGCTCACGTACCAGATCCAGAAGGTGTCCAAGGCGCATTACGTGCTGATGAACATCGAATGCGGTCCGGCCACGCTGGCTGAACTCGAGCACGCCTTCCGCTTCAACGATGCCGTGCTGCGCCATCTCACCGTGTCGATGCGCAAGGCCGAAACCGCGCCTTCGCCGATGTGGAAGCAGATCCAGCGCGAAGAGGCCAAGAAGACCGTTCCCGAGCCCCAGCCGCAGCAGCCGGTCCAGCAGCAGCCCGCAGCCGCCGCCTGACCCGATTGACGCCGGTCGCCCTGTCGCCGTCCCTGCCTGCCGCGCCGCCCGCCGCCCATGACCCCAATCGGGTCGAGCTGCTGGCCACCGTCGAGGCGACTGAGGGATTGCGATACACGCCGGCCGGAATCGCCGTGGTGGATGCCCTGATGAAGCATGTTTCCGAGCAGCGCGAAGCCGGGGTGCCCCGCAACATCGAGCTGGAGATCGCCGCCCGGTTCGCCGGGCCGATGGCCCAGCGGATGAGCGCGGTGGCACTGGGCTCGAAGCTGCTGGTTCGCGGATTCCTGGCGCCCCGTCGGCGGCAATCGAAACAGCTGGTCCTGCATGTCAACGAATTTGAACTGATCGAGGTGTGATATGGCGTTCTTTCGCCGTGGTCCCAAGGATGGCAAGAAAAAGCGTCCGTCCCAGAACGCGCTGTTCAAGCGCAAGAAGTTTTGCCGATTTACCGCCGAGAAGGTGGAGTGGATCGACTACAAGGATGTCGAACTGCTGAAGGATTTCATCACCGAGACCGGCAAGATCATTCCGGCTCGACTGACGGGCACCAAAGCCAAGTATCAGCGTCAGCTGACCGAGTCGATCAAGCGCGCGCGTTTCCTGGCGCTGCTGCCGTTCACCGACAACCACTGAGCCTGAGAGGAGAACAGAGCATGCAGATCATTCTTCTCGAAAAGGTCCAGAACCTCGGTTCGCTGGGCGATGTCGTCAAGGTCAAGGATGGCTACGCCCGCAATTTCCTGATCCCCAAGGGCAAGGCGCGTCGCGCCACCCCGGTCGCGATCAAGGAATTCGAAGGCCGCCGTGCCGAGCTCGAAAAAGTCCAGGGCGAAAAGCTCGCCGCGGCGCAAGCCCAGGGCGAGAAGCTCCAGGGCCTGACGATCCAGATCGCGCAGAAGGCCGGCGTCGATGGCCGCCTGTTCGGCTCGGTCACCAACTTCGACATCGCCGAGGCGCTGGGCAAGCAGAACTTCGCCGTCGAAAAAGCGATGGTTCGGCTGCCCAATGGCCCGCTGAAGGCCGTGGGCGAGCACAACGTCCAGATCGCGCTGCACCACGACGTCGTCGTCGAGGTGTCGGTGACGGTGGTCGGCGAAGCCTAAGCCGCGGGCGGGCGTCTGCCCGCCGGCAGTGCTCCGCAAGGGTGGCTTTGGCCACCCGCCAACGGGCCCTCGGGCCCCCGTTCTCATTTCGCGCCGCGTCCGCGCACGGGACGCGCTCATCGGGCGGCTGTCGCGCCAGGTTGGCGCCGGGTCCTGCCGGCCCCTGCATTTCGTCCGTGACCGGCCCCTCGATAAGATAGGGGCCCCTTGCCGCCGGTCTTCTCCCCAGTCGCCCCATCCATGAGCAGCGAAAGCCAACGATTCCAGCCTCCCGGCACGCCGCCCGACCGCGAAGTGGCCGCCCTGCGGGTGCCTCCGCATTCGATCGAGGCCGAACAGTCGGTGCTCGGCGGACTGCTGCTGGACAACCAGGCCTTCGACCGCGTGGCCGACCTGCTGCGCGATGAAGACTTCTATCGCTACGACCATCGCCTGATCTGGCAGCAGATCGCGCGCCTGATCGAGCGCAGCCATCCGGCGGACGTGGTCACGGTCTACGAGGCGCTGAAATCGGTCGGCAAGGCCGAGGAAGTGGGCGGGCTGCCCTACCTGAATTCGCTGGCGCAGGAGACGCCGTCGGCGGCCAACATCCGGCGCTACGGCGAGATCGTGCGCGACCGGGCCATCCTGCGCCAGCTGATCACGACCTCCGACGAGATCGCCACCCAGGCGCTCAACCCGCAGGGCAAGGACACCCGGCAGATGCTCGACGAGGCCGAGTCCAAGATCTTCCAGATCTCGGAGGACGGCTCGCGCGGTACGGCCGGCTTCCAGAACCTGCAGGATCTGCTGGGCAAGGTGGTCGAGCGGGTCGACGAGTTGTACAGCCGTGGCGCCAGCAGCGATGTCACCGGGGTGCCCACCGGCTTCGCCGACCTGGACCGCATGACCTCGGGCCTGCAGGCGGGCGATCTGGTGATCGTGGCCGGGCGCCCGTCGATGGGCAAGGCCCAGCCCGACGATGCGCCAGTGCGCACGCCCACCGGCTGGACCGCGATCGGCCAGCTGCGGGTCGGCGATGCGCTGGCCTCGATCGATGGCCAGCGCTCCCAGGTCACCGGTGTCTACCCGCAAGGGCGGCGGCCGGTGTTCCGCCTGACCTTCTCGGATGGCCGAAGCGCGACTGCCTGCGCCGAACACCTGTGGCGGGTCGGCAACCGGGCCTGGGCGCAGCCCCGTGTGATGGACACGGCGGCGCTGATCGCCGCGCTGGCCAAACCGCATCACAAGCATCGCCTGAGCATCGACCTGCTTGACGGGCGCTTCGGGCATGACGAGCCGCTGCCGGTCGATCCGTTCGTGCTCGGTGCCTTGCTGCGCTCGGTGATAGGCGCCGGCGCGCCGGCGGACCCGGCCTCGTCCTGGTCGCTGGCGCTGCGCTCGCTGGCCGGCCATCCCGGGCTGAGGCTGGGCCGCCAACCCGCGTTCGAGTCCCTGGGCCATGAAGCCCCCGACACCGCCGAGGCGTTCGCCGCGGTTCGCGATGCCTTGCGCGCGCTCGGCCTATGGGCGGTGGCGCCGGCTCAGCTGCAGCTGCCGCGCAGCTTTCTGGATGCCCGCCGCAGCGCCCGGATCGACCTGCTGAGCGGCCTGCTCGGCGCCACCGGCGAACCGGCGGGCGATGGGTTGCTGCGGCTGCGTCTGCCGGGTGCCGCACTGGCCCGCGACCTGACCGAGCTGGTGCGCTCGCTGGGCGGCTGGTGCCGTGGGCTGCCCGTGCGCGGCTTGCCTGTCGATCCGGCGCTGGACGCCTCGATCGCTTTGTCGATCAGCCTGCCCGCCCTGCCGCAGTTGCGGGCCTGGGTCCACGACTTCGGTCCGCGTCCGCCGGTGCGCCGGCCGGTGCTGGTGTCGATCGAACCCGCCGGCATGGCCGAGACCCGCTGCATCGCGGTTTCGCATCCGTCGCGGCTGTACCTGACCAGCGACTATTGCGTCACCCACAACACCGCGTTCAGCCTGAACATCGGCGAGCATGTGGCGGTCGACCAGGGCCTGCCGGTGGCGGTGTTCTCGATGGAGATGGGCGCCACGCAGCTGGCGCTGCGCATGGTGTGCTCGGTGGGCCGCCTGGATCAGCAGCGTCTGCGCACCGGCCGGCTGATCGACGACGACTGGCCGCGCCTGACCAACTCGATCCAGAAGATGCAGGACGCGCAGCTGTTCATCGACGAGACGCCGGCGCTCAATTCGCTCGAGCTGCGGGCCCGCTCGCGCCGGCTGTCGCGCCAGTGCGGCCAGCTCGGCCTGATCATCATCGATTACCTGCAGCTGATGAGCTCGGCCAGCTCCGGCGAGAACCGCGCCACCGAGATCTCCGAGATCTCGCGTTCGCTGAAGGCGCTGGCCAAGGAGCTGAACTGCCCGGTGATCGCGCTGTCGCAGCTGAACCGCTCGCTGGAGCAGCGGCCCAACAAGCGGCCGGTGATGTCGGACCTTCGCGAGTGCGTGACGGGCGACACGCTCGTGATGCTGGCCGATGGCCGGCGCGTGCCGATCGCCGACCTGGTGGGAACCGAGCCCGAGGTGCTCGCCCTGGGCGACGGGTCGCGTGTCGTGCGCGCACGCTCGGACAAGGTGTGGCCGGTTGGCGTGCGGCCTGTGCTGAAAGTGACGCTGGCCAGCGGCCGAGTGCTGCGCGCCACGGCGCGCCACCGTCTGCTGACCGGGACCGGCTGGCGCCGGCTCGATGAGGTGTCGGTCGGCGACCGCGCGGCCCTGGCGCGGCGTGTCCCGGCGCCGCTGGCCGCTGCGCGATGGGAAGCGCATCAGCTGATCTTGCTGGGTCACCTGGTCGGAGACGGCAGTTATCTGCCTCACCAGCCCTTGCGCTACACCACGGCGTCACTTGAAAACAGTGAAGCGGTTCGTGAGGCTGCCCAGGCGTTTGGTTGCGTGGTGAATCGCCACGAGGGTAGAGGCAACTGGCACCAACTCGTCATTTCGCGCAACGGCAACCGCTGGCATCCGGCTGGCGTGGGGCGCTGGCTGCGTGACCTGGGCATTTTCGGGCAGCGCTCGCACGACAAACATCTGCCTGGCGAGGTATTCACGCTGGGTGACGATCAGATCGCCCTCCTGCTTCGCCATCTGTGGGCCACGGACGGCAGTATCACCGTTCGTCCGGCCGGATCTAAAGGGGCGCCGCGCGTCTATTTCGCCACCTGCAGCCATCGGCTGGCTACCGATGTCGCCGCGCTGTTGCTGCGCTTCGGGATCGTTGCGCGCCTGCGTGTCGTGCATCAGTCCCGGTATCGGCCGCTGTGGACGGTCGACGTCAGCGGTGCCGAGCAGCAGCGTCTTTTCATCGAAAAAGTGGGCGCCTTCGGGCCGCGGGTCGAGCCTGCGCAGCGACTGCTCGGCTACCTCGAGTCGATAGGCGGCAACCCGAACGTCGACACCCTGCCGATCGAAATGTTCGAACAGGTGAGGCAGGCGATGGCGGGCCAGGGTGTGACCCGGCGTCAGATGGCTCGGCTGCGAGGCACTTCGTATGGCGGCAGCTCGCATTTCCGTTTTGCGCCGTCTCGCGCCACGATGAGCTCCTACGCGCAACTGCTCGACACCCCGGTCCTGCAAGAGGCGGTCGACAACGACCTGTTCTGGGATCGGATCGTGGCGCTCGAACCCGATGGCGAAGCGGAGGTCTTCGATCTGACCGTGCCGGGGCCAGCCTCCTGGCTGGCCGACGGCATCGTGAGTCACAACTCGGGCGCGATCGAACAGGATGCGGACGTGATCCTGTTCATCTACCGCGACGAGGTCTACAACCCCGATTCACCCGACAAGGGCTCGGCCGAGATCATCATCGGCAAGCAGCGAAACGGCCCGATCGGCTCGGTGCGGCTCACCTTCGTGGGCCAGTACACCAAGTTCGAGAACTTCACCTCGGGATCGATGTAGCCGGCCGCCGATCGAGGTCTCTCTGTTCACACCCCGGCGCGGGTCTTCCCGTCGTGTGAACAGAGAGGCCTACAGCGCCTCGCTGGCGAAGTCGGCCAGCCGCGAGCGCTCGCCGCGCTGCAGCGTGATGTGCCCGCTGTGCGCCCAGCCCTTGAAGCGGTCGACCACGTAAGTCAGGCCCGACGAACCCTCGGTCAGGTAGGGGGTGTCGATCTGCGCGATGTTGCCCAGGCAGATCACCTTGGTGCCCGGTCCGGCACGGGTGATCAGGGTCTTCATCTGCTTGGGCGTGAGGTTCTGGGCCTCGTCGATGATCAGGTACTTGCTGACGAAGGTTCGTCCGCGCATGAACGACATCGCCTTGACCTTCACACGGCTGCGGATCAGGTCCTGGGTGGCCGAGCGGCCCCATTCGCCGGCGCCCGAATCGCCATGGTTGAGCACCTCGAGGTTGTCCTCCAGCGCACCCATCCAGGGCTGCATCTTTTCTTCCTCGTTGCCGGGCAGGTAGCCGATGTCCTCGCCCACCGGCACGGTGGCGCGGGTCATGATGATCTCGCTGTAGCGCTTGCCCTCGATGGTCTGGGTCAGGCCCGCGGCCAGCGCCAGCAGCGTCTTGCCGGTGCCGGCCTGGCCCAGCAACGAGACGAAATCGATCTCGGGGTTCATCAGCAGGTTCAGCGCGAAGTTCTGTTCGCGATTGCGCGCGGTGATGCCCCAGACCGCGTTCTTCAGGTGCGCATAGTCGCGCAGCGTCTGCAGCACGGCGGTGCGTCCGCTGATCTCCTTGACCTGCGCGGCCAGCGGCATTTCGCCGTCGAGGTAGACGAACTGGTTGAGCAGCATGCTGCCGACCAGCGGGCCGCTGACCCGGTAGTAGGTGTAGCCGCCCTGCTGCCAGGACTCGACGCCCTTGCCATGGCGTTCCCAGAAGTTGGCCGGCAGGGCCAGCAGGCCGCTGTAGAGCAGGTCGGTGTCTTCCAGCACCTGGTCGTTGCGGTAGTCCTCGGCCGGCAGGCCCAGCGCGCGGGCCTTGATGCGCATGTTGATGTCCTTGGACACCAGCACCACCTCGCGCCCGGACTGCACTTCCTGGAGCGCGCGCACCACGCCCAGGATCTGGTTGTCGGCCTTGCCGGCCGGCAGGCTTTCGGGCAGCAGCCCCTCCACCGCCTGGGTCTGGAAGAAGATCCGGCCGGCGGCTTCGCGATTGCCCAGCGCGGCCAGCGGCACGCCGCCATCGATCTTGTCGTGGGCGGCGGCGATCAGCGCATCCAGCGAACGGCTGGCCTGGCGGGCATTGCGGGCGACCTCGGACATGCCCTTCTTGTGGCTGTCGAGTTCCTCGAGCGTCATCATCGGCAGATAGATGTCGTGCTCGGCGAACCGGAAAAGGCTGGTCGGATCGTGCATCAGGACATTGGTGTCGAGCACGAACAGCTTGGGCGTGTCGCTGCCCGTGGCCCGCGGACGCGCCTCGGGCACGCTGGCCGCGGCCTGCGTGGCCACCGGCGAGCGCGGACGGGCCGCCACCGGCGGGGATGGCGCTAACACGGTCGCAGCTGCAGGGGCCGGCGCTGCTGGCGCGGGCGCGGCAACGGGAGGCGTCGGCTGGGGCGAAGCCGGGGCAGCGGCCCGCGGCGCGCCGCTCGCCGATGGCGCGCCGACCGGCCGGGCTGCGGGTGCCGCCGCGGTGCTCGGGACGGGCATGGCTGGCGCGAGGGTCGGGGTTGCCGAGGCGCTTGCGGGCGCGACCGGGCGGGACTTGGGGGCGCGCACCAGGGCGGACAGGGCGTCGCCGGCGCCGCGTCGGCGCTGCTCCCTGCGCCCTGGCGATGGACGGGCCGCCGGCGCGTGGGCGCGGTGGATTCCTGCCCGCCCTGCTCGAAGCCCGACGGGCCCGAGGCAGGCGCCGCCTGGGCGACCGGTGCCTGACCGACCGGTGCCTGCGCACCCGATGCTGCGCCACGGCGGGCCCGCGGCACGGGCGAGGCGGCCTCGGCCGCAACGGGCGCGATGGCAGACAGCGGCCCTTCCATGGCCGGCAGCAGCGTCTGCACCGATGCGTCGGCGGCACGGGGCGAACGGGCCTTGGCCTTCACCACGGTCGACAGGTCGAGCAGCGTGGCTGGCTTGGTGGGTGCTTTGGGTAGGGGCATGGGGCGGGTGGCTGTGCCGGCGGTTCACCGATGTCGGTGACAACCGGCTGGGGGATGTCTGGGGGCTGTTGCCGCGGGTCGGGGCGGGTGAAGCGGTGAGAGGCGGTCCGGCGAGGTCAGAGCGCCTGCACGCAGGCAAGCACTTCGGCTGCGTGTCCGGCCACCTTCACGCCGCGCCATTCGCGCACCAGGACGCCCCTGGCGTCGATCACGAAGGTCGATCGTTCGATGCCGCGCACCTGCTTGCCGTACATGTTCTTCATCTTGATCACGCCGAACTGCGTGCAGACCGCTTCATCGGCATCCGAGAGCAGGGGGAACGGCAGGTCGAGTTTGCTGCGAAACCCCTCGTGCGAGCGCAGGCTGTCGCGCGACAGACCCGCGACGATCGCGCCGGCGCTCTCGAACTGGGGGTGAAGGTCGCGAAAATCGGCGCTTTCGTTGGTGCAGCCGGGCGTGTTGTCCTTGGGGTAGAAGTACAGCACCACAGCCTTGCCGCGCGCGCCGGAAAGCGAAAAGTCGCCCGCGGTCGAGGCCACGCTGAAATCCGCCACTTGCTTGCCCACTTCCAAGGTCACGTCACAGCTCCCGGTTCCGGTCGGCCGGCCCTGACTCGGGCCGCCAAAATGATGGCGATGACGATAGCACAGCCCGCCGAAGCGCCGTCACGGCGCCGGCGCAATGAGCGCGGCCAGCACATGACGTCCCTCGGACATCAGGATGTTGTAGGTGCGGCAGGCCGCACCGGTGTCCATCATTTCCAGGCCGATGCGGGCGTTCGTCAGGCAGGCATACAGCCGCGGGTGCACGAAGCGCTGGCGATCGCCGGTGCCCAGCAGGACCACTTCGGGGCGCAGGTTCAGCATCCGTTCGAAATCGGCCGGCCCGAGCGCCTCGACGCCGGTGACCGGCCAGGGGTGCACTTCGCCCTGCGCGGCGACCAGCAGGCCGGTGGCATGGCGGACCCGATTGACTTCGAGGTAGCCGGGGCCGTAGCCGGTGAGCGCGTACTGCGCGCCGTCGGCCAGGGATTGAAGCTTCATGAGCGGTCTCTTGGAGGCGGTCTAACGTACTGATTATGCTACGATTACAGGTTCTTTACAGGGAGCTGACCATGACTTCGCCGCGCGAGTTCTCTCGCATCAAGCGCTTGCCGCCGTACGTCTTCAACATCACGGCAGAGCTCAAGATGGCCGCCCGCCGGCGTGGCGAGGACGTCATCGACATGAGCATGGGCGATCCGGACGGGTCCACACCGCAGCACATCGTCGACAAGCTCGTCGAGGCCGCCACCAAGCCCGACACCCACGGCTATTCGGTTTCCAAGGGCATTCCGCGCCTGCGCAAGGCCATCGCCGACTGGTACCAGCGCCGCTACAAGGTCACGATCGACCCCGAAACCGAGGCCATCGTCACCATCGGCTCCAAGGAGGGCCTGGCCCACATGATGCTGGCCACGCTCGACCGCGGCGACGTCGTGCTGGTGCCCAATCCCAGCTACCCCATCCACATCTACGGCGCGGTCATCGCCGGTGCCGAGACGCGCTCGGTGCGCATGACCCCGGGCGTCGACTTCCTGGCCGAGCTCGAACACGCCATTGCCGACAGCAATCCCAAGCCCAAGATGATGATCCTGGGCTTCCCGAGCAATCCCACCGCCATGTGTGTCGACCTGCCTTTCTTCGAGCGCGTGGTCGAGATCGCCAAAGAGCACAACATCATCGTCGTGCATGACCTGGCCTATGCCGACATCGTCTTCGACAACTTCCGGGCGCCGTCCATCATGGAAGTGCCGGGCGCGCGCGACGTCGCGGTCGAGTTCTTCACGATGAGCAAGAGCTACAACATGGCCGGCTGGCGGATCGGCTTCATGGTCGGCAACAAGGAACTGGTCGCGGCGCTCGCCCGCATGAAGAGCTACCACGACTAC
>JADJVQ010000007.1 GCA_016710525.1 Burkholderiaceae bacterium
TTTTCGACCTTCAAGCGCACCGTGATCGGCGGGTCGGCCTGCCCGCCGGCCATGATCAAGACCTTCCGCGAGACCTACGGCGTCGACGTCATTCATGCCTGGGGCATGACCGAACTGTCGCCGCTGGGCACGCTGTCGCGACTGCAGAACCGGCACCTGGGCCTGCCCGAAGCCGCGCAGCAGAAGATCTTCGAGAAACAGGGTCACGTGATCTTCGGCATCGACATGAAGATCGTCGGCGACGAGGGCGGCGAGCTGCCCTGGGACGGCAGCACCTACGGCAATCTGCTGGTGCGCGGCCCCTGGGTGCTGCGCGAATACTTTCGCGGCGAAGGTGGCGATCCGCTGGTCTACGACGACCAGGGACGCGGCTGGTTCCCCACCGGCGACGTCGCGACGATCGACAGCCAGGGCTATATGCAGATCACCGACCGCAGCAAGGACGTGATCAAGTCCGGTGGCGAATGGATCAGTTCGATCGATCTCGAAAACCTGGCGATCTCGCATCCGGCGGTCGCCAATGCGGCGGTGATCGGCGTGGCCCACCCGAAGTGGGACGAGCGGCCCCTGCTGATCGTGGCGCGCAAGCCTGGCGCCGAAGTCACGCGCGAGGACCTGATAGCCTTTTACGAGGGCAAGATCGCCAAGTGGTGGACGCCGGATGATGTGCAGTTCGTCGAGGCCATTCCTTTGGGCGCCACCGGCAAGATCCTGAAGACCAAGCTGCGAGAGCAGTTCAAGGATTACAAGCTGCCCACCGCCTGACGTTGCGGCGGCGCGGCGCTACACTTCAGGGCTGCATGACAGCGGACACGGTCGTGTCCGCTTTTTCCCGTATAAAAACGAACGAACGTTCGATTCAAAACCTTCACGGAGGGAGCCAACGTGAGCCAAGCACCTTATTCCGTTCAGGGCGATGTCGCGGTCATCACCATGAGCAATCCGCCGGTCAACGGCCTGGGCCTCGAGCTTCGCCGGGGCATCGTCGAGGGCCTGAATCAGGCGCTGGCCGATCCGGCGATCCAGGCGATTGTGCTGACCGGCGCCGGCAAGGCGTTTTCCGGGGGCGCCGACATCCGCGAATTCAACACCCCCAAGACCTTTGCCGAACCCAATCTGGGCACGGTCATCGACATGATCGAACGTTCGCCCAAACCGGTCGTGGCGGCCGTGCATTCGGTGGCGATGGGCGGTGGACTCGAGCTCGCGCTGGGTTGCCATTTCAGGGTGGCTTCGCCGGGCGCCCAGATAGCGCTGCCGGAAGTCAAGCTGGGTCTGCTGCCCGGGGCCGGGGGCACGCAGCGTCTGCCGCGCGTCATCCCCTTCGAGATGGCCCTGAACATGATCGTCTCGGGCCAGGCGGTGATGTCCGAGAAGTTCAAGGGCACACGCCTTTTCCAGGAGATCATCGACGGCGATCTGCTGACCGGCGCGGTGGCGTTCGCCCGCAAAGTGGTCGCCGAGAAACTCGGCCTGCCGCGGGTGCGTGATCTGAGGGTCGACTATCCGAACGCCCAGGCCTATCTGCAGTTCGCCCGCAATACGGTGGCCGCGGTGGCGCGCAATTTCCCGGCACCGCTGAAGTGTGTCGAGGCAGTGGCTGCCTCGGTGAGCATGCCTTTCGATGCGGGCATGAAGGTGGAAGCGAAGTGTTTCCACGACCTGATCGACACGCCCGAATCGAAGGCGCTGCGCCACTCGTTCTTCGGCGAGCGTGCCGCCAGCAAGATTCCCGACGTCCCGGACGACACGCCGACCCGCCCGATTCGCAGCGCGGCCGTCATCGGCGCGGGCACGATGGGTGGCGGCATCGCGATGAATTTCGCCAATGCCGGCATCCCGGTGAAGGTGCTCGAGGTCAAGCAGGAGGCGCTGGACCGCGGCCTGGGCGTCATCCGCAAGAACTACGAGAACTCGGCCAAGCGGGGCCGCATCAAGCCCGAGGATGTCGACAAGCGCATGGCGCTGATCACGCCCACGCTGTCGTACAGCGACATCGGCGATGCCGACATCGTGGTCGAGGCGGTGTTCGAGGACATGCCGGTCAAGGAGGCGGTGTTCAAGCAGCTCGACGAGGTCATGAAGCCGGGCGCCATCCTGGCCAGCAACACGTCCACGCTGGACGTCGACAAGATCGCCTCGTTCACCAGGCGTCCCCAGGACGTGATCGGCACCCACTTCTTCAGCCCCGCCAATGTCATGCGCCTGCTCGAGATCGTGCGCGGCGCCAAGACCGGCAAGGACGTGCTGGCGACGACGCTGCAGCTGTCCAAGAAGATCAAGAAGCTCGGTGTGGTGTCGGGTGTGTGCGACGGATTCATCGGCAACCGGATGATCAACCAGTACAGCCGGCAGGCCGGCTTCATGCTGGAGGAGGGGGCCACGCCGCAGCAGGTCGATCGCGCGATCGAGAAGCTGGGTTTTGCGATGGGCCCGTTCCGGATGGCCGACCTGGCCGGCAATGACGTGGGCTGGTTCATCCGCAAGCGCCACTACATCGAGCACCCGGACATGATCTCGCCCAAGTTCGGCGACAAGATCTGCGAACTGGGGCGCTTCGGCCAGAAGACCGGCGCCGGATACTACAAGTACGAAGCCGGCAAGCGCGATGCGATTCCCGATCCGGTCGTCGAGGACATGCTGGTCAAGTATCGGGCCGAACTGGGCATCACGCCGCGCAAGATCAGCGACGACGAAATCGTGCACCGCCTGATGTTCGCGCTGGTCAACGAGGGCGCCAAGATCCTCGAAGAAGGCATCGCGCTGCGAGCTTCCGACATCGACATGATCTATCTGACCGGTTACGGGTTCCCGCTGCACGTGGGCGGCCCGATGCTGTATGCCGATATCTATGGCCTGTACAACGTCGTCAATCGGATGAACGGCTTTGCGAAGCTGGGCTATGGCGACAGTGCCTTCTGGACCCCGGCGCCGCTGCTGGTCAAGCTGGCGGCCGAAGGCAAGGGCTTCAACGGTTGAGGCCTGGGCGCGGCGGCGATGCCGCCGCCCTGGCGGGTCCACCCGCCCACCCACCCCCGCCGACTCCCCCAGGTGCCCCACGGCAGCCTGACAACCCACGGCCAGTCGCCTGCAGGCGCCTGGCCACTGAGCAAAGGACCTCGAAATGCGTGAAGCAGTCATCGTCTCCACCGCCCGCACCGGCCTGGCCAAGTCCTGGCGCGGCGCACTCAACATGACCCACGGCGCCACGATGGGCGGCCATGCGGTGCGAGCCGCGATCGAACGCGCGGGCATCGACGCGGCCGAAGTGGAAGACGTGCTGATGGGCTGCGCCACCCCCGAAGGGGCCACCGGCGGCAACATCGCGCGCCAGATCGCCCTGATGGCCGGCTGTCCGGTGACGACCTCCGGCGTCACGGTCAACCGCTTCTGTTCATCGGGCCTGCAGACGATCGCGATGGCGGCCCAGCGCATCATTGCCGGCGAGGCCGACATCTATGTGGCGGGCGGGGTCGAGTCGATCTCCTGCGTTCAGAACGAGGCCAATCGGCACATGGGCATGGATCCGGCACTGCAGGCCAGGAAGCCGGAAATCTACTGGTCGATGCTGCAGACCGCCGAGATGGTTGCCAAGCGCTACAACATCGGGCGCGAAGTGCAGGACCAGTATGGTGCGCGCAGCCAGCAGCGCGCCTGCGCCGCTGCCGCGGCGGGCAAGTTCAAGGACGAGATCGTCCCGATCACCGTCACGATGGCCAGCGTCGACAAGCACACCGGAGCGATGATCACCAAGGAGGTCACGCTGTCGGATGACGAAGGGCGTCGCGAGGGCACGACCTACGAGGCTGTCTCGCAGATCAAGCCGGCCACGCCCGGTGGCGTGATTGCGGCTGGCAATGCCAGCCAGTTCTCCGATGGCGCTGGGGCGGTCGTTGTGATGGAGGCCAAGCTGGCCGAGAAGCGCGGCTTGAAGCCCCTGGGCTACTTCCGCGGCTTCGCCGTGGCCGGCTGCGAGCCTGACGAGATGGGCATCGGCCCGGTCTTCGCGGTGCCCAAGCTGCTGGCCCGTGCCGGCAAGAAGGTCGATGACATCGACCTGTGGGAACTGAACGAAGCATTTGCCGTGCAGGTCATTTACAGCCGCGACCGCCTGGGCATTCCTGACGACCGGCTGAACGTCAATGGGGGCGCGATCGCCGTCGGGCATCCCTACGGCGTGAGCGGACAGCGGCTGACCGGGCATGCGCTGATCGAAGGCAAGCGGCGCGGCGGCAAGCTGGCCGTGGTGACCATGTGCATCGGCGGCGGCATGGGTGCGGCCGGCCTGTTCGAAATCATCTGATCGCCTGGCGCGTGCGATGCGCGGGCCCGCCGACGGGGCCGCGCATGGCCGCGCCGGCCATTGAAAGGCTGTCATGTCTCTGAAGGCGATGATGGATCTGAGCGGTCGCAAGGCGATCGTGACAGGCGGTTCGCGCGGATTGGGTTTGCAGATCGCCGAGGCGCTGGGCGAGCTCGGCGCCGAGATCCTGATCGCCGCCCGCAAGGCCGATGAACTGGAGCAGGCCCGCGCCCACCTGGCCGCCGCGGGCGTCAAGGTCCAGGTGCTGACGGCCGACATGAGCAAGCCCGACGCGGTGACGGAGTTCGCGCGAGCGGCGATGGCACAGCTGGGGCACGTCGACATCCTGGTCAACAACGCCGGTGCCGCCTGGGCGGCGCCGGCCGAGACGCACCCGCTGGACGGCTGGCAGAAGCTGGTCAACCTGAACCTGACCGGGGTGTTCCTGCTGACGCAGGCGATCGGGCGCGACTCGATGATTCCCCGCCGCTATGGCCGGATCCTCAATGTGGCGTCGATCGCCGGATTGCGCGGCAACCCGATCGGTCACGAAACCCTGGCCTACAACACCACCAAGGGGGGCCTGGTCAACTTTACCCGCGCGCTGGCCGGCGAGTGGGGGGAGCACGGCATCACGGTCAACGCGATCGCCCCCGGCTTTTTCCCGTCGCGGCTGTCGCAGGTTGCGCTCGAGACCATCGGCGACGCCATGGTCGCCGCCACACCGCTGCATCGCCTGGGCGGTCCCGAAGACCTGAAGGGCGCCGCCGCCCTGTTCTGTTCGAATGCCGGTCAGCACATCACCGGCCAGATCCTCGCCATCGATGGCGGCATGACAGCCATCTGAGCGTCACTCTGATCGATCCTTCCTCCCGAGCGAACCATGTCGCAAGCGCCGTTCCACACCCCCTTGATCCCCCCGCCATTCCTCAGCCACCTCGGCGGGCGGATCGACGAACGGGAGGACTGCATCGAGGTCACACTCGAGCTCAAACCCGAGCACTGTAACTCGCGCAAGGTGGCGCATGGCGGCGTGATGATGACGCTGCTCGATGTCTGCATGGCGCGCGCGGCACGGGCCAAGCGCCGGCTTGACGGACAGGACGACCATGGCGCGTCCACGATCGAAATGAAAACCAGCTTCATGCATCCCGGACTCGGTCCCGTGCTGGTCGCCCGCGGCGTCTGCCTGCAGCGCACGTCCACGATGGCCTTTTGCGAGGGGGAGATTCGAGATCCCGCCGGCCATATCGTCGCGCGGGCCTCCGGCACCTTCAAGTTCGTGAACCCGCGCACACGGGTTACCGGCAACGACGCCTGACAGTCACCGCCCGGCGAGGCAGGCGCGCAGCGCCGTGCCGCGGGCTCCATCCCACCACGAAAGCGCACCATGCCCACTCAGAACCAAATGATCGTCCTCGCCAGTCGTCCGAAGGGCGAAGTCACGCCGCAGAACTTCCGGCTCCAGGACGCGACGCTGCCCGACCTGGCCGACGGCGAAGTGCTGATCAAGAACCATTTCCTGTCGCTGGATCCCTACATGCGCGGGCGCATGGACGAGAGCAAGTCGTACGTGCCGCCGCAGCCGCTGGACAAGGTGATGGAAGGCGGGACGGCAGGCGAGGTCGTCGCCTCGAAGCACCCTGGTTTTTCGGCGGGCGACAAAGTCATCGGCCGCCTGGGCTGGCAACTGTTCGCGATCTCCAACGGCACCGGGCTGACCAAGGTCGACACCACGCAGGTGCCGCTGTCGGCCTATCTGGGCTGCGTCGGCATGCCGGGGGTCACGGCCTGGTACGGCCTGAACCAGATCATTGCGCCCAAGGCGGGTGAAACCGTGGTGGTTTCGGCGGCCAGCGGGGCGGTCGGCTCGGTGGTCGGACAGCTGGCCAAGGCCAAGGGCTGCCGCGTGGTCGGCGTGGCCGGCGGGCCCGACAAGTGCAGGGCGGTGGTCGACGAATACGGCTTCGACGCCTGCATCGACTACAAGGCGGGCAACCTGGCGGCCGATCTGAAGGCGGCGACTCCGGATGGCATCGACGGCTATTTCGAGAACACCGGCGGAGAGATCCTCGATCTGGTGCTGGCCCGCATGAATGCGTTCGGGCGCATCGCGGTCTGTGGCCTGATTGCGAGCTACGATGGCCAGTCGATTCCGGTGAACAACATTCGCGCGATCCTGATCAGCCGCCTGACCATGCGCGGATTTATCATCTCCGAGCATCCGCAGTTCTGGCCGCAGGCGCTGCAGGAACTCGGCGCCGCGGTGGCCGGGGGCAAGCTGCGCTATCGCGAAACCGTGGCGCAAGGCCTGGCCTCGGCACCGGAGGCCTTCATGGGTCTGCTCAAGGGGCGCAACTTCGGCAAACAGCTGGTCAAGCTGGTCTGAGAGGGCAACATGGTCCAGGGCGAAGAGTTTCGGGTGGATGGCCGGCAGGTCCGGCGGCTGCTCGATGGCGCGCAGCTCGCGCCCTTCACGCGCCTGGACGACCGCCGCGGGCTGGTGGCGCCGGCATGGACCTTCGGGCTGATCGTCCTGCTGGCCGCAGCCGGTGCGTTCGCCTGGCAGGCGGGTGCCTGGTGGGCGGTCTTGCTGTGCCTGCTGCTGCTGGGCACCCAGCAGCATGCGCTGTTCGTGCTGGTTCACGAGGCCGCCCACTACCGGCTGTTTTCGTCGCGCAAGGCCAACGACGTGGTGGGCCGGCTGGCCGGCACCCTGGGCGGCATTTCGATGTGCACCTATCGGGTCACCCATCGGCTGCATCACAACCATCTGTATGGCGTGCAGGATCCGGACATCGCCCTGAACGGCGGGTATCCCCGCGGGCATGCGTACCTCGCGCGCAAGCTGCTGATCGATCTCACCGGCTGGACCGCGCCCAAGACCTACGCGTATTTTTTCGGCGCACCCGCGATCAACACCGAAGCCGAACAGACCCTGCGGCCCCTGAATGACACCTCCGAGGCGCTGCGCGCCGACGCACGGCGCGATCGCTGGGTGGTGGTGGCGTTCCACGCGCTGGCGCCGGTGGCGGCGTTCGTGCTGGACGGCTGGCGGGGGCTCGCCCTTTATGCGGTGCTGTGGATGCTGCCCCTGCTGACCGTGCTGCAGGCGATCCTGCGGCTGCGGGCCGTGGCCGAACACGGCGCGCCGGCGGGCTACGAATCGCCGCTGACGGCGGCGCGCACGAATCTTCCCGGGCACGGACCGCTGGGCTGGCTGATCCGGCTCTGCTTCTTCCCGCACCATGTCAACTATCACATCGAACATCACCTCTATCCGGCGGTGCCCCACTACCGGCTGCCCGCGCTGCACCGGCGGCTGCGCGATGAGGGGCTGCTGAAGGGCGCCGAGGTGCGGTCGTTTCCGGACACCTTGCGACGGGTCTTCGCACCACGCGGCTCGTTTCCCGTCGCGCCGCGTCGCGACGCCGTCACTCCGCCCGCACCGCCTCGCGACGCGGGTGCCGCTTTCCAGGAATTGCGCGCATGAATTCTCCGGGCTTTAAGGACTTCGAAGGCAAGGTCGCGATCATCACCGGGGCCGGCAGCGGCTTCGGGCGCGAGTTCGCGCGGATCGGCGCACGGCTGGGCATGAAGCTCGTGCTGGCCGACATCCAGGCCGATGCGCTCGATCCGGTGATGGTCGAAGTGCGGCTGGCGGGCGCCGAGGCGATCGGGCTGCTGTGCGATGTGTCGCGGCCGCACGATGTCGAGACGCTGGCCGGCGCCGCACTGCAGCGATTCGGCAAGATTCACCTGGCCTTCAACAATGCGGGTGTCGCCGGGGTCGGCGGCTACATCTGGGAGAACACCGAAAAAGATTGGCAATGGGTGCTGGGCGTCAATCTTTGGGGCGTGATTCACGGCATCCGCAGTTTTGTGCCGGTGATGCTGCGCCAGAACGAGCCCTGCCACATCGTCAACACGGCCTCGGTGGCGGGGCTGCTGACCCCGCAGCTGCTGGGGGTCTACAACGTCAGCAAGCACGGCGTGGTGGCGGCCAGCGAAACCCTGTTCCATGACCTGCGCACCGCGGGCGCGCAGATCGGGGTGTCGGTCCTGTGCCCGGCGTTCGTGCCCACGG
This sequence comes from Burkholderiaceae bacterium, assembly GCA_016710525.1. Taxonomy (GTDB): domain Bacteria; phylum Pseudomonadota; class Gammaproteobacteria; order Burkholderiales; family Burkholderiaceae_E; genus Quisquiliibacterium. The sequence continues at coordinate 8,391 of JADJVQ010000007.1, forward strand.
GCATCTTCCAGTCGCATCGCAACCGGCCGCTGGACCTGGCCGAAGATCGCGAACTCACCGCATCGCAGATCGCGGCGCAGCAGGCCGGCGAGAAGGCCGTCGGCGCCGGCAAGCTGAGCGCCGCGCAGGTGGCCGAGCTGACCTTCGAGGCCATCCGCGAGAATCGCTTCTACGTGCTGCCGCATCCACGCATCCTGCCGGCGGTCGAACTGCGCATGCAGGACATCCTCGCGCAACGCAATCCGAGCGATCCGTTCAGCTTCAAACCGGAAGTCGTGCAGCGTCCGACATGATCCGGCGCGTCGCGCGGGTGCGTCGATGATCGATCCGCAGGTCCAGAAGATCCTGTACTGGGCGCAGCGCGCCTCGGGACCCGGTTATATCCAGCTGGGCGCCCAGGCTGCGCGCGATTGGTATGCCCGGGCGGTGCTGACGCTGGATGTCGCCCCCGTGCTCATGCACGACGTCCACGATCATCGGCTCGCGCTGCCGGGTCGCACGATCACCGTGCGCCAGTACGTGCCGCTCGAGCACGGCTGGGCGCAGCCCCAGCCGGCTCTGCTGTTCTGCCACGGCGGCGGATTCACGATCGGCTCGGTGGACACCCACGATCGGCTTTGCCGGGTGCTGGCCGGCGCCGGGCGCTGCCACGTGTATTCGGTCGACTATCGGCTCGCGCCCGAACACCGGTTTCCGGCAGCCGTCGACGATGCGTTCGCCGCGCTCGACTGGCTGCGCGCGCAGTCCGGCGCGCTGGGGGTCGACATCGCCCGGATCGCGGTCGGCGGCGACAGCGCGGGCGGGACGCTGGCCGCCGCCAGTGCCTTGCACGCGCGCGACCGGGGAATCCCGATCGTGCTGCAGTTGCTGATCTATCCGGGCATGGCCTCACGCCAGGACACCGAATCGCATCAGCGCCTGTCGCGCGGCTACCTGCTGGACGCCGATGTGATCCAGTGGTTCTTCAACCACTATGTGCGCAGCGATGCCGATCGGGACGACTGGCGGTTTGCGCCCCTGATGGCGCCCAGCCTTGCCCGCGTGGCGCCCGCCTGGATCGCGCTGGCGCAATACGACCCGCTGCTCGACGAAGGCCTTGCGTATGCCGATCGTCTTCGCCATGCGGGCGTGCCGGTGGCATGCACGGTGTTCGAAGGCATGATCCACGCTTTTTTCCAGCACGGCGGCTTCGTGCCGGCGGCTCGCCGGGCTCATGCCGCGGCAGGAGCCGCGCTGCGCGCCGCCTTCGGAGTGGAGGAATGAGGACATGACAGGCGCGGTCAGGCTGGTGATGGGCAGTTGGGAAGAGCTCGGGGCTCACGCGGGCGCGGTGCGCACCGAGGTCTTCGTGCGCGAGCAGGCCATTCCCGAAGCGCTCGAATGGGACGAACACGATGCGATCGCGCTGCATTGCGTCGCCTTCGACGGCACCCGGCCGGTAGGTACCGGGCGCCTGCTCGAGGATGGCCGCATCGGCCGGATGGCCGTGCTCGCCGAACGGCGCCGCGGCGGGCTGGGCGGGCGCATCCTCGAGCGCCTGGTCGATGCTGCGCGCGAGCGCGGCGATGAGCAGGTGAGGCTCAGCGCGCAGACCTATGTGCTGGCCTTCTACCGGCAGCATGGCTTCACGGCGCAGGGCGAGGTCTATCCGGAGGCGGGGATCGAGCACCAGGACATGAGCCGGCCATTGTGGGGCGGCGCGGTGTCGACCCGGACCTGGATGGCGAAGTCGCCCAGCGGCCTGGGGCTGCGGATGCGCCAGTGGGCGCCGCATCGTGGCCACGGCCGCGGCATCTATCTGCTGCATGGGCTGGGCGAACACAGCGGTCGGTACGACGCGCTCGCCCGCTGGCTGTGCGCGCGCGGCTGGCTGGTTCGGGCCCACGACCACGCCGGGCACGGCGAGTCGGAAGGGCGACGCGGCCTGATCGAGCGCGACGACCAGTTGCGCAGCGATGCGCTGGCGCAATTGACGGCCTTTGCCGACGAACTCGGCGAGCCCGCGCTGCTGCTCGGACACAGCCTGGGCGGGGCGCTGGCGGCCGAACTGGTGCTGGTGGCGCGAGCCCCGGTCAGCGGCCTGGTGTTGTCCTCGCCGGCACTGGCCTTGCGGGTCGGCGCGCCGATGCGGGCGCTGGTGGGCCTGCTGCATCGCCTGGTCCCGGGGCTCACGCTGGGCAATGGGCTGAATCCCGAACGCCTGTCACACGATGCGGCGGTGGTCCGGGATTATCGGGACGATCCCCTGAACCATGACCGTATCTCGGTGCGCCTTTTCTGCTGGCTCGAACGAGCCGGCAGCTCATCGCGCGAGGCGGCGCCCGGGCTGACGACGCCGACGCTGCTGCTGGTGGCCGGCGACGATCAGCTGGTCGATCCGCAGGGAAGCCGCGATCTGGCCGCGGCCGCCGCGCCGCAGCGGCTCACGCTGCGCTGGTACGACAACATGTACCACGAGCTCTTCAATGAAATCACCGCCTATCGTCAGCAGGTGCTCGACGATTTCGACCGTTGGCTGACCACGTGCCTGCCCGACCCGCAAGCCGAACAGCGCCAGGGCGAGCCGGTCAGCGCCCCGAGATCCTGAACCCGAAGCGCCGCTCGCGGTAGTCGCGCGCCGTCGCGTCGGCGCCGTCCCAGGTTCGTTCGATGAAGCGCACTTGCCCGTTCCGGTCGGCCATCAGCACCGTCGAAGCACGGGTGCCGTAGTCGGCCGAGCTGACGAAGGCCGGGGCGAGCAAACGTTCGCGCTCAAGCGGCACACCGGTTCGCGGCAGCAGCGCGTCGTCGGCGACCGCGCGGTCGGTCAGGGCCTCGAACAGTTTTTGCTCGAGCGCGTCGTCCGAGACATCGGCGCGGCACGATTCGCGCACAGCCTGTTTCAGTCGCTCGACCTTGGGCCAGGGGGTGTCCATCAGATGATTGGACAGGCCATAGACTCCGGATTCCAGCGGCCGGGGTGCGGCGTCGCGATTGCTCAGGCAGCAGGCCCGCGGCATGTCGGCGAACAGATCGATCATCAGCAGATTGAACCCGGCGTAGTCAGCCAGTGGTGCATCCGGGTTATCGGTCAGCATCCGGGCGTGATCCATCGGGGTGGCGGCGCCGTCCAGGAAGCTGCGCGGCAGATCGCCCCGTGACGGCCCTGTGCGGGCGCGCGGCGTGCCCTCGCGGACATTGGTCAGCGCGGCAACCCGGCCGTCGCGCGTCATGCCCAGCCAGGTGCCCAGCGCCTGCCGGTCGCGCCCTCCGAGCACGGTGGGCCGATCGTGCCACCATTGGGCGGCGTCCGCGGGCCGGTGATAGAACTCATCGCGATTGCCGGCCAGGACCAGGCGATGGCGCGGATGCGCGTCCAGTGCGAAGGCGATCAGGCACACGGTTCGAAGATCTCGGTGTGACGGCCGTTGAGCGCCAGGGCCGAAAGACCGCTTTCGCCGGCAAGACGCTCGAGCGCTGCGAGTTGCGCGCGCACCGCGTCCAGATCGGCGGCGCGATAAGTCTCCAGCCAGGTGAGGTAGCCGGGCGCTTCGACGGCCAAGGGCTCGCGCGCAGATTCGCGACGCAGGGCCAGGCCGTCGCCGGTAGGCAAGCCAGCCTCGCGCAGCGCCAGTGCCAGGCGCGCGTGGGCCGTTCGCACGGCATCGCGATCGTTCGGCGACGAGCGAAAATAGATGAAAACGACCGGACCTGCGGCCCGGTGGGGATCCTCGGGCGGGGGCGCCTGATCGGGCACGGGTCGGGTCAGCCGGGAATCGTGTAGGGCAGGGACTGCTGGTTCAGCGGCGCGCCGGCCACCGTCAGCCCGCCCGCCTGCGCAGCCGCCGTCTGGCTTTCGAACAGCAGCTCGACGGTGCCATCGGGCGCCGGCGCGGCCAGCACGACCTGCCCGCAGGGTTCGCCGGCGGTGCCGGGGATCACGTCGCTGCCCGGCTGCGGAGTGGCCCCGTGCACGGCGCCCAGGAACATCCGCCGCTTGAGCTTGCCGAGGTACTGGCTGCGCGCCACGACTTCCTGCCCCGGGTAACAGCCCTTCTTGAAATTGACGCCACCCACCAGCTCGAAATTGACCATCTGGGGCACGAACAGTTCCCAGGTTCCGGGCACGATCCGGGCGATGCCCGAGCGCACTTCGAGCCAGCGCCAGAAAGAAGCTGGGGTGGCGATCAGGCGGGCGCCGAGCGTCGCCCAGAGCGCGAGCGCGCCGTCGGCATCGGCCCACAAATGCCAGCGGGGCAGGCTGGTCGGCCCGGCGGGTGTGGCGATCTGCACCGGCGGCAGTCCGATCAGCGTCGCGTCGCCGGCCTGGACGACCTGGTAGGGTTCGGGCGCCGAGCCCAGACATTCGACCAGGACCGCGCGAGCCGACTCGCCGGACAATCCGAAACAGACCTGGCCGGAGCTGTCGTCCGTGATTTTGAGCTTGGCCCGCAGCACGAACATCGACAGGCGCCGGCGCAGGGTCTCGGCCAGCGGCAAAGAAACCGCCAGCCGAACGCGTGGCCCGGCCTCGGTGTCGGCCCGCCAGCCCAGGAAGCTGCCCTGCAGGCGCCCCTTGGCATTGCAATAGCCGAACCACTGGGCCGTGCCAGGCACCAGGTGTTCGACGTCATTGGTCAGCTGTGCGTGCAGGAACTTGACCGCATCGTCGCCACTGGCCGACAGCAATCCGAGATCGAACAGGGGGCCGATCCGGCCAAGCGCGGGATCGCCCGCCGGCGCGGGCAGATCGGCCTGCGGCCCGTATTCGTCGAAATGCACCGGCACGCCGAGGGATCGGGCGCGCTCGCGAGCCAGAGCTTCATCGTAGGGGAAGGCGAGGGCGGGGGCGGCGGTGGAAGTCATGGCCTTATTATAGGAAGCCTGACCCGCACCGCCCAATGAACCGTACTTTCCTATCGATTTTGGCCCTGCTGCTGGCGCTGGCCGCCCTGGCCGCCACTGCCGTCTCGCTGTACCGAAACCAGCCGCTGGAGTTGAGCGCCAGCCCGATTCGAGTCCGCATCGAGCGTGGGACCGGTCTGTCGGCCATCGGCACGATCCTCGAGAAGTCCGGACTCGGCCAGCCGGGCTGGCAGTTCGAACTGGCGGCGCGGCTGCGCGGCGATGGCCATCGCATCAAGGCCGGCGTCTACGAGTTCAAAGCCCCGATCACCCGCCAGGCGCTGATCGACAAGATGGTGCGCGGCGATGTGCTGCTGTCGGAAGTGACGGTGATCGAAGGCTGGACCTTTCGTCAGATGAGGGCCGTGCTGGCCCGCCATCCGGACCTGACCCAGGATGCCGCCGCGCTGGACGAACCCGCGCTGCTGGCGCGGATAGGCGCGACCGAGACCCGGGCCGAAGGCCTGTTCCTGCCCGACACCTATCGATTCTCGCCCGGCTCCAGCGATCTGGAGGTCTATCGTCAGGCCTACCGGCAGCTCAGGCGCGCGCTGGACGATGCCTGGGCCGCGCGATCGGCGGGGGTGCCGCTGCGGACGCCCTATCAGGCCCTGGTGCTGGCCTCGATCATCGAGAAGGAAACCGGCCGCGATGCCGATCGCGACCGGGTGGCGGCCGTTTTCGTCAACCGCTTGCGCAAGGGCATGATGCTGCAGAGCGACCCGACCACCATCTACGGCCTGGGCGAAGCCTTCGATGGCAACCTGCGCCGCGCCGATCTGCGTGCCGATACGCCCTACAACACCTACACCCGTGCCGGGCTGCCGCCGACGCCGATCGCGCTGCCGGGCAAGGCCTCGCTGGCCGCCGCACTGAACCCGGCCAATTCGCCCGCGCTGTATTTCGTGGCCCGTGGCGATGGCAGCAGCGAATTTTCGGACGACCTGGTGGCGCACCAGCGCGCGGTCGACCGTTACCAGAAACGGCGTACGCCATGATCGAGCAGTTACCCCCCGATGAGCGGCCGTCCAAGGGCCTGTTCATCACTTTCGAAGGCATCGATGGCGCTGGCAAGAGCAGTCACGTCGAATGGTTCGCCCAGCGCCTGCGAGCCGGCGGGCGCGAGGTGATCGTCACGCGCGAGCCGGGCGGAACGGCACTGGCCGAGCAGCTGCGCGACCTGGTGCTGACCTGCCCGATGGATGCGCAGACCGAACTGCTGCTGGTGTTCGCAGCCCGCAGCGAGCATCTGGCCCGACTGATCCGTCCGGCCCTCGCGCGCGGCGCGGCGATCGTCTGCGACCGGTTCACCGATTCGACCTATGCGTATCAAGGGGGAGGGCGCGGTCTTTCGCTGGACTGGATCGAGACCCTCGAGCGACAGGTTCATGGCGACCTGCAAGCCGATCGGACCTACCTGTTCGACCTGCCGGCCGAACTCGCGGCGCAGCGGCGGGCGGCGGCGCGAGCGGCCGATCGCTTCGAAGCGCAGGATGTGGCCTTCTTCGAACGTGTTCGAAGCGCCTATCAGCGCCGTGCCGGGCTCAGTGCGGGGCGTTTTCAGGTGATCGATGGCCGCCAGAGCATCGAGCAAGTTCGCGAGGAACTTGAAGTCAGCTTAAAAACCTTGGTTTAACAATGCTGTAGAGTGTTTATATGATGTTTAAGATTGTTTTAGAATCACAAGATATCAAAGACTTAGATCTTATTGTTAAAGTCATATCGAGAATCAGGAGGCTCATTTCGTGACCGAAAATCAGGTCGCTCTGCCGCCGTGGCTCGATGCGCCGCTGGCGAGCCTGCTCGCGATGCACGCAAGCCTGCCGCATGCCCTGCTGCTGCAGGGGCCACGAGGGATCGGCAAGGGCCTGCTGGCCGAGCGGTTTGCGCAGTGCCTGCTGTGCGAAGCGCCGCTGCCGAACGGTCAGGCCTGCGGCCACTGCGACGCCTGCGGCTGGTTTCGAGCGGCCAATCACCCGGATTTCCGTCGCATCTCGCCGCTGGTCGATGACGAGGGCAGCGGAAAATCCGAGCGCAGCCGGCGCGAGATCAAGATCGATCAGATCCGTGCGCTCGGCGATTTCGTCGGAATCGGCGCGCATCGGGCAGGGCGCAAGCTGGTCCTGATCGATCCCGCTGAAGCCATGAACATGCCGGCCGCCAATGCGCTGCTCAAGACGCTGGAAGAGCCGTCTGGCGATACCGTGTTCCTGCTGGTCTGCGGCAACGCGGGCGCCTTGCCCGCCACGGTGCGCTCGCGCTGCGTCCCGTTCAAGCTGTCCTCGCCCGATGCCGCCCTGGCGCAGACCTGGCTGCAGGGCGCTCTTGGCGGCGAACCGTCGCTGATCGGGCAATGGCTCGCACTGGCCGACGGGGCGCCGTTGCGAGCGCGCGATTTCGCCGAGCCAGCCGCGTCAGCCGCCTATCGGATGGTGCTGCAGGCTGGAGCCGACATTCCGGAGAATCCGGTGATGAAGTCGGCCGAGGGGCTGGCGAGCGTGCCCGCGGCGCTCTGGGTGCCCTTGCTGCAAGCATGGATCGGCGATCTGGCCCGGGTTAGCGTCCAGGCAGCACCGGTCCGGTTTCCGGCGCAGGCCCCGCGATTGCGGGCACAGGCGAAGCGGACCTCGCTCGGGCACATCATGGGCCTGGCGCAGTGGCTCAATCGTCAGACCCCGATCCTGGAGCATCCGCTGAATGCGCGGCTGCTCGCCGAAGATGTCTGGTTGCGCTACGAGGCCCTTTTTTCGGGCGCTTAGGCAGGGCGGAACCGAACCGCGCCCTCAGAAAGGACAGCAGCACCGATGGAGCAAGCCACCCGAAAGCCTGAAGGCTCGACCACCTTGAGCGACGTGGGTACCGGACCTCGTCCCAGCGTGATCCAGCTGTCGATCCGCGAAAAAGCCGCCTTGTATGCCGCCTACATGAGCTTCGTCGAGGGCGGCGGCCTGTTCGTGCCGACCACCCGACCCGCCCAGCTCGGCGACGAGGTCTATGCCATCCTGACCTTGATGGATGAGCCGGCCAAGGTGCCGATTCCGGGGCGGGTGTGCTGGATCACCCCGGCCGGCGTACCCGGGCGCCAGCAGGGCATCGGCATCCAGTTCGCCCGCAACGAAACCGGCGAACAGGCTCGGATCAAGATCGAGAACCTGATCGGCAACGCCTTGAAGTCAGCCCGTCCCACCCACACCCTGTGAGCGACAGGGGCGGTGTCTCGGGACCGGGGTAAACTCGGGCCCGTGTTCGTCGATTCCCACTGCCACCTCGATTTTCCCGACTTCGCGGGCCAGCTTCCCCTGCTGCTCGAGCGCATGCGCGCGGCCCGCGTGGGGGGAGCCCTGTGCATCAGCGTGACGCTGACCGACCTTCCGGCCGTGCTCGCGCTGGCCGAAAACCATCGTCAGCTGTGGGCTACCGTGGGCGTCCATCCGGATTACCCCGATATCGACGAACCCGATGTCGCCACGCTGGTTCGGCTGGCGCAGCATCCGCGAGTCCGTGCCATCGGCGAAACCGGGCTCGACTACTATCGGCTGACCGGCGACCTGGACTGGCAGCGCGAGCGCTTCCGGGTTCACATCCGGGCGGCCCGCGCGGTGCAGATGCCGCTGGTGATCCACACCCGGCAGGCCAGCGCCGACACGCTGCGGATCATGGTCGAGGAGGGGGCGGATGCCGCCGGTGGAGTGATGCACTGCTTTACCGAAGACTGGCAGACCGCGAAGGCGGCCATTGACCTGGGTTTTTGCATCTCGTTCTCGGGCATCGTCACCTTCAAGAGTGCGCAGAGCCTTCGGGATGTCGCGCTGAAGGTACCGGACGAGTACCTGCTGATCGAGACCGATTCGCCCTATCTGGCGCCGGTGCCGCATCGGGGCAAGACCAACGAGCCGTCTTTCGTGCCGCACGTAGCCACGTTGCTGGCCCAGCTGCGAGGCGTTTCGCCCGACCATATCGAGGCTGTCACCACGAATAATTTCTGTCGTGTATTCAATGTCTTGAAAGATGAAGTTGAAGCGATTTAGCCGATATATGCTAGCTGCACAACTGGGCTTGGCGAGCAGTTTGATGGCCCATCCGGTGGCTGTTCGCGCTCAGGGCGATGCCTACAAGGAGTTTTTCGAAGCCGTCGCGATGGACGATGCCGGCACCGTTCGCCGCTTCCTGCTTCGCGGTATTGCGCCCAACTCCGAAGACCGGGACAAAGGCCCGGCCATCGTGCTGGCTGCCCAGGAAAAGTCCTTCAATTCGGTGCGGGCGCTGCTCGAATCGCCGCTGACCAACGTCAATGCCCGCAACAAGGCTGGCGAGACGGCGCTGATGTATGCCGCGCTGCATGGCGACCTCGACACGGCCAAGGCGCTGCTCAAGCGCGGCGCGCAGGTCAATTCCGAAGGTTGGACGCCGCTGCATTACGCGGCCAGTGCGGGCCATCTCGAGATGGTCACGTGGCTGCTCGAGAACCATGCGTACATCGATGCCGGGTCCGCCAATGGCACCACGCCACTGATGCTGGCGGCGCGCGAGAAGCGCACGACGGTGGCGCGCTACCTCGTCGAACAGGGAGCCGACCCGAGCCTGCGCAACGAAGCGGGCTTTGGTGCGCCGGAATACTTCCTGCGTGTCGGCGAGCCCGAACAGGCGCGCTGGATGAGCGATCGGGCGAGCGAATACCTGCGCAAGTACGGCACGCAAGAAACTCCGGTTCCAGCGGGTGAGGCGACGAAGACGGACAAGCGTTAGCCCTGCGCGCGCAGGGCCTGACGAGATCATGGGCTCTGCCTTATCCTTGAGTGCGCATAATGTGTATTATGTAAACTCATGATGATGACGCGATTGTGGAATCGTCCCGACACGGACCCGATCCGCGAGACCCGGCCTTGTCTACACTCGGTCTCGGTCCTCATCCGACAGCGAATGCCAAGGAGCCCTCCATCGTGAAGCCGTTGTCCAGCCTGGCCCATCTCGCCGCGATGCACCCTGCGCAGCCGCGCGGCGCGATGGCGATCAGATCGCTGATCGGGTAGATCGGTGCCCGCACCGATCGCGCTGGTCGCCGGCGGTGGCATCGGCGGCCTGACAACAGCGCTGTGCCTGGCGCAGGCCGGCTTTCAGGTCCGGGTCTTCGAGCAGTCCGAAGGCTTCCAGGAGATCGGCGCCGGCATCCAATTGAGCCCCAATGGCACGCGGGTCCTGCATCGCCTGGGCCTCGCGGCAGGTTTGCGCGAAATCGCCTTCCTGCCCGAGTCGACCGAAATGCGCGACTGGCGCGATGGTTCGGTCATTGCGAGCAATCCGCTGGGCGATGCGCTGCTGAGCCAGTATGGGTTCCCCTACTACCACGTGCATCGTGCCGACCTGATGCAGGTGCTGGCCGCGGCGGCGGCGCGGGTGCCCGCGATCACCTTGCACGCCAATGCCCGGGTTGCGGCCGTGCGGCAGACGGGCGACACGGTCATCGTCGAGGCCGGCGGCCAGAAGCACAGTGGCGCGCTGCTGGTGGGCGCGGACGGCATCCACTCGATCGTGCGGGCACATCTGTTCGGTGCGCAGCAGCCCACTTTCACCGGCAACATCGCCTGGCGCGCCCTGGTGCCGGCGCGTGAGTTGCCCGAGGGGCTGGTTCGCCCGGTGACGACCGCGTGGTGGGGCCCCGGGCGGCACTTTGTCCACTACTACGTGCGCGGCGGTGAACTGGTGAACTGCGTGTGCGTCGTCGAAAAGACGGGCTGGCAGCACGAGTCCTGGACCGAGCGCGGCGATCGCGCCGAGCTCGAGCGCGACTTCGCCGGCTGGCATCCGGCGGTGCGCACCCTGATCGAGGCGATGGACCCGGCTCAGTGCTTCAAATGGGCGCTGTTCGACCGTCCGCCGATGCCGCGCTGGAGCGAGGGCTGCGTCACGCTGCTGGGCGATGCCTGTCACCCCACCCTGCCCTTCATGGCCCAAGGTGCGGTGATGGCGATCGAGGACGCCGCGGTGCTGGCCCGGTGCGTCGCGGGTGGGCGCGCCATCGCGCAAGGGCTGGCGACCTACGAGTCCTTGCGTCGGCCGCGTACCAGCCGGATCCAGGCCGGTTCGCGGCGCAATGCCTGGCTGTTCCATCTGTCGGGCATTCCGGCCTGGCTGCGCAATCGTCAGGTGGCCAGCGCCCGAGGCACGATGCTCGACTGGCTGTATCGTTACGATGCCTTCGAACCCCTCCCCGGAGAGCGCCCATGACCAAGCCCAACGGACTGCATCATCTGGCCATTTCGACCGGCGACATCAAGCGCCAGATCGAATTCTTCTCGGACGTGCTGGGCATGGAGCTGGTGGCGCTGTACTGGATGCATGGCGTCCAGGGCGCCTGGCACGGATTCATGAAACTGAACGATCGCGCGTCGATCGCCTTCGTGCAGAGCCCGCAGATCGAGGCCATCCAGCCGCAGCCTGGTGTGAGTCATGCCGGCAATGCGGGTGCGCCCAGCGCCCCTGGCACGATGCAGCACCTGGCCTTGAATGTCGACAGCGATGCTGACCTGCTGACGCTGCGCGACCGGATCCGATCGCGGGGCGTCAATGTGATCGGGCCGATCGACCACGGTTTCTGCCTGTCGATCTACTTTGCGGGGCCCGAGGGCCTGACCCTCGAGATCTCGACCTCGCGCGAGGCGATCGACCCGCGCGCCTGGATCGATCCCGAAGTGGTGGGACTGGCGGGCATCGGCGCCGCGGAGCTGGAACGTTTCAAGTCCCCTGCGCCGTATCGGGGCGAAGGAGGCGCGGTGCCGCAGCCGCCCATCGACCCCGGCAAGCCGCATCTGGTCTATCCGCAGAAGGCTTACCGGAAGCTGATCGACATGCCCGATGCGGTCATGACCGCGACCCGCAGCCAGACCGATCCGCCCGTCAAGCTTTGAGCCCGGGGCCGGTGGTGTGCCGGACGGCTCCCGGGCAATCTTCTGACCGTACGGCTCGTCTTACTCTTCCTGGTCGGCGAGGGTCACGATCGCTCGAGCCCATTTCGTGTATTTCAGGTTGGCCAGATCCCGGATGGTCTTGACGCCGAAGGCGGCCGCCAGCAGCTTGGCATCGTTGGCCGAGATGCCGGCCAGCGCGTCGACCGGCGAGTCGGCCAGTTCCTTGAAAGTCTTGGTCTCGTAGGCTTTGTCGAGGGCTTTGTTCAGATTCATTCGGATGTCCTTTCGGGTGAGAGGGCAATCGCTGCCAGGCGTCGGACTCGGGGAGCGCCCGAGACGACAGCCATGGTAGCCGAGGATTAGCCCGGCATCACGGCGGGGCGACTGGCCTCAGGGCCCGAACAACGCCGCCTGCGCCGGCTTGCGGCTGCGCAGGACCAGCACCGACGGATCGAGCCCCTTCAGCGCCCTCGCCTGCGCGGTGTTGGCCTGCCACCAGAGCGGGTCGGCGGACAGCGCGTGCAGGTCCGCCAGCGAGAGGCTGCGAAACGCGCAAGCAGTCCAGGCGCTGTGCTCGAGCGCCGCATAGCGCTCCTGGTACGCCGCGACAAGCGGTTCGACCGGACTTTCGGCCTGCACCAGCCAGACGGACAGCGAACGGCCATCGCTGGCGTCATCGCCAGCCGCCGGCTCGAGGTACCACGCCGCAACCACCTCCCGATCCTTGTGCAGCAGTCCGCGCAAGGCCTGGTGGAGACGCTCCCACTGGGCCTGTTCCTGGCTGAACAGCGTCCTGATCGACTTGGCGAACGGGTGCCGCGCCTCGATCGTGAACAGGCGTGCTCGGGCGCCGCCCAGCAGCCGGACCAATCGGCCCTCGACCAGCGGTTCCAGGGCCAGCCGGGTCCCTTGCGGGGTCAGGCCGCAGCGCTCGGCCAGTTGGGTCACGCTCAGCGGCAGGTCGTCCTCCGCCAGCGCGCGCAGCACCCGGATATTGCCGCCGTTGCCCAGCAACCGGGTCAGCGGATGTCGGCTGTCGTTCTGCGGAACGGAGGCTTGCATGGTCGGGGGAAATGGGGGTGGAGTCAGCACGATGGAATCACGGCTTAAAGGAAAGTCGACTAACTTTATCGCAATTGTACTTTCTTTATGGAAATAATAATTTCTATAAGGAAAGTAAATTCTTTCCATCAATGCGATCGACCGCCGGCCCTCGGCCAGACACGAATAGGCTGGTGGGCGCGCCGCGCAGGGGACACGATTCCACTGCGCCGCGATCAGGGCGCTCCAGGCGGCAACGGTTCGGACACGACCGGCGGCTGGCGGCGCAGCCGGCGGGTCAACCAGCCCAAACCTCGCTCGAGATCGTCGACAAAGGTGAACACGGCCGGCACGACCAGCAGGCTGAGCAGGGTGGACGTGATCAGTCCGCCTATGACCGCGATCGCCATCGGCGCCCGGAAGCTGGGATCGGCGCCCCATCCGATCGCGATCGGCAGCATGCCGGCGCCCATCGCCAGCGTCGTCATCACGATGGGCCGGGCCCGCTTGTGACAGGCGTCCACCAGCGCGTCGAAGCGGCTCATGCCCGAGCGCCGGGCGACGATCGCGTACTCGACCAGCAGGATCGAGTTCTTGGTCACCACGCCCATCAGCATCAGCAATCCGATCAGCGAGGGCATCGAAAAGCTCTGGCTGGTGAGCAGCAGCGCCACGAACGCGCCGCCAATGGACAGCGGCAGCGCAGCCAGGATGGTGATCGGCTGCAGGAAGTCGCGGAACAGCAGGACCAGCACCATGTAGATGCACAGCACCCCGATGCTCATCGCCAGCCCGAAGCTGGCGAACAGCGCCTGCATCTCCTGGGCATCGCCCTGCTCGGCCAGTGCCACGCCGGGGGGCAGCTTGGCCAGACTGGGCAATTGCATCGCTTCCGCATAGACCTCGCCCAGCTGGCGCGACGCGAGTTCGACCTCGAGCAGCACGTTACGGCTGCGATCCAGCCGGTCGATCTGCGCCGGACCGCTGTCGATCGAGAGCTCGGCCACGCTGGCGACCATGACCGGGCCATGGCGTCCGGGCACGGTCAGGCGTCCCAGTGCCGCCAGATCGGCGCGCACCGCATCGGGCAGTTTCACCCGGATCGGCACCTGGCGTTCGCTCAGGTTCAGCTTGGGCAAGCCCATGTCGTAGTCGCCTGCCGTGGCGACACGAACGGTTTCGGCCAGGCTGGCGGCTGTAACGCCGAGGTCGGCGGCGCGGGCGAAATCCGGCCGGACGATGATCTCGGGACGAACCAGGCTGGCCGACGAGCTGACATTGCCGACACCGGACAGCGTGCGCAGGTCGCGTTCGACCGCGCGCGCGGCGCCGACCAGTGCGAGCGGATCTTCGCTGCGCAGCACCAGCTGCATCTTGACCCCGGTATCCTGCGGGCCGACGGTGAGCCGCACCCCAGGCTGATCGGCCAGCCGCTCGCGGATCTGGGCCTCGACCATCTGCTGCTTGACCGCGCGCTCGGTCCGGTGGCTGAGCGTGAGAGTCAGCACGGCGCGCCGGGCTTCGGCCGCGGCGCCTTGCGCGAACATGTCTCCCGAGCTGCCTCCGCCCACCGAACTGAACACATGCTTGACGTCCGCGATATCGGCCAGGGCCAGCCGGGCCCGTTCAGCCGCCGCCAGGGTTTCGGCCAGCGAGCTGCCCGGCGGCAGCTCGATCGTGACCATGGTCTGGCCGCGGTCGGCCGGCGGCACGAAGCCGGTGGGCAGCAGCGGCACCAGGGCGAGCGAGCCGGCGAAGAATGCCGCCGACAGCACCGCGGTGATCCACCGATAGCGGATGCACCAGCGGACGGCGCCCAGGTAGCGGCGCATCAGCCATCCGTCTTGCTGCGTCTCATGCTTGGAAGGACCGAGCAGATGCGCAGCCATCATCGGGGTGAGCAGACGCGCGACCACCAGCGAGGCCAGGATCGCCAGCACCGCGGTCCAGCCGAACTGCTTGAAGAACTTGCCGGCGATGCCCGACATGAACGCGGTCGGCAGGAACACCGCGACCAGCGCGAAGGTGGTCGCGATGACCGCCAGGCCGATCTCGTCGGCTGCCTCGAGCGCTGCCTGCTGGGGCGACTTGCCCATGCGCCGGTGGCGCGCGATGTTTTCGATCTCGACGATCGCATCGTCCACCAGGATGCCCACCACCAGCGCCAGCGACAGCAGCGTGACGGTGTTCAGCGTGAATCCGAACCATGCCATGCCGACGAACGTGGGAATCACGCTCAGCGGCAAGGCGGCGGCACTGACCAGCGTGGCGCGCCAGTCGCGCAGGAAGATCCAGACCACGATGACCGCCAGCAGCGCGCCTTCATACAGCATGGCCATCGAACCATCGAAGTTCTCGGCCACCGGTGTGGCGTTGTCGATCGCCTCGACGAAGCGCATGCCGGGATGCGTCTCGCGCAGCTGCTGCACCGCCGCGCGCACGCCGGAGGCGACGGTGACTTCTCCGGCGCCGCGGGTGCGCATGACCTCGAACGCGACTGTCTGCTGGCCGTCGTACAGCGCGAGCGAGCGTCGCTCGGACGTGGTGTCGGTGATGGTGGCCACCCGGTCCAGGCGCAGCGGCCGGCCGTCGGCCAGCGGCAATTCGAGCGCGGCCAGCTCGGCGGCGGTGCGGACCGTGGCAATGGTGCGAACGGCTTGCTCGGCCCCGCCCACGTCGCCTCGGCCGCCCGGTGCTTCCTGCTGAACCAGCTTCAGGCGCCGCGACACATCGAGCGCCGACACGTTCAGCGCCGCCATGCGCTGGGCGTCGAGCTCGATGCGCACTTCGCGCTGCAGGCCGCCGATCCGCTTGACCAGCCCGACACCGGGCACGGTCAGCAGGCGTTTGGCCACGGTGTTGTCGACGAACCAGGACACGCCTTCCTCGTCCAGGCGGTCGGAGGCGACGGTGAACGCGAGCACCGCCCGCCCGGCCGTGCTGGCCTTGCTGACGGCCGGATCGCGCATGTCGCTGGGCAGATCGGCGCGGACCCGGCCGATCGCGTCTCGCACTTCATTGACGGCGTCCGAGGGGTCTTTCTCGAGGACGAACTCGACGTTCAGCGTGACCTGGCCGTCGAGGATGCGCGAATAGATGTGCTTGACGCCTTGCAGCGTGGCGACCGAATTCTCGAGCTTGCGCGAGACCTCGGTCTCGAGCTGCGCGGGCGCCGCGCCCGGCAGGCTCGCGTCCACCGTGACGACCGGCAGTTCGATGTCCGGGAAGTCCTGGACCTCGGACTTCTGGAAGCTGATGACGCCGGCCAGCGTGAGCAGGACGAACAGCAGCACCGCCGGAATCGGGTTGCGGATCGAGAAGGCTGAGAAGTTCATGGTGGTATCGCGTTCACTTGCCCGACTGGGTCAGCCTGACCAGGTCGCCGTCGTTCAGGAACCCCGCGCCCGCCGCCACCACACGGGCATCGGGCTGCAGTCCGCCGGTGATCTCGATCCGCTCGCCGACCCGCCGGCCGATCTGCACGCGGCGTTGCACGACCCGGTTGTCGGTTTTCAGTTCGAACACGTAATTGAAGCCGTCGCGCACCACCAGCGCCTGCTGCGGCACCGTCAGCGCGGTGCTCTGGCCGAGCACGAACTCGCCGCGCGCGAACATGCCGGCGCGGGCCGACGAACCGACCGGCAGGTCGACGTAGACCAGCCCGGTTCGGGCCTGGGGGTCGATCGTCGGGGCGAGCATCCTCACCCTGCCCTCGAGCCGCGCGCCACTGGCAGCGACGACCTCGACGCGCTGACCGACCCGAATCTTGTCGAACTCGGTCGCGGTCACCTCGGCCCGCCATTCGAGGCGATTGCCCCGGATCATCCGAAAGAGTTCCTGACCCACCGGAAGCACCGCGCCGACGGTGGCGCTGCGCGCCGAAATCACGCCATCGTCGGGCGCCAGCACCCTGGCCTGCTGCAGGCGCAGCTGCTGCGATCGGACCTGCGCGCTCATCGACTGCGCCCGGGCCGCGGCGGTGGTTTCGGCCGTGAGGTACTGGCCGATCTGCAGCGCGCTCAGGGCGCCGCTGTCCTGGACCTCGCGGGCCCGAGCGGCGTTGGACTTGGCTTCGGCCAGCGTTGCCTGAGCCTCGGCCAGCGCGGCCTGGGCTTGAGCCAGTTCGGCGTGCACGGTGTCGGTGGCAAACACGGCCAGCACCTGCCCTTTTTTCACCAGGTCGCCGACATTCACGCGCACCTCGGCCAGGCGCAGACCACCGATCTCGGTGCCGACCGACGCTTCCTGCCAGGCCGTGATGCTGCCGTTGGCCGGCAGACGGTCGGCGACGTCGGCACGTGCGGGTGCGACCACAGCGACCACCAGGGCAGGCTGCGGCTGGGTTCGCGGCCGAAGGACCGGCGGCACGGCGCGCGCTGCCGATAAGGACGAGCGCGGCGAGAAGGACGATGAGACGCGGCCGATCGGTTCGGCGGTGAGACGTCATGACGGAGTCCTGGTAGTCGGCACAGCGGTTTTTTCCGGATCTGTGTCGGGAAGGGCTTGGTTCGACCAGCCTCCGCCGAGCGCGCGATACAGCGCGATCCAGGCCACCACGCGATCGCGGCGCAGGGCTGCCAGCGAGGTGTCGGCCTGCAGCGTCTGCCGACGCGCCTCTTCGAGCTCGAGCAGGCTGCCCAGGCCGCTTTGCCAGCGTGTCCGGGCGGCGGCCATCGCGTCGCGATGCGACCGCGCGGCCTGCAGCGCCTGAACCTCGCGTTGTCCGTTGCTGGCCAGGCGAACCATGGCCTGTTCGACTTCCTGGATAGCGGTGCGAACCCGGGAGCGGTAGTTGGCCAGCGCCAGGGCATGGCGCGCCTGCGCCGTCTGCACCGCCGCGGCACGCCGACCGCCATCGAACAGCGGCAGACTGATCGAGGGACCCAAAGACCAGCTCGTGGTGTTCAGCGTGACGCCATTGGCCTCGAAGCGCAGCGGGCCGATCGAGCCCATCAGCGACAGCCTCGGGTAGCGGTCGGCCATTGCAACGCCGATGTCGGCGCTGGCCGCAGCCAGTTCACGCTCGGCGGCCGTGAGATCCGGGCGTTGCGAAATCAGCTGCGCCGGCAGGGTCTCGACTCGGAACTGCCTCGGCTGCGGCAGCGCCGCGGTGCGAGCCGCGAGCTGACGGCGCAGTTCGGGCTCGTCCAGCGCAGTCAGTGCCACCAGCGCTTTGATGGCGAGCTCGCATTCGGCCTGCTGGGCCTGCAGGCGCGACGCCTGATCGGCCGATGCGGCGCGTGCCAGCGCCACCTGGCCACCCGACTGAAATCCGGCGGAAGCCGCCAGCGCGGTGATCCGTTCCGATTCGCGGCGCGAGGCCAGGTCGGCCTCGTCGATGACGACCTGGCGTTCGCAGGCGCGCAGTGTCACGTACTGGCTGGCCAGCTCGGCGGCGAGCGAAACCCGCGCGTCGTGCCATTCGGCCGCCCGCGCATCCAGGCGCGCGGCGCTGGCTTGGCGCTCGCGCAACTGGCCGCCGAACAGATCGATCTCCCAGCTCGACTGAAGCTGAAGCTGATCCTGCGTCCGCAGGATAGGCGGGCCGCCGAAGGTGATCGGTCCGCGGACGCGCGAGGCACTGGCGTCCAGCGATGGCAGCGCCGTCGCGCCCGCGCGCACGACGGCGGCCTGGGCTTCGGCGATGCGGGTCGCCGCCTGCGCCAGCGAGGCGCTCTCGCGCTGAGCCGCTTCGATCAGCGCGGCCAGCACGGGGTCGTTGAACTGCTGCCACCAGCGGGCGAGATCGCCGGTGCTCCCCTCGTGCGGGCGCTGCGCCTGCCACTGCGTGGCGGCCGGGGCCGGTGCTGCCGTGGGCTGCGGGCCGACGGGGCGCAGACCGGCGCAGGCGGACAGCAGCCCCAGAAGTCCCAGCAGCGGCAATCGCCGCAGCAGGCCCCGCAGCGGGTCCGACGATTTCCGGCCCGTTGGGCGGCCGCGCCGCGCTTCCTCGTATTGCCCAACGAGCCGAAGGTCATGCGTGCGCTCGGATCCGGCGACCTGCCGATGGTGGGTTCCACCGGTGGCGCTCCGGCACCTGGGTCTGGCCATCGCGGCGCCATTCGTGAAGGAGGGTTCCATCGCCACCTACCCCTTGACCAGGCGGCGCGCCCGCGTTGGTGACGGCGGACTTGTCCGGTTCGTCGGAGCCGCTCTTTGCCGGCCCGCGGCGCTGCCGTCCCGGCCGGTTCCCGGCGTCCGCCGCTTCCCGCCCCGGTTCCGGGCCCGCCTCCGCCGTCGGTTCCCGCCGCCGGCGCGACGCGCTCGCCTTCGATGATCGCGCAGGCGTAGCCTGCAAGGCGCTGCGCCAGCACGTCGATGCCGCGCGAGGCGCCCAGCACACCGGGCGCCAGGTGCCTGACTTCGTCCTGGCAGGTGAACAGGTGCACCGCCATGCCGACCATGGCCAGCGCGGCGCGATGGACGTCTCGATCGATCCGCGCCAGCCCGAGTTCGCGCTGCAGCAGGCGCGTCAGTTCGCTGAAGCGCGGGCGCAGTTCCTGCTCGACGACCTGCTGCCAGGCCCCGGTGGGTTCGAACAGCTCGCGAAAATGCAGCTTCATCATCAGCGCGGTTTCCTGGTCGCGCTTGAGCGGTTCGAGGAAGTCGCGATAAAAGGCCTGCAGGGCCTGTTCGAGCGGCAAGGCGAGCAGATCGAGAGAATCGCCGGGCATCTGCTCGCGAACCTTGGCGCTGAAGATCTCGCGATACAGCGCCGCCTTGTCGCCGAAGTGATAACTGATGGCGGCCAGGTTGACGTTGGCCTCGCGTGCCAGCTCGCGCACCGAGGTTGCCTTGAAACCCTGCTCGGCGAACAGCCGAAGCCCGACGGCCAGCAGACGGGCCCGGGCATCGCCTTCAGGCCGCGCGCCAGCCCTGGGCTGGGCGGATGGCGCGCGCAACGCGGGCCTGACGTCGGCCTCTGGATTGCTCATGAACGGTGGATTCCTGTGGTCGCCAGCGGGACACGCTATCTTACAGCGCGATTCAAACGATCGTTTTAAGTCAAACAAACGATTGAATGAAATCCATCGAGCGGCAGCGACCCACCGCATCGAGCGATCAGCTCAATCCCGCTCGAAGATGGCTTCGGGCAGCAAGGCGCTGACCGTGACATTGGGAAGGTCGACCGCATTGCTGATCCGCAGGTCCACCGCCAGCGAGCAGATCACATAGGCCTGTTCGCGGCTGAATCCGCGCTCGCCCAGCAGCTGGATCATCTCGAGCAGGGCATTGCGCGCAGCCAGCGTCAGGTCCTCGCACTCCTGGGTGCCGTCTTCGCGGATCGGCAGTCCGGTCGTCGCCACGAAGTTGTGCGGGGCGGCCCATTGCGGCGCGGCGAACCAGCCGGGATGCGAGAACCTCGGGAATCGCATGCCGTTGCGTTTGGCCTCGCCGGGCAGCAGCCTGAAGCGCACCACGGCGGTTGCGCCGGTCTCGATGGCGGTGATGCAGCATTCGGAATCGCCCTGCGCGTAGTGCGCATCGCCCAGCGAAAACAGCGCACCGTCGACATTGACCGGGATCTGCAGCCGGGCCCCTCGGGTCAGCTGGCGAATGTCGGCATTGCCGCCATTTTCGCGCGGCGGCATGGTGCGCAGACCGGTGCTGGCGATCGGCTCGCGCGCCGGCACCGCGTCCTGCGCATCGGGCGGCAGCGCGATGCCGCCGCGACGAACGACGTCGGCCTCGCGGGCGGTCCAGCGCACCAGCTGTTCATGCGAAGGCGCGACACCCGCAGTGCCCATGAACACCCCCTCCGGAATCCGCACTCCGGGAATCTGCGGCGAACGCGCAAAACCATCGGCCAGACGCCAGTGCGCCAGGAAGCTTGCGTCGAACACATCGCGCAGGAATCCCGCACCTGGCCGGATCACTGTCCAGCCATGTGGCTGTGCGATCAGCTCGACGAATTCGATCTCCAGCAGGTCGCCCGGGCGCGCGCCGGCGACGAACAGCGGGCCGGTCAGAGGATGTCCCGCCTTGCGGTCGTGGCTGGCGAGATCCGCGAATGTCATGCCCGGCAGGACTTGCCCGTCAGAGGCGTCGCGGGTCTCCAACAGCACGTCCTCGCCGGGTTCGACCTCGAGCAGCGGCTCGATGTCGGGATGCCAGCGGTTGTGGCCAGTGCCCGGATCGTCGCGCAGGCGCTTGTTCCGATCGATGCGTATCGACTTCATGGGTCAGTCCTTTCTGGACGGCAGGCGAGCCGTTGCGGTGGCGGCGAGGACAGCCTCGATCCGCGCCGGCATTCCGGCCGTGCGCAGCAGGGTCGGGGGCTTGCCGAGCCGGCTATTGTGCTGCACGCTCGCCCTTCCCCGGTCCCGGACAAAGGAGTACGCCCAGCATGGAGCCCATCGCCGCTGTCGTTCCCGAGCCGCCAGCGCTCGCGCAAACCCCTATCGATCAACGCGTCTTCGATCTCTACGACGAGTACTGCCACGGCGGAATCGACCGGCGCGAATTCCTGCGCCGTGCCGGTGCGCTGACGATCGGCGGCGTCAGTGCGCTGGCCATGGCCCAGTCGCTGCTGCCGCGCTACGCCCAGGCGCAAACCATTTCCTTTACCGACACGCGCATGAAGGCGCGCTACGTCGAGTACCCCTCGCCCGGCGGCAACTCGGGGCGCATGCGCGCCTATCTGGTCCAGCCGGCAGGCAGCGGCCCGTTTCCGGCGGTCGTGGTGTTCCACGAGAATCGCGGCCTGAACCCGTACGTCGAAGATGTGGCGCGCCGCCTGGCAGTGGCCGGTTTCCTGGCGCTCGCGCCCGACGGACTGGCGCCGGTCGGCGGCTATCCCGGCAACGACGACGATGGCCGTACGCTGCAGGCGGGCCTGGACCAGGCGAAGCTGCGCCAGGACATGGTCAACAGCGCTCGTTTCCTGAAAACCCACGCGATGAGCAGCGGCAAGCTGGGCGCCACAGGGTTCTGCTGGGGCGGCGGCATGACCAAGCAGCTGGCGGTCGCGCTGGGCACCGATCTGCAGGCCGGCGCACCTTTCTATGGCGCGGCCCCCGACGCGGCGTCGGCACGCAGCATCCGCGCGCCGATGCTGGTGCACTACGCTGAAAAAGACGATCGCATCAATGCGATGTGGCCGGATTTCGGCGCGGCGCTGACGGCTGCCGCGGTGCCTCACCAGATGCATGTGTATCCGGGCACACAGCATGGTTTTCACAACAATTCGACGCCGCGCTATCACGAGGCGTCGGCCGCCTTGGCCTGGGAGCGCACGCTGGCGTTCATGCGCCAGCACCTCGCCTGAGGCGCGCGATCGGCGTCGGCCCGATGAGCGATCAGCCGATCACATCGCGCGCAATGATCTCGCGCTGGATTTCGCTGGTGCCTCCGAAGATCGTGTAGGCACGCGCGTTCAGGTAACCGGCCACCACCGGACGGGCGACATCGTCCAGGACCACGCCGCCGAGGTCCAGATGCATCGGACGCTGCGACTCCCAGACCAGCGCGTCGCTGCCCAGCAGCCGCAGGCCCAGACGGGTGACCGACTGATGGATCTCGCTCCAGCGCAGCTTCAGCAGCGAAGAGACGCTGCCCGGGTTCTGGCCGACCTGCAGCGACGACATCACCCGCAGTTCGGTCATCTCGAGGGCGCGGATGTCGATTTCGATCGTCGAGAACGCCAGCGAGATGTCCGGATCGGACAGCACATCCGAGGCCTCGCCCGATTCGGTCGCGACCAGCCGCTGGACGCGATCGAGCGCGGCGCGCAGCCGGCCCGCCGAGATCGCGCCGCCCCGTTCGAACTCGAGCAGGTACTTGGCAATCGTCCAGCCCTGCCCCTCGTCGCCGACCCGGCAGGAGACCGGCACTCGGACATCGTCGAAGAAGACCTGGTTGACCTCGTGGTCACCACTGGCGCTGCGGATCGGGCGCACCGTGATGCCGGGCGTTGCCATGTCGATCAGCAGGAAGCTGATGCCGTCCTGCTTGCGGGTCTCGCCTTCACCGGTACGCACCAGCGCGAACATGCGGTTGGCCTTGTGCGCGTGCGTGGTCCAGATCTTCGAGCCGTTGATCACGTAGACGTCCTGCTCGCGGCGCGCCCGGGTGCTCAGCGACGCGAGATCCGATCCCGATCCCGGCTCGGAATAACCCTGGCACCAGTAATCGTCGCCGGCCAGGATCCGGGGCAGGTAGTGCGCCTTCTGCTCCGGGGTGCCGAAGCGCATGATGACCGGGCCGGCCATGCGCAGGCCCAGCGGCGAGAGCGGCGGCGCGCCCGCCACCGCGCACTCGGTCTCGAAGATCCAGCGCTGCGCCAGCGACCAGCCGGTGCCGCCATATTCGGATGGCCAGCCCGGAGCCACCCAGCCTTGACGATACAGCGCCTGCTGCCAGCGCAGCGCGATATCGGCCTCGGAGAACACCGACGTGTTCAGCCGCGCAGCACGGACCAGGTCCGGCGTCAGCTGCTCGGCCAGAAAGGCCCGCACCTCGTCGCGGAATCGGCCCAGGGCCGCCATCTCGGGCTGGCCATTGTCGAGCTCGATGGCGGTGCCCCCGCGTTGCCGGGTGCGCAGCTCCGCATGCCGGCGCAGATGCGATTCGGCGCCGCCGTAAGCCGCATCGAGGGCCAGCAGCCGGCGCAGATAGCGGCCCATGTTCAGCTCTTCGGTCACCCCCATCCCGCCATGCAGCTGGATCGCTTCCTCGGCCACCCGCCGGGCCGCCGCGGCCACCTTGGCGCGTACCGCGCTGGCGGCCAGCGTGCGGGCCGTGGCGTCGCCTCGGGCGTCGGCCTGCTCGAACTGCTGGATCGCGCCGATCGTCATCGATCGGGCTTCGTCGCAGGCCACTGACATGTCGGCCATCCGATGGCGAAGGACCTGATTGAGCGCCAGGGGCTTGCCGAACTGCTGGCGGGTGCGGGTGTATTCGACCGTGGCCGCCAGCATCGCCTGCATCGCGCCCACGGACTCGGCGCAGGCGGCGATGGCGGCACGATCGAAGGCACGCCGCACGATGGCCTCATCGGCGCCGCTCAGCAGGGCCTGCTCGTCGAGTTCAACCGACGTGAAGGTCAGCGAACAGGCACCGGCGCCATCGACGCTTTCGAAGTCCTGCGCATGCACGCCGGCGGTTCCGCGCGGAACCAGGAAGCACCTGCTGGCGCCCGCATCGTCGCGCGCGCTGACCAGCCAGGCGTCGGCGGCATCCCCGCAGGGCACGACGCTCTTCTGGCCGTCCAGTCGCCAGCCCGCGTCGGCGCGTGTCGCCCGGGTGCGCGGGCCGGCGGAACCGAAGGGCGCGCCGCGCTCGATGTCGGCCGGCACCACCAGCCGCCTGCCGCTGGCGATGTCCGGCAGCCACCGGGCCTGCTGTGCGGGGCTGGCGCCAGTGGCGATCAACTCGGCCGCCTGGACGATCGCCGCCAGGTACGGATCGGCCAGCGGACCCGCACCCAGCGCTTCGGCCAGCACGCAGGCCTCGCCCAGCGACTGTCCCAGTCCGTCGTGTTCGGGCGGCAGGGTCATCGCCAGCCAGCCGAATCCGGCCATCGCGGCCCAGCGTTCACGGCGGATATCGCCGTCCGCAGGCGCACCCTGAGCGCCGGTGGCGACTTGGGCCGCGACCCAGCGGACCGCGCTGTCGCGCAGCAGCTTCTGTTCGTCGTTCAATTGCAGATTCATTGTGTCATCGACTCCGTGGCGGACTTGAAGGATCAGCCTTCGCCCTCAACTGTGACAGGGACAGACAACCCATACCCGAAAGCACGTCATGGCCGTCTCGAACCAGGTAACCCGCAGCAAGCATCCCCCGGTGATCTTCACCTTGGCCTACCTGCTCGAAAAACTCGAACAACTGCCCGGGCCGATCGGTGCCGATCAGCACCGCTGGGTCGTGGACCGCCTGAGCCAGGCGCTGGCGCAGGCTGAACCGGGACCTGAACTGGATGCCATGCTCGACGTGCATCCGGGCGTGGCCGAACTGTACGAGAATCTGCACTACGCGCATGCCGGCCTGTGCCGCCACCCGCTGGATTCGGCGCTGAGCGCCGAACAAAGCGCGCAGCGTCTGATCGCGCGGGTCCGCGCCGGCCAGGCCCCGCAGGCCTGAGGGCAGCTCCCGCGGGGCAGAGCCTTCGCGCCGGGCCGGCAGCGCACTCGCCGGCCCATTCCGAATCTTCGGTTCGTTCATCCGAGTCGATCCTGCCGCAGCGCCTCGGGCGCTCGCAATCGTCGCTTTCGACGATTCATCCGGCGGGTTCGGCGCCCGCAGACTGGGGGGCATCCCGCATCGCCCGCCCCCAAGGAATCCCATGGACGAACACATCAGCTGCCAGCTGGAAGACTCCGTGCTCACGGTCACGCTCAACCGTCCCGACAAGCTCAACGCGTATACCGCCCAGATGGGGCGCGAACTCGCCGCCGCGTTCGATCGCGCCGACCAGGACGACGCGGTGCGCGTGGTCATCGTCACCGGCGCCGGGCGCGCCTTTTGCGCGGGCGCCGACATCTCGGGCGGCGACAACAGTTTCGGCGCGGGCGCATCGGTCATGTTCGGCGAGTCCGGCGGCCAAAAGACGCCCGGCAATTTCGTCGAGAGCATCTATCGCTGCCGCAAACCATCGATCGCCGCGATCAATGGCGCTGCGGTCGGGGTCGGAATCACCCTGACCCTGCCGATGGACATCCGGCTGGCCGCCAGCAATGCCCGCATCGGATTCGTCTTCGCCCGCCGGGGACTGGTGCCCGAAGCCGGCAGTGCCTGGTTCCTGCCACGCCTGGTCGGCCTGCAGCAGGCCTTGCGGTGGTGTTACTCCGGCCGGCTGCTCAATGCGCAGGAGGTGCTCGCGGGTGGCCTGGTCAGTGAAGTGACTGCTCCCGAGGACCTGCTGTCCAAGGCGCGCGAGATCGCCCGCGAGATCGTCGAAGAAACCGCTCCGGTCTCGATCGCCCTCACGCGCCAGCTGTTGTGGCGCTTCATGTCCGAACCCGATCCGATGCGCATCCGGGAGGTCGATGTGCCGATGTCGCGCGAACTGGGCGCGGGTCCGGATGTGACCGAAGGGGTCAAGGCCTTCCTCGAGAAGCGCAAGCCGAATTTTCCGGGCAAGGTGTCCTCCGGCATGCCCTCCGGTTATCCCTGGTGGGAGACCAAGGAGTCCTGACGCGACGATCTGCCGTGTTCCTGGCGCGCCGCGTAACATCGTAGGACGCCTGCCCGTCGAACCGCGGCAGGCGCCGCTCGGGTCAGCTTGGGCCAGTAGGCTCAGCTCAGGCCCGTGAGGCCGCCAGCGCGTCGGCCAGCAGGGTGAGCGCGGCGCCCGCAAAGGCGCGCATGTTGGCGACGCGGTCGCTACTTCCAGTCTCGAGGGTGATCACCCGTTCGATCGGACCGCTGATCGCCAGGCAGCTGTGACCGGCTTTGTCGCCATAGGCATTGCCCGTGGGTCCGCTGGCCCCGGTTTCAGCCAGTGCCCAGGTGCCCTCGAAGCGCGCTCTCGAGGTGCGCGCCAGGAGCAGCGCGTACGGCTCGCTGGACGAGCGGATGCCCTTCATCTGATCGTCCGGAATGCCGCTGAGCAGAGAGCGAGCCTTGCGCGTGTAGACCACGGCCCCGCCAAGAAAGTATGCCGACGCGCCGGGCACGGCGAGCAGGCTGGCGCTCAGCAGGCCGCCGGTGGAGGACTCCGAGATCGACAGGGTATGACCGCGCGCCTTGAGCTCGACGGCAATGGTCTGAGCTCGTTCGATGAGTTCGTTCATGGACTTCCTGAGAGTGGGGTTGAAGGGAAATGAGCTTAGGACGGACGGCCACGACTGGCGCCGCTGGCGGGGCATCAGTCGGCTGTGATGCCGGTCGTGACGGTGCGAGCGAGCGCCGCCAGGCGCGGTCCGATGTCGCCCTCGAGCTGACCTGAAGAAAGGCGGCCGGGCGCGATGACACAATTGAACGCCATGGGCAGATCCTGCCCGGGCACCTCGATCGCGACGCCCACCGCATGCAGTGCGCGGTCGTTGTCCCCTAGGCTGACCGTGAATCCATCGCGCCGGTATCGCGCGCGCTCGGCTTCGAGCACCGCGCGCCACGCCGGCCACTGATCCGGCGCGAGACGCTGCAGCTGCTCGTACAGGCCCAGGCGCCGGGCATCGCCGGCTGCGGCGAGGAATGCCCGGCCCATCGCTGTGGTGGCCATCGGACGGGTCGTGCCGACATCGGGTCGGGCATTTTCGGCCCGGATGTCGACGCAGCTTTCGATGAAGATCATGTCGGTGGCGCGCGCCACCCCCAGGGAAACGGCGCCATGGACATCGTCGGCCAGGCTTTGCATCAGCGGTCGCGCCACCTGCCGCACGGCGAGCTGGGACAGGAAAGGATTGACCAGTTCGAGCACCGCCGCATCGAGGCAGTATTTTCCGCGCTCGGCGCTGTGCCGCAGGTAACCCAGCTGGGTCAGCGTCTTGGCCAGCCGGGTGACCGTGGGTTTGGTCAGGCCGGTCCGCTCGACCAGGATCTTGTTGCCCAGCCAGCCGCCCGACGGAGCGAACGCGCGCAGCAGCAGCAGGCCCTTGGCCAGCGTGGTGGCGAAATACGCATCGCCTTCCTGGAGCTTGTCGATGTCGTCTTGGTGCACGCGGTCTCTCGAGGGATCGACGAAAACCGTACCCTAATCCATGCGGCTCCCGCGGGTCCAATGGTTCGATCCCGCGAAAGCGGATCGCCCGACATCCGCTGCGCCTCCAGGGGCGCCGACGCGGCAGGCCTGCGCGCCGGGCCACGATTACAATCGGTCTCCAGTTTGCCTTCTTCCGGACGGGCCCCATCGGGTTGTCGCGTCCCCGCCCTGCCCCATTGACCGTGAGCCCCGTCCCATGTCCCCACCGCTGCTGTTTACCCCGCTGAAGCTGCGCGAACTTACGCTGAAGAACCGCATCGTGGTCGCTCCGATGCACCAGTACGCGGCCGTCAACGGATTCCCGACCGACTGGCACCTGATGAATGCGGGCCGATATGCTGCCGGCGGCGCCGGTCTGGTCATTCTCGAGTCGACCAAGATCGAGCGCCGCGGTTGCGGCACCGTCGGTGACCTGGGCCTGTGGGACGATGCGTTCATCGCACCGCTGCGCCGCATCGTCGATCTGGTCCGCCAATGCGGTTCGGCCTGCGGCATCCAGCTGGGGCACTCCGGGCGCAAGGCGCGCACCGGGCGGCCCTGGGAAGGCGGCAAGCCCCTGGTCGAGAACCCGGGCCTGGCCGACTGGGACCAATGGGAACTGGTCGCCCCCAGCGCACTGCCTGCCGACGAGCGCAGCCCGGTCCCGCGCGCCCTGACCACCGCCGAGATCGCGGCGGTAGCCCGGGACTGGGGGCGGGCTGCGGCGCGCGCCGACCAGGCCGGATTCGACGTGATCGAAATTCACGGTGCCCACGGTTTCCTGATCCATCAGTTTCTGTCGCCGCAGGCCAACCAGCGCACCGACGAGTACGGCGGCAGCCTGGCCAATCGCATGCGCTTCGCCCTCGAGGTCGCGCGCAGCGTGCGGGCGAGCTGGCCTGCGCACAAGCCGCTGTTCATGCGCCTGTCGGTCGATGACGACGCGGGCTGGGGGCCGGCCGAGAGCGTCGCCCTGGCGCGCGAGCTGAAGACCTGCGGGGTCGACATCATCGATTGCAGCGCGGGCGGCATTCTCGCCCGCCCCGTCAGCAGTGCGCCGCTCGGGTATGGCTATCAGGTGCCTTTCGCTCGGGCGATTCGCCAGCAAGGGGGCGTGGGCAGCATGGCTGTCGGCCTGATCGTGCATCACGAACAGGCCGAGGCCATTCTGCAATCGGGCGATGCCGACCTGATCGCGCTGGCGCGCGAGATGCTCTACAACCCCAACTGGGCGATGGACGCGGCCCAGAAGATGGCACAGGACCCGGGCTTCTCGATGGTGCCCGACGCCTACGGCTGGTGGCTCGGCAAGCGCGCCGCCGCGTTGCCGCAGCTGCGCACATCGACTCAGGAAGGCTGATCCGCGAAGCCTGCGGACGGGTGAACGTCCGCGGTGAATCCGTGCTCGCCGCGAGCTACACCAGCCGACCGAACCAGATCACCGACAGTGCGCCCGCGAGCATCAGCAGCAAGGCCGCGGCCGCGGTGAAGAGCGCGGTGACTTCGAGTTCGCGCTTCTCGAGGATGATCCGAGAATTCAGCGCGTCGTAGGCCGATTTCAGGTCGGCGGTGGTGGCCGCCGGAAAGTACTTGGCCCGCGTGAGGTCGGCAATCTTGTTGAGCGAGTCTTCGTCCAGCTTGACCCGCATCGACCATCCCTCGGTGCTGAGCACTTCGCCCCCGGGCGTGCCGATGCCCACGGTGAACACCCGCACGCCACGCTCGGCGGCCATCTTGGCGGACTCGATCGCATCGGGGCCGATATTGCGCTGACCGTCGGTCACCAGGATGATCGCCGCCGAGGTGAACGATCCCGGTTGTGCGGGCTTGTCAGCGGGCTTGGATGGCGTCCGGGCATCCTTGGCGGCATCGGATTTGCCGCTGCCACGGCCATCGCCCCGGCCGTCCGCACCGCTCTTGCTCTGACCTGCCCCGCCGGGTGGTGGTTTGCGCGGGTTGTTCGACTGCAGGTCGAACTCCAGATTCGGAAAAAGCAATTGCAGCGAGACCAGGATCGCACTGCCGGTGGCCGTGCCGCGCTGCAGCTTGAATCGTTCGATGGCAGCCGCGATGTCGTCTCGATCGACCGTGGGCGGTTGCACCACGGCCGCGGTGGCCGCAAAAGTGACGATACCCACCTTGGTGCTCGGCGGCAGCTGGTCGATGAACTGGCGGGCAGCAAGCTGTGCCGCCGTGATTCGATCGGGAGGCACGTCCTTGGCGCGCATGCTGCCCGAGACATCGATCGCCAGGATCACGGTCTTGTCCAGCGAGGGCAACGACAGGATTGCCGACGGCCGGGACAGGGACACGATCGCAAGCAGCAACCCGGCCAGGAAGAGCAATGGGGGCAGGTGCCGGCGCCAGGAGCGGCCCTGCCCCAGAGCAAGGCGAACCAGCCCCAGACTGCCGACGCGGATCGCCTGCGCCTGGCGGCGACGCAGCAGCCACCGGTACGCAAGGACCAGCACCGGCGCGAGCAGCAGCAGCCACAAGGTCTCAGGCCACAGGAAGCTCACGAGCCCCTCCCGCCGTGATCGCCGCCCGCGCCGCCGATGCCGCGCCGCCGGCCAGCCGGCTGCGCTGCTTGCGCATCTGCATGAAACCCAGCAGCACCTGCACGACATCGTCGTCGCAGCGCAGTTCCATCGCGTCCACCCCGGCGCGGCCCAGGGCGTCCAGAAGGTGGTCGTTGCCCTCGGCCGCGAGCCGGCGATAGCGTTCGCGCAGCGCCGGATCATGGGTGTCGACCATCAGCCAGTCACCGGTCTCGGCGTCGCGCATCGGCACCAGGCCGATGTCGGGCAGATCCTGTTCCAGCGGGTCGACCAGACGAACGGCGATCACTTCATGGCGCATGGCCAGGCGCGCCAGCGCCTGCTCCCAGCCCGGCGCGCTGATGAAATCCGAGACCACGAGTACCAGCGAGCGGCGCCGGATGATGCCCGAGGCGGCCCCGAGCAACGCCCCGAGGTCGGTCACGCCCTGCGCGGGCGCCGCCGAGGGCCGCATCATCTGGGCCATCAGCTGCAGCAGGTGCTGGCGGCCATTGCGGGCCGGCAGCACGTGACGGGCGCCGCCGTCGCTGCACAGGGCACCGACGCGGTTGCCATGGCGCATCAGGATGCGCGCCAGCAGCCCGGTGAAATCGACCGAGATATCGCGCTTGGTCAAGGCGCCCGAGCCGAAGTTTACCGAGGGGCTGAGGTCGAGCACGAACCAGGCACTGAGTTCGCGGTCCTCGAGATAGTCACGCACATGGGGGGTCTGCAGGCGCGCGGTGGCATTCCAGTCGATGCGCCGGATGTCGTCCTGATACTGGTACTCGCGAAGGTCGGCGAGATCCAGGCCGGCGCCCCGGAACAGCGTGCGGTAATTGCCCTGCAGCAGTCCGTCGAGACGGCGCAGCGATGTCCACTCCAGGCGCCGCAGCGCCCGTTCAGGGGTTGGTGGCGACCCGGACATGGGTTTCCAGCGGCTTGTCGGGCGGCGACACCTGCTTGAGGATCCGGGCGATCAGCTCATCGGCCGATACCCCGTCGGACAGCGCCTCGTACGAGAGCACCAGCCGGTGGCGCAGCACATCGGGGGCGATGTCGACCATGTCCTGCGGGAATACATAGCCGCGTCCGCGCAGGAAGGCGAGCGCGCGGGCGGCTTCGACCAGGTTGATCGAGGCGCGCGGGCTGGCGCCGAACGTGATGTATCGCGCGATGTCGGCCAGGCCGCAGCGCGACGGATCGCGGGTGGCCGAGACCAGCTTGACCGCATATTGAATCAGCACCGGATCGACGAAGCCGGCGCGGCTCAGGCGCTGCAGTTCGCGCAGCTGTTCGGTGGTCGCGACCGGCGAGACCGACTGGGGCGCACCGGTGACCCGCTCGACGATGACGAATTCCTCTTCCTCGCGCGGATAGCCGACCAGCACCTTCATCATGAAGCGGTCGACCTGCGCCTCGGGCAGCGGATAGGTGCCTTCGGTCTCGATCGGGTTCTGGGTGGCCATCACCAGGAAGGGTTCGTCGACACGGTAGGTTTCGCCAGCGATCGTGACCTGGTGCTCCTGCATCACTTCGAGCAATGCGCTCTGGACCTTGGCCGGCGCGCGATTGATCTCGTCGGCCAGCAGCAGGTTGGTGAACACGGGTCCGAGCGAGGTCGTGAACTCGCCGGTGCGCTGGTTGTAGATGCGCGTGCCCACCAGGTCGGCCGGCACCAGGTCGGGCGTGAACTGGATGCGCTTGAAGCCGCCCTGCACGACGCTGGCCAGCGTCTTGACGGTGAGCGTCTTGGCCAGACCGGGCACGCCTTCGACCAGCAGGTGCCCCTGGGCGAGGATGGCCACCATCATGCGTTCGAGGAAGTGGTCCTGGCCGACCACCACCTTCTTGACCTCGTAAAGAATGCGCTCCAGCTGCGGGGCGCTGATGCTCGCGGAAGTCGAACGATCGTCCATGCGAATGGTTCTCCGTTGGGGCGCTGTGCGGGGATGTCAGAAAGGGGGAACACCGGCGGCCGACGCCGCGCTCTCGATCGGGACCGCAAAGCCGATGCCGATGAACACGCGCTGACTGCCCGGGCTCAGGATGCCGGTCACGATGCCGACCACCTCGCCCTCGGCAGTGACCAGCGGGCCGCCCGAGTTGCCGGGGTTGGCCGCCGCATCGAACTGGATGAGGTTGCCGATGGTCTGCTTGCCCTCGGGCGACTGGTACTCGCGCTTGAGCCCTGAGACCACGCCGGAGGACGCTGACGGCCCGATGCCGAATGGAAACCCGACTGCCACCACCATGTCGCCCACGGCCAGATCGGCGCTGGAACGCATGGCCGCGGCGACGAGGTCGTCGGGTATGGTGCGGGCCTGCAGCACCGCCAGGTCGTTCTCGGGCCTGACACCGATCACCGTCGCCTCCGACTCGAGGCCATCGGCGAAGACGACCGTGATCCTGCTGGCGCCCGCCACGACGTGCAGGTTGGTCAGGATGACGCCCTTGTCGACGATGACCACGCCGGTGCCCACGCTCTCGTTGCCTTGCTTGCGGGCCGGTTTCTCGTCAGGCTTGCCGGCGCTCTTGTCATTGCCTTTTTGCGTCGCCGCTCCTTGTCGGCATCCTTGTCGCGGGGCTTTGCGCTTGCGGCGTTCGGCCCGCGTTCGGCGGCTTGCCGCCCTGCCGGGAGGGGCCTTGCCGCGGCGGCGGCGGCCGGTTTGGAGGCGGCGTCTTCGTCCCGGAAAGCCTGCACCCTCACGACCGAGGGCCGGATGACCTCATAGGCGCGCGCAGCCTGAGAGGGCAAGGTGACGGTTTCGAGGGTGCGCGACACGGCCGCGTCGATATCCTCCTGCGAAAATCCGCCCGCCTGCGCCAGCAGTGCGGCCCGGACCAGCCAACCCAGCGTGCCCAGCAGGGCCAGGGCGACGAGCCAGCTGAACGGGCGCCGGGCGGGACCATGGGCGCGCAAAGCCTGCCAATACGCTCGCCCGCGGCGCCAGAGAGGCACTTTCGGGGCACGCCCGCCTGGCTCGCTGCGGGTCATCGCCGGGGTGGCCAGCGGTCCAGGCGATTGCGGGGTCGGGCCGGGCGGGGACGCAGCGCCCGCCGTGCCTGTGACTGCGAAACCCGTGCCCGGCCCGCTGGAAGCCTGCACAACCGGTGCCCGGGTCGTCACGGCTTCCGAGGGCGCGCCCGCGGTGGGATCCGGGCGCGTCCGACGCGATGCGCTGTAGAGAATCGGGCGCTTCATGGGCTCACCGTAGAGGGCCGATCCGGGGGAAGATTCCGGATCGTTTCGACGATAGCACGGCCGCTGAAATCAGGTGGCCGACCGACGCGGGAGTTCAGGTGGCCGACGCGGGAGTCGCCGCTCGGCCCTCGGCAGGTCGATCGGCGGTCAGCTACGTTGCGGCAAGCAGGCGGCAGGCTCAGGGGTCATCAGGCTTTGCGGCGCCGACTGTGCGGCCGGGGTGCGCTTGGGCGTCGGGTGCCAGCCCACCACGGCCAGCATGACCAGAAAGCCCGCCACGTAAGCCAGCGGAACGTGCCAGCCATGGCGCAGCCACTGCACCGCGGACCGGGCCTCCGGGTATTGACTGGCCAGTGCCACCCCGGCCGACGAGCCGAACCACAGCATCGATCCGCCGAAGCCGACCGAATAGGCCAGGATTCCCCAGTCGTATCCGCCCTGCTTGATGGCCAGGCCGGTGAGCGGGATATTGTCGAACACGGCCGAGACGAAGCCCAGGCCCAGGGACGACTGCCAGGACGCCAGCGGCAGCTTTTCGACCGGCATCATGCTGGCGCACAGCACCAGGGACAGCAGAAAGATCGAACCGCGAGCTGCCGGCTTGATCTGCGACCAGTCCGGCCGGCGAATGGGCGCGGTCGCCAGCAGCGCAACCCAGACCGCCGCACCCAGCCAGGGGAAGGCTTCGCCGAGCGCACCCAGCGAACTGTTCACATAGACGTTCACGCAGATCGCGGACACCAGGATGATCGCGACGATGCCGACCCGGCCCCAGTCGACCGGCCGATGAGGGCCTTCGTCCTTCTGGATCGGCGAGTAGCGATGCTGCTGCATCGACGCCGGGATGCCGCAGACCACCACCGCCACCGCCGAGGCGACGATCGCAGGCAGCACGGCGGCCGGACTGACGCCGGCGATCCACATCATCGTGGTGGTGGTGTCGCCGACCACGGACCAGGCGCCGCCGGCATTCGAGGACGCCACGATGGCCGCCAGATAGCCGATGTGCACCTTGCCCCGGAACACATGGCGGGCGATGGTGCCCCCGATCAGTGCGGCGGCGATGTTGTCGAGGAACGAGGACAGGATCCAGACGATGAACAGCAGCATCAGCCCGCCCTTCCAGTCGTCCGGCAGAAAGCGCGGCAGCACCTCGGGAATCTGGCTTTCTTCGAAGTGCCGCGACAGCAGCGCGAATCCGACCAGCAGACCGAATAGGTTGGCCAGGATCACCCACTCGTGACCGAGGTGCGACAGCAGCCCCCCCACTCCAGGCCCGGTCGGCAGTCCGGTGACCAGCACCTTGTAGGCCGTGATCGTGGCCAGGCCGATCAGGGCCACCCGCAAGGTGTGATGGTGAAACAGCGCCACGCCCAGCAGCGTGGCGCCGAACAGCAGGAAGTCGACAGGAATTCCAAACAAGGCGGGCATGGGCGTACCGGGGCTGGAAGAAGCCGTCGAGCTTACCATCGGCCACCGGCCCGTCCGCCAGCGCCAAATGCCCCGCGAAGCCGCGCTGCGCGTGGTTTCCGGAACGCACCCGGCCAGGCGCGAAAGTGGCCGCGCAGCGGCGCTCCAGGGGCGCGGATCGTGCCAGAATCCGCGCACTGCCATTCATCGACCCGGAGTTTGCATGCCTGAAGTCCTCATTCGTCGCGACGGTGCCGTCGGCACGATCGTCCTGTCCAACCCGCCCAAGTTCAACGCCATGAGCCTGGGCATGTGGCAGGCCCTTCCCGACGCCATCGCGCAACTCGACGCCGATCCCGCGGTGCGGGTCATCGTGCTCGAAGGCGATGGCGACAAGGCCTTCGTCTCGGGCGCCGACATCTCGCAATTCGAGAGCAACCGCTCGGACGACTCGGCACAGGCGATCTATGGCGCTGCGGTCGACGCCGGTTATCGGGCCCCGGTCGAGAATCGCAAACCGACCATCGCCAAGATCCGCGGCATCTGCATGGGCGGCGGACTCGGACTGGCCGCAGCTTGCGACCTGCGAATCTGCTCCGACGACGCGCGCTTCCGGATGCCGGCGGCGCGCCTGGGACTGGGCTACGGCACGTCCGGTGTCTCGCGATTCCTCTCGCTGCTCGGACCTCAGCGCACCTTCGAACTGTTCTACACCGCCCGGATCTTCGGTGCGGCCGACGCGGCGGCCATGGGCTTCGTGCTGCAGGTCACGACACCGGCCGAACTCGATGCCGCCGTCGCCACGCTCGCCAATGCCATTGCCGGCAATGCGCCGCTCACGCTGCATGCCACCAAACGCTCGCTCGAAGCCCTGCTGGCCGCGCGCGGTGTGCCGGGCGCACCTGAAGCGCTCGACGCGCGCTTCGCGGCCGCGCAAGCCGCCATCGCGGCCTGCGGCAAGAGCAACGACTACAAGGAAGGGGCTCGTGCGTTCATGGAGAAGCGCCCTCCGCAGTTCACCGGCAGCTGACGCCGGAGGCCTTCGGCTCCCTGTCCTCCAGCCCTCCCGCCAATTGTGATCGACCTGTCGACCCAGCGGTTCGCGCTGTACGCCTTGCTGGCAGCGGCGCTGTTCGGTGTCAGCGCGCCGCTGGCCAAGGCGCTGGGGGCCCATGTCTCGCCGGTCTGGCTGGCCTCGCTGCTGTACCTGGGCAGCGGGCTCGCGCTGTGCATCTGGCGCTCGGCGCGCCGCACGCAGGCGGGCAATCGGGCAGCCGGCGCCGCGCTGACGCGCGCCGACATGCCCTGGCTGGCCGGCTCGATCCTGGCCGGCGGGGTTGCCGGACCGCTGGCGCTGATGTGGGGGCTGCGATCCATCAGCGGTTCGTCGGCCTCGCTGCTGTTGTCGCTCGAAGGGCTGCTCACCACGCTGCTTGCCGCGCTGGTGTTTCGTGAAGCGGTGGCCGCCCGGGTGTGGCTCGCGGCCTGCCTGATGGTGCTCGCCAGCGTGCTGCTGGCCTGGCCGGATGCGTCGTCGGCGGGCATCGCCGGTTCGGTGGCGGTCGTCTTGGCCTGTCTGTTCTGGGCAATGGACAACAACCTCACCCGAAAGATTTCCGCCGGCGATCCGGTGCTGATCGCGATGATCAAAGGCCTCGCGGCCGGCACCGTCAACGCCTTGCTGGCGAGCAGCCTCGGTCAGTCGTTTCCCGGCTGGCCCGACATTGCGGCAACCCTTGCGATCGGGGCCGTCAGCTATGGGTTGAGCCTGGTGCTTTTCATTCTGGCGCTGCGTCACCTGGGCAGCGCGCGAACGGCGGCTCATTTCGGCACGGCGCCGTTCTTCGGCGCGGCCTTCGCCGTGCTGGCGATGGGCGAACCCGGTTCGTGGTGGCTGCTTGCCGCGGTGGTGCTGATGGCCGTCGCGACGCTGCTGGTGCTCACCGAGCGCCATGCGCATGCCCATCGGCACGACGCGCTCGAACACGAGCACGCACACACCCACGATGCGCACCATCAGCACGAGCACACCCCACCGTGGGATGGCCGGGAGCCGCATTCGCACTGGCATCGCCATCTGCCCCTGACGCATTCCCACGCGCATCTGCCCGACCTGCACCACCGCCATCCGCACGATGCCCGAGCGGGCAACACACCATGACCCTGACAGCCGACATGCCGTCCCGATTCGTCCTGGCGGCGCCACCGCCCGGTTTTGCGGCCGATCCCTATCCGCACCTGGCGGCGCTGCGCGAGCACGCGCCGCTGTGCGCGCAGCCTGACGGGTCGTGGATCGTCAGCCGTTACGACGACGTGCGCGAAGTGCTCACCGATGCCGAGCGGTTCAGTTCGGACAAGCAGGTCGACTTCCGGCCCAAGTTCGGCGACAGCCCGCTGTACGAGCACCACACGATGTCGCTCGTGTTCAATGACGCGCCGTATCACACGCGAGTGCGCAAGCTGCTCGCGCCGTTCTTCGCGGCCCAGACCCTGCGCCGGCTGCAGGACCGGGTGGCGCAGATGGTCGATGAACTGCTCGATCGGGCCGCCGACCGGGGCACGCTGGACATCGTCGGCGAGTTTGCGATCGCCGTGCCGCTGAACCTGGTCGGCGATCTGCTGGGCGTGCCGCGCGAGGAGCGCGAGCCATTGCGCGAATGGGCCAACCTCATCCTGGGCGGCTTGGATCCGCAGCGCACGCCCGAGCAACTGGCCGCCGGCAACCGGGCGGTCGAGGACTTCAAGGCCTACCT
Source organism: Burkholderiaceae bacterium (assembly GCA_016710525.1). Classification (GTDB taxonomy): domain Bacteria; phylum Pseudomonadota; class Gammaproteobacteria; order Burkholderiales; family Burkholderiaceae_E; genus Quisquiliibacterium. Next base: position 45,749 of record JADJVQ010000007.1, read on the forward strand.
GCGCGAGCTGATCCGCTGGAAGCGTGCGCATCCGGCGCAGGCGCAGGACACCGACATCCTGTGGGCACTGATCCAATCGCACGATGCCGGTTCGGGGCTGAGCGAACTCGAGATCATCCACAACAGCATCTTCATGCTGAACGCCGGCCACGACACCACCGCCAGCCTGATCGCCAACGGCATCGACCTGCTGCTGCGCCATCCGGACCAGTGCGCGCGGCTGGCCGCTGATCCGACCCTGATGCGCACGGCGATCGAAGAGATGCTGCGCGCCGAAAGCCCGCTGCAATTCGGCAACCGGCGCTCCCGGGTCCCGCTGACCCTGGCCGGCGAGCAGCTGCCGGCCGGAACTTTTCTGCACGTGGCAATCGCCGCGGCCAATCGCGACCCGCGGGTATTTGCCGATCCCGATCGTTTCGATGTCGGACGGGATCCCAACCGCCACCTTGCCTTCGGTCACGGCGCGCATTTCTGCGCGGGCAATGCCGTGGCTCGCATGGAGGCCAACATCGCCTTCACCCAACTGCTGGCGCGCTTTCCGGGTCTCGTGCGCGCCGGCCCGACCGTGCGCGCCGAGCGCACGCGGTTTCGGGTGATCGAACGCCTGCCGGTCCGCCTGTGCTGAGCCTGTTGCAGGCCGGCATGCCTTCGTGCTGGCTGCTGCCCTCGCGTCGCGGATGCCGGCTTGCTGCTGACGGGCGCATGCGGCGGGCCCTTGGGCGCCGCTGGTGCCTCGAACTCCTGGCGATCTGCGTCCTGTGTGCGCAGAGCCTGGCCGCTGTGATGCCGGCGCTTGGCGATGCCCATCACCACGAGCCCGGCCTGGCGCACGATCGCGCGCACGGCGCGCGGGCCGAGCCGGCCCAGTCGCTGCTGATGAACGAGGGCGACTTCACCCCCGGGTCGGAGGACGTCGAATGGCTGGCGGCGCAGCCGCATCGGCATGCCGCCGTCGAGCGCCATCACCACGGATCTTCCGCCGATCCGCACGATCGCGTTGAGATCGATGACTCTCTTGACCCGCTGCTCGACGACCTGATGCTGCGTCTGGGCAGCGTGGCGACAGCGCTTGCGGGCGATGCGGGCGCCGGCCCCGCGGCCACTGCCTTCGCACCGGTTCGCGTGGCTCTTGCCGGCACGGCGCTGCGCTGGCGTCCACCCGACCTTCCCTACCGCCCTCCGATCGCCTGAATCCGACCCCTCCCAGCCGGGAGGCCTTGTCGTGCGCGCGGATGGCTGGCGGGAAACAACCCGCCGGCCATCCGGCGCGTGTGCCTCGGCGTTCCGCACTGCGCCCGTCCATGCGCAGTCGGCGCCATTCGCGACACCTGATCGGATACGAAATGAAGACCCGCTCCTACCCCGCGGCCGCGCCGCGGTTCCTGATGCGCCGCCTGCCGTGGGCGCTGTCGATCTGTCTGGGCACCCTGCCCGGCACGAGTGCCTGGGCCCAGGGTGCGCCAGCACCCGGTGGCGAGGTGAGAAACGCCCTGCCGCCTGTCGAAATCAAGGGCAACTACAACAATGCCGTCGGCACGTCCGACGCGGCCTCCCAGGGCAGCATCAGCGCCCGGCTGCTCGAATCCCGTCCGGCGATGCGCCCGGGGGAAGTGCTCGAATTCGTGCCCGGGCTGATCGTGACCCAGCACTCGGGCGATGGCAAAGCCAACCAGTATTTCCTGCGTGGCTTCAATCTCGATCACGGCACGGACTTCGCCACCAGCGTCGATGGCGTACCGGTGAACCTGCCGACTCATGCACACGGGCACGGCTACACCGACCTCAATTTCCTGATTCCCGAACTGATCGACCGGATCGACTATCGCAAGGGCCCCTATTTCGCGAGCAATGGCGATTTTTCGTCGGCGGGCTCGGCGAGCCTGACCCTGCGTGACCGCCTGGCCGCGCCCTTCGCGCAGCTGACGCTGGGCGGCAACGGCTACCGGCGCCTGCTGGGTGCCGGGTCCACCGCCACTGCTCAGGGGGCAACCCTGCTGGGTGCGGTCGAGGCGCAAGGCAACGACGGCCCATGGGAGGTGCCCGAGGCCTTGCGGCGCTTCAATGCGGTGCTGCGCTACTCCAGCGGGAACAAGGCGGAAAGCTTCAAGGCCACCGCGATGTTCTATCGTGCGCACTGGACGGCCACGGACCAGATTCCGGAGCGCGCTGTGCAATCGGGGCAACTGGGCCGCTTCGGTTCGCTCGACCCGACCTCGGGCGGGCGGACCGGTCGCGACAGTCTGGCGCTCGACTGGCGCAAGACCTTGCCTGACGGATCGATCCGGGCTCAGGCCTATGGCCTGCACTACAGCCTTGATCTGTTCTCGAACTTCACCTATTTCCTGGCCAATCCGGCCGAAGGCGACCAGTTCCTGCAGCGCGACCGCCGCCAGGTCTACGGCGGCCAGATTGCCCGGACCTGGTTCACCGAGCTCGGGTCGCGTCCGATGACCACTGAAGTGGGCCTGCAGATGCGCCACGACCGGATACGGGTGGGCCTGTTCGACAGCGTCGCCCGGCAGGTGACGAACACCGTGCGCGACGACCGCGTGCTGCAGACCAGCCTCGGCCTGTACGCCGAAAACACGATCGCCTGGCTGCCCTGGCTGCGTTCGGTGGCGGGCCTGCGCCTGGACCGTTTCCAGTGGGACGTGCGCGGCCCGCTTGCCGACAACACCGGCCGCACGAGCGACTCCTTGGTCTCCCCCAAGCTGTCGCTGATCTTGGGTCCGTGGGCACGCACCGAGTTCTTCCTCAATGCCGGACGGGGGTTTCACAGCAACGACGGCCGGGGCACCGTCATCCGCGTCGATCCGCGCACCGGCGAAGCCGCGAGTCCGGTGCCGGGCCTGGTCAGGTCCAATGGCAGCGAGATCGGTGTGCGCACCGAATGGATTCCCGGCCTGCAAAGCTCGCTGGCCCTGTGGCAGCTGGGCATCGGTTCGGAGCTGGTTTTTGTCGGCGACGCGGGCACGACCGAGGCCAGCCGTCCGAGCCGACGGGCCGGCATCGAATGGAACAACCGCTATGTGCCGGTTCCCTGGCTGCTGTTCGACCTGGATCTCGCCTGGTCGCGGGCCCGCTTCACCGGCGATGCGCCGGAGGGCAATCAGATCCCGGGCGCGGTGCGCCGCGTTGCGTCCGCGGCGGTTTCGGTTCGCGATCTCGGGCCCTGGTCGGGCAGCCTGCAGCTGCGCCACCTGGGGGCCAGGCCGCTGACCGAGGACGGGAGCGTGAGCGCACGCGCGACGACGCTGCTGAATCTGCGCCTCGGACACACGATCCGCAAAGGGCTGGACGTGTCGCTCGATGTCTTCAATCTGCTCGGACGCAAGGTCAGCGACGTCGAGTACTACTACGCGTCGCAGTTGCGCGGCGAAGGCGCGGCGGTCGACGACCGCCATTTCCATCCGGCCGAATCGCGGCTGGTCCGGTTGTCGGTGCGGGCGGTCTGGTAGCCAGGTGGTCGCAGGGTCGCAGGGCCGCTGGCGCGCGACAGGTGTCGGCATGTGCGCCTATCATTGGCCATTCCGGTCCAGACCACTTGTTCCGCACCGCAAAACACCCCGGGGCCCGCCCTTCCGATTGACGCGACCGGGGCCCCGTGGAACCATCCGGCGCCCGCCCTCCCCCTCGCCCGCCTGCCCGCCCCCTCGCCACCATGCCGCCGCAATCGCCGATCAACGAACGCCCGACCGTCTATTCCGCCGCCGACCGTCGTTATGTCACCGCACTGGCCCGCGGCCTGGACCTGTTGCGCTGCTTCGCGCCGGGCGATCAATGGCTGGGCAACATCGACATCGCGCGCCGCACTGGCTTGCCCAAGGCCACGGTCGCGCGGCTGGCCTACACGCTGTGCGCGCTGGGCTACCTCGAGTACTCCGCAGAGCGGTCCAAGTACGCACTGGGGATCGGTGTGCTGTCGCTGGGGTTCTCGATGCTCGCGAACCTCGATGTCCGCCGGATCGCCCGCCCGGCGATGCAGCGCCTGGCTGAACACGCTCAGGCGTCGGTCTCGCTGGGCGTTCGCGAACGCCTGGATATGGTTTACGTCGAAAATTGCCGGGCACAGGCTCCGCTGGCGCTGGGCATCGGCGTCGGGGCCCGCCTGCCGGTGGCCACGTCGTCGATGGGATTGGCCTGGTTGTGCGGCCTGGACGAGGCCCAGCGCGAAAGTGTGCTGGGCGAGATCAGGCAGTCCGAACGCAGCCGCTGGCCCAAGCTGCGCACCGGCATCGAGCAGGCGGTCACCCAGTATCGCGAACTGGGCTTCGTCACCTCGATCGGGCAGTGGGAGCCGGACATCAATGCGGTCGGCTGCCCGCTGGTGATCGGCCAGGGGCTGGTGGTGATGAGTTTCAACTGCGGCGGCCCGGCCACCCGCCTGACCCCGCAGCGCCTGCTCAACGACATCGGGCCGCGCCTGGCGACCATGGTCGCCGAAGTCCGCTCGGCCATCGAGGGCGCGGGCACGGCCAGGCCGCGCTAGGCTTGCCAGCGTCCGGTGCGCCCCATGAACCTGCAGGCATTTCTTCCGTATCGGCTGGCCGTGCTGTCCGAAGCGGTCAGCCGCTGTGTCTCGCAGGTTTACGGCGAGCGGTTCCAGCTGACCCGCGACGAATGGCGGGTGCTCGCCGCCCTGGCCGAGTCGGACGCCATGAAGAGCACCGCCGCGGCGCTCTACACCACCCTGGACAAGATGCAGGTCAGCCGGGCTTGCACCCGCCTGGAAGGCCGCGGCTTGATCCGGCGTGATGAAGACCCGGAAGACCGCCGCAACAAGATCCTGCGTCTGACGCCCGAGGGCCGCGATCTGCTCGATCAGGTGGTCCCCCTCGTTCAGGCGCGCGAGGCCGATCTGCTGCGGGCCCTGGATTTCCAGGAGCGGCTGGCGCTCGAGCAGGTGCTCGACAAGCTGCTGGCCCGGGCCCGCAGCATTTCGCAGTCGGGCTGAGTTCCGGTTCGCCCGCGCGATGCGGGCGCCACCCTAGTCCGGCGAGCCGGGATCCAGCGCCAGATCGTCCTGCGCGGGCGGCGTCGCCCCGGGCAGTCCGGTGGCCGGCGGGCGCTTGCCACGGCGTTTGACCAGGCCGAGTTGCACTCGCAAGGCATTCGCCTCGCCGACCGCCCTGGCCACGTCGCGCTGCGCGATCGCCAGTTCCTGGCGCAGGCGCTGCATTTCCTGAGCGGTTTCGCGCAGCAGGTCGGTCATCGACGCGATCCGCCCCTGATTGGTGGCCAGTTCGCGGACTGCCTCGAGCTCGCGCTGAATCGCCGCATCGAACGCCGACTGCAGCTGCGGCACTCGAATGCGCAGGCTGTCCAGCTCGCCGCGGGCGGCCTCGGCTCGTTCGCGCGCGGCTTCGCTTGCCTCCCGGGCTTCCTGGCGAAGGATCTCCAGGTCGGCGCTGGCCGCCGTCTGGGCGCGCGTCCAGAGTTGCGCCATCAGTTCGCCGCCCAGGGTTCGCAGGTCCATCGGCAGGTCCGGGTGGTCCAGGCGAACGCGCGAGCGCTCGCGCAGTTCCTGCCAGAAGACCCGCAGCACATCGGCCGGGGTGCCCATGCTGCCGCGGCGCACCAGCTGATACAGACGGTGCGCCGTCGGGGTGATGCCATGCCGGAAAAAGAGCAAAGCGCAGACCTCCCGGTACAGGGTCCGCGTGTCGGTGATGCGCAGCTTCAGGGCTTCGATCTCCGACGTCAATCCGGGTGATTCGGCTTGATGCATCATTGAATTATACGTAATACGATAAAAAACTTACTCCAAATGCGCCAAATCTCGGCATTGAGCCGGATAGGGAGGCCATTGCCTGCTCAGCCGAATCGGGGCTGCGGGCGGACCGCTTTGCGTCGGACGGATCCGTCTGTTAGCGTCCCGCCATGTCTGACCTGCTGACCAAGGCCTCCGAGTCGCCATCAAGACAGACCCTGATCGATCTGCTCGCCACGCTGCCGACAGCCGCGGCGCTGTGCGATGAGGCGCTCCAGTGGCTGATCGCGAACGAGGCGTATCGCCAGTACTTTCCGGATGGCGAACACGCGACCCCGACCGAAGCCCTGCGCACGGCCGGCTTCGCGGCGCGCCTGGCGATGGAGCCGGCGGCTGCCTACTTTCACATCGAGACCGGGACCGGCGAGCATGAGCCGGCGGCGCGGCGAGTGCGCCTGAGGATCGGACGGGTCGCGAGCGCCGACGCCGGTCCGTTGTGCTGGGTCTTCGCCGAACCCCTTGACCATGCCGATGAACGGCGACGCAACCCGATCGCCGATCGAGATGCCTACCGGCTGCTGTTCGACGAGGCAGTGGTTCCGATGACCATGCAGAATTCCAGCTACCGGTTCGTCGACGTCAACGATGTCTTCTGCCGCTACAGCGGATTCAGCCGGGACGAGCTGATCGGTGCCGATCCGCTCGAGCTTTTCGAGATGTCCGAGCAGAGCCGAAGCGAAGCGCTGGCCGCGCGCGGGGGCATGGACTGGAGCGGGGTGGTGCCCTATTCGGTCGAGGACCGCAAATCCTTGCGCCCGGACCGCGGTGAACGGCGCTACAACATCATCGGCCGGCCCACCCATGGCAGTTCGGGCGAGCGGGTCGTGCTCAACACCGTGATCGACATCACCGACCTGAAACGCGCGCAGGAGCGCCTGCAGCAGCAGCTGCACTGGTTCGAGACCATGCTCACCACCACCTCGGCCGGTGTCGCCGTGCTGGAACAGGGCCGTTTCCTGCGGGTCAACCGTCAGTTCGAACGGCTGACCGGCTGGAGCGCGCCTGAACTCCAGGGTGCCACGCCGGCATCGCTGTTCGGCGGACCGGACGACTGGATCGCGCTGCTGGAACGCATCGATCGTGCGTCGGACAGCGGCGCGCCGTTCGTCGAAGAGCTCACGCTCACTCGACGCGACGGCGAAACCCGCCACTGCGAACTCCACGTCGGCTGGATTGCCTCGCAGGTCGGGCGCGAGGCGATCCTGACACTGCACGACATCTCCCGCCTCAAGCGGGTCGAAAGCCAGCGGCTCGAGGAGGTCCGTTCGCAGCGCGATCTCGTCATTCGCGAGGTCCATCACCGGATCAAGAACAACCTGCAGGGCGTCGCCGGCCTGCTGCAGCAGGTGGCGGTGCGCAAACCCGAGGCGGCCAGCGCGCTGTCGGAAGTGGCCAACCAGATCGCTTCGATCGCCCAGGTCTACGGATTGAAGGTACGGGAGCAGGAACGGCTGGCTTTTGCCGATCTGCTCGAGGCGGTGCTGGGCAGCCTGGGCCGCACCAACGGCGTGGAATTCAGTCTGCGGATTGCGCCGAGCGCCCTCACCCGCCGTGGCTGGCTCAACGAGACCGACGCGGTGCCGATCGCGCTGGTGCTCAACGAGATCGCGACCAATGCGATCAAGCATCGCGATCCGCAGGGCAGCCTGCAGGCCTCGCTCGACTTCGAGGACGACGCCTTCTGCGTGCGCATTTCGAACCCCGGCAAGCTCGCGGAAGGCGCGATCCTGGCCCGGGTCGATGCCAGCGTGTTCGGGCTCGGACTGATCAAAGCGATGCTGCCCCGACGCGGCGCGAGCTTCGAACTGACCGGGGACGCGGGCCGCGTGACCGCACGCCTCAGTCTGAAGCCGCCGGCGCTCGACCTGGGTCCGGCGTGACCTGGGGGACCCTCGCGCCTTTGGCCCCGCGCACCCCGGGCCCCGTCTGAGCGCGGCGCTGCCTGGCCTTGGCTCTGCCTGAACCAGATTTCGACTCCGGCCGCGGCGCGAGCCTGCTGGAATCGGCGGCGCGACGCTTTCCGGACGCCTGCCAGCTGGAAGAACGCTGGCGAGACGCGCCGCAATGCATCGTGCTCCAGATCGGGGTCGGCGACACGCTGCTGCTGCTGGCCATGCTGCATCGGTATGCGAGCTCGGCCCATGCGCCGCGCCACTTCGATCTGGTCGTGGTCGATCCGCGGCCCCCGGACCGTGCGGCGCTCGCCGGGGCCCTGGATCGCCTCGGTCTGTCGGCACATCCGCTGGCCGCAGTGCTGCGCGCCGAATGGCCGGCAAGCGACCCGGGTCTGCATCGAATCGTCTTCGATGCGCGCTGCGGCCTGCCGCGCGGGCGGCGAGCCCGCCTGACGCTGGCTGTCGGCGCGACGGCGGCTGTGCTGGCGCGGCTGCGAATGCCGGTCGACGGTTTTTTCGTGGAGGTGGTTCCGACCGGGGCGGCGGGGCTTTTCCCGCTGCTTGCCAGGCAGGCCGTGGCGGGCGCGACCCTGGTCCTCGGTGCCGTCGCGCAGGGCGATCGCGAGGCCCTGGCCGCCTGCGGCTTTCGTCCCGACCCCTTCCAGTCCGACCCCCACCAGTCCGATCCCTTCCTGTCCGATCTCGCGACGGTGCGACAGCCGAGCGCCACCCTCGTTGCGCGCTTCGCCCCCCGCGGACCGGCGCGTCGCATTCCTCTCGAAGCCCATCCGGGCGGACAACGCCGCGCGGCCATCGTCGGAGGCGGCCTGGCGGGTTGCGCCACCGCGGCCGTGCTGGCCGACCGGGGGTGGTCGGTCACCGTGTTCGATGAGTCCCGCTCGCCCAGGGCGGCCGGTGGCAATCAGCCGCTGATAGCCGACCATCTGCACTTCTCCCCTGACGACAACCTGCTGGCGCGCCTGAGCCGTCATGCGTTATGGCTGGCCCGGCCCTGGCGTGATGGCGACCGGCCGATCGGCCGCGTCCAGCTGGCCGCCAGTGCCGCGGAGCAGGCGGCCCAGGTCGGCCTGTGCGATCGCCTGGGCCTTGACCGCGGTCTGCTGGCATCGCTCGATGCCGAAGAAGCCTCGGATCGCTGCGGCCTGAAGCTTTCGCACGGCGGCCTGTGGATGCCCGGCTGCGACGCGCTCGCCCCGGCCCGGCTGTGCTCGGGATGGCTGGACAGCCGCCCCGGCATCGAGTGGCGCGGCGGCACGCGGGTGGCTGCGCTGGCTCGCGCCGAGGACGACGAGGGCTGGCATCTGATCGGCCCGGCGGGTGCCCCGTTGGCCAGCAGCCCGGTGGTCATCCTCGCCGGTGCGGGTGCCGCGCCCGGCCTGGCCGGCATCCGCTGGCCGCCGCTGCAGCGGGTGCGCGGCCAATCCACCCGGCTACGCGCCGAATCGCTGCGTGGTCTGCGCAGCATTTTGGGCGGAGGGGCCTACGCCTGCCCGCTGGGGGATGGAGAAACCCTGGTCGGCTCCAGCTTCGAGGATGCCGGCACACTGGCTCCCGACCCCCAAGCCGATCGGGAAAACCTCGCACGCCTTCGCGCCATGCTGCCCGGCGTCACTGCGCTGGCCGCCCCGCAGGCCCTGCGCAGCGGCGGTGTCGGCTGGCGGTTTGCCACGCCCGACCGACTGCCGATGATCGGGGCGATTCCCGACGAGGCGCGTATCGCCCTGTTTCACAGCGAGCTGTCGCGCAACGATCGGCTGCCGATGCCCCTGCGGCCGGGCCTGTACGGTCACTTCGCCCTCGGCTCGCGCGGCCTGCTCTGGTCGATCCTGGGCGCCGAGGTGCTGGCTTGGCTGCTCGACGGCGGCGCGCCGCCGCTGGAAGCCGACCTGCTGGGGGCCATCGACCCGGCGCGTTTCGTGCGGCAGCGTCTGCGTCGGCGCCTGCCCATTTGAGGCCCGGCAAAACCGTCCGCTACACTGCGCCCTAACGCCAACTCTCGTCGAAAGACGCCTCCATGACCGGCAAGCCGATCCGCATCCGTTACGACTGCAGCAAGTGTCCGGGTTACTGCTGCAGCTACCCGCGAATCGAGGTCAAGGACGCCGACGTCAAGCGGCTCGCCAAGCACTTCGAGCTCACGCTCGAACAGGCGCAGCGCAAGTTCACCCGGCTGTACAAGGCCGACGGGGTCAGCGAGCGGATCCTGCGGCACCAGAAGGACGAGGTCTACGGCTCGATGTGCCGTTTCTTCGACACGACCGAGCGCCGCTGCACCATCTACACCGCACGCCCTGCCGTCTGCCGCCAGTATCCCAACGGCGCGCGCTGCGGCTACTACGAGTTCATCCAGTTCGAGCGCAAGCATCAGGATGACCCGGACTTCATCCCCTCCGCCTGAATCCATCATGTCACTGTCATTCCCTCCGACCTTCGGCACGCCGTTGTCGCCCGGTGCGATCCGGGTGATGCTGCTCGGCTCCGGCGAGCTCGGCAAAGAGGTCATCATCGCGCTGCAGCGTCTCGGTGTCGAAGTGATCGCAGTCGATCGATACGCCGATGCGCCCGGGCATCAGGTCGCCCATCGTCACTACGCGATCGACATGACCGACGGGGCCGCGCTGCGTGCGCTGATCGAACGCGAGAAGCCGCACCTGGTCGTTCCCGAGATCGAAGCCATCGCAACGCCGATGCTGCTCGAACTCGAGCGCGAGGGGGCGGCGACGATCATCCCGACAGCGCGTGCCGCCTGGCTCACGATGAACCGCGAGGGCATCCGTCGGCTGGCCGCCGAAGAGCTCGGCCTGGCGACCTCTCCCTACCGCTTCGCCAGCACCCTGGCCGAACTGCGCGCGGCCATCGATGGCGGTTCCGGCCATCCGCCGATCGGCTATCCGTGCGTGGTCAAACCGGTGATGTCCTCGTCGGGCAAAGGCCAGTCCAAGATCGACGGTCCCGATGAAGTCGCCGCGGCATGGGACTACGCGGCCACCGGCGGGCGGGTCGACGCCGGGCGGGTGATCGTCGAGGGATTCATCCGTTTCGATTATGAGATCACGCTGCTGACGGTGCGTGCCCGCGATGCCGATGGCACCGTCCGGACTCATTTTTGCGAGCCGATCGGCCACGTCCAGGTGGCCGGCGACTACGTCGAAAGCTGGCAGCCGCAGCCGATGTCGGCAGCCGCCCTGGCGGCCTCGCGCGAAATGGCCCACAAGGTGACCGAAAGCCTGGGCGGTTGCGGACTGTTCGGAGTGGAACTCTTCGTCGCCGGCGACCAGGTCTGGTTTTCGGAGGTGAGTCCGCGTCCGCACGACACCGGCATGGTGACCATGGCCACTCAGCATCAGTCCGAATTCGAACTGCACGCCCGCGCCATCCTGGGCTTGCCGGTCGATGTTTCGCTGCGCTCGCCCGGTGCCAGCGCAGTGATCTACGGCGGCATGCAGGCGCGCGGCGTGGTCTTTGATGGCGTCGCGGATGCACTGACGGTGCCGCAGTCCGACCTGCGGCTGTTCGGCAAGCCCGAAGCCTTCGCCAAGCGCCGGATGGGCGTTGCGCTGGCACGTGCCGACGAGATCGGCACCGCGCGCGAACGGGCGAAACTGGCCGCTTCGCGGGTCAAGCCGCGCGCGGCCTGAAAACACAGCGGGGCCCGGTCCTGATCAGACCGGGCCCCGCTGGTTGACCGTGCTTCAGAAGCGGTGGCGAATGCCCACCCCAACCGCCCGGCTCTTGGAGGCGGTGGTGGAACCCGTCTTCAGCTTGGTCTCGAACCAGGCGGCGTACAGGTCGGTGCGCTTGGACAGGAAGTAGTCATAACCGAGGGCCCATGAATCGCGCTTGGCGTCCGCGGTCGTGCTGTCGTTGTCGGTGGTCTTGACGTGCCCATACGAAGCCAGCACGCTGCCCGGACCCACCGGCACGGAGGCGCCGATCTGGTAGCTCTTGTCCTTCTTGTTGAACGAGCCGCGGTCGTCCTTCATTTCCTGGTACTGCAGGAACAGCTTGGCGACGCTCAGGTCGTACGAGCCCGACAGCAGCATGGCCTTCTGCTTGGTGATGGCCTCGGGCGTGCCGCTGGCGACTTCGACTTCCTGGTACGCCAGGTTCAGGCCAAGCGGGCCCTGCCCGTAGTTGAGCGAGCCGCCCAGCGAGCGTCCGGCATTGCGGTTCGGATCGGACGTGCGCTCCAGGCCCAGCGAGTACAGCAGGCTGGCGCGGACCGGGCCGAACGAGCCGCCATAGGCGACCGAGTTGCTCCAGCCGCTGTCGTTGAGCAGGTATCCGCGATACGAATGCATGACGGCCGGCGAGAACGAGAACGAGTCGCCGAACGGGTTGTAGACGATGGTCGAGATGAAGTACGGCGTGGTATGCCGACCCAGCGAAACCCGCCCGAAGCCGCCCTCGAGACCGACGAACGAGCTGCGCGCGAAGGCGGGGTCACCGTTGAAACGGCCCAGTTCGCCGGTGTCGTTGCGGATGAACGACTCGAAGGCGAACACGGCTTTGAGGCCGCCGCCGAGGTCCTCTGTTCCGCCGATGCCCCAGTACGACGTCGTCATGCCGCCGGCATCGATCTTGGTGGCCGATGCCGAAGCACCCGGCGTGGAGGTCTTGACATTGCCGGCGAACGCGTCGGCCAGGCCATACAGTCTGACGCTGGTCTGAGCCTGGGCGGTTCCCAGGGTCAAGGCAGCCAGGGCGGCGGCAAGAACAGTCTTTTTCATCACGAGCGTTTCCTGAGCGAAGGCTCCCGACCAGCGGGCGAAGTGTCAACGATACGGTATACAAGGCTGTGTCCGAAGCACGGAAAACGCCCGTGCGGCACCGCAACAACAGACACTGAATCGGTGCAGGCCGGCGCTCGAAACTGGCGCAATTCTCGCCTGATGACAGTGCGATGAAGGCGCTGCCGCGGTGCGTCAACGCACCGAAAGGATGCCTTCGATGATCGTTTGCACACGCAGGGCGAGTGCGGCATCGGGCAGCGGATGTGACAGCCCCCGCCCGAACCGCTCGAGGTTGCGCAACTGCTCCTGGTAGGCCGCCACACGCTGATCCGGGTAACGGGCGCTGGGCACCTCGACCGGACGCCAGGCCTGCCCGTCGCTTTCGGAGACTTCGTACCAATGGCTCAATCGCAGCGCGGCGCGAGTGCCGCGGACGGTATAGAGGACCTCGTCCGGGCCGGCGCCACCGGCGCTGGCCGACATCGTGACGGGGATACCCGCGCACTCGAGCGTGGCGCTGGCGGCCAACTCGCACAGTGTCGCGTCGGGCGGCCAGGACACCTGGGCGCCGATCAGCCGGCAGTCGCCGAACAGCCGGATCGACAGATACACGAAGTGGGAGAGCACCTCGCGCACGAAGCCGCCCTGCTCGCGCGCGCGCAACCACTGCGCACTGGCCTGCCATTCGCGCGGCCATTGCGAGAAGAACACCCGCATGTCGATGCCCTGGATCGCGCCCAGGCTGCCCTCGCTCAGGCGCCGCTGCAGGTAATCGGCACTCGGCGCGCTGGCGTAGACGAAGTTCACGGCATTGGGTGTGCCGAGTTCGGCCAGTTCGGCAACCAGGCGATGGGCATCGTCCAGGCTCGAGGTCAGCGGCTTCTCGCAGAACACCCGCCGGCCCTGGGCCGCCGCCATCAGCGCGTAGGGGCGATGGAACGCCGGCGGCGTGCCCACGTAGACCACATCGACATCGCTTCGCGACACCAGGGTCTGGGGGTCCGCCGCGATCACCGTGCCGGGGAAGTCGGCCTGCGCAAGCCGGCAGGCCTGCGGGTCGATGTCCCAGGCAGCGCGCACGCGCAAGCCGGGCACCGAAGCGGCCTGCTCCAGCATGCGCCGCCCGATGACGCCCAATCCGATGACGGCCAGGCCGACCGGTTCGCTCGAGGCCAGGGGCTCGCGCGCCGCACCGGCGCTGGCGGACGACGAGGGCTGCGCGGTCGCGCCGCCCGCTGCTTGATCGCCGCTCATGTCAGGCCAGCCACGAGCGCGCGTTGCGGAACAGGCGCATCCAGGGCGAGTCTTCGCCTTCGCCCGGATCGCGCCAGCTCATCTGCACGCTGCGAAACACCCGCTCGGGATGGGGCATCAGGATGGTGGAGCGGCCATCGCGGGTCGTGAATCCGGTCAGGCCATCCGGCGAGCCATTGGGGTTGGCCGGATACCGCAGGGCCGGGCTGCCGTCGTTTTCGATGAAGGCCAGCGCCGCGATCGCATCGTCACGCTGACGTTCGCTGTCGAACTGGGCCTGGCCTTCGCCGTGGGCGACGACGATCGGCATGCGCGAGCCGGCCATGCCGGCCAGCAGGATGGAAGGCGATGACAGCACCTCGACCTGCACCAGGCGCGCTTCGTATTGTTCGGAGCGGTTGCGCAGAAACCGCGGCCAGTGTTCGGCGCCGGGGATGATGCCCTTGAGCAGGGACATCATCTGGCAGCCGTTGCACACACCCAGGCTGAAGGTGTCGGCGCGCTGGAAGAAATGCGCGAACTCGTCGGCCAGTTCGGCGTTGAACAGGATCGAACGCGCCCAGCCGGCGCCCGCACCCAGCACATCGCCGTAGGAGAAACCGCCGCAGGCCACGATTCCCTTGAAGTCGCGCAGCAGATGCCGGCGCGAGAACAGGTCCGTCATGTGGACATCGTAGGCATCGAAGCCGGCGCGATCGAAGGCCGCGGCCATCTCGACCTGGCTGTTGACGCCCTGCTCGCGCAGGATCGCCACCTTGGGCCGCGCGCCGGTGGCGATGTACGGCGCGGCGATGTCGTTGGCCGGGTCGTACCTCAGGTGCAGCCCGAGCCCGGGATCGGCGGTTTCCTGGATGCGCGCGAATTCTTCGGCGGCGCATTGCGGATTGTCGCGCAGCGCCGCGATCCGATGGCTGGTCTCGGACCAGCAGGCCTGCAGTTCGGCGCGCGCTTCGCTGTAGATGCAGCGGCCATCGCGATAGAACTCGATGGCATCGCGGGCCTGGGGTTTGCCGATGACATGCGAGTACGGCGACAGGCCGTGCGTGCGCAGCACACCGAGCACCGCGTCGCGGTCGTCGGCCGCGACCTGGATGACCACGCCCAGTTCCTCGTTGAACAATGCCTTGATGGTCAGCTCATTGCGCTGCACCGCCACCTGCTCGGGCCGGATCTTGAAGTCGCCCCAGTCGGCCGAATGCGGATCGATGGTCAGCAGGTCGATGTTCACCGCGATGCCGCAGTGGCCGGCGAAGGCCATTTCGCACAAGGTGGCGTACAGGCCGCCATCGGAGCGGTCATGGCAGGCCAGCAGCCGGCCCTCGGCGCACAAGGCACCCAGCGCACTCACCAGACTCGCCAGCAGGGCCGGCGAATCGAGGTCGGGCGCGGCATCGCCGATCTGCTGCGTGACCTGCGCCAGCGCGCTGGCGCCCATGCGCTGGCGACCCTGTCCGAGATCGATCAGGATCAGCGCGGTGGCGGCGTCGGCACGAAGCTGCGGGGTCACCACGCGCCGGACATCGGCGATCGGCGCGAAGCCCGTCACGATCAGCGAGGTGGGCGCGGTCACGCGCTTCTCGATGCCCGCCCCCTCGCCCTCGCCCTCGCGCCATACCGTGCGCATCGACAGCGAATCCTTGCCCACCGGGATGGCAATGCGCAATTCGCGGCACAGCGCCGCGCAGGCCTCGACGGCATCGAAGAGATCGGCGTCTTCGGCGGGCTCGCCGCAGGCCGCCATCCAGTTGGCCGACAGCTTGATGCGCGAGATGTCGTCGATGCCGGCCGACACCAGGTTGGTCACCGCCTCGCCCACCGCCATGCGCGACGCGGCTCGCGAGTCGATGATGGCCAGTGGCGTGCGCTCGCCGATCGACAGGGCCTCGCCCTGATAACCCACGTAATCCTTGAGCCCGACCGCGCAGTCGGCCACCGGCACCTGCCATGGCCCGACCATCGGGTCGCGGGAACACAGCCCGCCCACCGAGCGGTCGCCGATGGTGATCAGGAAGGCCTTGCTCGCCACCGCGGGCAGGCGCAGCACCTGGCGGGCGACGGTCTTGAGATCGAGGCCGACGCAATCGACCGCGGGCAGCGTGCGCGCGCGCCGCCGGCCGTCGCGGTGCATGCGCGGCGGCTTGCCCAGCAGCACCTCGATGGGCATGTCCACCGGGCGGCTGGCATCGGGCGCCTGCAGCACCAGCTGGCCATCGACGGTGACCGTGCCGACCACCGCGTAGGGGCAGCGCTCGCGCGCGCACAGCGCGTCGAACAGGTCGCGCGCGCCAGGCGCGATGCTGAGCACATAGCGCTCCTGAGACTCGTTGCACCAGATCTCGGCGGGCGAGAGTCCGCTTTCTTCGAGAGGCACCCGGGCCAGCTCGAACAGCGCCGAGCGGCCCGAGCCATGGACCAGCTCGGGAAACGCATTGGACAGGCCGCCGGCGCCGACGTCGTGGATCGACAGGATCGGGTTGTCGTCGCCCAGCGCCCAGCACCGGTCGAGCACCTCCTGGGCGCGCCGCTGGATTTCGGGATTGCCGCGCTGCACCGAGTCGAAATCGAGCTCGGCCGTGTTGGTGCCGGCCCCCATGCTCGACGCGGCGCCGCCACCCAGTCCGATGCGCATGCCGGGCCCGCCCAGCTGCACCAGCAGCGAACCCTCGGGCAGATCGTGCTTGCCGACATGGCGGGCGTCGATATCGCCGACACCGCCGGCGATCATGATCGGCTTGTGATAACCGCGCACCCGGCCGCCGACGTTCACCTCGAGCGTGCGGAAATAGCCGAGCAGGCTGGGACGGCCGAACTCGTTGTTGAACGACGCCGCCCCGATCGGACCGTCGATCATGATCGACAGCGGCGAGGCGATCCGCTCGGGAGCGCCATAAGGGGGCGCACCGTCGGCCTGGGGGGCGCGCGGCGCAGTGACATCGCGTGCGGTTTCCCAGGGCTGCTCGAAGCCTGGGATGCGCAGGTTCGAGACCGTGAAGCCGGTCAGGCCGAAGCGAGGCTTGGAGCCGCGCCCGGTCGCGCCCTCGTCGCGGATTTCTCCCCCCGAGCCGGTCGACGCACCCGGAAACGGCGAAATGGCCGTCGGGTGGTTGTGGGTTTCGACCTTCAGCAGGCTGTGCAGCAACACCGGCTGCGCGCGATACAGCCCGTTGGTGTGCTGCTGCCGGGCGTGGAACCGCTGCGCGGGCACGCCCTCGAGCACGGCCGCATTGTCGGAATACGCGACGATCGTGCCGGCGGGATTGGCCGCATGGGTGCTGCGGATCATGCCGAAGAGGGTCTCGGAACGCTCCTGCCCGTCCATCGACCAGCTGGCGTTGAAAATCTTGTGCCGGCAGTGCTCGGAGTTGGCCTGCGCGAACATCATCAGTTCGACATCGCTGGGATCGCGCCCGGCACGCCCGAACGCCTCGAACAGATAATCGATCTCATCGTCGGACAGCGCCAGCCCGAGGTTCTGGTTGGCGTCGACGAGCGCGCCACGCCCCTCGGCGGTCATCGGGATGCGCTGCAGGGGCTTGCCCGCGAGCGGGGCGAACAGGACCTGAGGATCGGGCTCCTGCAGCAGCAGGCTTTCGGTCATGCGATCGTGCAGCAGCGCGCCCACTGCCTGCAGATGCGCCGTATCGAGTGTGCGCGACGTTCCGAGCAGGCCGCTCAGCAGGCGTCCGCGGGTGTGCAGCCGATATCGGATGCCGCGTTCGATGCGGCGCACGAACGGCATCGCGCAGTTGTGGGCAATGTCGGTCGCCTTGCTGGCCCAGGGCGACACGGTGCCCAGCCGCGGCACCACCCACAGCAAGGCGCCGTCGCTGGCGGGCACCCCGGACGGCACGTCGAGCAGTGCCCGCAGGCGAGCAGCCTCGTCGGGACTGAGCGCGCGTTCGGACCAGACCAGGTGGACATGATGGGCATCCAGACCGTTGATCGCGGGTTCGACCGCCTTCAGACGCTCGAGCAGCCGGTCAAGGCGAAAGGCGGACAGCGCGGGCTGCCCCGGCAGTGAGGAGAACTCGGGCATCGGAGGCTTCACAAAAACGGGGGGACGCCATCCGGCGTGCGGCCCCCGATTATAAGTTGTGCCGGCCATGACCCGAATTCGAGGCGAAAGCGGCCTCAGATCCACCGACGCGATCGGCTTGCGCTGGGCGATCCTTGACTGATGCGCGCGCAATCGACCCCGTCCGAGCTCCCCCCGCCTGTCGGCCTTCCCGCTCCGACGGCGGAGGCGGCGCCCGCCCCTTCAGACGCGGACGAGATCCATCCGCTGGACCGCCTGCTCGCCCAGATGCAGGGCGGCAGCGATTTTCCGGCCCTCTCCCAGGCGATCCAGGAGGTCAGCTGCCTGACCGCCTCCGACCGCGAAAACATCGGCCGGCTGTCCGGCGCGGTGATGCAGGACTTCGCGTTGTCGCAACGGCTGCTGCGGCTGGCCAATTCGTCGGCCTATCGGCCGGCGGGCCAGGAACCCGTGAGCACCGTGTCGCGCGCTCTGATGGTGCTGGGCCTGGATACCGTCCGCACGATCGCGGTCTCGCTGCTGCTGTTCGAGAACCTGCGCAGCGTGCCGCGGGCGACGCCTTTGCGCGACGAATTCGCGCGCTCCACCGTGGCCTGTTCGATCGCCCGGTCGGTGCTCACCCCGGGCACCCGGGTCTGCGAGGAGGCTGGCCTGGCGGCCATGTTCCATCGCTTGGGGCAGGTGATGGTCCTGCATCACCTGCCCCAGCCGGCGGCCGAGCTGCAGGCCCTTGCGGCGCCGAACCAGACCCACGTCCAGGCCGATCGCCATGCCCGCCGCGTGCTGGGCGTGAGCTATGAAGAGCTCGGCCATGCGGTGGCGCAGTCCTGGGGATTCCCCGATGTGCTGCTGCAGGGGCTGCGCCGGCTGGACACGCATTCCCCGGCCCCGCGCTGCACCACCTACGAATCCACGGTGCGCGTCGCCGCGGGTTTCGCCGCGGAGTTGTGCGACCTGATCGCCAGCGGAGCAGCCCACAACAGTCCCGGCTTCGAACAGCTGAGCCGCCGCTATGCCACGAGCCTGGAGTTGAAGGACGGCGCGCTGCCGGAGCTGCTGATGCTGGCCAGGAAGCGCACCGAACAGCTGGGCCAGGCGATGGGCATGGAGGTGTCGTCGACACCCTTCGGGCGGCAGATGCTCGATCTCGAGAATCGAAAACCGTCCAAGCCTGCCGACCACGGCGCGCTGCTGACGGCCACGCCGCCTTCGCGAACCGAGCCTGCGGCGCGGGATGCGGGGGCCCCGGCGCGCACGGGCGCGGCTGCCGCGGTGCCCGTTGCCGCGGCAGCCCCGGCCGCCCCGGCGGCCCGCGCGCTCGAACCGCACGAGATCGACCTTCGCCGCAATTCGCTGGCCAGCGGGCTGGCCGCACTCTCGGAAAACCTGGCGGGCCGCTTCATTCTGAACGACATCCTGCGGGGGGCCCTGGACACGCTGCACGGCTCGCTGCAGTGCCGCCGGGTGCTGTTCGCGATCCGCGATGCCCAGGGCGAGGCGCTGAACGGGCGTTTCGGGGCCGGAGACATCGAAAACGACCGTCTGCGCCTGTTCCGGATCGTGCTCGAGGACGATGGCGACCTGCTGAGCGCAGCCGCCCGCAAGGGCGCCGACCTGCTGATCTCGGATGCCGGCGCCGGCAATGTGGCCGGGCGCCTGCCCGCCTGGCATCGCCAGCATTATTCGGCGGGCAGCTTCCTGCTGCTGCCGGTCATGATCCAGGGCGTCCCCAAGGGCATGATCTATGCCGACTGCGCCGAAACCGGCGGCCTGCAGATCGAAGACGCGGCGCTCGCCCTGGTGCGGGCGATCCGCAACCAGGTTGTGATGGCCCTGCGTCAGTCGATCGCGCCGTAGCCGCCGCCCCCCGGCGTCTCGATCACGAAGACGTCACCGGCCTGCAGGTCGGCTCGATCCGCATGAGCGAGCGGCTCGATCCGGCCATCGATCCGCTCGACCCAGTTGCGCCCCGGCGCGCCCGGCTGGCCGCCGGCCGCACCGAAGGCAGGATGCACGCGGCCATTGGACAGGATCGACGCGGTCATGGGCGCCAGGAAGCGCACTCGGCGCACGCCGCCATCGCCTCCGCGCCAGCGCCCCGCCCCGCCGGTCCCTGCCCGGATCCGATAGCTGTCCAGGCGCACCGGAAACCGGGTCTCGAGGATCTCGGGATCGGTGAGCCGGGAGTTGGTCATGTGCGTCTGCACGACCGAGGTCCCGTCGAAGCCGCCGACCAGCCGTCCGCCGGCATCGAACACGCCGCCCGCGCCCGAGCCGCCCGAGACGGTTTCGTAGTACTGGTGGCGGGCATTGCCGAAGGTGAAGTTGTTGATCGTCGGCTGCGAGGACGCCATCACGCCCAGCGCGCCATAAAGCGCGTTGGTGATGCAGGTGGAGGTTTCGACGTTGCCGGCCACGACCGCCGCCGGATGCCGCGGATTGAGCATCGAGCCCTGCGGCACGATGACCCGCAGCGGCTTCAGGCAGCCCTGGTTCATCGGAATCTCATCATCGACCAGCGTGCGAAAAACATAGAGCACCGCAGCCATCGTGACCGCCTGCGGGGCATTAAAATTGTTCGGCTGCTGCTCGCTGGTGCCGGTGAAGTCGATCAGCGCCTCGCGCAGCGTCCGGTCGACCCGGATCGCCACCCGGATCACCGACCCGTTGTCCAGCGGCAATGAAAAATCGCCATCCTTCAGGGCGCTGATCACGCGGCGCACCGACTCTTCGGCGTTGTCCTGCACATGGCCCATGTAGGCCTGCACCACATCCAGGCCGAAGTGATCGACCATGCGCAGCAGTTCCTCGCGGCCCTTTTCGTTGGCGGCGATCTGGGCGCGCAGGTCGGCCATGTTCTGGTCGATGTTGCGCGCCGGGTGGCGTGCGCCGGCCAGCAGTTCGCGCAGCGGCGCCTCCTGCAGCCGGGCGTCGCGCACCAGCGCGAAGTTGGTGATCAGCACGCCTTCGTCGTCGATCTCGCGGCTGTCCGGCGGCATCGAGCCCGGCGTGATGCCGCCGATGTCGGCATGGTGGCCGCGCGAACCGACGTAGAACAGGATGTCGCGCCCGGCGGCGTCGAACACCGGCGTGATCACCGTCACATCGGGCAGATGGGTGCCCCCGGCATAGGGATCGTTCAAGACATACACATCACCCGGCGCCAGGTCGGGATTGGCCCGGATCACCGCCTGCACGCTGGCGCCCATCGATCCCAGGTGAACCGGCATGTGCGGCGCGTTGGCCACCAGGTTGCCCTGCGCATCGAACACCGCGCACGAAAAATCGAGCCGTTCCTTGATGTTCACCGAATGGGCGGTGTTCTGCAGCCGGTAGCCCATCTGCTCGGCGATCGACATGAACAGGTTGTTGAAGATCTCGAGCATCACCGGATCGGCCCGGGTGCCGATCGCATGCCGGGTCGCGCGCGCGACGACGCGGCTGAGCACGAGATCGCGACGGTCGGTCATCCGGGCCTGCCAGCCCGCTTCGACGATCGTGGTGGCATTGGTTTCGGCGATGATCGCGGGTCCGTCGATCCGGTCCCCTGCGCACAGACCCGTGCGTTCGAACAGCGGCGTGTCGTGCCAGGCGCCGTCGCTGAACAGCCGCACGCGATCGGATTCGCGAGGCGGGCCGCTGCGCCGGGGTTCGGCCTCGACCATCGTCTCGGCCGGCCCGCCGGCGCCGAGCGCCTCGACCACGGCCGATTCGATGATCAGCGCACGGCCCTCGAGCAGAAACGCGAAGCGCTGCCGGTAGGCGGCTTCGAATTCGGCGCGCATCGCGCCGATGGCCTGCGCAGCGTCCATCGTCGATCCGTCGACATGGCGCACCGGCAGAGCCGTATCGGTGCCGTCATAGCGCAGCAGCAGCTGCGCCGACACGACGAGCGACTCGGCCGGTTCTCCCTGGGCCAGCAGTTCGCTGCGCGCGGCATCGGCGAGGCCGGCCAGCAGGCGCGAGCCTTCGGCAAGGCCATCCTCGTCCAGCGGCAGCTCGACCGACTGCTCCTTCATGACCATCTGCTGGGCCAGCCCCATGCCATAGGCCGACAGCACTCCGGCCAGCGGATGCGACAGCACCCGCGGCATCGCCAGCGCATCGGCGACACCGCAGGCATGCTGGCCGCCGGCCCCGCCGAAGGTGGTCAGCGTGTACTCGGTGACGTCATAGCCGCGCTGCACCGAGATCCGCTTGATCGCATTGGCCATGTTGGCGACCGCGATGTCGACGAAACCCTGGGCCAGGGCCTCGGGACTCATCTCCCGACCGCTGGCCTGCGACACGGTGGCGGCCAGCTCGGCGAAGCGCCGGCGCACGACTTCGGCGTCGAGCGGCTCATCGGCGCCGGGCCCGAATACGCGCGGAAAATGCGCCGGCTGGATCCGGCCCAGCATCACGTTGGCATCGGTGACGGTCAGCGGCCCGCCGCGCCGATAGCATGCCGGCCCCGGATGTGCACCGGCCGAGTCCGGCCCGACCCGCAGCCGGGTGCCGTCGAAATGCAGAATCGAACCGCCGCCGGCGGCCACGGTGTGGATGCTCATCATCGGCGCCCGCATGCGGACACCGGCCACCAGCGTGTCGAAGGCCCGCTCGAACTCGCCCGCGAAGTGCGACACATCGGTCGACGTGCCGCCCATGTCGAAGCCGATCACGCGGTCGAATCCGGCTGCCTGGCTCACCCGCGCCATGCCGACGATCCCGCCGGCCGGTCCCGACAGGATCGAATCCTTGCCCTGGAAGGTGCGCGCATCGGTCAGCCCGCCATTGGACTGCATGAACTGCAGGCGCACCCCGTGCATGGCCCGGGCCACCTGCCCGACGTAGCGGCGAAGCACCGGCGACAGGTAGGCATCGACCACGGTGGTATCGCCGCGAGAGACGAACTTGATCAGCGGCGAGACCTGGTGCGACACCGAAACCTGGGTGAAGCCGATCTCGCGGGCCAGCGCTGCCAGCGCGCGTTCGTGGGCCGCGTACTTGTAGCCGTGCATCAGCAGGATCGCCACCGCCCTCAGGCCGGCGTCGAAGGCGCGCTGAAGACCGGCGCGTGCCGCGCCCAGGTCCAGGGGCGTGATCACCTCGCCATCGGCGGCCAGCCGTTCGTCGACCTCGAGCACCTCGCGATACAGCAGTTCGGGCAGCTCGATCCGCCGGTCGAACAGGCGCGGCCGATTCTGGTAGGCGATGCGCAGCGCGTCGCCGAAGCCGCGGGTGATCGCGAGCAGCAGCGGTTCGCCCTTGCGCTCGAGCAGCGCATTGGTCGCCACCGTGGTGCCCATCTTGACCACCTCGACCAGCGCCGGTGTGATCGGCACGTCGGCGTCCAGCCCGAGGAGCCGGCGGATGCCCTCGACCGCCGCATCCGGATAGTGCTCGGGGTCTTCCGAGAGCAGCTTGGCGGTGACGAGGCGGCCATCGGGGCGTCGCCCGATGACATCGGTGAACGTGCCGCCACGGTCGATCCAGAACTGCCAGGGCTTGCTCATGGGAAATCTCGGGTTGAAGTCGGGGCCGGGATGGGGGGCGGCGTCGCAGCCGCCGGCAGACTGCCCGCCGCGAGGCCCTGCCAGAACCAGTTCAGCAGCGTGGTGATGTCGAACACGGGGCAGCCCAGCTCGGCCGCCAGCCGATGCCGCCAGGGCGGCAGATTGGTGCACTCGAGCACGATCGCGCCCACCTCCGGGTGCCGGCGCACCAGCGAGCGGCCTGCGAGGACCAGTTCGTCGCCGAAGCCGGACTCGATGGCCACTGCCTCCTGATCCACCTCGGCGGCCTCCGGCATCTGCTCCAGCAGCACCAGGCGCTCGAAGCGCCCGCCGGGCGGCATGCCCGCAACCGGCGTGTCGGGCGGTGCCCCGGCGCTTTGCAGCAGCGCGGGCGACAGCGCCGATGCGCGGGCGGTGATCACCCCGCTGCGCCGACCCGCTGGCAACAGGGCATCGACCCAGGGCACCTGCAGCAGGCTGGAGATCGCCACCGGCACGGCCAGCGCATCGGCCAGCTGGCGCTGAAACGGCGCGAGAAACCCGCAGGAAGTGGAAATGCCGACCGCACCGCGCGCGATCAGCTCGCGGCCGGCGGCCACGAAGGGCTCGAGCAGCTCGGGGTCGGGATCGCTGCGCACGACTCGCGACACCCGGGCGCCCGGCACGACCTGGCGCAGCACGGGAAATCCGAAGGTCCGAGGATGGCCGACATCGCCGGGCGCGCGCTCGAAGCGCGTGTCGAGCATCAGCAGCCCGAGGGCGGGCCCGCAGTGCGCGGGATCGCGGTTCGGGGCGTGGGGGTGGGGGTCCATCGGATCGCTTCCGGGGTTTGCCAGGACGGCAAGCTTCTTGCTTGATTGGGTGATGCGGGGCGGACGAAGATACAACAACCGGGCGGGCACGGCGAGGCATCCTCTAAACTGTCCGGCTTTGCGTTGCGTCCCTTCCCTGACGTTTGTTCCAACCCCGGCCACCGGAGTCATCGATGAAACTGATTCATACCCTGTTCGCAGCGGCCGCGCTGTCGCTTGGCACAGCCGCTGCCGCCCAGACCACCTGGAATCTGGCCTCGGCCTATGCGCCGGGCAATTTCCACACCGAAAACCTGGTGCAGTTCGCCGCCGATGTCGACAAGGCCAGCGGCGGCAAACTGAAAATCACCGTGCACTCCAACGCGTCGCTGTTCAAGGCGCCGGAGATCAAGCGCGCGGTTCAGGGCGGCCAGGCGCAGGCCGGCGAGATCCTGCTGGTCAACTTCGAGAACGAATGGCCGATTTTCGGCGTCGATGGCCTGCCCTTCCTGGCCGACAGCTACGACGAGGCCCTGAAGCTGTACAAGCTCCAAAAGCCGGTCCTGGACAAGAAGCTGGCCGAGCAGGGGATGATGGCGATCTTCACGGTGCCCTGGCCGCCCCAGGGCATCTACAGCAAGAAGACGCTGAACTCGGTCGCCGACATGAAGGGGCTGAAGTGGCGAGCCTACAGCCCGGCCACCGCCAAGCTGGCTGAACTGGTCAATGCGCAACCGGTCACCATCCAGGCCGCCGAGCTGTCGCAGGCGCTGGCCACCGGTGTGATCGACTCGTACATGTCGTCGGGTTCAACCGGCTTCGACAGCAAGACCTACGAACATGTGAAGAACTGGTACGACACCCAGGCCTGGCTGCCCAAGAACGCCGTGCTGGTGAACCGCGCCGCGTTCAACGCGCTGGACAAGCCGACCCAGGACGCGCTGCTGAAGGCGGCGGCCGATGCCGAGACGCGCGGCTGGAAGGTCTCGATGGAAAAGAACGGCTGGTACCTGGACCAGTTGAAGGCGCGTGGCATGAACATCATCAAGCCGAACCCCCAGTTCGCCGCCGAACTGAAGAAGATCGGCGACGTCATGGTGGCCGACTGGCTGAAGAAGGCCGGGCCTGAAGGCCAGGCCATCGTCGACGCCTACCGCAAGTAAGCGCCGCATGCGCCCGCTGCTCACCCGAGTCATCGATGCCGCGGGCGCGCTCGCCGGCGCGTTCGTCTTTGCGATCTTTTTCGTGATGCTGGCCGCCACTGTCATGCGCACCCTGGGGATGCGCACCGGTGGAACCGACGACGTCGTCTCCTGGATGACCGCGGCGGCCGCGTTCTTCGGTCTGGCCCATACCTTTCGCCATGGCGACTTCGTGCGCGTGACGCTGCTGCTCGAGAGTCTGGGGCCGCGATGGCGCCATGTGTTCGAACTGCTGTCGCTGGCCATCGCCACGCTGTTCACTGGCTACGTCGCCTGGTCGGTCACGCTGTATGTGCTGGACAGCCGCACCTTCGGCGACATGGCCGGCGGCCTGGTCGTCATCCCGATCTGGATCCCGCAGTCCAGCCTGGCGATCGGCAGCTTCCTGCTGTTCGTCGCGGTGGCCGATCAGTTCGTCCACGTGGCGCGCGGCAACCGGCCCGACTACGTGGTGGCCGTCGAAGAGCGCCACGCCCGCGGCGATTTCAGCGAGGACGTATGAACGTCGTCGAAGTGGGCGGATTTCTGCTCATCGTGATGCTGATGCTGCTGACCGGCGGCGTCTGGATCGCGATGACCCTGGCCCTGGTCGGCTGGGTCGGCATGGTGATGTTCACCACGCTGCCGGCGGCCACCTGGGGCAAGAACCTGTTCTCGGCGATGTGGGAGTCGAGCGCCTCGTGGGAGCTGGCTGCCCTGCCCCTGTTCATCTGGATGGGCGAAATCCTGTTCCGCACCAAGCTGTCCGAGCAGATGTTCGAAGGCCTGGCGCCGTGGCTGAACCGCGTGCCGGGCCGCCTGATGCACACCACCATCCTGGGCTGCGGCATCTTCGGCTCGGTATCGGGTTCGTCGGCGGCCACCTGCGCGACCATCGCCAAGGTGGCCCTGCCCGAGCTGGTGCGGCGCGGCTACGACGAACGCCTCGCGCTGGGCTCGCTGGCCACCGCGGGCACGCTGGGCATCCTGATCCCGCCCTCGATCACGATGGTGGTCTACGCGGTGGCGGCGGACGCCTCGATCATCCGCATCTTCCTGGCCGGGTTCATCCCTGGCTTCATCCTGATGCTGCTGTTCTCGGGCTACATCGGCATCTGGTCGCTGCGCAATCCGGACAAGGTTCCGGCCGCCGAAGCGCCCAGCAGCCTCGCGGAAAAACTGCGCCGCTCGGGCAACCTGATCCCGTGCACCCTGCTCATCGTGTTCATCGTCTGGGTGCTGATCGCCGGCTGGGCCACGGCCACCGAATGCGCGGCCTACGGGGTGCTGGGCTCGCTGGTCATCGCCGCCAGCAGCCGCAGCCTGACCTGGCAGAACTTCCGCGAGAGCCTGATGAGTGCGACGCGCGTGTCGTGCATGATCATGTTCATCCTGGCCGGCGCGGCCTTTCTGACCAAGACCATGGCCTTTACCGGCATTCCGCGCGAACTGGCCGAATGGGTGCACTCGCTGGGCCTGTCGCCCTACGCGCTCATTGCCGTGCTGTCGGTGGTCTACCTGGTGCTGGGCACCGCGCTGGACGGCATCTCGATGATCGTGCTGACCAGTGCCGTGGTGCTGCCGATGATCCAGAAGGCCGGCTTCGACCTGGTGTGGTTCGGCATCTTCATCGTGCTGCTGGTCGAGATCGCCGAGGTCACGCCGCCGGTGGGCTTCAATCTGTTCGTGCTGCAGAACATGACCGGCAAGGACAGCAACGTCATCGCGAAGGCGGCGCTGCCCTTCTTCGCCTGCCTGATCGTCTGCATCGGGCTGATCACCGTGTTCCCGCAGATCGTGACCTGGCTGCCCGATATCACCATGGGCAAGGAGAAGTAGCGCGCATGCGAGTCATCGTTGTCGGCGCCGGGATCATCGGGGTCACCACCGCGTATGAACTGGCTGCCGACGGCGTGTCGGTTGCCGTTGTCGACCGCCGCACGGGCGTTGCGCAGGAAACCAGCTTCGGCAACGCCGGCGTGATCGCGCCCGGCTACGTGACGCCGTGGGCTGCCCCCGGCATGCCGGGCAAGGTGCTGTCCTATCTCTTCAAGCCGAATGCGCCGGTCGTCTTCCGGCCCTCTCTCGAACCCCGGTTGTGGCGCTGGCTGGTGGCCTGGCTGGGCGAATGCCGGGCCGAACGCTGGCGCACGAACAAGCTGCGCATGCAGCGGCTGGCTTTCTACAGCCGTGACCGCCTGCACCTGCTGCGCGCCCGGCATGGCCTGCAGTACGAGCAGTCGCAGGGTTACCTGCAACTGCTGCGCAGCGACAAGGACCTGGCCATGGTCGGGCCCGCGCGCGCACTGCTCGAAGAGAACGGTGTGCCCTGCCAGCTGCTCGATGCGCAGGCCTGCCGAACCCTCGAACCGGGTCTGTCGCCGCTCACGCCGCTGGCCGGCGGGCTGCATCTGCCGGAAGACGAATCGGGCAACTGCCCGGTGTTTGCCGCGGCCCTGCGCCGCGATGCCGAGGCGCTCGGTGCGCGCTTTCGCCTCGACGTGCTGGTGCACTCGCTGGTCGTCGAAGGCGGCCGCGTCATCGGCGTGCGGATCGGGCGCGATCTGTACAAGGCCGATGCGGTCATCGTCTGTGCCGGCGCCGACAGCGTCGCGCTGCTCGATCCGGTGGGCGTGAAGCTGCCGATCTGGCCGGTCAAGGGTTACGCAGCGACGGTCACCCTGAAACCCGACGCCATCGGCCCGGGGCGCGCGCTGATGGATGAAGCCTACAAGACCGCCATCACGCCGTTCGGCAATCGCCTGCGCATTGCCGGCACTGCCGAGATCAGCGACCGTGCACTGACCTTGCGCGAAGCTCCCCTGCGCACGCTGATCAAGGTGGCCGGCGACTGGTTTCCGGCGGCCGCCCGCTGGTCGGAGGCGCAGTACTGGGTTGGTGCGCGGCCGATGCTGCCCGACGGGCCGCCCCTGCTGGGCGCAACGGCGCTGCCCGGCCTGTTCCTGAACCTGGGGCATGGGTCGACGGGCTGGGCGATGGCGTGCGGCAGCGCGCGGGTCCTGGCCGACCTCGTCACCGGCAAGACGCCGCAGATCGATCTCGACGGCCTCACTCTGCAGCGCTATCGTCGTCTGCCATGAACGAACGCCTGCTGTTCACCGATGCCCTGCGCGCCCTCGAGCAGCGGGCACTGGCCTCGCTGCCTGCCGGCACGCTGATGGCCCGCGCCGGCGCCGCGCTGGCCCGCCAGGTGGCCAAGATGGCGCGATGCCAGCCGCGGGCACAAGCCATCGAAGTGCTGGTGGGTGCCGGCAACAATGGTGGTGATGCCCTGAGCGCCGCCATGCGGCTGCACGAACTGGGGTTCGCGGTCACCTGCCGCGCGCTCACGCCGGACGCGCCAGCGGCGCCCGATGCCCTGCAGGTGCATCGGCGCTGGCTCGCCCAGGGCGGACGCCTGGACAGCTTCGCATCGCTGCCGGCGGCGCTGGCTCACGGGGCGCCCGACGGTCCGCTGGTGATCGATGGGCTGTTCGGCATCGGCCTCACGCGGGCGCTGACGGGTCGGCTGGCCGATCTGGTCGACACCCTCAACCGCGCGAGGGCAACCGTGGTCGCGGTCGATGTGCCCTCGGGCCTGGATGCCGATCGCGGCCTGGCGGCCGGAGAGCCGGCAGGCCCGGCGGTTCGCGCTCATACCACCGTCACGTTCATCGCGGACAAGCCGGGGCTGCACACGGGACTGGGCCCCGAACTGGCCGGACGGGTCGTGCTCGAGGACATCGGCCTGGGCGCCGAGGTCGGCGCATCGGCGCAAGCCGAAGCGCTGACGGCTGCCCGCGCGGGTGCGAGCTGCGCTGGCGCGCGACGCCATGGCCGCCTGCTGACCGCCGGGTGGATCGCGAGCCAGGCAGTGCCACGCCGGGCGGATTCGCACAAGGGCAGCTTCGGCAGCGTGCTGGTGCTGGGCGGCGCTGCCGGCACCCGCGGCGCGGCCTATCTCGCCGCACTGGCGGCGCAGGCCGGCGGCGCCGGCAAGGTCTGGATCGCCAGTCCCGAGGGCGATGCCTTCGATCCGTCCTATCCTCAGCTCATGGCGCGCCCGTTTGCCGGCGACGATCGCGATGCCGGCGTGCTGGCGATCGGCTGCGGCCTGGGAACCAGTGCCACCGCGCGCGACCGGCTGAGCTCGGTGCTGGGCGAGGCCCGCCCCTGCGTGCTCGATGCCGACGCCCTGAATCTGATGGCGGCCGAGCCGGCCCTGATCGAGGCGCTGGCGCGGCGCCCCGGCCCGGCCATCCTGACCCCCCACCCGCTGGAGGCGGCCCGCCTTCTGGGCAGCAGCACCGCGGCCGTGCAGTCCGACCGCATCGCGGGCGCCTGCCGGCTGTCCGCACTGACCGGCGCCATCGTGGCCCTGAAGGGGGCCGGCACGGTGCTCGCGGCGCCAGACGGCCGCTGGGCGATCAACACCACCGGGTCCGCGGCGCTGGCCACCGGTGGCACCGGCGACGTGCTGGCAGGCCTCGTCGCCAGCCTGCTGGCCCAGGGGTACGAGGCCTGGCTCGCGGCCTGCCTGGGGGTCTGGCTGCACGGCAGGGCCGGTGACCGGTGGCATCATGACCATCCGCAAGGTGCCGGCCTGAGCGCCCTCCAACTGGCCTCGTTGCTGCCCGGCGCCTGGCCCAATGCTAGAAGTGAGCCATGAATCCATCAGACCGCCAGCATGCCATGCGCACCCTCGACGATCTCGCCGGGCAAGCCCGGAGCACGACGCTGCGCCAGCTCTTCGCGGATGAGCCCGAGCGCGTCGACCAGTTCACCCTCGAGGCTGCCGGCCTGACGCTGGACCTCAGCCGTCAGCGGATGTCGGTGCGGCATCGCGACGCCCTGCTGCGCTACGCGGCGCAGGCCGGCATCGCGGCGCAGGCCGCGGCCATGATGCGGGGCGACATCGTCAATCCGACCGAAGGGCGCCGCGCCTGGCATACGGCGCTGCGCGCGCCGGCCGGCGCGGGCCAGCCGCCGGAAGTCGGCGCCTGCCTTCAGCGCATGAGCGACTTTGCCCAGGCGGTGCGCAGCGGCGCCTGGACCGGCGAACGAGGCCTGCGCCTGACCGACATCGTCCATGTCGGCATCGGCGGCTCCCACCTCGGCCCGCAGATGGCCTGCGAAGCGCTGACCCGGTTCGCCGACCCCGGATTGCGGGTGCATTTCCTGTCCAATGTCGACCCGGCCGCCTGGTCGGCGATGCAGCGTCTGCTCGACCCCGACCGCACGCTGGTCATCGTCGCCTCCAAGTCCTGGCGCACTCTCGAGACCGCCCGCAACATGGACGCCCTGCTGCAATGGCTGCGCGAGGCGGGCATCACGGAATCGGGCCTGGGCCGGCATCTGGCCGGCGTGACCGCGGCACCCGATCTGGCCCGTGCCAGCGGCATCGGTGACGCCACGCTGTTCCCGTTCTGGGACTGGGTGGGGGGGCGGTATTCGTTGTGGTCGGCGATCGGCCTGCCGCTGATGCTGGCGATCGGACCGGACGCCTTCAAGGACATGCTCGCGGGTGCCCACGCGATGGACACGCACTTCGCCCAGGCGCCCACGGCGCGCAATGCGCCGCTGATGCTGGCCCTGACCGCGCTGTGGAACCGGCTGCTGGCGCCGGGCGCAACCGATGTCGTGGCGCCCTACTGCGACCCGCTCAAGCGCCTGCCCAGCTACCTGCAGCAGCTGCAGATGGAAAGCGACGGCAAGTCGGTCGGCACGCAGGGAGAACCGCTGCCCTGGCGCACCGTCACCGTCACCTGGGGTGCCGCCGGCACCGATGCCCAGCATTCCTTCTTCCAGGCGCTGCACCAGGGCACCGATGTCCACCCGGTCGAATTCGTGCTCGCCCTGCCCGACGCAGCCGACCCGCAGCGGCGCGACGAAGCGCTGCTGGCCAATGCGATCGCCCAGGCGCAGGCGCTGATGCTCGGACGCAGCCGCGCCGACGTGATCACGGCGCTGCGGGCCAGAGGACTATCCGCCGAACAGGCCGAGCGCGATGCCGGCCACCAGGTGCATCCCGGCGACCGGCCGTCGACCACGCTGCTGATCGGCCGGCTCAGCCCGCATGCGCTGGGCGCGCTGATCGCCATGTACGAGCACAAGACGGTCGCACTCGCCTGGCTGTGGGGCATCAACCCGTTCGACCAGTGGGGCGTCGAACTGGGCAAGCAGATGGCGGGCCCGATCGAAGAGGCGCTGGCTCGGCGGCGCCGTGGCATCGCCCTGCCCGAGGCGATCAGCGATCCGGCCACGCGCGCGTGGATCGAGCGCGTTGGCACGGCGCTGGCGCTGGCCGACGCTGCGCCGGATCAGGCCGGCTGAAGCCGGCCCGCCTTCAGCGTGATGCGCTGCTGGCAGCGCGAGGCCAGGCTCTCGTCGTGGGTCACCAGCACCAGCGTGGCCCCGGCCTCGCGATTCAGTTCGAACAGCAGTTCGATCACCCGCTCACCGGTGGCGGCATCGAGGCTGCCGGTCGGCTCATCGGCGAACAGCAGCGGCGGCGCGGCCGCGAAGGCCCGCGCGAGCGCCACCCGCTGCTGCTCGCCACCCGACAGCGTGCGTGGGTAGTGGCGGGCGCGATCGGCCAGGCCGACCCTGACGAGCAGTTCGCGGGCCCGTTCTTCGGCATCAGGATCACCCGCAAGTTCCAGGGGCAGCATGATGTTCTCCAGCGCCGTCATCTGCCCGAGCAGCTGGAAGGTCTGGAAGACGAAACCGACATGGCGGGCACGCCAGGCCGCCCGTGCGTCTTCGTCGAGGTCGAACAGGCTCTGCCCGCCGATCACCACGCGCCCGGCATCGGGCAGGTCCAGCCCGGCCAGCAGACCCAGCAGCGTCGACTTGCCGGAACCCGATGCGCCGACGATCGCGGCGGTCGTGCCCGACGGAATCGTGAAAGTCACATCCTCGAGGATCGACAACCAGCCGTCGGCGTCGCGAACGCGCCGTGAAAGATGCTCGACGATAATCATGCTCATGGATCAACCGTTCCAGACACTGAAGGGCCCCTGGCGGGGTATTTCGAGGACTCGATGAATTCGCGACTTCGCACGCACGTTCGGCCCGGGCCGGTACGGTTCGACCGATCGCGGCGCCGCCTGCTCGCAGCGCTCGCGAGTCTACCGGCAATGGGTGGCGGCGCAGGCCCGAACCTTACCGCCGTGCTCGCGGCGGCGCTTGCTGCGGTGGGTCCCGCGGCACGGGCGGCGCCGCGTGCCGCCGCCGGGCCCGGGGCCGCGACCCGTGCGCTGGTCCTGGTGCTGGGCGACAGCCTGTCGGCTGAGTACGGGCTGCGCCGCGGCAGCGGCTGGGTCGAACTGATGGCTCAGCGCCTGGCCGGCGCATCGCCGCGCTGGCAGACCTTCAATGCCAGCATCAGCGGCGAAACCACCGCGGGCGGACGCACTCGGCTGGCCGGCCTGCTGACCGAGCATCGCCCGCGCGTCGTGATCATCGAACTGGGCGGCAACGATGCCTTGCGGGGCCTGGATCTGGCCACGACCCAGGCGGCGCTGGACACGATGGTCGCCAGCGCCCAGGCCAGCGGAGCCAAAGTGCTGCTGCTGGGCATGCGCATGCCGCCCAACTACGGTCGCGCCTATGGCGAGCGCTTCGAGCGCTTGTACCGCGAGGTGGCGGGCGCGCGGCGCTGCGCGCTCGTGCCTTTTTTCCTGGAGGGCGTGGGCGAGCGCATCGAGCTGTTCCAGGCCGACCGCATCCACCCCACCGAGCAGGCGCAGCCGATGATGCTGGCCAACGTCTGGCCGGCACTGCAGCCGCTGCTCAAATAGCCAGCCCCTTGCGTCAGCCCGGCTCTGGCCAGGCCCAGGGCCGGCGGCGCCGGTCGGCCTGCTGCCAGGTCTCGATGCTCGACGCACGGCGCAGGGTGGCGGCGATTTCGTCGAGCCCTTCGATCAGCATCGAGCGGCGCAGCGGTTCGACCTCGAAGGCCAGGGTCTCGCCCGATCCGGTGCGGATGGTCTGCCCGGGCAGGTCGATCGTCCATGCGGACCGGGTCGGGTCGGCGAGCAGGCCTGCCGCCAGCGCCGCAACCTGATCGGCCGGCAGGCGGATCGGAAGCACACCGTTCTGGAAACAGTTGCCGAAAAAAATTTCGCCGAACGAAGGGGCAATGACGCAGCGGATGCCCAGGCCCGCCAGAGCCCAGACGGCCATCTCGCGCGAACTGCCGCAGCCGAAGTTCTCGCCCGCCACCAGGATGCCGGCGCGATCGAAGGGAGGGCGGTTCAGAACGAAGTCCGGATCGGGCGAACCGTCTGGCCGCAGGCGCACGGTTTCGAGCGCGTAGCGTCCCATGTCGGCCCTTTGCGCCTGGGCGCAGCGCTCGACCCGGATGATCAGGTCGGTATCGACGTTGGGCCGCGTCCAGGGCGCTGCGACGGCTTCCAGGCGTTCGAAGGGTTTGCCGGTAAAAGGCATGGGGCGGACCTCTCAGGAGTGCCGGGGATCGGCGATGACCCCGGCAATGGCCGACGCGGCGGCCAGCTGCGGGCTGGCCAGGTGGGTGCGGGCACCCGGCCCCTGGCGTCCGACGAAATTGCGGTTCGAAGTCGAGATGCAACGTGCGCCGGCCGGCACGAATTCGCCGTTGGCGCCCACGCACAGCGAGCATCCCGGTTCGCGCCACTCGAATCCCGCGGCTTTGAAAACCTCGTGCAGGCCGAGCGCCTCGGCCTCGCGCTTGACCTGTCCGGAGCCGGGCACGACCCAGGCCCGCACGTGCGGCGCAACCCGCTGGCCGCGCACCTGCTGCGCCGCCAGTAGCAGATCGCTCAGGCGCGAATTGGTACACGATCCGATGAAGACCTGGTCGATCCGCGTGCCCGCGATCCGATCGCCGGCACGCAGCCCCATGTAGTCGAGCGCCGACTGCCAGGCCTGCGCGCGCACCGGATCGGCGAGGGCACCAGGCTCCGGCACCCGTCCGTCCACGCCGATCACATGCTCGGGACTGGTCCCCCAGGTGACCTGCGGGACGAGCTCGGAACAATCGATCCGGTGTTCGGCATCGAACTGCGCATCGTCGCTGCTGCGCAGTGTCGCCCAGTGCGCGCAGGCCGAATCCCATGCGGCGCCGGACGGCGCATGCGGCCGGCCTCGAATCCACTCGACGGTGACCGCATCGGGGGCCACCAGGCCGACTTTGGCGCCCAGCTCGACGCTCAGGTTGCACAGCGTCAGCCGCCCTTCCATGCCCAGCGATCGAATCACGGGTCCCGCGTATTCGATGGCGTAGCCGGTGCCGCCGGCGGTGCCCAGGCGCCCGACCAGCGCCAGGATCAGGTCCTTGGCGACCACGCCGGGGCTCAGCGTGCCCTCGAAGGTCACGCGCATCGTGCGCGGGCGGCGCTGGGCCAGGGTCTGGGTGGCCAGCACATGCACGACCTCGCTGCTGCCGATGCCCCAGGCCAAGGCGCCGAGCGCCCCGTGGGTGCAGGTGTGGCTGTCACCGCAGACCACGGTGGTGCCGGGCAGGCTGATGCCCTGTTCGGGCCCGATCACATGCACGATCCCCTGTCCGGGCTCGCCCACGTCGAACAGCCGCACGCCGGCCAGCCGGGCTTCGTAACGCAGCGAGGCGATCAGCTTGTCGCCCCAGGGCATCAAGGCCCCGAGCCGCCCGGGCGTGGTCGCCACGATGTGGTCGGGGACCGCACTGACCAGTTCCGGGCTGCGCAGCGCCAGCCCGCGCCGGCGCAGCGACGCCAGCGCGTCGCCCCCGCCCAGGTCATGCAAGAGCAGCCGGTCGATGTGCAGCAGGTCCACGCCCGGAGCCAGCGAGCACACGACATGCTCGTCCCACAGGCGATCGAACAGGGTTCCGGTGCTCATTCAGGGTGCCTCGACGTGCCTGCGTTCGAAATCCCAGACATCGGGGAACCCGACCAGGTCATGCAGCTGCGCCATGCTCCAGGCGGGCATCGGCTGGCCCTGCGTGATGCCTTTGGCGGCGAGGTGCGCGTAGGCGGACTCGAGTGCCGCGCAGGCCGCTGCCATGCCCGCGCTGGGCCAGATCGCCGCGGCAAATCCCATCGCTTTCAGTTGCTCGACCGACAGCTCCGGCGAACGCCCGCTGGGCACCATGTTGGCGATCAGCCAGGCCTCCCCGGCCAGCTCCGCACCCACCCGCCTGAATTCGTCCTCCGATTCCAGCGATTCGACGAAGACGATGTCGGCGCCCGCCTTGGCGAATGCCCGGCCGCGCGCGATCGCCTCGTCCAGTCCGAGGCTGGTGCGCGCGTCGGTGCGCGCGATGATCAGGCAATCGGCGCTGCGCCGCGATTCGACCGCGACCTCGATGCGCTTGAGCATGTCGGCCAGCGGCACCACGCGCCGGTTGGGGGTGTGGCCGCACTTCTTGGGCATTTCCTGATCCTCGATCTGGATGCCCTGCACGCCGGCGGCCTCGTAGCCACGCACGGTGCGCCGGATGTTGATCAGACCGCCGAAGCCGGTATCGGCATCGGCGATCAGCGGCCGGGTGATGCCGTCGGCGATGGTCGCCGCCCGCGACACCATGTCGGTGTAGGTGACCAGGCCGGCGTCCGGCTGGCCCAGGTAGGAGGCGGAGATTCCGTAACCGGTCATGTACAGCGCGGCAAAACCGAGGCGGTCGGCGATCTTCGCCGAAAACATGTCGAACACGCCGGGGGCGGCAACGAACTGCCCGGCCTGGAGCATCGATCGCAGAGACTGGCTCATGGTTTACTCCACCACCGCGCCGGAGCGCTTGACCGCATCGCCCCACTTCACCACGTCGCGCTCCTGCAGCTGCTGGAACTGCGCGACCGACGAGCCGACCACTTCCAGCCCGAGCTGCGCGAGCCGCTCCTTGATGTCGGGCAGGGCCAGTGTCGTCGCGATCTCGCGGTTCAATTTCGACACGATGTCGGCGGGAATGCCGGCGGGCCCCAGGATCGCCAGCCAGCTGTCGGCCTCGGCACCGTTGATGCCGCCTTCGGCGAGCGTGGGCAGATCGGGCAGCGCCGGCGAGCGCTTGCTCGACTGCAGGGCCAGCGCCCGCACCCGGCCGGACTTCAGGTGCGGCAGCGAGGTGTTGACGCTGACCGCGGTCATCTGCACCTCGCCGGCAGCCAGGGCCTGAATGGCCGGCGCGCCTCCCTTGTAAGGCACGTGGACCATGTCCAGTCCGCCGGCGGCATACCGGAACAGCTCCAGCGCCAGGTGAGAGCCGTTGCCGGTGCCGGCCGACGAGAACGTCAGCTTGCCCGGCTGCGCCTTGGCCAGCGCCACGAACTCCTGGGCGGTGCGCGCCGGCACCGCGGCGTGCACCAGCAGCACCGTCGGGAACATCGCGGCCAGCGTGATCGGGCTGAAGTCCTTGACCACGTGATACTGCAGCTTGCTGCCGTACAACGTGGGGGCAATGGCGTGGGTGCCGTTGTCGGCGACCAGCAGCGTGTAGCCGTCGGGCGCCGATCGCGCGACGAACGCCGAGGCAATCGTGCCGCCCGCGCCGGGGCGGTTCTCGACCACCACCTGCTGGCCGATCCGATCGGACAGTCGCTGCGCCAGGATGCGCCCGAAGGCGTCCGAGTTCCCGCCGGCGGCATGGGGCACGATCAGCTTGATCGGCTTGGCGGGAAAGGCCTGCGCATGGGCATTGCGTGCCCCTGGCAGAATCGTCAGTGCGCCCAGTCCGGCGAGCGCGCGGCGGCGCGACGTGCTGATGGTCATCGGCTGTCTCCTTGGTTTGTGGGGATGTGTTGTGGGGACATGATAGTGGCTCGCGCCCATCCCCTTCTCAAGTCTGCCGATGTCGCCTCTCTCGCCCCGCCGCAGCCCTCGGGCGTGTGCGAAAATCAGGGGCAGCGGCGCCCATGGCGGAATCGGTAGACGCCGGGGACTTAAAATCCCCCGACCCTTGGTCATGCCGGTTCGAGTCCGGCTGGGCGCACCAAGTCAATCGAACATTCGGCGCACCATCGCCCCGGCCTCACCACTGGCAAGCTGGCGCGGATCGGGTGCATCGCAGCCGGGCGCTCGACGCTGTCGCTGACGTATTCGGCGCAATCGGGATTGGAATGTCGACTCATGGCTTGAGCCTGGCCATGTTCGGGAAGACCTCCGCCGTGTGTTCGCCCAGCGCCGGGGGCGCGGAGCGCGGCGCCGGACGTACGCCGTCGAAGCTCATCGGCAGGCCGACAAACCGCATTTCGCTGCCGGGCACCGGCTGCAGCAGCTCCAGCGCTTCGGTCTGCGGATGAGCCAGCATCTGCGCCAGGTTTTGCACCGGCGAACACGGAATGCCCGCGGCCTCGAGCCGCTCGACCCACCAGGCGGTGTCGTGTTCGGCGATCAGCGCATCGAGCAGCGCGTACAGCTCGAGCTGGTTGGCGACGCGGCTCGGGTTGTCGACGAAGCGCGGATCCTCGCGCCACTGCGGCCGGCCGACCACCTCCGCCAGACTGCGGAACAGGCCATCGCTGCCGGCGGCGATCACGACCTCTCCATCGCGGGTGGCATAGGCCTTGTAAGGGGCGATGCCGGGCGCCCCCGACCCCTGCTTGCCGGCCAGCTGACCCGAGGCCAGGTACTGCGCGGACAGCAGCGACACCCACGTGGTGGCGGTTTCGTAAAGCGAGACGTCGACCACGCAGCCCTTGCCCGTGGCCTCGCGCTCGCGCAGCGCGGCCAGGATGCCGATCACCGCCCACATGCCGGTGCCCATGTCGACCAGCGATGCGCCGACCCGTACCGAGGGCCGCCCCGGCTCGCCGGTGGTGCTCATGATGCCGCCGAATGCCTGCATCAGCGGGTCGTAGCCGGGCCGGTCCTTCAGCGGCCCGACGCGCCCGAACGCACCCAGGTTGCAGTAGACCAGCGAGGGCTTGATGCGCAGCAGGCTCTCGCCGTCGAGCCCCAGCGATTCGGTATGCCCGGGGCGCAGATTCTGGATCACGATGTCCGCGCGATCGCGAATCAGGTCCAGCAGCGCCTCGCGGTCCTGCATCGAGCGCAGGTCGCAGACCACCGACTGCTTGTTGCGGTTCAGGGTCTGGAACAGTGCCGAGGCGCCCTCCCAGAACGGCGGCCCCCAGCGGCGCGCGTCGTCGCCCTCGCGTTTTTCGATCTTGATGACCTGCGCACCGAGTTCGCCGAGGATCTGGCCGGCAAACGGCGCGGCCACGCTGTGTCCGAGTTCCACGACGGTGAGTTGGGCGAACGGCGAGATGCCTGAAGCGGTATTCGACATGAGAGAGTGTGTCTCGCCAGTCGGACAGGGCGTCCGTCGGCGGATGGAGGCGTAGGCAGCCCGGCAGGGCGAGGTGCAGGGAGCGGCCAGCGCCCCGGCGGCATTGAAGCGGACCCATCTTAGGTTTGGCCGCGAAGGGGTGTCAACGCGGCAGGTCCTCGGCTGAAACGCCCCCGGCGGGCCAGGCGTACGTGCGGCTCGGCCAACGGTCCATTTGCCTGTAAAGTCGGCGGCCCCCTCCATTTCGCCGATCGGCGACGTCATGTCCACTTACTCCTTGAAGGGCCGGGTCGCGGTCGTCACCGGCGCCGCGTCGGGCATCGGCGAGGCGCTGGCCCGGGCGCTGGCCTCTCGCGGCGCGAGCCTGGCGATCAGCGACATCCGCGGCCAGCGCCTGGACGGCCTGGCCGCCGAACTCACCGCAGCCGGCATCGAGTGCCTGGCGCGTCCGGTCGATGTGGCCGACCCCGCCGCCGTCCAGGCATTCGCCGACGAGGTCGAAGCCACCTACGGCCGGGTCGACCTGGTATTCAACAACGCCGGGGTTGCGCTGATCTCGGGCGTGGAGGCCGCACCATTGGCCGACGCCCATTGGCTGATGAACATCAACTTCTGGGGCGTCGTGCACGGATGCCGCGCTTTCGTGCCGGCGCTGCGCCGTGCCGGGGGCGGTCACCTGATCAACGTGTCGAGCATATTTGCCATGGTGTCGATGCCCAGCCAGGCCTTCTACAACGCCTCCAAGGCCGCGGTGCGCGGGTTCTCGGACGCGCTGCGCGAAGAGCTGCGCGGCAGCGGCATACACGTCCTGTGCGTGCACCCGGGCGGCGTCAAGACCCGCATTGCCGAAGACGCCCGGGTGCGCGACCTGCACTTCGTGGCAACCGATGCGCCGACGATGCGCCGCCAGTTCCTGGCGGCCGCCCGCACCACGCCGGCCATGGCCGCCGAGGTGATCCTGGACGCCGTGCGTGCCGGGCGCTCGCGCGTGCTGGTCGGCGCCGATGCGAAGGTGCTCGACGCGGCGTTCCGGCTGTTTCCGGCGCGGGCCTCGCGATGGTTGTCCGGGCTGGCGAAACGCCGGCGCGCCCCCTCCCCTGCAGCCCGCTGACGGGTCCCGCCCATGCTCGCCCGCCTGCTGCGCCGCCTGATCCTGTTCCAGCTGGCCCTCGCCGTGCTGATCGCGATGGCCCTGATCCATTTCACCCGCCTCGCGCCGCCGATCGCCTGGCCGCTGGCCCTGTCATGGCTGCTGGTGCTGCCCATGCTCTCGATGCTGCGCTCGTTCCGCCGCGCCCATCGGAACCAGGGCTCGCAGGCGGGCGCCTCGCCGCTGTCGCACTGGCTGCGCGCGGCCGGAGTCGAGATCGTGCTGACCTGGCGACTCTTCCTCTGGCGCCAGGCGGTGGCATCGCCCAGCGCGCCCGATGGCCGGGGCGAAGCGCCGCCCGCCCACCCGGACCCAGCGCGGACTCCGGTCCTGCTGCTCCATGGGTTCGTGTGCAACCACCGCATCTGGGACGAGATGGCTGCCCATCTTCGCGCGCAGGGCCATCCGGTGCGGCGCATCGATCTCGAGCCGCTCTTCTGCTCGATCGACGAGTACGCACCGCGCGTTGAGGCGGCGGTGGCCGCGCTGCTCGCCGACCAGGGTCATGATCGCCTGGCGGTGGTCGGTCACAGCATGGGTGGCCTGGCGATCCGGGCCTGGCTGCGCGCCTATCCGCATCGCCTGGACAGCGTGGTGGTGGCGGTCACGCTGGGCACGCCCCACCGCGGCACCCTGATCGACCCGTCTCCTCGCCTGGCCAACACCCGCGAGATGGCCTATGGCAGCCAGTGGCTCGCGGCCCTGGCTCAAAGCGAATCGACGGCGCTGCGCGAGCGCTTCAGTGTGTCGATCGCCCGGCAGGATCAGATCGTCTTCCCGCAGACCGAACAGAGCCTGCCCGGCATGCCGGTGCGCGTGTGGGACGCGATCGGGCATCTCGAGTTGTGCAGCCATCCGGCGGTGCTGGCCGCCGTCAGCGAACAGATCCATGATCGCGCCCGCATGGCGGCGGCGGGCTCCCGGAATGCCGCAGCATCAGCATGAATCGATCTCTGCCGACGGTCCCTGCCGCAGCGGGTGCGCCGCCGATGACCGGGGGCCCGCAGCGACAAGGAGCGGGCCCATTGGGAGCGCTCTGTCACGCTGATCGATGAAGGCGTCTTCCGAGCGGAGGATCTGTTCATCTCGGCGCAGATCCGGCTCGGCGCGGCCGGCGGCGCCAACGATACGTTCGTGCTCGGCCGCTTCGAGCAGCATCTGCGGCGTTTCCACGGGCACGTGCGCGCGATGCTCGACGCTTGCGCCCCGGCTGGCCGGACCCTCAGGCCGCCTTCTCGAACAGGCCACGCTCCTGGATGAAGCTGACCACTGCCTGCAGGCCCTCGCGGGTCTTCAGGTTGGTGAACACAAAGGGGCGCTCGCCGCGCTGCGCCTTGGCGTCGCTTGCCATCACGTCCAGAGACGCGCCGACGTGCGGCGCGAGATCGGTCTTGTTGATGACCAGCAGGTCCGACCGGGTGATGCCCGGGCCGCCCTTGCGCGGGATCTTTTCGCCGCCGGCCACGTCGATCACATAGATCGTGAGGTCGGACAACTCGGGGCTGAAGGTGGCGGCGAGGTTGTCGCCGCCTGATTCGATGAACACCAGGTCGGCATTCGGATACTTCGCCAGCATCTGGTCGACCGCTTCGAGGTTGATCGAGGCATCTTCGCGGATCGCGGTGTGCGGGCAGCCGCCGGTTTCCACCCCCATGATGCGCTCGGGCTCCAGCGCCCCGGCCACGGTCAGCAGGCGCTGGTCTTCCTTGGTGTAGATGTCGTTGGTGACCACGACCAGGTCGTAGCGCTCGCGCATCGCCTTGCACAGCATCTCGACCAGGGTCGTCTTGCCCGAGCCCACCGGGCCGCCGATGCCCACGCGCAGCGCGGGCAGCTTCTTGGTACGCATTGATCAGAATCCTTCAGGAACGAAACAGGCGGGTGTATTGGCGTTCGTGGCGCATCGCCATCACGCTGGCCAGCGGCGAGAAGCTCCAGGCCTCGTCATCGGGCGGATCGGCCAGGCGTTCGCGCAGGTTCATCAGCAGCCGCTGGCCGGCGCTTTGGCCCAGCGGCACGATCTTCACCGCGGCCTGCACCTGGTTCTCGATCCACGAGAAGCCCCAGGCAAAACGCGTGGCGATCGGCGGCAGGCCCTGGGCGTGGCCGCACAGCGCGAACGCCGTCGGCGCGCAAAGTCCGGTGTGGCGCGCGGACACCGCCCTGGCCAGGCGATGCGCGAGGCCATCGGCGTGCAGCGTGCCCAGCCAGCGCAGCAGGGCCGCGCCGACCTGCCGCGTCTCGGAGCGAGACTCCTGGCTGTCGCGGCTGGCCATGAAGCGTGCGTCGAGCGTGGCGAGCCGCTCCAGCAGCGTCGCCTCATCGAGGGTGCCGCCCGTGGCGATGTCCGCGGGGCCCTGGCGGGAGACGGTGTCCGGTCCCGCCTCCTCAATGCTCAGCTCGCGCTGCGGCGTTGCCTGAGCCAGCAGGCGCGCGGCCTCGTGCACCGCCGGAAGTTCGCGCACCGCGAACGACTGGCGCCAGTGGGAATCGATCCACGCCAGCGCCGAGGCCTCGTCCACTACCCGTCCCGCCCATGCCGCCGCCTCCAGCCCCTGCGAATAGCTGAAGCTGCCGATCGGCAGCGCCGGCGAGGCCAGCTGCATCAGGGCCGGCAGCCATCGCGCCAGCCCGTCATCGAAGCGCGGCCGGTCAGTGGCCATGGCCATAGGCCCCGCCCTCGGGCTCGAACGGCGACCAGGTGCGCGACAGGCGCGCCCCGAGCCCCACGAGCATGTCGGCCAGCACCGGGTCGTAGCCCAGCAGCAGACGGTCTTCGCAGACCTGGACCGGGACGTGGCGATTGCCCAGGTGGTAGGCCGCGCGGGCCAGTGCGATCGGCGAGCTGGCCCGAACCTCCAGGACGTCTTCATCGGCGGCCAGCACGCGCACCCGCAGGCCGGCACCGCTGATCACCGCGCCGTCACGCAGCACCGTGCCGCGCGGCAGCACCAGGGCGACCTCGGTGCCGTCTTCGAGCTGTGCCCGAAGGCGGCTGCGCGAGCGTGCATCGAAAGGCAGGCGCAACGCGCCCATGGCCTGGGCGGCGACACCCGCGGCAGCCGCCTCGAGGCGGTCGAGTACCGGCAGACCCTCGATCATCGGCACCCGATCACGCTCGGGATCGACCACGCGACTGCCCATGCCTGCGCTCCCCTCGGCTCGCCGCGATCAGAACAGAAAATAGCGCTGCGCCATCGGCAGCACCTTGGCCGGCTCGCAGGCCAGCAGGATGCCGTCGGCATGAACGCGATAGTTCTGGGCGTCGACCGTGATGACCGGTGTGTAGTCGTTGTGGATCATGTCCTTCTTGCCGAGCCGGCGCATGTTCTTCACCGCGACCAGCCGGCGCTGCAGGCCCAGCCGATCGCCGATGCCGTCGGCCAGAGCCGCCTGCGAGACGAAGCTCACGCAGGTGCTGGCCAGCGCACGGCCATAGGCGCCGAACATCGGGCGCATGTGCACCGGCTGCGGCGTGGGAATCGACGCGTTGGGGTCGCCCATGGCGGCGGCAATGATGGCGCCGCCCTTGACGATCAGCGCCGGCTTCACGCCGAAGAAGGCAGGCTTCCACAACACCAGGTCGGCCAGCTTGCCGGCTTCGATCGAGCCCACCTCGTGCGAGATGCCATGGGTGATCGCCGGGTTGATCGTGTACTTGGCCACGTAGCGCTTGACGCGCGCGTTGTCGGCGCGCGCCAGGCCCTGCGCTTCGGCGGGCAGCGCACCGCGCTGCGTCTTCATCTTGTGCGCGGTCTGCCAGGTGCGCAGGATCACCTCGCCCACCCGGCCCATCGCCTGGCTGTCGGAGGACATCATCGAGATCGCGCCCAGGTCATGCAGGATGTCCTCGGCGGCAATGGTCTCGCGACGGATACGGCTTTCGGCGAAGGCCACGTCCTCGGCAATCGACGGATCGAGGTGATGGCAGACCATCAGCATGTCGAGGTGCTCGTCGACGGTATTCACCGTGTAGGGGCGCGTCGGGTTGGTCGACGAGGGCAGCACGTTGCCCTCCCCCACCACCTTCAGGATGTCGGGGGCGTGGCCGCCGCCCGCGCCTTCGGTGTGGAAGCTGTGGATGGTCCGGCCTTTGAAGGCCTTGATGGTGGTCTCGACGAAACCCGACTCGTTCAGGGTATCGGTGTGGATCGCCACCTGCACGTCGTGC
Organism: Burkholderiaceae bacterium; assembly: GCA_016710525.1. Taxonomy (GTDB): domain Bacteria; phylum Pseudomonadota; class Gammaproteobacteria; order Burkholderiales; family Burkholderiaceae_E; genus Quisquiliibacterium. The sequence goes on from JADJVQ010000007.1 coordinate 89,495, forward strand.
TCATCGGCGACGCTCAGGCAGCAGTCGATGGCCGCCGGCGTGGTGCCCCAGTCCTCGTGCAGCTTCAGGCCGATCGCACCGGCCTTCACCTGTTCGACCAGCGCCGCCGGCAGGCTGGCGTTGCCCTTGCCCATGAAACCCAGATTCATCGGCAGGCCCTCGGCGGCCTCGAGCATGCGCGCGATGTGCCAGGGTCCGGGCGTGCAGGTGGTGGCGTTGGTGCCGGTGGCCGGCCCGGTGCCGCCGCCGATCATGGTGGTGACGCCCGACATCAGCGCCTCGTCGATCTGCTGCGGGCAGATGAAGTGGATGTGCGAGTCGATGCCGCCGGCGGTCAGGATCATGCCCTCTCCGGCAATGACCTCGGTGCCCGGACCGATGACGATGTCCACGCCAGGCTGCACATCGGGGTTGCCGCCCTTGCCGATCTTCGCGATGCGGCCGTTCTTGATGCCGATGTCGGCCTTGACGATGCCCCAGTGGTCGACGATCAGCGCATTGGTGATGATGGTGTCCACCGACTGCGCGCTGGCCACTTGCGACTGGCCCATGCCGTCGCGGATCACCTTGCCGCCGCCGAACTTCACTTCCTCGCCGTAGATCGTGTAGTCGCGCTCGACCTCGATGAACAGGTCGGTGTCGGCCAGGCGAACCCGGTCGCCGACGGTGGGGCCGAACATCTCGGCATAGGCTTGACGCGAGATCTTCATGGTTTACCCCCGGTGGCGGTGTCCAGCGGTCCCATCACCGCCGCGTTGAAGCCGTACACCTCCCGCTTGCCCGCATAGTCGACCAGCTGCACGCTGCGCGACTGGCCGGGTTCGAAACGCACCGCGGTGCCTGCGGCGATGTTCAGCCGCATGCCGCGTGCGGCCTGCCGATCGAAGTCCAGCGCCGCATTGGTCTCGGCGAAATGGTAGTGCGAGCCGACCTGGATCGGACGCTCGCCGCGGTTGGTCACATCGATGCTCAGGGTTCGGCGGCCGACATTCAGTTCGATGTCGCCGGCGCCGGCGATGATCTCGCCTGGAATCATGATCGGGTCTCCCGTAGTGGCGCAGTGGTCAGGCGATCGGCTGGTGAACAGTGACCAGCTTGGTGCCGTCCGGAAAGGTCGCTTCGACCTGGATCTCGGGAATCAGCTCGGCGATTCCCTCCATCACCTGGTCGCGGGTGAGAAAGGTCTTGCCCAGCGACATCAGTTCGGCCACGCTGCGCCCGTCGCGGGCGCCCTCCAGGATGCCGGCGCTGATCAGCGCGACCGCTTCCGGGTAATTCAGCTTCACGCCGCGCGCCAGCCGGCGTTCCGCCAGCAGAGCGGCCGTGAAGATCAGCAGCTTGTCCTTTTCGCGCGGCGTCAAATCCATGGGTTCAGTCCTCCGGGTTCAAGTCGGGTCAGGTCATCCAGATGCGCGGCGGTATCGCCGCGCGACCGATCAGTATGGGGCGCAGGACCGCCCAGGCGGCGGCCAGCGCATGACGAATCTGCTCGGGCGATTCTCCGATCGCACGCACCAGCAGCAGGTGCGGATCGACCACCGACGCTCCGGCCAGGGCCCCGTCGCGGCCGCGGCCCTGCGTGTCGGGGCTCGCGCCCAGCGAGGCGTCCAGCGCGCGCTCAACCGATTCGGCCAGGTCCGTGTGCATCGGCGCGGGCGAGACCGCCCACAGCAAACCGCTGACATGCGCCTGGCCCAGGGCAGCCATGCCGTGCTCGGCACGGCCCATTCGGCTGACCTCGCCCAGCAGCAGGCGATCGGCGCGGCGCAGCGTCAGGTGGCTGCGAAAATCGCCCCGCACCCGGTGTTCGCCGCTGGCCTTGCGTCCGAGCACCAGGATGTCCATGCCGATCGCTGCCGCGTCCGCAGCGACATCGACCGTCATCCGCTGCACGCCCTGCACGCCATCGTGCAGCACGGTCTCCTGGGGAAGCCATTCGAGGCTGCCGCGCGCGCCCACGCACAGGTCGATCGTCTGCGTGGCGGGCGAATCGGCGCGATACCAGCGTCCGGCCCCGGGGGTCGTCAGCAGCACACGGGTATCGGGTGCCTGCCTGAGCGCCAGCGCGAGCGAGTCGCCGCCCGCCAAGCCCGACGGCGGGTGCAGCAGGATCAGGTGCGCGAGTTCCGGTCCCTCCGGCCAGAGCACCTTCTGCATGCGCAGTGGTCCTGAATGGCGCACTTGCGATGCCACGCTGCGTCCGGCCACCCGCGACATGCCGATGTCCAGACTTGCCTGCCAGCCCCCGCCATAGGCACGCAGCACCGCGGCGGCGGCACCGAGCGGATGAACGGGTGACTCGGAGGTCCCGGGTGCGAGCGCTGGCGGTACGGTCGACAATTCGAGATCGGATCGGACGGGCGAAAGACCGCCCATTATAGGGAGCGATCCCAGGCGCACCGGTGCCGCAAGCCCCGAGTCCACCCGCATGCCCGCGCCGGTGTCAGACAGACACCATCTGACGCACGCCGTCGGCCTGCATCTGCGCGCCGGCGCCGCGCGCGACGATCTCGCCGCGTTCCATCACCAGGTAGGCATCGGCCAGCTCGGCGGCAAAGTCGTAGTACTGCTCGACCAGCAGCACGCACAAACCCTTTTCGCTGGCCAGGCGACGGATCACTCGCCCGATGTCCTTGATCACCGACGGCTGGATTCCCTCGGTCGGCTCATCGAGCAGCAGCATCTTGGGCTGCGTGCACAAGGCGCGCGCAATCGCCAGCTGCTGCTGCTGACCGCCGGACAGATCGCCGCCACGGCGGCTGCGCATCTCGGCCAGCACCGGAAACAGTTCGTAGATCTGCGGCTCGATGGCGCGCAGGCGGCCAGTCGCGAAACCGACCCGCAGGTTCTCCTCCACGCTCAGGCGGGGAAAGATCTCGCGCCCCTGCGGCACGTAGCCGATACCCGCGGCCGCGCGCAGATGGGGCGACAGGCCGTCCAGCGACTTGCCATCGAGCGTCACCTGACCGGACAGCGCCGGATGCACACCCATCAGCGTGCGCAGCAGCGTGCTCTTGCCCACGCCATTGCGCCCCAGCAGCACCACGACCTGGCCCGCCTCCGCGGTGAACGAGACATCGCGCAGGATGCGGCTGCCGCCATAGGCCTGCGACAGGGATTTCACTTCGAGAAGGCTCATGCTCAGCGCCCCAGATACACTTCGATCACCCGGGCATCGGCCTGCACCGTGGCGAGGTCGCCTTCGGCCAGCACATGGCCCTGGTGCAGCACCGTCACGCGGCAGCCCAGCCGCTCGACGAAGTGCATGTCGTGTTCGACCACCACCACCGAGTGCTTGCCGGCCAGCTGTCGCAGCAGCACCGCGGTTTTTTCGGTTTCTTCGTCGCTCAGTCCGGCCACCGGTTCGTCCAGCAGCAGCAGCTTGGGCTCCTGGATCAGCAGCATTCCGATCTCCAGCCACTGCTTTTGCCCGTGCGACAGCGAACCCGCCATGCGGTCGCGCGAATCGGTCAGGCCGACCGTTTCCATCACTTCGTCGATGCGACGCGCCTGGCCCGGCGCGATCCGCTCGCGCAGCGAGCGCAGCCAGCCTTTTTCGCCTTCGCAGGCCAGCCACAGGTTCTCCAGCACGCTGGCCTGCTCGAACACCGAAGGCTTCTGGAACTTGCGGCCGATGCCCGAGCGCGCGATCTCGGGCTCGCTCATGCGGGTCAGGTCGAGCGTCTGGCCAAGAAACACCTTGCCCGCGTCGGGCCGTGTCTTGCCGGTGATCACGTCCATCATCGTCGTCTTGCCGGCGCCGTTGGGTCCGATGATGGCGCGCATCTCGCCGTTGTCGATCGACAGCGACAGGTCGTTGAGCGCCTTGAATCCGTCGAAGGAAACCGTCACGCCCTCCAGGTACAGGATGACCTTGTGGGAGACGTCGATCTGCCTGGGCACCACCAGGTGGCCACCCGACATCGAACCGCCCTCACCGGATCCGGGCTGGAGGTCATCTCGCAAGGCCTGCGCTTCGCCGGGCCTGGCCATCCGGCCATGGAATTCACTCATGTCTGACCTCCCGCGCCGCGGCGCCGTTCGCGCCAGGACATCACCAGCCCCACCACACCGCGCGGCAGCGCCAGCGTGACGATCACGAACAGCAGGCCGAGGAAGAACAGCCACAACTGCGGAAAGGCCTGGGTGAACCAGCTCTTGGACAGGTTGACCAGGAACGCGCCCACGATCGGGCCGATCAGCGTGCCGCGACCGCCCACCGCCACCCAGACGGCGATTTCGATCGAATTGGCAGGACTCATTTCGCCCGGGTTGATGATGCCCACCTGCGGAACATAGAGCGCGCCGGCGATCGCGCACAGCAGCGCCGAGATCACCCACGCCGACAGCTTGTAGGGCAAGGGGTCGTAGCCCAGGAACATGACCCGGGCCTCGGCGTCGCGAATCGCCTCGAGCACCCGGCCGAACTTCGAGCGCACCAGGTAGCGGCACAGCAGGAAGGCCAGCAGCAGGCAGAGCGCCGACGCGGCGAGCAGCGCCGCCCGCGTGCCGGGCGAGGTGATCGACACGCCAAAGATGCGCTTGAAATCGGTGAAGCCATTGTTGCCGCCGAAGCCGGTCTCGTTGCGAAAGAACAGCAGCATCGCGGCGTAGGTCAGCGCCTGGGTGACGATCGACAGGTACACGCCCTTGATGCGCGAGCGGAACGCGAACCAGCCGAACACCAGCGCGAGCAGTCCGGGCACCAGCAGCACCATCAGCATCGCCCACCACCACTGGTCCGAGCCCTGCCAGTACCAGGGCAGCTGCTTCCAGTCGAGGAACACCATGAAGTCCGGCAGTTCGGCGCCGTAGCTGCCGTCGCGGCCGATCTGGCGCATCAGGTACATGCCCCAGGCGTACCCCCCCAGCGCGAAGAACAGGCCGTGGCCCAGCGACAGGATGCCGGCGAAACCCCAGATCAGATCCATGGCCACGGCGACCGTGGCAAAGCACAGGATCTTGCCGACCAGTGTCACCGCATAGGTGCTCGGGCGCAGCGCATGGCCCTCGGGCAGCATCACATGGAGCAGCGGCACCAGGATGCCGATCAGTGCGAAGACGCCCAGCGCGGTCGCCCATTCGGGCCGCGACAGGACGGGACGAGACCACGGCGTCATGCGTCAGCCTGCCTTCCCTTGAGCGCGAACAGGCCCTGCGGGCGGCGCTGAATAAAGATGATGATGAAGACGAGCACCAGGATCTTGGCAATCACCGCGCCCGTCCAGCCCTCGAGGAACTTGCTGACGACCCCGAGTCCGAACGACGCGATCACGGTGCCGGCCAGTTGCCCGACGCCGCCCAGCACGACCACCATGAAGCTGTCGACGATGTACGACTGGCCCATGTCGGGACCCACGTTGCTGAATTGCGAGAGCGCCACGCCGCCCAGTCCGGCGATGCCCGAGCCCAGTCCGAAGGCCATCGCATCGGTGCGCCCGGTGGGCACGCCGATGCACGAGGCCATGCGGCGATTCTGCGTGACCGCACGCACGTACAGACCGAGGTTGGTGCGCACCAGCAGCAGCGCCACGACCGCCAGCACCGAGACCGCGAAGATCACGATCACGATCCGGTTCCAGGGCAGCACCAGCGTCGAGCTGATCTCGAGCCCTCCGGACATCCACGACGGGTTGGACAACTCCACGTTCTGCGCGCCGAACAAGGTGCGCGCGGCCTGCGACAGCAGCAGCGACACTCCGAACGTGGCCAGCAGGGTTTCGAGCGTGCGGCCATACAGGAAGCGGATCACGGTGCGCTCGATGACCAGTCCTACCGCGGCCGCGGCCAGGAAGGCCACCGGCACCGCCGCCACGACATACCAGTCGACCCATTGCGGCAGGTAGGCGCGAAAGAATCCCTGGGTGAAATAGGTCGCATACGCGCCCACCATCAGCAGTTCGCCGTGGGCCATGTTGATCACGCCCATCACGCCGTAGGTGATCGCCAGGCCCAGCGCGGCCAGCAGCAGCACGCTGCCCAGCGAGATGCCGGTCAGCACCCGGCCAACCCACTCGGAGCGAGACATCTTGGCCTCGATCGCGGCCAGGGTCTCGTCGATCACCAGCTTGACCTTGGCGTCGCTCTCTTCTTTGCGGCGCTCGGCCAGCAGACTCTTCACCTGCGGGTCGTCACTGCCCGCAAACGCGCGGATGGCCTGGATCCGCTTGTCGGCGTCGTCATCGGCCAGATCGATGCGGGCCAGAGCCACCTTCAGGTAGGGCACCAGGGCCGGATCGGTGCTCTTTTCGAGTGCCTTGGCCAGCGCCTCGCGCTGCGGGGCCTCGGCGGACTCGGACAGCGCCTTGGCCGCGTCCAGACGGACCTTCGGATCGGGATCGCCGAGCTTGAGCGCCGCCAGCGCTGCGTCGACCTCGGCGCGCAGGCGGTTGTTGGCCACGATGGCCTCGCCCTTGGGCATCGGCGCCGCGGCGCCGGTGTCGACCACGATCGCCTTGTCGCCTTCGACCAGCAGTCCGACGCCGTCTTCGAAATACAGGCGGCCGTCACCGAGCGCCTCGATCACCCGTGCAACCAGCGGATCGCCGGATGCGACGAGCGCCGACAGGGCCGCCGTGCGAGCTTCGGCGTCCTCGCTGGCGAGCGGTTCGACCAGTTTGGATGAGAGCGCCCGCGCATCCTGCGCGGCCGCCATGAAGAGAGCCGCCGCGATCAGAGTGGCCTGGACGATCCGAGCCAGCCAGGTGCCGCGCGGCGCGAACCGGTGCCTGCGACGCTGCGACAGCGACCTTGCGTCACCACCGTCTGCTGTCAGCCATGCATACATCGTCAATGTTCCGAATCAAAAAAAAGGCCGGGCACCAGACCCGGCCCTGAACTCAACTACCGAGGATTGAGTGAGCTTGGCTCCGAGAGGCTCAGATCTTCTGCTTGCTCTCGTTACCCGCGATGAACGGGCTCCAAGGCTGAGCGCGGATCGGACCCTTGGTCTTGTAGACCACATTGAACTGCCCGTCGCCGCGGATCTCGCCGATCATCACCGGCTTGTGCAGATGGTGATTGGTCTTGTCCATGGTCAGCTCGAAGCCGCAGGGTGCCTTGAACTTCTGGCCGCCCATGGCCTCGATGACCTTGTCGACGTCGGTGGTCTTGGCCTTCTCGACGGCCTGCTTCCACATGTGCATGCCGACGTAGGTGGCTTCCATCGGATCGTTGGTCACGACCTTGTCGGCGTTGGGCAGCTTCTTTTCCTTGGCATAGGCGCGGTACTTCTTGATGAAGGCTTCGTTCTCGGGGTTCTTGACCGACATGAAGTAGTTCCAGGCGGCCAGGTGGCCCAGCAGCGGCTTGGTGTCGACGCCGCGCAGTTCCTCTTCGCCCACCGAGAACGCCACGACCGGCACGTCCTTGGCCTTCAGGCCCTGGTTGCCCAGTTCCTTGTAGAACGGCACGTTCGAGTCGCCGTTGATCGTCGAGATCACGCAGGTCTTGCCGCCGGCGGCGAACTTCTTGATGTCGCCGACGATGGTCTGGTAATCGCTGTGCCCGAACGGCGTGTACTTCTCGTCGATGTCGGATTCCTTCACGCCCTTGCTGGTCAGGAAGGCGCGCAGGATCTTGTTGGTCGTGCGCGGATAGACGTAGTCGGTGCCGAGCAGCACGAAGCGCTTGGCGCCGCCGCCGGCCTTGCTCATCAGGTACTCGGTCGCCGGGATCGCCTGCTGGTTGGGCGCCGCGCCGGTGTAGAAGACGTTCTTCTCGAGCTCTTCACCTTCGTACTGCACCGGGTAGAAGAGCAGGCCGTTCAGTTCCTTGAACACCGGCAGCACCGACTTGCGGGAAACCGAAGTCCAGCAGCCGAACACGGCAACCACCTTGTCCTGCGTGATCAGCTCGCGCGCCTTCTCGGCGAACAGCGGCCAGTTCGAGGCCGGATCGACCACCACCGCTTCGAGCTTCTTGCCGAGCACGCCGCCCTTGGCATTGATCTCGTCGATGGTCATCAGAACCGTGTCTTTCAACGCGGTCTCCGAAATGGCCATCGTGCCCGACAGAGAGTGCAGGACCCCCACTTTGATCGTGTTGCTTTGAGCGATTGCGGACGGCAGCCCGGAGGCCGACACCGCCGCTGTGGCAGCGGCGGACTTCAGAAATACGCGACGAGTCATGAATACTCCCTGGGTTCGATAGCCCGGATGGGTGGGTTTGGATCGTGCATCGCAATGCGACGACAGGTTCCTTACAGCAACCCTTGTGCCAGGCCCGGCAGACGCGCGAAAAGCAGGCGCACAGGCGCGAGAAGGCCTTTCGCTGGTGCACGCGGCCGCTCGCCGGCCGTGCGAACGCCCTTGCGCGGTGCGATTCGCGCAAGGGCTTGAGCGAAAGTGCGTTTTTGGTGCGGCCGGCGCGCATCATGCGCGTGCGCTACCCGGCGGGGCGGGCCGAGCTTGACGGGTGGGGGCCGCGAATCCGCGGCCGATGAGGATCAGCGCTTGAGCAGCTGGCGCAGGCGCTCGAGTTCGGCGCTCTCGGCCCGTTCCGATTCGAGCAGCCGACGTGCGATCCGCAAGGCGTCAGCCCGCCAGCCGTGCACCAGGCAGGCTTCGATCACTTCGAGGACCCGCTCCGGCGTCGCGCCCTCCCCCGCCTCTTCGAGCTCGTGAAGCAGGCTGGCCAATGCCCGCTCGGCCGTCAGCGGACCGGCCTCACGAGACGCCCGCCGCTGCGCCAGCAGCGCGCGCATCACCTTGGCATCGGGACCTTCGCCGATCACCCGTCGCTCCTGGGCGGCGATCTGCGCGGCCTGGGTCAGCCGTCCCCGCGAACCGAGCACGGACACCAGGCGCATCGCATCGGCCGGCTGCAGCATGTCGGTGCCGCCGACTCGGGTGACGATTTCCGCATAGGCGCTTTCGGCACGCCCGAGCTGCCCGGCCCGGGTCGCCTGCTGCCCGGTCTGGCGCGCCCGGCCCAGGTTGAATTCGGTGCGCGCATTGGCCTGCTCCAGCCACGTCAGCGCCTCCTGATGCGCGCCGCGGCGCATCGCCACCTGCGCCCGAAGGTCATAGGCGGCGAGTGTTTCCGGCCAGATCTCCAGCAGCAGATCCAGGAACTGCTCGGCCTCGTCCAGGCGCGACTGCTTCAGATGGGATCGCGCCAGAGCCAGCAGCATCCAGGACTGGGTCCCCATGCGCATGGCCTCGTCGACGGCCTGCGACACCTCGGCGAAGCGATCGTTGTCGATCAGCCAGTCGATCATGGCTCGCCAGGCGGCGAAGCGCTGCGGTGAGCGTTCGGCCGCGATTCCCCGGCACAACAATCGTGCGGCGTCCGGACGTCCGTCGGCCAGCGCTGCCAGCACGGGCTGCAGGCGGTGCTTGACCTCGAGGACATCGCGCAAGCGATCGCGCAGCATCTCGACATTGAGCGGCTTGAGCACGCAGGCATCGGGCGCATGTTCGATCAGCGATGCGATTCGCCGAGTCGAGCGTTCGGAGCTGATCGCAACGACGACCGCATGCGCCGGCAGCAGGCGCTCCTGGCGGACCCGTTCGAGGACCAGCGCCGAGTTTCGGCCTTCGGCATCGACGCTGCCCACCACCAGCAGTGACACCGGCTGGCGCCGCAGCTCCTCGATCGCGTCCTCGGGATCGTCGTAGCTCAGGATTTCTTCGGGTTCGAAGGCGGACAGCGCCTCGCGAACCAGCAGCCGCGAACGGCGGGAGCGTTCGATGATCATCGCCCGCCCGCCGGCCCGAATCGGCGGGGGCTGCGGCTCTCGGTCGTCAGCGGCCGCGGGCGCCGCCGCGGCGCTCGAGCCGCCCTTGACGGACCGCAGGCGCTGCCGGAGGATCGATTCGGTGGTGACGGCCATGGAAGGAACTGCCCGGTAAGTCAAACTGACGACGCGGCGCCCGCCCGGCGGTGACAGCACTTTTCGGGAGGGGGCTTCTGCGATATCGGCGGCGCCCGGAGTCTCTTGAGCAGGCGCGTGCGGCCGGTCGGTGGCAAGGGGCCGACGGCCCATCTCGGCCTATGGCCTGTTCACCCTGCTGGAAGGCCCGCCCCGGGGGGGCTTCGGCGCGATTGCCCTCTGTTAAACTGGAGGATGCGCGTGTGTTCCTCTCCGCGTCTTCCCGCGTCGGCCGGCTTCGGGCGCGAAGCCGCCTGGCCGGATTTCTGGACTCTCGATGCTCGATACCGTCAGTGGACGCGCCAGTCTTGGCGCTCCTCGCCTTTCCGCATTCAGCTCCCTGCTCCGCCTGTCGCCGTTTCATGGCCGATTCGCCTCGCTTGGCCGCCTGCTGCTGATCTTTCTGGCGGTCAATGCGCTGATCCGAGTCGGTCTTGGCCTCTTCAATCAGGACCTGGCGCTGTTCGCGCCCTGGCGAATCATTCCGGCTCTGGCGATCGGCCTGGTATTCGACCTGACGGTCGGCCTGATCGGACTGGCGCCGCTTACCTGGCTCTATGCGATCTGGCCGGCGGGCCGACCGGCCAATCGGCGCGCGCTGCGCCTGGCGGCCGGTGCCATCCTCGTGCCGCTGGCGTTCCTGGTGAGTTTTGTCGGCCTCTCCGAATTCACCTTCTGGAACGAATTTGCCTCGCGCTTCAACTTCATCGCGGTGGACTACCTCATCTACACCAACGAGGTGGTTGGCAACATCCGCGAGTCGTACAACCTGCCGATGCTGCTGGCGGTCGTCGCGGGCCTGGCGGCGGCATTGTGGTGGCTGGCGTGGCGCTGGGGCACGGCGCCGCTGCCCGATGCGGACGCGCCCCTGGCGCGGCGCTGGCGCCCTGCCCTGGTGCTGGGCCTGCTCGCGCCAGCGGCGCTGATGCTGGCCAGCGATGCGCGCTTCAAGGAGTTCTCCGAAAACGGCCAGCTCAACGAGCTGGCCGGCAATGGTTACTACGACTTCTGGCACGCGTTCCGCTTCAACGAAATCGACTACGAACGCTACTACCGGACCATGCCCGCGGCCCAAGGCGATCAGCGAACTGGCGATCGAAATCGCCGGTCACCGCCCGGCGCTCGTGACCCAGCGTCCCTTCGATCGGCAGGTCACCAGCACCGGTGTGCCGCGACCGCTCAACGTGGTGATGGTATCGATCGAAAGCCTGAGCGCCTCGTTCATGGGCACCTTCGGCAATGCCGACGGATTGACCCCCAACCTGGACCGGCTGGCGCGCGACGGGCTGCTGTTCTCTCGGGTGTATGCAACCGGCACCCGCACCGTGCGCGGTCTGGAGGCGCTGACGCTGTCGGTGCCGCCCACGCCAGGCCATTCGATCGTCAAGCGGCCGGACAACGCGGACCTGTCCACGATCGGCGAGGTCTTCAAGGACCAGGGCTACGAACCGCTCTACCTGTACGGCGGTTACGGCTACTTCGACAACATGAACGCGTTCTTCAGCGGCAACGGCTACACGGTGATCGACCGGACCGTCCTGCGCAGCGACCAGATCCATTTCGAGAACATCTGGGGCGTGGCCGACGAAGACTTGTTCAGCATGACCCTGCGCGAACTGGATGCGCGCCACGCCAGCGGCAAGCTTTTTTTCGCGCACGTGATGACCACCTCCAACCACCGGCCGTTCACCTACCCGGAAGGCCGGATCGACATCCCCAGCAAGACCAGCCGCGAGGGCGGCGTCAAATACACCGACTACGCGATCGGCCAGTTCATCGAGCAGGCCCGGCAGCGTCCGTGGTTCAAGCAGACGATCTTCGTCTTCGTGGCCGACCACACCCACAAGGGCCGCGGCAAGCAGGAACTGCCGCTGGCCGCGTACCACATCCCGCTGATCTTCTACGGACCCGATCAGGTCAAGCCCGGACGCGTCGACACCGTGGCGTCGCAGATCGATGTGGCGCCGACCTTGCTCGGCCTGCTCAATGTTTCCTATCGCTCGCGCTTCTTCGGGCACGATGTCCTGCGCGAGGGCGCTACGCATCCGCGAGCACTGATGGCCAACTATCAGACCGTGGGCTATTACGAGAGCGGCCGCATGGTCGAACTGCGCCCTAACGGCCGCTCGCGCGTGGTCGATGCCGACACCAGCAAGCTGGCACCCGATGACGAACTGTCCGCCCACCTGATGGACGAAGCGATCAGCTATTACCAGCTTGCGTCCGAGGCCTACAAGAAGGGCTACCTGAAGCGCGAAAAATAGGCGCCGCCCGCACCTTCTGCACTACAGGGGAAGAATATCTGGAGGCGGGGGTCGGAATCGAACCGGCGTAGACGGCTTTGCAGGCCGCTGCATGACCACTCTGCCACCCCGCCGCACCCTGGCCGCAGGGAACCTGCGGCCATCACCAACCGCGGCACTGGAAACCAAGAACCAGGCATGCCGCAGCATCGAACACACTGCAGTATCAGACCACTGCAGCACCAGACAAACAAAAGGGAAGCTCAGGCTTCCCTTTGAATTCTGGAGCGGGAGACGAGTCTCGAACTCGCGACCTCAACCTTGGCAAGGTTGCGCTCTACCAACTGAGCTACTCCCGCGCACTCAACAGAAGAAAGATTATAGCTCGAATTTTAGAAGTGTCAAACCGGGGCGTGTCGTGTATTTCGCAATCTGACGTGCGCAGGCCTGTCAGGCCGCGTCGCGCAGATACGGCCAGGCCCGGCGCAGGTAATAGAGCATCGACCACACGGTCAGGATGGCCGCCACCACGATCAGCCACCGGCCCAGCATCCGGCAATCGATCAGACCGAACAGCCGCTCGTTGAACAGCAGCATGGGGATCGCCACCAGCTGGGCAATCGTCTTGAACTTGCCGATCGAGTGCACGGCAACGCTGCCGTGCGCACCGATCTGCGCCATCCATTCACGCAGCGCCGAGATCGTGATCTCGCGGCCGATGATGATCACCGCAATCAGGGCATGAACCCGATTCAGTTCGACCAGCATGACCAGGGCGGCGCAGACCAGCAGCTTGTCGGCCACCGGGTCGAGAAAGGCGCCAAAGGCTGAAGTCTGTCCGAGCTTGCGGGCCAGCCAGCCGTCGATCCAGTCGGTGATCGCCGCGGCGACGAACAGCGCGGTCGCCGCGATATTCATCGTCATCGGCGCGATCGGCAGATAGAAGATCCCGACCAGCATGGGGATGGCCAGCATTCGCAGCCAGGTCAGGAAGGTGGGAAGGTTCAGAGGCATCGGTAGGTAGGAGGCTGTCGGGCTTAATGCAGGCGACGATAGATTTCTTCGGCGAGGGCCAACGATACGCCTTCCACTTGAGCGAGGTCTTCGATGCTCGCCGACATGATGCCACGCAGCCCGCCGAACCGCGCGAGCAGCCGCTGGCGCTTGCGCGGCCCGACCCCTCGATTTCCTCCAGGCGCGATGTGTTGCGGGCTTTGGCACGTTTGGCGCGCATGCCGGTGATGGCGAAGCGATGCGCCTCGTCACGGATCTGGGCAACCAGCATCAGCGCCGCCGAATCTCGTCCCAGCACGACCGGTGCGCGTCCATCGGCGAAGACCAGGGTCTCGAGGCCGACCTTGCGGTCTTCGCCCTTGGCCACGCCCACCAGAGTGGCCGCGTCCAGGCCGAGCTCTTCGAACACCTGCCGGGCCACTTCGACCTGCCCCTTGCCGCCATCGATCAGCACGATGTCGGGCATGGGCGGGGGCTCCTGCGCCGCGTCGGGATCCGCGCGCTTGCCATAGCGGCGCGACAGCACCTGGCGCATGGCCGCATAGTCGTCGCCGGGAATGATGTCGTCGATGTTGAATCGCCGGTACTGGCTGCGTTGCATGTCGTGCGAATGGAATACCACGCACGAGGCCTGCGTGGCCTCGCCCATCGTGTGGCTGATGTCGAAACACTCGATCCGCAGCGCTGCCAGATCACCCCCATCGTCGAGCCCGAGTACCTTGGCAAGTTCCCGGGTCCGGCCCTTTTGCGAGCCCTCTTCGGCCAGCAGGCGCGCCAGCGCCAGCTGCGCATTCTGACGTGCGCTCTCGAGCCATTTGCGGCGCTGGCCCTGTGGCCGGGCGACCCACAGGAGCGGATGACCCGACTGCTCGATCAGCATCTCGAGAACGGCCTCGGAGCGGGGATCGTCGTGCGACACGATGACCGGGGGCACGAAACTGTCGAGGTAGTGCTGAGAGGCGAACGCTTCGAGCACGTCGGCCACGTGTTCGTCCGCGCTCGCATGCACAGGGAAGTAGGCCTTGTCGCCCAGGTGGCGCCCTCCCCTGACCATCGCCAGGTTCACGCACACCTTTGCCGCCGCTGCATCTCGACCACGATGATGTCGACATCGATGTCGGAGCCGGTATCCATCGACTGCTGATGCAGCACCCGCGACAGCGCGCTCATCCGGTTGCGAAGCACCGCGGCTTCTTCGAAGCGCAGGTCGGCCGCGGCGGCATGCATCTGCCCTTCCAGGGCCTGCAGCACCTCGCGGTGTCCGCCGCGCAGGAAGCGGGTCGCATCATCGACGTCCTTCAGATACGACTCGGGCGCGATCGCCGCCACGCACGGGCCGCTGCAGCGCTCGATCTGGTAGAGCAGGCAGGGGCGCGAACGGTTGTTGAAGACCGAGTCCTCGCAGGTGCGCAGCCGGAACACCTTCTGCAGGACCTGGATGCTTTCCTTCACGGCCCAGGCGCTGGGGTACGGGCCGAAGTACTGGCTCTTCCGGTCGACCGCACCGCGGTAGTAGGCCACGCGCGGGAACCGATGCCCGGTGATCTTCAGGTAGGGATACGACTTGTCGTCGCGAAACAGGATGTTGTAGCGCGGCTGCTGCGTCTTGATCAGGTTGCTCTCGAGCAGCAGCGCCTCGGCCTCGGAGCGGGTCACTGTCGTGGCCAGGGCCGCGATCTGGCTCACCATGTGGGCGACGCGCGGACTGGCGAGATTTTTCTGAAAGTACGATGAGACGCGTTTCTTCAGGTCGCGCGCCTTGCCCACGTACAGCAGGGCACCCTGCGCGTCATGCATCCGGTAGACCCCGGGCAGGTTCGGCAAGCCGGCCAGGATGGGCTTCGCGTCGAATGCCGGACGCCGTCGAGCGGGTCGGGCTCTTCGGGCACCCCAGGCGCTTGCGGGTCCCGAGGCGCCGTCGGGTCCTCAGCCGGCCCGGCCGGGAGACTCATCGCGACATTGCCCCCGTGCGGCCGCCTGCTGCCCGGATCGGCATGGCGTCAGCGAATCAGCGCCGCCAGACGCGCGCCGAACGCGCGCGACGAGCGCCAGCGCAGACCGTCCAGCAGGGCGTCTGCCATGGCCGGCTGGTTGCACACCAGCACCATGTCGCAGCCGGCGCCCAGTGCCGCGTGCCCGCGTTCGACGATGCCCCCGGCCACCGCGGCCGCCTCCATCGTCAGATCATCCGAAAAGATCAGGCCCTGGAAGCCGAGGCGGCGGCGCAGGATCGTTTGCAGCCATTTGCGGGAAAACCCGGCGGGCTGACTGTCGACGGCCGGATACACGACATGCGCGGGCATCACCGCCAGCAGCGCCTCGCCCAGCCAGCCGTAGGGTGCGGCATCGTCGGCCAGAAGCGTCTTCAGCGGGCGTTCGTCCACCGGCAGTTGATGATGGGAATCGGCATGCGCGTAACCGTGACCCGGAAAGTGCTTGCCGCAGTTGGCCATTCCCGAGAGCAGCAGGCCATGCATCAGGCTGCGGGCCAGCAGCGTGACCACCCGAGGGTCGCGATGAAAGGCTCGATCGCCGATCACCCCCGAAGGGCCGTGGTCCAGATCGAGCACCGGGGTGAAGCTCAAGTCCACCCCCACCGCCTTCAGCTCGCGCCCGATGGTCGCCCCGATCGCGGTGGCCTGGCGGCAGGCGTCCACCGGATCGACATCCCAGCGCTGGCCCAGCGTCCGCATCGGTTCGATCGCACTGAAGCCGTCCCGAAAACGCTGAACCCGCCCGCCCTCGTGATCCACGCAGACCAGCAGCGCGCCGTCACGAGCCGTGCGCATATCGGCGGTGAGCCGCGCCACCTGCCCGGCGCTCTCGAAGTTGCGGGCGAACAGGATCACGCCGCCCACCCGCGGATGGGCCAGGCGTTCCCGGTCCTCCGGAGTGAGGCTCGTGCCGGCGATATCGACGATCACCGGGCCGGGCTGTTGGTTCATGAGCGGAGTCTCCTGAAGGGAAGTCGGAATGGGGTCAAGCCTTCGCGGGCGTCGATGATGGGACAGCGCGCCGGTCCTGCGATGGACCGGCTCAGGGCAGTTGCGGCGGCGTCTGGGGCGCCACTTCGATCACCACGAACGCAACCGCGCTGTCGACTTCGTCGGACAGCGACACGTGGGCCACCAGGCGGCGCTCGCGCAGATACGGTTCGAGTTCCTTGCGCGCATGGGCGACCGGTTTGCCGCGGGCATCGTTGAGCACTTGCAGCGACAGCAAGGTCATCGGGCCCCGCAGACCCAGCCCGATCGCCTTCGAGAACGCCTCCTTGGCGGCGAACCGCTTGGCCAGGTAGCGCGCTGCGTAGGCCGGTCCGTGGCTGCCGCGCCCGTGACGCCGGCGATACTCCACCAGTTCGTCAGGTCCGAGCACCCGCCGCGCAAAGCGCTCGCCGTAGCGGGCGATCAGGTCCTGAATCCGCGCGACGATGACAATGTCGGTGCCGATGCCGTAGATCATAAGCCGCCTGATCCGGCGCCCGCCGCTTCGCGCATCAGCCGCTTCATCTCGCGCACCGCTTCGCGCATGCCGACGAACATCGCGCGCGACACGATCGAATGGCCGATGTGCAGCTCGCGCACCCCCGGCAGCGCCGCCACCGGCTGCACGTTGTGATAATTGAGCGCATGGCCGGCATTGAACCGCATGCCCAGCCCGCGCACCGCATCGCCCGCGGCGCGGATGCGTGCCAGTTCGCTCACCACGGCGGCGCTCTCGCTGTCCCGGCCGCGGGCGTGGAAGGCGTGTGCATAGGGGCCGGTGTGGATCTCGCAGACCTGCGCACCGATCCGGGCGGCCGCTTCGACCTGAGCCAGTTCGGCATCGATGAACACGCTGGTCGTGATGCCGGCACCGGCCAGCGACGCCACGATCTCGCGGATGCGCGCCTCCTGGGACACGATGTCCAGCCCGCCTTCGGTGGTGACCTCGTGGCGGCCTTCGGGCACCAGCATCGCCATCTCGGGCCGGATCCGCGCGGCGATGGCCAGCATCTCATCGGTTGCGGCCATTTCGAGATTGAGCTTGATGTGGGTCAGCTCGCGCAGGCGGCGCACGTCCTCGTCCTGGATGTGGCGGCGATCCTCGCGAAGGTGCACGGTGATGCCGTCGGCGCCGCCCAGGTGCGCCTCTACGGATGCCCACACCGGATCGGGTTCGTGGGTACGGCGCGCCTGGCGGACGGTGGCCACGTGGTCGATATTGACGCCGAGTTCGATCATAGTTTGTGCAGGTCGATGAGGATCTGTCGGGTGTTCAGGGTGGCGCCATCCAGGTGATGCGCCAGAATGGCCCGGGTCAGGTATTTTGCCTGCGTCCGGGCCCGCGCAGACTCGAAGTTGCCCGCGGCCAGGCTTTGCAGCGTCTCGCCGCTGACCAGTCCCGCCGTGCTGCCCAGCGCCCCCGGGTCGGCCGCCACGAATCCGGCCGAAGGCCGCCAGCGGTAAAACCGCTCGCTGTCGATGGGCTCGTCGGCGACGTCGCAGGACAGGTCGGGCGCATAACCGGTTTCGCGCAGCAGCACCCACTCGAAGCGGCGAAGCGTGTCGTCCAAAGGCGCGCCCTCGCCCAGGTCGAGCAGAGCCTGCACATAAGCTTCGTACAGACCCGGGTGCGGGTCTTCGCGCGGCAGCAGTTTCATCAGCAGCTCGTTCAGGTAGAACGCGCACAACAGGGCATCGCCCTGCGGGCTGGCCATTCCGCCGACCCAATGGGCCGCCGTCAGCGTGCGCAGCTCCTGTCGTCCGGTCCAGCCCGCCGCCAGCGGCTGAAACTGAAGCAGCACGCCGCGCAGCGACGAGTGCGGGCGCCGTGCCCCCTTGGCGACCGCGGCCACACGGCCATAGTCGCGGGTGAACAGGTCGACCACGAGGCTGGTTTCTCGATAGGGAACACTGTGCAGCAGGAAGGCCGCCTGGTGATCGACCTTCATCGACGCGGTGACCATCGGCCCGAACTATTCGTAACCGTAGGCGCGCAGGCTCGTTTCGTTGTCCGCCCAGCCGCCGCGAACCTTCACGAACAGCTCGAGGTAGACCTTGGTGCCGAACATCTTTTCGAGGTCGACCCGCGCTTCGCTGGCGATGCGCTTGATGCGTTCGCCTCCCGCGCCCAGGATCATCGGCTTGTGCACTTCGCGCGCCACGATGATCGTGGCGAACACACGCCGCAGATTGGGCAGCTCCTCGAACTTCTCGATGACCACCGTGCTCTCGTAGGGCAGCTCGTCGCCGAGCAGTCGGAACAGTTTTTCGCGGATCAGTTCGGTGCCCAGGAAACGTTCGCTGCGATCGGTCAGGGCGTCGCCTTCGAGCATCGACTCGCCCAGCGGAAGCCGCCTGGCACAAAGGTCGGCCAGCAGCTCGACCTGGTGGCCCGTCTGGGCGCTGATCGGGATCACCTCATCGAAGTCTCGATCGGCCGTCGCCTGGGCAATCAGCTGGCCGACCCGCGCCTTGTCGGCGACCGAATCGATCTTGTTGACAGCCAGGAACAGAGGCCGGCCGGCCGGCAGCAGTGCGGCCATGGTCTTGTCGCCGGCCGTCCAGCCCGATGCGTCACAGACCATCACGACCACGTCCGCGTCGGCTGCCACCTGCTGGGCTGTCCGGTTCAGCACCCGATTCAAGGCACCCATCGAGCGAGTCTGGTAACCCGGGCTGTCGATGAACAACAGCTGCGCGTCGGGACGCGACAGCACACCGAGGATGCGGTGTCGGGTGGTCTGAGCCTTCTTGGACGTGATCGACAGCTTCTGGCCGACCAGCCGGTTGAGCAGCGTCGACTTGCCCACATTGGGCCGGCCGACGATGGCGACGTAGCCGCAGCGATGTTCGGCGAGTTCGGAGCGTTCGGGTGGTTCGGACATCAGACGGGGTGCGGGTTGGTCATGCCGGCATCGGCCGCGAGGCTGCCTGCGCCGGGTTTGCCGCGAGCGCGACGGGCAGGAGCCGGCTCGAGAGTCTGGGCGTTTTCGAGCGCCTGCTTGGCGGCGGCCTGTTCCGCGGCACGCCGGCTGGCGCCCCGGCCCAGCACGGTGATCGAAAGCTTGGGAATGGCACATTCGACCTCGAAGGTCTGGCTGTGCGCCGCACCGTGGGTCGCAACCACCGAATAGACCGGCAGCGGCATGCGGCGCCCCTGCAGATACTCCTGCAGCAGGGTCTTGGCATCCTTGCCCAGCGTGCGCGGATCGACGGTCTTGAGCACCGGCGTGTACAGCGCCGCGATCACCGCATGCGCGCTGTCGAAGCCGCCATCGAGAAACACCGCGCCGAACAGCGCCTCGACACAATCGGCCAGGATCGAGGGCCTGCGGAAGCCGCCGCTCTTGGCCTCGCCCTCGCCCAGGCGCAGGTGCGGACCCAGATCGAGCCGGCCGGCCACCTCGAACAGCGACTGCTGCCGGACCAGGTTGGCGCGTACCCGTGACAGGTCGCCCTCATCGATATCGTGGAACGCGCGGTACAACAGCGAGGCGATCACGCAGTTCAGGATGCTGTCGCCCAGGAACTCCAGGCGCTCGTTGTTCGGCTGGCCATAGCTGCGATGAGTCAGCGCCTGCTGCAGCAATGCCGGATCGTCGAAGCGATAGCCGAGCCGCAGCTGCAGGGCGTCCGTGTTCATCGGGCGCGGCTCACTTGCTCGTCGCGTTCGCTTCGTACTCGAGCAGCAGGCTGGCGTTGGCGACCAGCGGCACTTTTTTCTCGTAGGCGAAGCTGATGGTGACCGAATTGCCGCTCTTGACGATCTTCAGGTCCTTGCCCGTGATGGACGCGATGTCTTCGATGGCGGAGATCTTGTCGAAAGACTTCTGGATTTCCAGCGGGGCGGTTTCACCCGACGCGGCGATCTTGTCGAGTGCCCGCTTCGCGGCGAGGTACTCCAGCGCGCTGGGCATCACGCGCATGACCAGAACCACCAGTACGAGCGCGACGACCCCGAAAAAAAGCAACCCGAACAGGCTCAGACCGCGCTGGCGGGCCCGCGCGACCGGTTCAATTCGATGACGATTGGGTCTCATCAGTGAAATCTTCCAATTCGCTTGAAGTCGCCGAAATTCATCCAGATGAAGAACGCCCTGCCGACCAGGTTGGCCTCTGGTACAAATCCCCAGAAGCGGCTGTCCAGGCTGTTTTCACGATTGTCGCCCATCACGAAGTAGTGACCGGGCGGCACCGTGCAACTGACCCCACCCCCCGTGTAGTTGCACTGATCGCGGAAGGGGAAAGCGTTCACGGCACTGATAAAAGACGGTTTATCCAATTCTGTCAATATCTTATGGTCGATTTCTCCCAGCTTTTCTGAATATTGCCGGGAGTAGGACAGACGGTCGGAATCGTAGAACTCGCCCGCCGGCGCCAGGGCCACGTCGGCATCGTTGATGCGAAGTTTCTTGTTTTCGTAGCTGATCTTGTCCCCCGGCAGACCAACCACCCGCTTGATGTAGTCCTGGCTGGGATTCTGGGGATAGCGAAATACCATGACGTCGCCGCGCATCGGGCTGCCCACGTCGATGATCTTGGTGTGAACCACCGGCAGACGCACGCCATAGCTGAACTTGTTGACGAGAATGAGGTCGCCGATCAGCAGGGTCGGGATCATCGAACCCGACGGAATCTTGAAGGGTTCGACCAGGAAGGAGCGCAGAAAGAACACCACCGCGATGACGGGGAACAGGCCCGCGGTGTATTCGAGCCAGAGCGGCTGGCGCAGCGCATCGCGGACCACCGCTTCGCGGGCGGCACCCGAGTCGCTGACCCGCTGGTGCGCCGGCAGCGCAGCCTGCTGGTCATCGAATGCTTTCGCCCGCTGGACGGCCGTGCGCCGGCGCGCCGGCAGGAAGTGGAATCGCTCGGCCAGCCAGGCCGAGAAGCAGACCACCAGCAGCACGAACAGGATCAGCGCAAAGTTCAGAGGGCTCGTCCGCCATGATTGAGGGTCGCGGGGAACGGCTCAGCGATCGTCGACCTGGAGCACCGCCAGGAATGCCTCCTGGGGGATTTCGACTGTGCCGACCTGCTTCATGCGCTTCTTGCCGGCCTTCTGCTTCTCGAGCAGCTTCTTCTTGCGCGTGATGTCGCCGCCATAACACTTGGCCAGCACGTTCTTGCGCAGGGCTTTGACGTTCTCCCGGGCAATGATATTGGCGCCGATGGCGGCCTGGATCGCGACGTCGTACATCTGGCGCGGGATGAGTTCGCGCATCTTGGCCGCCACATCGCGGCCCCGGCTCTGGGAGATCGAGCGGTGCACGATCAGGCTGAGCGCGTCGACCCGTTCGCCATTGACCATGATGTCGAGCTTGACGACATCCGAGGCCCGGTACTCCTTGAAGTCGTAATCCATCGACGCGTATCCGCGCGACGTCGACTTCAGCTTGTCGAAGAAATCGAGCACGATCTCGTTCATCGGCAGTTCGTAGCTCAGGTGCACCTGGCGACCGTGATAGGCGAGATTCTTCTGGATGCCGCGCTTTTGCGTGCACAGCGTGATCACGTTGCCCACGTACTCTTGAGGCACGAAAATGGTGACATCGACGATCGGCTCGCGGATCTCTTCGATCTTGTCGGGGTTGGGCAGCTTCGAGGGGTTCTCGACCCGCAGCAGCGAGCCATCGCGCATCAGGATCTCGTAGACCACGGTGGGCGCCGTGGTGATGAGATCCATGTCGAACTCGCGCTCCAGCCGCTCCTGGACGATGTCCATGTGCAGCAGGCCCAGGAAGCCGCAGCGAAAGCCGAACCCCAGCGCCTGCGACACCTCGGGCTCGTACTGCAGCGAGGCATCGTTGAGCTGCAGCTTTTCGAGCGCGTCGCGCATCGCTTCGTATTGATTGGATTCGACCGGATACAAGCCCGCGAACACCGACGGCTTGATCTCCTTGAAACCGGGCAGCGGATCCTTGGCGGCGGGATTGACCAGCGTGACGGTGTCGCCGACCTTGGCCGCCTTGAGTTCCTTGATTCCAGCGATGATGAAGCCCACCTCGCCGGCCGATAGCGACTCGCGCGGTGACGACTTCGGCGTGAACACGCCGACCTGCTCGCACAGATGGGCCGAGCCAGTGGCCATCAGCTTGATCTTGTCGCGCGGACGCAGGGTTCCGTTGAACACCCGCACCAGCATCACGACACCGACGTAGTTGTCGAACCAGGAGTCGATGATCAGCGCCTGCAGCGGTGCGTTCGGATCGCCCTTGGGCGGCGGGACGCGCGCGACGATGGATTCGAGGATCTCGTCGATGCCCATGCCGGTCTTGGCGCTGGCCCTCACCGCATCGGTGGCATCCAGGCCGATCACGTCTTCGATCTCGGCGGCGGCGGCATCCGGATCGGCCGAGGGCAGATCCATCTTGTTCAGGATGGGCACGACCTCGACACCGAGTTCGATCGCCGTGTAGCAGTTGGCCACCGTCTGCGCCTCGACGCCCTGGGTGGCATCGACCACCAGCAGCGCGCCTTCGCAGGCCGACAGCGAACGGCTGACTTCATACGAAAAATCGACGTGCCCGGGGGTGTCGATCAGGTTGAAGTGGTAGATCTGACCATCGACGGCCTTGTAGCGCAATGACGCAGTCTGGGCCTTGATGGTGATTCCGCGCTCGCGCTCGAGGTCCATCGAATCGAGGACCTGCGCTTCCATTTCACGGTCGGAGAGGCCGCCGCAACGCTGGATGAGACGGTCGGCAAGCGTCGACTTGCCGTGATCGATGTGGGCGATGATCGAGAAATTACGGATATGCCGCATGGAGCCAAAAAATCAAAGGCGCGCCGGAGGGCGCGCCGACCTTGCATTCTAACAGCGGCGGGGACCGGAACCGCCCCGCCGGTCAGCGTGCCGGCGCCAGCGCCGGCGAGGGGCGCAAGGGAACGAAGGTTGCGCTTTCGCCGCGGCGCACCAGCACGACATGCGTCTTGCCCTTGTCGAGCTTGGCCGTCAGTTCGTTGAACTGCCGGGCGCTGGTGATGTCCTGGTTGTTCAATGACAAGATCAGATCGCCCTGGCGCAGCCCGGCACGCGCACCAACCCCGTCGACCGACTCGACCAGCACGCCGTGCTTGACCTTCAGCTGGCCCTTGCGCTCTTCGGGGATGTCGATCACGCCGATCCCCAGCGCATTGGCGGCGGCCGGCGCCGGCTGCGCCCCCGACCCGGGCGAGCCCGGGCGCTGGGCCCGCTGGGCCCGGTCGGGTTCGGTTTCGGCCACCGTCACCTGCAAATCGCGGGAGGCACCTTTGCGCCAGACCTGCAGCGTCACCCGCGCGCCCGGCTTGGTGCCACCGACCAGACGCGGCAGGTCGCTGGAGCGCTCGATCGGCTTGCCATCGAATCGCTGGATGATGTCGCCCTCTTCGACGCCACCCTTGGCAGCGGGCCCGCCTGCCTCGACATTGCGCACCAGTGCGCCCGCCGCCCGGGTCAGGCCCAGCGGTTCGGCGATGTCCTTGGTCACTTCGGCGATGCCCACACCGATGCGCCCGCGCACCACCCGGCCCGACGACTTGAGCTGGTCGGCCACCCGGATCGCCTCGTCGATGGGGATCGCAAACGAGATGCCCATGAATCCGCCGGTGCGGCTGTAGATCTGGGAATTGATGCCCGCCACCTCGCCGCGCATGTTGAGCAGCGGCCCGCCCGAATTGCCCGGATTGACCGCCACATCCGTCTGGATGAACGGCAGGTAGTCTCCCGTCTCGCGCCCCTTGGCCGAGACGATGCCCGCGGTGACCGTATTCTCCAGCCCGAAGGGCGAACCGATCGCCAGCACCCATTCGCCCACGCGAACCCGGTTCGAATCGCCGATCGCCAGCCGTGGCAGGCTGGCGGCCTCGATCTTGACCAGGGCGACGTCGGTGCGGCGGTCGGAGCCGACCACCCTGCCCTTGAACTCGCGCTTGTCGGTCAGGGTGACGTAGATCTCGTCGGCTCCCTCGACCACATGATGATTGGTCAGGATGAATCCATCGCCGGAAATCACGAACCCGGAACCCACTGCGGGAAGAAGCGCCGGAAGAATTCGTAGAACGGGTCGTTCTCGTCCATGCCCTTCGGGCATCTGGAAGCCGGCTGCTCGCCGGCGCCGCCCCGGGGCGGGAGCGTTCGGTGGTGCGGATGTTCACGACCGCGGGCCCGGCCTTCTCGACCAGGTCGGCAAAATCGGGCAGGTCACGCGCCTGCGCATCGGCCAGCGGCGCGAACAGCAGGCCATTTAACCCGCAGACGACGGATATCAGGACGAAAAGTCTCTTGGTGTTCATGCGAATACCATGCGAAGGAAAAGAACGGATTGGAGCGGGAGTTGGGGCCGGGTGCAGCCGAATTCAAGACCCGGATGATACGGGGTCCTGGCGGCTTCTCCCCCGCGCCGACGGCCGGATCCCGGGGCGAGCGGCGCAACGGCGGCGTGGCTTTGGCGCTTTGCCGCCGTGCATCACGATCGGGAACCACGGCGCAGCCAGGTGACCCAGGCCGCCGCCTTGATCCATTCTGTGTCGTCCGCAAGATCGACGCCTGACAGCAGCCGATACCGGTGCCCGTCAGCCAGTGCATCGACCCAAAGCACACCCAGCGCCCGGTGAACATGGCGAATATCCAGCGGGATCGCCAGCCCGGCCGCCGGGCGCAGAAAGGCGCTGCCGAGCGAATCCACGCACAGGTGGGCGCCGGTCGCGCCGTGCAGCGGCGCCAGCGTCCCGAGCCGCCGCAGCACGGGAGGGGCTGCCAGGGCCAGAAGCGCGACCCCCAGGATCAGTCCGCCATCCAGCCGCTGGCCGATGGCATCCCGATGCCGAACACGCCATGGACGCTTGCGACTGCGCCCAGCACACCACACGCGCGGCACAGCCGGCCGGCCCAGCGGACCCGCCGGCTGCGGCCGACGGGCAGTTCGAGCCACAAAGACACGCCGGCGGCCGATCGAGTCGAGGGGCAGCCCGCGGGGCGTCAGACGCGTCGCATGACCAGGGTGCCGTTGGTTCCGCCGAACCCGAACGAGTTGGACAGCGCGACATCGATCTTCATCTGTCGTGCCTCATTGGCACAATAGTCGAGATCGCAGGCGGGATCCTGGTTGAAGATGTTGATGGTCGGCGGCGAGATCTGGTGGTGCACCGCCAGAGCCGTGAAAACAGCCTCGACACCGCCCGCAGCCCCCAGCAGGTGTCCCGTCATGGACTTGGTGGAATTGACCACCAGCTTGCGCGCCGCATCGCCCATTGCCCGCTTCACCGCGACCGTTTCGGCGATATCGCCCAGGGGTGTCGAGGTGCCGTGCGCATTGATGTACTGCACTTCATCGGGATTCACGCCCGCGCTGCGCAAGGCCTGACGCATGCCACGTGACGGGCCTTCGCCGTCTTCGGCGGGTGCCGTGATGTGGTGAGCATCGGCGCTAAGCCCATATCCGGCCAGTTCGGCATAGATGCGGGCTCCGCGGCGCTTGGCATGCTCGTACTCTTCGAGCACCAGCACGCCCCCTCCTTCGCCCAGCACGAAGCCATCGCGATCCTTGTCGAAGGGGCGACTGGCGGTGGCCGGATCATCGTTGCGGGTCGACAGCGCCCGCATCGAGGCGAATCCGCCAATTCCGAGCGGCGACACGGTGGACTCGGCCCCACCGGCCAGCATGACATCGACGTCGCCGTACTGAATCATCCGACCCGCCTCACCGATCGAATGCGTGCCCGGTGGTGCAGGCAGAGACGATGGCGAACGACGGCCCCTTCAGACCCAGCATGATCGACAGTTGTCCCGAGATCATGTTGATGATCGAACCGGGCACGAAAAACGGCGAGATACGCCTTGGGCCGCGATTCATGAAATCGGTGTGGTTCTCTTCGATCATCGGCAGGCCGCCAATGCCCGAACTCACCACCGCGCCGATGCGCTCGGCGTTGCTCGCCGTCACCGTCAGGCCCGAATCGCGCAGCGCCTGGACGCCGGCAGCGATGCCGTAGTGGATGAAGGTATCGAAGTGCCGAGCCTCCTTGGCGGGAAGGTACTCGGTGATATCGAAGCCCCGAACCTCGCCGGCGATCTGGGCGGAGAAGGCCGCGGTATCGAATCGGGTGATCCGATCGATACCGGAACGACCCGCGATCAGATTCGACCAGGCGCTCGAGACCTCGTTGCCAATGGGGCTGACGATGCCCATACCGGTGATGACGACGCGACGACCACTCACAGGGATCTCCTTGCCGCAGGTCGCAGACTCAACCCTTGGAATGCGACTTGATGTAATCGACAGCTTGCTGGACCGTGGTGATCTTCTCGGCTTCTTCGTCCGGGATCTCGGTCTCGAATTCGTCTTCGAGCGCCATCACGAGCTCGACGGTGTCGAGCGAGTCGGCACCCAGATCGTCGACGAACGACGACTCGATCTTGATGTCGGCTTCGTTCACGCCGAGTTGTTCGGCCACGATCTTCTTGACGCGCTGTTCGATATTTTCCATTTGTCTTGCTCCTCTGTGCGAGCCACGTGAGAACCGTGTCTCTGATGTTGATTGACTTGCTATTCACCGGCCGCCGCGCTTTGTCTGCAACGCCGGCCGGTCGCCCGTCCACGATCATGAACGGCGCGGATTCTATCAGTTAGCCGCCGCTTTCGAGCCAGCCGCTCGGACGAGGCCATTGGTCCGATTGCCATGCGACACCGGAGCGCGGCAGACTGGCGCCATCCGTGTCGGCTTTGCCGCGCTACAGCAGCGTATCGCAGGCAAATCAGCGCAATCCGAATCGATCATTCCATGTACATCCCGCCATTGACATGCAGGGTCACACCACTCACGTAGCCTGCCTGCGGCCCCGCCAGATAGGCAACCGCACCGGCCACATCCTGCGCGAGCCCGAAGCGCCCGGCCGGAATGTTCTGCATCAGCGCGGCTGTCTGCTCGGGCGTAAGCGCCCGTGTCATGTCGGTGTCGATGAACCCCGGCGCCACGCAGTTGACCGTGATGTTGCGGCTGCCCAGTTCACGCGCCAGTGCACGCGTCATGCCCGCCACGCCCGCCTTCGCAGCGGCATAGTTCGCCTGACCGGCATTGCCGCTCGAACCCACGACCGACGTGATGTTGACGATCCGTCCGTATCGCGCCTTCATCATCGGGCGCATGACCAATCGGCAAAGCCGGAACACAGCCGACAGATTGGTGTCGATGACCGATGCCCATTCGTCGTCCTTCATCCGCATGGCCAGATTGTCACGCGTGATTCCCGCATTATTGACCAGGACGGAGGGTGCGCCGCAGCTCTTGTGCATCTCGTCGATGACGGCCTCGGCTCGGGCGGCATCGGTCACATCCAGCACCACGCCACGGCCGGCCAACCCCGCCTGCTCCAGGGCCGCCGTGATGGCGTCCGCGCCAGCTGCCGACGTGGCTGTGCCGACGACGAAGGCCCCCAGGCGACCCAGTTCCAGGGCGATGCCATGGCCAATGCCGCGCGAGGCGCCGGTCACCAGCGCCACCTGACCCTGAAAGGCGGCCGCCGTACTCATGCGCCCGCCCCGCGCACCGCCTGCAGGGCCGCCTCCAGTGATGCGGGATCCTGCACGGCCAGTGCCTTGATCGATTTGTCGATGCGGGGGATGAGACCGGTCAGCACTTTGCCCGGGCCGAACTCGATCACCTGGTCGACCCCGATCGACTTCAGCCGCTGCACGACCTCGACCCAGCGCACCGGCGAAGACGCCTGGCGCACCAGCGCATCGATGATCCGCGACGGCTCCTGCTCGATGGCGACATCGACGTTGTTGACCAGACTGATCCGCGGGGGCACGAGGGCGACATCGGCCAGCGCCACCTTCAGGCGCGCCCCGGCCGGCGCCAGCAGCGTCGAATGAAAGGGTGCCGAGACCGCCAGGGGCAGCGCCCGCTTGGCGCCAGCCTGCTTGGCCTTCTCGCAGGCCCGCTCGACTGCCGCTTTGTGTCCCGCGATCACGACCTGCGCCGGCGCATTGAAGTTCACCGCCTCGACGACTTCGCTGGCCGAGGCAGCCGCCGCACAGGCGGCGCGCACCGCCTCATCGTCCAGCCCCATGATCACGGCCATGCCGCCCGTGCCGACCGGCACCGCCTCCTGCATGGCTTGCGCCCGCAGGCGCACCAGCCTGACGGCCTGCGCGAGCGGAAGCGATCCCGCGGCGACCAATGCCGTGTATTCGCCCAGGCTGTGTCCCGCAACCGCCACGGCTTCGGGGCCGCCGGCGGCGCGCCAGGCGGCGCAGCATGCGTAACCTGCCACCAGCATCGCAGGCTGGGTATTGACCGTCAGGGCCAGGCTCTCGGCCGGCCCTTTGGCAATCATGTCGCTGAGCGGTTCGCCCAGAGCGGCGTCTGCCTGCGCCAGGATATCGGCCACCACGGGATTGCCCGCAAAAGCGTCGAGCATGCCTACCGCTTGGGAGCCCTGGCCTGGAAAAACGAATGCGATCGTCATGTGCGTTATTTGTCGATGAGCGCGCCGCTGGCGCGAAAAGACAGGGCGGTTTCGGGCCGGCCCTGGCGTCGGTCACATCCGCGCCAGCACGGCACCCCAGGTGAAGCCGCCCCCCACCCCTTCCATCAGGATGAGCTGTCCCGGTTTGATGCGGCCATCGCGCACGGCGGTGTCGAGCGCCAGCGGGATCGATGCCGCGGAAGTATTCGCGTGCTGATCCACTGTGACGATGACACGCTCGGGCGCAATGCCGAGTTTTCGGCCGGTGGCCGACATGATCCGGACATTGGCCTGATGGGGGATCAGCCAGTCGAGATCGCCGATGCGCAGGCCCGCCTGCTCGAGCGTCTCGCGTGCCACCGAATCCAGCACCGAAACCGCCAGCTTGAACACGGCCTGACCATCCATCGTCAGGAAAGGGTGACCGGTGATCGCCCCTCCCTGAACATTGCCCGCAGTGCGCAGGATTTCTTCGTGCCGGCCGTCGGCATGCAGCTTCGAGGCGAGAATGCCCGGCCGCTCGTCGGCAGCCAGCACGACCGCACCCGCGCCATCTCCGAACAGCACGCAGGTTCCGCGGTCGCTCCAGTCGAGGATGCGCGAAAAGACCTCGGCGCCGATGACCAGTGCACGGCGTGCCATGCCGGTTCGGATCATGGCGTCGGCGGTGGCCAGGCCATACACGAAGCCGCTGCACACCGCCTGCACGTCGAACGCCGCGCCTCCCGCCGCCCCCAGGCCTTTCTGGATCAGGCAGGCGGTGCTGGGGAAGACGTAATCGGGTGTGGATGTGGCCACGATGATCAGGTCGACATCCGAGGCCGCGAGACCCGCAGCCGCGAGGGCGGCACGCGCCGCGCGCTCGCCGAGCATGCTGCTGGTCTCGTCGCGCGCAGCCAGATGGCGCTGGCGGATGCCCGTGCGTCCGAAGATCCAGTCGTCGGAGCTTTCGATGCCGCGCGCGGCGAGTTCGACGACCAGATCTGCGTTGGTGACAAGCCGCTCCGGCAGCGCGGAGCCGGTGCCGACGATACGAGAATAAAGGGTCATGTTCCTGCTTTCAGGGTCTCTCCGGACAGCCGCGGCACAGCCTGCGCGATTCGCTCGAGCAGGCCATTGCGCGCCGCCTCGTGGGCGCGGCGCAGCGCCTGCTCGAAAGCGAGGCTATCAGCCGATCCGTGACTCTTGATGACGATTCCACGCAAGCCGACCAGACTGGCGCCGTTGTAACGCCGATGGTCCAGGCGATGCTTGAGCCGGTTGAGCACGGGCAGCGAAACCAGCCCGGCGAGTTTGGTCAGCCAGGTTCGAGCGTACTCCTCGCGGATGAAACCCCCGATCATCCGGGCCAGTCCTTCGGAGGTCTTGAGGGCGACGTTGCCGACGAACCCATCGCAGACGACCACATCCGTGGTGCCCTCGAAGATGTCGTTGCCCTCGACATTGCCACGGAAGTCCAGGCCGCTGGCGCGCAGCAGCTCAGCCGCCTGCTTGACGATGTCGTTGCCCTTGATGACTTCTTCGCCGATATTCAGCAGGCCGACCGTCGGGCTGGTATTGCCCTCGATCGCGGTTGCGAGCGCAACCCCCATGTAGGCAAACTGCAGGTAGTGCTGCGGTTCGCAGTCGACATTGGCGCCGAGGTCGAGCATCGTCGTCACCCCGCCCTTCTGGTTCGGGATGGGCGCCGCGATGGCAGGCCGGTCGATGCCGTCCAGCATTTTCAGCACGAATCGCGAGATCGCCATCAGCGCGCCGGTATTGCCCGCACTGACACAAGCCTGCGCATCGCCCGATTTGACCGCCTCGATGGCCAGCCGCATGGACGACTGCCGCTTGCCGCGCAATGCGCTGGCCGGCGGCTCGTCCATGGCCACCACTTCGCTGGCGTGGCGCACTTCGACACGAGAACGGTCGAACGCTGGCTGCCGTGACAACTCGGCCTCCAGCAGTTCCTGCTGCCCGACGAGGATCAGGCCGACATCCGGCGTGTGCCTCAGGAATGCCAGCGCAGCAGGCACCGTGACCGTAAGGCCATGGTCACCGCCCATGCAATCAATGGCGAGTCGCAGCGTCATTCAGACTTGCGCGCGCGATTCAAACCTGCGGGGGAAACTGCGTCCAAGCCGGAGACACCAACCAGGTGCCGTAACGCCTTACTCGTCCGCCTTGGTCTTGAGAATCTTCTTGCCACGATAGAAGCCGTTGGGGCTCACATGGTGACGAAGATGGATCTCGCCGGTGGTCGGCTCGACCGCGATCGCCGGGCCGGCGATGAAATCGTGTGAACGATGCATGCCCCGCTTGGAGGGCGACTTCTTGTTCTGCTGAACGGCCATCTCGGACGCTCCACTCAAAAGTTAATCCGCAATTATATCAAGGAATTGGCGGACGAAGTTCAATTTTCCCCATCGCCCGGCGGGCGCGGCTTCTTCAGGGCCGCCAGCACGGCGAACGGATTGGGGCGCTCGCCCTGTGCGGCCTCATCCGGGTCGATGCCGACGCCTGCCCCGCCGGGGCGTTCGGCCGTCTCTCCCGGCCTGGCGCATGTGCCGTGAGCGGGCGCCAGCGGCAGCGCCATGATCGCTTCGTCCTCCAGGAGGTCGAGCACCTCGAAGTGCGGCGACGTCACCAGCAGATCGAAATCGTCGGTCTGGGCATCTTCACGCTCGGCAACACTCTCGGTCACCACCAGCTTGAAGTGGCGCCGATCCTCGATCGTGATCTCGACGGGTTCCAGGCAGCGCACACAGCGCATGCGCACCGCACCGGAAAAGGCCAGTGCCAGATGCGCGTCGAAGCCGCCATCGGCGCGACGGCTGCGCTCCCCCTCCAGGCTCCAATCCACATAGCCGTCGTCGTCGGTCAGCATGTCGGACATCCGGGCCAGCAGGGCGAGCGGACACCGGCCGGAAATACGCTGTCCGGTTCGGGTGAACTCGTTGGTGTCGATCCAGGGACGGGCCTGGACGTCGGGACTGGCCATCGGCAGGATCTCCATGGGCGCGCAGCACGGTCGTCTATGATACCGGCATGCCCGATCCAACCCTTCCCGGCCCGGCCAGCCTGATCCTGGCGTCGACCTCGGCGTACCGCCGCATGCTGCTGGAGCGCCTGCATCTGCCTTTCGACGTGCAGTCGCCACACACGGACGAAACCGTGATGCCTGGCGAACGGCCTCGCGACGTCTCGCTGCGGCTGGCGCTGGCCAAGGCGCGGGCGGTTGCCGCCACCCGACCGGCGGCGGTCGTGATCGGGTCGGACCAGACGGCCAGCCTGGATGGTGTGCGCACGCTCGGCAAGCCTGGCAGCCACGAGCGGGCCTGCGCTCAGCTGCGCGAAGTGTCGGGACGGACCCTCACCTTCCACTCGGCGCTGGCCGTGGTCTGCCGCGACACAGGTTTCGAGCAGGCCGATGTGATCGACACGCGGGTCCGGTTTCGTGAGCTGTCCGACGCGGCGATCGAACACTACCTGCGCCTGGAGCCGGCGTACGATTGCGCCGGTTCGGCCAAGGCCGAAGGTCTGGGCATCGCGCTGATGGCCAGCTTCGAAAGCAGCGACCCGACCGCCATCGTCGGCCTGCCGCTGATTGCGCTGACCGGCATGCTCCTGGCGGCCGGCCTCGACGTGCTCGCCGCGCCCAGGTGAGTTCGACTCCCCGCGAAACGCCGGGTG
Organism: Burkholderiaceae bacterium; assembly: GCA_016710525.1. Classification (GTDB taxonomy): domain Bacteria; phylum Pseudomonadota; class Gammaproteobacteria; order Burkholderiales; family Burkholderiaceae_E; genus Quisquiliibacterium. The sequence goes on from JADJVQ010000007.1 coordinate 121,742, forward strand.
ATGCCCCGGCGGCATCCGGATCGGCTTCCCGCCCGGGCGCCGAAGTCCGCTTCGATCAGGTCGCACCGTTGCCGGCGAACCCCGGGCCTGCCCGGAAGACCGAGCAGGGCACGCTGTATCTCATTCCGGTTCCGCTGGGTCCGGATCAGGATCCGCGCGAAAACCTGCCGCCCGCCACCTTGGCCGTGATCGCCGGGCTCGAGTGTTTCATTGTGGAGAACGCCAAGAGCGCGCGTGCCGTGCTGCGCCGGCTGCCTTTGGCCTGCCCCCTGCAGGCCATCGAGATGAGCGAGCTGAACGAACATACGCCGGCCGAACGATGGCCCGCACTGCTGGCCCCGCTGCTCGCCGGCCGCTCGGTGGGGCTGATGTCCGACGCAGGCTGCCCCGCCGTGGCCGATCCGGGCGGCGCGGTGGTGGCCCTGGCCCACCGCCAGGGCATTCGGGTCGTGCCGCTGGTCGGACCGAGCTCGCTCCTGCTCGCGCTGATGGCAAGCGGCATGAACGGTCAGTCGTTCAGTTTCGTCGGATATCTGCCCGTCGCGGCGCCCGAGCGGGTCGCGGGGATACAAGCACTCGAACGGCGAGCGAACGCCGAGAGCCAGACCCAGATCGTGATCGAGACACCCTATCGGAATCAGGCGCTCTTCGATGCGCTGATCGAGGTGCTCTCGCCCGACACCCTCGTGGGCGTGGCCACCGACCTGACCCTGCCCGGCGAACGCATCAGGGTGGCCAGCGTCGCGCAATGGCGCCAGGCTGCGCATAGCCTGCCCCGCACCCCGACTGTCTTCACGCTGGCCCGCCCGCCCGGGCCGCAGGGCGGTTCGCGCCCGGCTTCCCGGCCCGCCCCTCGCGCGGCTGTCAGCGCAACTTCAGGTTCGCCGCGCCGGCGCTGAAAGCGTGCGCGATCACCTGGCCCGCTGATGCGCCGATGCGCTTGGCCAGTCGTTCGGCAATGTTCTCATGGGTCGAAAAATCGACGATTTCTTCGGCTTTGATCACATCGCGCGCCACGCCGTCGACGGTCCCGAGTTCGTCGGCCAGCCCCAGTTCGATGCCTCGCGCGCCCGACCACACCAGGCCGGAGAAGATCTCGGGAGAATCCTTCAGCCGGGCGCCGCGTCCCGCCTTCACCACCCCGATGAACTGGTCGTGAATTTCGGTCAGCATTTTCTGGGCGATGCGCTTGTGCTCGTCGGACAGCGGCGAAAAGCTGTCGAGAAAGCCCTTGTTCTGTCCGGCCGTGAACAATCGGCGTTCCACACCCAGTTTCTCCATCGTTCCGGTGAATCCGAATCCGTCCATCAGCACGCCGATCGAACCGATCATGCTCGCCTTGTCGACATAGATGCGATCGGCGGCCACGGCAATGTAGTAGCCCCCGGAGGCGCAGATTTCCTCGACGACCGCGTACAGCGGAATATTGGGATGCTTGGCGCGCAGGCGCTTGATTTCGTCGTGGACGATACCGGCCTGCACGGGGCTGCCGCCCGGGCTGTTGACCCGCAGCACGACACCGGCGGTCTTGCTGTCTTCGAATGCGGCCTTCAGGGCGGCATTGATCGCCTCGGCCGACGATTCGCCCTCGGAGTCGATCACTCCCTTCACATCGACAAGGGCGGTGTGCTGCGTGGCCGATCCCGACTTGTGCTCGCCCGGCGTCCACCATCCCAGGAAAACCAGCAGAAATGGCGCCAGGTAGGCAAAGAAGACCAGCCGAAAGAAGATGTTCCAGCGTCGGGCCCGGCGCCGTTCGTCCAGGGTCGACATGACCAGCTTCTCGAGCACCCCGCGCTCCCAGGCTGGCGCGGTGGCGGCCGCCGAAGGCGCCGTGGAGGCGCCCGGCGGGAGACCGGCCGAAACCGGTGCGGCCGCAGCGGTCGATGCCGGCACGGGAGCCGGTGCGGCGGGGGTTGAGGGGCTGGAAGACGGATCGTCGGGTGTGGTCATTGCGCAGGGATCTCGAAGGCCACCCAGACCTTGCCGTTGGATTCCCGAGTCCGCAGCGGACTCAGGCCGCGACCGCGGCACGGGCCACCGGCACAGCTTCCATCGGCGGGGCGATACATCGCCCCGTGGGTGGCGCACACCAAGTATAGGCCGCTGTCGTCGAAGAACCGCCCGGCCGGCCAGTCGAGCTCGACGGACACGTGCCCGCACTGGTTGCGATAGGCACGCGGCTGCCCCTGGTAGCGCACGACGAAGGCGGGCTGCGCGCCGGCGGGGCGAGCGCTGTCGGCGCTTGCCGGGCGCAGGTCGAAGCGCACACCGGCGCCGCCTTCGAGCAGTTCGCTGGACAGGCAGACACTTCGCCAGTGCCAGCCGGCAGGCAGATCGTGACGGGCCGCAGCCAGCCTCGGCCACAACCAGGCCCTGAGCTGCGCGACAGTGTCGACCACTGCCGCGGGAGACCATTGCGCCAGGGCGTCGCGCGGATGCGCGCCATAGGTCACCGCAACACAGCGCGTTCCGAGGGCCGCCGCCATGCCCAGGTCGTGCGTGGTGTCACCGATCATCAGCGCCCGTGACGGGTCGACGCTGCAGGTCTCGCACAGATCGCGAAGCATCCAGGGATCGGGTTTGGGCAATCCCTCGTCGGCGCACCGGGTATCGATGAACAAGCTGCGCCAGCCCATCTGGGCCAGCGCCCGGTCCAGTCCGGCGCGGGACTTGCCCGTCGCGACGGCGAGCGGCGCACCCAGCGCATCCAGGTCGTCGAGCAGTTCGACCATGCCTTCGAAGGGCTGCAGCAGCGCGTCCCGAACCAGGAAATGATGACGATAGCGCTCGATGAAGGCGGGCAGTTGCGCTGGCGGCAGAGAGGGCATGGCGTAATCGAGCGCGTCGCGAAGCCCCATTCCGATCACATGGCTGGCCTTCTCGCGGCTGGGCACCGGCAGCGAGAGATCCTGGGCGGCCAGGCAGAGCGCGTCGGTCAGGGCGGCCGTCGAGTCGATCAGGGTGCCGTCCCAGTCGAAGACCACCAGTTCGACCGGGAGGTCCTGAACGCCCGCGCCAAGGTGCTGCGTGCTCACTCGTCCTCCGGGGAGCTTGGCTCCGGTGCAGTGCCCGGACCTGGCCCGACTCCCGGCGCCATCGGATCGTCGAGTCCCGCCACCCGGGCGCTGCGCATGAAGGCCTCGAAGGCCCCGGGCGTCGGCGCCACGAGGTGCAGGCGCCGCCCGCCCACCGGGTGGCTGATGTCGAGTTCTGCGGCATGCAGGAACATCCGGCGGTGCCCGAGGCGGGTCAATTGCCGATTCAGGGCGAAATCGCCGTACTTGTCGTCGCCCAGGATCGGAAAACCCGCGTGGGCAAGATGGACTCTGATCTGGTGGGTTCGGCCGGTTTCGATTTCGACACGCACCTGCGTGAATTCGCCCAGCCCCGCCAGGGCCAGGCGCCGGATGCCAGTCACTCGGCTGATCGCCTCCTGCCCTTCGGCATGGACGCAAACCCGGCGCTCGCCTTCCGGAGTCAGGTATCGCTGCAGCGGCTGGTTCAAAGTCTTGGTGCGCAATGGCCAGCGGCCGCGCACGATGGCCAGGTAACGCTTGCCGGTGACCCGCTCGCGCCATTGCGCATGCAGCGCGACCAGCGCCTGGCGCTTCTTGCTCAGGACCAGCACGCCGGAGGTCTCGCGGTCGATACGATGGGCAAGTTCAAGAAACCGGCTCTGCGGGCGGGCCGCCCGCAGCCGTTCGATCACACCGTGCGCCACGCCGCTGCCGCCGTGAACGGCGAGCCCTTCCGGCTTGTCCACGACCAGCAGGCTTTCGTCTTCGAACAGAACGGGCAGCGAGAGCGGCGGCGCCACCATGCCGGGCTTCTCGGCACTTCCGGGTGCCGGATCGGGCAGTCGGATCGGCGGAATCCGCACGGTGTCGCCTTCGGCCAGCCGATCGTCGGGATGACAGCGCGACCCGTTGACCCTCACCTGACCGCTGCGGATCAGCCGATAGAGGTGGCTCTTGGGCACATCGCGGTAGTGCCGCAGCAGAAAATTGTCCAGGCGCTGACCGGCTCCGTCGTCCTCGCCGACCGTCGCCATGACGACCGGAGCCCGTGCGGGGCCGGCAAGCGGAGGCTCGCGACCTGCAGGCGGTCCATCAGGTTTTGTCGGTAAGGCCTTCATGTTGCTATACTTTCGCGGTCGTACGCCGTAGGAACCCCCAAGGTTCGATTGTATCGGCCCGGCCTGCACGCCGTAGAGCGACATGACAAGAACACTTTATCGCGGCTCCCGCTTGGCGGGAGCGCGGAACACCGACGGACCCCGAGCCAGACCTGACGACTGCTGTTGGCGACCACGCGCCGGCAGGGCCGAACCAAGCATGCTGACCTCCCCCCCCTCCCCGACCCGGCCGCGTGCGGCGTTCCCTGCGGAACGCCGGCGCGAGCGTGAGCGCGTCGGCATGGGCCTCGAGTACTGCTGCCTGTCGACCTTCCCTTCAGTCTCACACCATTGGTGCGCGGCTCCCTGAGCCTGCGCGCTGCTCGCTTCCGTCGGCCCCGCGTTGTCGGGGCATGTTCCGCCGGCCCTGCCGGGCTGTGCCGCCGGCGAACTGGAGCGGAATACCCATGAAGCGGATGTTGTTTAATGCGACCCACTCGGAAGAGTTGCGCGTCGCGATCGTCGATGGCCAGAAGCTGATCGATATCGATATCGAATCAGCGGGCCACGAATCTCGCAAAAGCAATATCTATAAAGGTGTCATCACCCGCGTCGAGCCCAGCCTCGAGGCCTGCTTCGTCAACTACGGCGAAGAACGCCACGGTTTCCTGCCGTTCAAGGAAATCTCCAAGTCCTTCTTCAAGAGCGGCACGGACGTCGGGCGCGCCCGCATCCAGGACGCCATGGAAGAAGGCATGGAAGTCATCGTCCAGGTCGACAAGGAAGAACGCGGCAACAAGGGCGCCGCACTCACGACTTACATTTCGCTGGCCGGTCGCTATCTGGTGCTGATGCCGAACAACCCTCGCGGCGGCGGCGTGTCGCGCCGGGTCGAAGGCGAAGACCGGCAGGAACTGCGCGAGACCATGGACAAGCTCGATGTCCCGCCGGGCATGAGCATGATTGCGCGCACCGCCGGCATCGGGCGCAATGCCGAAGAACTGCAGTGGGACCTGAACTACCTGCTGCAGCTGTGGCGCGCGGTCGAACAAGCCGCCACCTCCTCGCCCGGCGCCTTCCTGATCTATCAGGAGTCGAGCCTGGTGATCCGCGCCATTCGTGACTACTTCACGTCGGACATCGGCGAACTGCTGATCGACACCGAAGACATCTACGAACAGGCCCGCCAGTTCATGGCGCACGTGATGCCCGACAACGTGTCGCGCGTGAAGCGCTATCACGACGACATCCCGCTGTTCTCGCGCTTCCAGATCGAACACCAGATCGAAACCGCGTACTCGCGGGTGGTTCCCCTGCCTTCGGGCGGCGCGATCGTCATCGATCACACCGAGGCACTGGTCGCGATCGACGTCAACTCGGCGCGCGCCACCAAGGGCGGCGACATCGAAGAAACGGCGCTGCGCACCAACACCGAAGCGGCCGACGAAGCGGCCCGCCAGATGCGTCTGCGCGACCTGGGCGGTCTGATCGTCATCGACTTCATCGACATGGAGAACACCAAGAACCAGCGCGAAGTCGAGCAGCGGCTCAAAGACGCTCTGCACTATGACCGCGCGCGGGTTCAGATGGGCAAGATCTCGCGTTTCGGGCTGATGGAGCTGTCGCGCCAGCGGCTGCGCCCGGCGCTGAACGAAGGCACCCACATCACCTGCCCGCGCTGCAACGGCACCGGTGTGATCCGCGATACCGAATCCTCCGCCCTGCACGTGCTGCGGGTCATCCAGGAGGAGGCGATGAAGGAGAACACCGCCACCGTGCATGCGCAGGTGCCGGTCGATGTCGCGACCTACCTGCTCAACGAGAAGCGCGCCGAAATCGCCAAGATGGAGGCACGGCTGAAAATCGAGGTCGTGCTGATCCCCAACAAGCACATCGAGACACCGCACTACAAGCTCGAGCGCTTGCGCCATGACGATGAGCGCCTGAACAGCTACCGGGCCAGTTATGCGCTGGCCGACGGGCCGACCGAAGACAACGTCTACCTGGAAGCCAAGTTCGAAGGCAGCGCCGCCAAGCAGGAAGCCGTGGTCAAGGGCATCACGCCGTCGCAGCCTGCGCCGGTCATCACGCCTGCACCCGCGCCCGAACCGGCGCCGCTCGCGCCCGTCGCGCCGGTTGCCCTGGCACCGGTCAGGCCGACCGACATGCGCGTCGCCCCCTCGGAAGATCAGGGCCTGTTCGGCCGCTTCATGCGGCTGTTCAAGCGCAAACCCGCCAACGAGGCAGTCGCTGTTCCGACCCCCGCCGCGCCTGCGGTGGGTGACGGTCGTGTCCAGGGGCCTGCCGCTGCGCCCACAACGACCGAGACCCCGCGGCGAAGCCGCGACGAAGGCCGGCGCGATGGCCGCTCGCGTGGCGGACGCGGCGGCGAGCGTTCGCGCGACGATGGTCGTCCCCGCGACGAACAGCGTGCACGTGACGACCGTCCGCGAGGTCCTCGCGAGGATCGCGGCAGCCGAGACGAACGGGGTCCCCGTGAAGATCGCCCTCCCCGCGAAGACCGCGCGCCGCGTGAAGATCGCCCGCCGCGCGAAGAGCGCGCGGCCCGGGACGACCGACCGCCCCGCGAGGATCGCGGCCCGCGCGAGGATCGTGCTCCCCGCGGCGAAGGTCGCCGCGACGGCCGCCCGCCACGGGCTGCCGCTGCACTGAATGCCGATGACGCGGTGGATGCCGGCGCGCTGCCATCGGCCGCCCCCGCCGATGCCGATGCGCAGGCCGCGACCCGTGAGCCTCGCGAAGGTGGCCGTACGCGTGGCCCCCGTGGCGAAGGCCGCCGAGGCCGCGGTCCCCGTGAAAGCGGCAGCAGCGCCGAGCAGCCCGGCCAGGCGCCGGAGTCGGACGAAGCCGTTGCCGGCGCGAATCCGCCGTCCGCTTCGGTGGCAGGCGATTCCCCGGCCGATCGCACGGCTCGCGTGTCCGCTTCGGATGGCAGGCCCGCCGCCGAAGATCCTCCCGTCACCACGGACGAAGACCTTCGGACCGAAGGCGCAACTGACGCGGGCGACGAAGGCGATGACGCTGCAAGCGATGAGCGTCGCCGCTCGCGTCGCCGTCGGGGGCGGCGTGGTCGCGGAGGTGCCGCGGGCGATGGCGAAATGTCGGCCGATGCCGGCGGCGAAGAGCGCTCCGAGCAGCCCGACACGGCAGACAGCGTCTCTGGCGCGCCGGTTCAGGCATTGCCCGACGCGGCATCAGAACCCGTCGCCAAGCGCACTGACCTGCCAGCGGAGCCCGCACCGAGCTCGGTCGAAACGGTCGCGACTCCGACGTCCTTGACCGCGCCCGCGACGGCCCCGAGCGTCGAGGCCGTCGCGGCACCGGCACCGGCACCGGCACCGGCACCGGCACCAGCGCCGGAACTGGTTGCGCCCCCGGCGCCCCCGGCTCCCCCGGCATCTGCTGCGCCCACGGCGCCCGTCGCAACCCCGGTCGATGCGCCAGCGCCGGCTCCGATCCCCGCAGCGGCCCCTGTCCTGGCGGCGGCGCCCGCCCCCGCCCCCGAGGACGCGACGCTGATCGAGCGGGTCATTGCCGCGGCTGCAGCACCTGTCGTGCCGGCGGCGATTGCCCAGCCGGCGGCGGCCGCACGGGCCGCCGAAGCCGACCAGCCAGTGTCGGCGCCGCAGACCGCGCCGCTCGCTGCCTCGCCCCAGCCGGTCGGTCAGTCGTTGGCGGCTCCCGACAAGTCCGACCTCGACTCGATCGTCTCGAGCGCCGGATTGCAGTGGGTCGAAACGAAGTCCAAGCAGTTGTCGCTCGAAGATGGCATGGCCGCGGTGCCGGCGCCGCGCCCGGTCCGGGTGCGCAAGCCCCGTGCCGTGGTCCAGGCCGAGCCGCTGCAGCAGGTCGAAACACGTCCGGGCGACGAACCGAAGTAGGCATCTCACCCCGGCGCCGGGTCCGCTCGCGGAGCCGGCAACGAAAAGGGCCGCGATATCAGCATCGCGGCCCTTTTTTCTCCAGGCCGCAGATCTCCAGCCGCCCGTCCTCGGGGCGAGCTGGGCTGGTCTGCCCGGGATGGCATCATTGCCTTGCGGGCGAAGATCGGCTGCGGATTGTTAAGATGGGGATCATCCCAGCGGCAGCCCCATGACCGAACGCATCATCCCCATCGCCGACAACCGCTATCAGCAGCAGATCCCGCATGTGCCGGCCGACGCCCCCGCGCCCTCCGGCCTGCTCACCGACCGGCGCGGACGCCGCCTGCACGATCTGCGGATCTCCGTCACGGACCGATGCAATTTTCGGTGCACCTACTGTATGCCCAAGTCGGTATTCAGCAAGGACTACGCGTTCCTGCCGCATGCGTCGCTGCTCAGTTTCGAGGAGATCGAACGGCTGGTTCGGGTGTTCGTGGCCCATGGCGTCGAAAAGGTGCGCCTGACCGGTGGCGAACCGCTGCTGCGCAAGAACATCGAACGCCTGATCGAGATGCTGGCTTCCCTGAAAACACCTGCGGGCGAGCCGCTGGACCTGACTCTGACCACCAACGGCTCGCTGCTGGGGCGCAAGGCGCGAGCCCTGCGCGATGCCGGCCTGAAGCGGGTGACGATCAGTCTCGATGCGCTCGACGAAACCACGTTCCGGCGCATGAACGACGTCGACTTCCCGGTCGACGATGTGCTGGCCGGCATTGCCGCCGCCGAACGGGCGGGACTGGCGCCACTGAAGATCAACATGGTCGTTCAGCGTGGCGTGAACGATCAGGAGATCGTGCCGATGGCGCGCCACTTCCGCGGTTCGGGCCACATCGTGCGGTTCATCGAGTTCATGGATGTCGGCGCCTCCAACGGCTGGCGGATGGACGACGTGTTGCCCAGCGCCGAGGTAGTGCGTCGCATCCACGAGCACCATCCGCTGGTCAGCCTGCAGCCCAACTATCCCGGCGAAGTGGCCGAACGCTGGGCCTATGCCGACGGCAGCGGCGAAATCGGCGCCATCTCTTCGGTCACGCAGCCTTTTTGCGGCGACTGTTCGCGCGCACGGCTGTCGACCGAAGGCCGGCTCTACACCTGCCTGTTCGCCACCGGCGGGCACGACCTGCGGGCGCTGCTGCGCGGCGGCCATGACGATGCGGCCCTTTCGGCCGCGATCGGCCATCTGTGGGGACAGCGCGAAGACCGTTATTCCGAGCAGCGCTCGCGAGAGACAGCGGGCCTGCGCAAGATCGAAATGTCCTACATCGGTGGCTGAGGCCTTGAATCGTCCCGAACTGACCCGCGCGGCGCGGCCCTCGACCTTCGAGGTGAACGCTGTCAATGAACGCGGCGAGTCCGTGGCCACCGCCATCGCGGGCGAATATCCGCTCACGCTGTACCTCGACAAGCGCGAACTCGTCACGCTCATGACATTGGGCGCGGCGCCGGAGTACCTCGCGATCGGCTACCTGCGCAACCAGCGGCTGCTCGCGTCGGTCGACCAGATCGCCGCGGTGCAGGTCGACTGGACGACCGCGTCGGTGGCGGTCACGACTCGATCGATGGCCGATCAGGGGATCGCGCTGTGGGACCGCGCACCCCCGCAAGCCGGTCTCGATGCCCGGATCGGCCGGCGCACCGTGACCACCGGCTGCGGCCAGGGCACGATGTTCGGCGATCTGATGGATTCGCTGGACGAACTGCGCCTGCCCGCCAACGCGAGCTTGTCTCAGGAGGTCCTCTACACCGTGATGGACAACGCGCGCCGGCACGAATCGATCTACAAGGTCGCGGGAGCCGTGCACGGCTGTGCGCTGTGCTCGAACGCGGGCAACGACCGCGGCGAGATCCTGCAGTTCGTCGAAGACGTGGGTCGCCACAATGCGGTCGATGCGATCGCCGGATGGATGTGGCTCGAAGGCATCGACGGCGCCGACAAGATCTTCTACACCACCGGGCGGCTGACCTCCGAGATGGTGATCAAGTGCGCGCAGATCGGCGTGCCGTTCCTGCTGTCGCGCTCGGGGCTGACGCAGATGGGGTTCGAGCTCGCCGGGCGCCTGGGGCTCACGATGATCGGGCGCTGCCAGGGCAAGCACTATTTGCTGTTCAGCGGCGGCGAGCGCTTCATGGCCCTGGGCACCACCTCGCTCGCATGATCTCGCGCGACGACATCACCGGCGTGGTCCTGGCCGGAGGGCTCGGCCGGCGCATGAGCGATGACGGCCAGGGCGTCGACAAGGGTCTGCAGCCCTTTCGGGGCAAGCCGCTGGTGCAGCATGCCATCGAACGCCTCGCGCCCCAGGTGGGGACGATCCTGTTGAACGCCAATCAGAATCTCGAGGCCTATCGCGCGTTCGGCTGGCCGGTGGTCACCGACGCACTGACCGGTTTCGCCGGACCGCTCGCGGGTCTGGCCAGTGCGATGCTGGCGGCGCGCACGCGCTGGGTCGCGACGGTGCCCTGCGACTCGCCGCTGTTCCCCGACGATCTCGTGGCCAGGCTGGCCGGTGCAGCGGATCGCGCCGACGCCAGGGTGGCCGTGGTCCAGACAGCCAGCGGCGCCCAACCGGTGTTCCTGCTCGCGCAAACCTCGCTCGTGCCCGGATTGCAGGCTTTCCTGGCCGCCGGCCGGCGCAAGATCGACGCGTGGTACGGGCCGCTGGCACCGGCCGTCGTCAACTTCGAAGACGACGCTGCATTTCAGAACATCAACACCCGCGACGACTTGAGATCCCTCGAATGACCGATTCAGCGCCCGCCCCCGATTTGCCGGCCCTCAGCCTGGCGCAGGCGATCGGCTGTCTGTCGGCGTACGATCCGCAGGCTCTGCCGGTAGGCGATGCCTGCCGCGTCATCGCCCGGATGCTGCATCCGGTCCAGGCGACCGAGCAGGTCGCGATCCGTGCCGCGCTGGGCAGGGTGCTCGCCGACGATGTGATGTCGCCCATCGACGTCCCCGCGCACGACAATTCGGCCATGGACGGATACGCGGTATGCCATGCCGACCTGCTGCCCGATGCGCCGACACGTCTTCGCGTGGCCGGCGTGGCGCTGGCCGGCAGGCCGTTCGGACCCGCCCCGCAAGCGGGCGATGCGGTCCGCGTGATGACGGGCGCCGTCATGCCGGAAGGCACCGACACCGTCGTCGTTCAGGAGGTGACACGGATCGAAGACGATTCCGTCATCGTTCCTCCCGGTCAGCTGGCGGGCCAGAACCGGCGCCTGCGCGGCGAGGACCTGCGGACCGGTACACCCGCTCTGGAGCGCGGGCGCATCGTGCGCCCGGCCGACCTGGGATTGCTCGCGTCCCTGGGCATCGCCGAAGTGTCTGTTCGCCGGCGCTTGCGGGTTGCCTTCTTCTCGACTGGCGACGAATTGCGCTCGGTCGGCGAACCGCTGGCCCATGGGCAGGTCTACGACAGCAATCGCTACACCCTGTTCGGCATGCTCTCCCGCCTGGATGTCGAACTGATCGACATGGGGGTCGTGCGCGACGATCCGAACGCGCTGGAGACCGCGATGCGCACGGCCGCCGGCTGTGCCGACGCGATCGTCTCCTCCGGCGGCGTGTCCGTCGGCGAGGCTGATTTCACCCGCGAGATCATGGCGCGGCTGGGCGACGTCGCATTCTGGACCGTCGCCATGCGCCCCGGGCGCCCGCTCGCGTTTGGCCGGATCGGCGAAGCGTTCTACTTCGGGCTGCCCGGCAACCCGGTCGCCGTGATGATCACGTTCTATTTCTTTGCTCGGGCGGCCCTGTTGCGTCTGATGGGCGCGGCTCCCGCGCCACAGCTGTTCACCCGGGCACGTTCGCTCGAGGCCATGCGCAAGAAGCCAGGACGCACCGAGTACCAGCGGGCGATCGTCGAGCCCGGCGCGGATGGCGAACTGACCGTGCGAACCACCGGCAGCCAGGGATCGGGCGTGCTGCGCTCGATGTCGAGGGCCAATTGTGTCGTGGTGCTGCACCACGAGCAGGCCAGCGTGCCGATCGGCGGCTGGGTCGATTGCCTGCTGTTTGACGGACTCGTCTGAGCCGGCCGGGGTTCAGGCCGATCCTGGCCTTCCCTCGTCGCCAGATCCGAACGCCCGGCATTCGTTCGTCAGCTTTTCGACAGGGGATCACTCGTAGAATCTCAAGGTTATGCTAAGGCCGGTCGATCCTCTTCGTTCGGGCATGCGTTCAAGACAGGTTTTCAGTTGATGGGAGTGGCATGCAGGTAGTCCGAATCGCCGCGGCCGTCGTGGCGTTTCTGGTCGCTGTGCATGGGTCTCTGGCAAGCGCCGCCGCGACGCAAGAGCCGCTGACATGGCAGCAATGTGTCCAGATCCTCGACGAATCCAACCGGGCGCTGCGGCAGTCGCGCCGCCAGCTCGAGGCCACCCTGGCCGATGTACGCCGTGCCGATGTCGGGCCGAACCCCACTCTGAGTGCCGCGGTCTCCAACTCCACTGCCCGGCACTATCGCGTGCCGGACTCGGACTGGATCGTCCGCCTCGAGCAGTTGTTCGAGCGCGGCGGCAAACGCGAACTGCGGGTGGCCGCGGCCCGCGACATGGCACGCGCCGCCGGCCTGGACATCCTCGACATCGCCCGGCAGCAGCGCATCGTGCTGGCCAGCTCGTACTTCGATCTGGTCGCCGCTCAACAGGCGCTCGAACTGGCCAATGAAACCGCGGCAGGCTACCTGCGCCTGCGCACTGCCGCCCAGCGCCGCCTGCAGGCCGGCGACATCGCCGAGGTCGATGTGGCTCGGCTGCGGGTCGAAGAAGGCCGGGCGCAGAACGACGCCCGTACCGCGGCAGCCAATCTCGCCCAGGCCCGCGTCGGGCTGGCCGCCGTGCTGGGCCTCGAAGGCCGTGCCGACGGCTTTCGGGCAAGCGACGATTTTCTGCCGCTAGGCCAGCCGCTTCCGGACGCCGCCGCCCTCGAACGGGCCATCGATCGGCGCGCCGACGTCGCCGCGTTGCGGGCGCGGATCGACGCCCTGAATCAGACCCGACGGCTCGCGCTGGCGCAGCGAACCCGCGACATCACGATCGGTGTGCAGACCGAACGTTCCCCTTCGCTCGGTGGCAACGTATTCGGCGTGAGTGCGACGATCCCGCTCTTCGTCAACAACGACTTCACAGGCGACATCGCGCGTGCCGACGCCGACCTGGCCAGCGCCCAGGAAGACCTCGAGCGCGTGAAGGGGCTGGTGCGCATCGATGCCGCGCGCGCCGCCGCCCTGGCTGCGTCGGCCCTGGAACGGGCGCAACGCCTCGAGCAGGTTTCTCTGCCCGAGGCCGTCCGCGCGGCGCAGGCCATCGATTTCGCCTTTTCGCGTGGCGCCGCCACGCTGACCGACCTGTTCGATGCCCGGCGCCAGCTGGTGACGGTTCGCGTCGAGGCGCTGGCCGCCCGTGCCGACTATTCCAAAGCGGTGCTGGCCTGGCGCGAAGCGGTGCACCCTGAGGATTCCCCCCGATGACCTCCCGAATCCGGATCGTGTGCGCACTGATCTGGCTGGCTTTGTTGACCGGCTGCCCGAAGCCGGCCGAGCCGCCCAAGCCGACGATGCCGGGTGCGACCGTCGATGCCACCTCGATCACCTTTCCCCAGGACAGCCCGCAGCTGGCCACCTTGCGCACCACGAACGTCGTGCCGGAGCGCGAAAGCCGGGTTCGAATCAACGGGCGGACCGCCTGGGACGAGACCCTGACGACACGCATCACCTCGCCGCTGGCCGGCCGCGTGTTCTCGGTCTCGGCGCTGGCCGGCGCGGCCGTCAAGCGCGGCCAGGCGCTGGCGGTGGTGTCATCGCCGGAATTCGGCCAGTCACAGGCCGACGCCCGGCGCGCCGAGAGCGACCTGCGCTTCGCCGAACGAAACCTGGCGCGTTCCCGTGAACTGCATCAGGCCGGCGTGATCCCGCTGAAGGATCTCCAGGCCTCCGAGAATGACCTCGCCCGTGCGCGGACCGAGCTCGAACGAACCAGCGCCAAAGAGCGCCTATATGGCGGGGCCGGCACGATCGACCAGCAGTACCGGATCGTCGCGCCGATCGATGGCGTGATCGTGCAGCGCCAGGTGGCCGTCGGCCAGGAGGTCAGGCCCGACCAAAGCACCGATCAGCCGCTGTTCGTGATCTCCAATCCCGCCCGGCTGTGGGTCCTGCTCGACGTCCCCGAGGTGCTGACGCGCGAGATCCAGATCGGTGAGGTCGTGCGCATCGCGGTCCCCGCGCTGCCTGGCGAGCTGTTCTCGGCCAAGGTCGACTACGTCGCCGATTTCATCGATTCGCAGACGCGCACGGTGCGCGCGCGCGCGGTGGTCGACAACCGCGACCGCCGACTGAAGGCCGAGATGTACATCACCGGCGATGTCGAGATTCCGCCGTCGTCCGCACTGAAGGTGCCCAGCACCGCGATCTACCTGCTGGGCGATACCTACTACGCCTTCGTCGAAGAATCTCGCGGCCGCTTCGTGCGCCGCGCACTGAAGGCCGAAGAGGGCACGCTGGGTTCGATGCGGGTCACCAGCGGCTTGAAGGCCGACGAGTCCGTGGTGGCCGATGGCGCATTGCTGCTGCAGCAGATGCTCAACCAGAAGGCCACCTCGCCCCGCAAGAGCGCCGCCGCGGACACCAAATGATCCGCCGCGTCGTCAGCGTTTCGCTGCATCAGCCGCTGGTGATCCTGCTGGCGGTGGTTCTATTCATCGGCGCCGGTCTGGTCGCGTTCAGGAACCTGCCGGTCGAAGCGTTTCCGGACGTGACCGACACGCAGGTCACGATCATCACGCTCTACCCGGGACGCGCCGCCGAAGAGGTCGAACGTCAGGTCACGATTCCGCTGGAAGTGGCGCTGTCGGGCATCCCGAATGCGGTCCGCCTGTTCTCGCATACGCAGTTCGGCCTGTCGTTCATGGTCGTCACCTTCAACGACAAGGTGAATGACTATTTCGCACGCCAGCAGGTGACCGAAAGGCTGCGCAACGCCGACCTGCCCGACGGCGTGCAGCCCGAACTGGCCGCCTTGACGTCCGCGATCAGCGAAATCTACCGCTACCGGATCCGCGCCGACCAGCTCACCGCCACCGAACTGCGCACACTGCAGAACTGGGTGATGGAGCGACAGCTCAAGACCGTGCCGGGCGTCGCGGACGTGGTGAGCTTCGGCGGCCTCATCAAGACCTACGAAGTGCAGCCCGACCTGCTGAAGATGCGCGACTACAAGATCACGCTCGAACAGCTGTCGCAGGCCCTGGGCAAGTCGAACAGCAATGCCGGCGGCGGTTATGTCGAGCACGGCCGCCAGCAATACCTGATCCGCGGCATCGGCCTGCTGCGCAATGCCGGTGATCTCGAGATGGTGCCGGTCGCCCAGTTCAATGGCAACCCGATCCTGGTCAAGGACATCGCCCGGGTCGCGATCGGCGGCGTGCCGCGCCAGGGCGTGGCCGGCCAGGATGGCGACGACGACATCGTCTACGGCATGGTCCTGATGCGCAAAGGCGAGAACGCCTCGGTGGTGCTGCAGGCGGTCAAGGAGCGCATCGAGGTGATCACGCGCACGCAGCTGCCGCCCGGTGTCACGATCGAATCCTTCTACGATCGCAGCTGGCTGATCGGGCGAACACTGAAGACGGTCTTCACCAACCTGCTGGAAGGCGCCGGACTGGTCAGCGTCGTGCTGTATCTGTTCCTGAAGAACATGCGCGCCGCCGCGATCGTCGCGTCGATCATTCCGCTGTCGCTGCTGGGGACCTTCCTGGGGCTCACCTGGATCGGCATCCCGGCCAACCTGCTGTCGCTGGGCGCGATGGACTTCGGCATCATCGTCGACGGTGCGGTGATCGTCGTCGAGCACATCTACCATCGCCTGCACGCTGCTGCCCGATTCGGCGGACCGCAAGGCCAAGATGAATACCGTGCTGGCCGCCACCGCCGAGGTCGGGCGCCCGACCGTGTTCTCGATGCTGATCATCATCGCGGCGCACATCCCGATCTTCACGCTGCAGCGCCACGAAGGCCGCATCTTCGCGCCGATGGCGTATTCCGTGGTGTCGGCCCTGATCGCCTCGCTGGTGCTGTCGCTGACCCTGGTGCCGCTGCTGTCCTACTGGCTGCTGCGCGGCAAACTGTCGCATGGCGAGCCGGGCATCCTCGTGTTCAGCAAGCGTCTCTATGCGCCGGCGCTGCGCTGGTCGCTCAGCCACCGCAAGACGGTGCTCCTGCTGGCCGGGGTCGGCCTGGCTGTCGCGATGGGCGCGGCCACCCGCCTGGGTTCCGAATTCCTGCCCGAACTCAATGAAGGCAGCGTGTGGCTGAACGTCACGCTCGAGCCCAGCGTGTCGATCAGCGAAGCGCAACTGCAGGCCAGCCGCATCCGGGCCCTGGTGCGCAAGACCCCGGAAGTCGAGGGCGTCGTCAGCAAACTGGGCCGCCCCGAAGACGGCACCGACCCCAAGATCGCCAGCCAGATCGAGGCGCTGGTCGATCTGCACGACGATCACTTGTGGACACGGGGCCTGACCAAGAAGCAGGTGCTGGCCGAGATCGATCAGAACCTGCGCACCATCCCGGGCATTTCGGTGACCTTTTCGCAGCCGATCCGCGACAACGTGCTGGAGTCGATCTCCCAGATCGACGGCCAGATCGTGATCAAGGTCACCGGCGACGACCTGGGCACCCTGCGCAGCTACGGCCTGACGATCCTGACTGAAATTCGCGGGGTCGAAGGAGTCTCGCGCGCCTTCATCGACCGCGATGGCCAACTGCCGCAATACCGGATCGACATCGATCGGGCGCGGGCCGCACGCTATGGCCTGTCGGTCGATGCGGTCCAGGAAGTCATCCAAAGCGCGCTGGCCGGCCGCGAGGTCAGTTATGTGTGGGAAGGAGAACGCCGGTTCGCTGTCACGGTACGGCTCTCGGATGCCGAGCGGAGCCTGTCGCGCGTCAAGGAAATCGCGGTTGCCACGCCGGCAGGCGCGTTCGTGCCGCTGCAGGACATCGCGACCTTCCAAAGCACCAGCGGCGCCATGAACATCGCGCGAGAAGGCGGACGACGGGTGCTTTCGATCGGGGTCTTCATCAAGGACCGCGACATGGGCAGCGTGGTCAAGGACATGCAGAAGGCGGTCGCCAAGACCGTCAAGCTGCAGCAGGGTTACGAGATCGGCTGGTCGGGAGAATTCGAGAACCAGGAGCGGGCCATGGCGCGCCTGGCCTGGGTGGTGCCGCTGTCGATCCTGATCATCTTCATGCTGCTGTTCAACGCCTTCGGATCACTGAAGAACGCCACGCTGATCATTGCCAATATTCCGTTCGCGATGATCGGCGGCATCCTGGCGCTTTATTTCACCGACATCGCCCTGTCCGTCTCGGCGGCGATCGGGTTCATCGCCCTGTTCGGCCAGGCAGTGCTCAACGGCGTGGTGATGCTGTCTCACTTCGGGCACCTGCGCGCGCACGGCGAGGACGTCTACGACGCGGTGTTCCGCGGTTCTCTGGACCGGTTGCGAACCGTGCTGATGACCGCGCTGCTGGCCTCGCTCGGACTGCTGCCGATGGCGCTGTCGACGGCGATCGGCGCCGAGACCCAGCGCCCGCTGGCGATCGTCATCATCGGCGGGCTGATTACCGCGACGCTGCTGACGCTGCTTGTTCTGCCCACGCTCTACCTCTGGCTGCATGGCAGCGAGGACCAGGCGGGACGCACCGAACTCTAGGCGGCGGGCCAAAGAAAACGGCTGCATGGCCAGGCAGGAGCCTGGCCATGCAGCCGCCGGCCCGCACAAGCGGCTTACTTCTTGACCGACAGCCCGCCCGGCAGGCTGGCGTAATAGGCGGCAAGGTTGCGAACGTCGTCGCGCGTCAGTTGCTTGGCCGTGGCGCCCATGATGGGGTTCTTGCGGGCATCCGACCGGTAATCGAGCAGTGCACGCTCGAGGAAGTCCTTGTACTGACCGGCAAGCCGCGGATAGGAGGGATCGATCGGGGTGTTGCCGTCCTTGCCATGGCAGGCTGCGCAGACCTGTTCGGCTTTCACGCGACCTTGCTCGACATTGGCAGCAAAAACCGGAACATTGACCAGACCGGCACCCAACAAGGCGACCGGCACAAGCCGGGAAAAGCGAATCATGCGCAGCTCCTTACTTGGTGCCGTAGTACGCGGCCAGGTCTGCGATGTCCTGGTCGGTCAGTGAACCCGCGATGCCGCGCATGGTGGGGTGCGAACGCTCGCCCTTCTTGTACGCATTGAGCGCGTTCTCGATGTACTTGGCGCTCTGGCCGGCGATCTTCGGAACCCGATAGACCGATGGAAAGGACGCCTTGTATTCGGGGATGCCGTGACAGCCGATGCACATCGACGTCTTTTGTTTTGCCCCATCGGCATTGCCCTGAGCCCACGCCGCCAGCGGGGCCGCCGCCACGAGGGCGACGAGTACCAATTTCTTGACCATATCCACCTGGGAATCGAGATGAGCGCGTGCTGAACCGCGCGAAGTCTTTGTTTTAGAAGCGAACACGGGATTTTAGCCGAGCGCTCGCCTGGCCGTCCAGTTGCGGCGCGCGTCCGCGCGGCTTCCCGTATACTCGAAAATACCCGTGCAGTGCACGCCTTACCTCTAGCCAATCCCCATGCGATTCGAAGGCACCTCCCAGTACGTCGCCACCGACGACCTCAAGCTGGCGGTCAACGCTGCCATCACACTGCAGCGCCCCCTGCTCATCAAGGGCGAGCCCGGCACCGGCAAAACCATGCTGGCCGAGGAAGTCGCCAAGGGCCTGAACATGCCGCTGCTGCAGTGGCACATCAAGTCCACGACCAAGGCGCAGCAAGGCCTGTACGAGTACGACGCGGTTTCGCGGCTGCGCGACTCCCAGCTCGGCGACGAGCGCGTCAAGGACATCCACAACTACATCCTGCGCGGTGTGCTGTGGCAGGCCTTCGAGGCCGAGCAGCCGATGGTGCTGCTGATCGACGAGATCGACAAGGCCGACATCGAGTTCCCCAACGATCTGCTGCGCGAGCTCGATCGGATGGAGTTCTACGTCTACGAAACCCGCCAGCTGGTGAAGGCGCGGCATCGTCCGGTGGTGATCATCACCTCCAACAATGAAAAAGAGCTGCCCGACGCATTCCTGCGCCGCTGCTTCTTCCACTACATCAAGTTCCCGGACAAAGAGACGATGCAGTCGATCGTCGATGTGCACTATCCGGAAATCAAGAAGACGCTGCTCAAGGAAGCGATGGACGCCTTCTTCCAGATCCGTGAAGTCCCCGGCCTGAAGAAGAAGCCCTCCACGTCCGAGCTGCTCGACTGGCTCAAGCTGCTGCTGGCCGAAGACATCCCGCCCGAGGCGCTGAAATCGCAGGACAACAAGCAGGTGATTCCGCCCTTGCACGGCGCCCTGCTGAAGAACGAACAGGATGTCCATCTGTTCGAGCGCCTGATTTTCATGGCACGCCACAACCGCTGATCCGGATCGTGGCGGGTTCGCCCGCCACGTCGCCGCGTGCAGCGGCGCGAGCACATGACTTAGGGAGTCCCGACCATGCTCATCGACTTCTTCCTGCACCTGCGCAAAGCCAAGCTGCCGGTGTCGATCAAGGAATACCTGATGCTGATCGAAGGCATCAAGCAGCATGTGATCAACAACACGATCGACGAGTTCTATTATTTGTCGCGTGCGGCGCTGGTCAAGGACGAACGCAATTTCGACAAGTTCGACAAGGCCTTCGGCTCCTACTTCAAGGATGTCCAGGCGTTGCCGGGCGTTGATCTAGACCTGCCGCTGGACTGGCTCAAGCGCCAGCTGCAGCGCGAGTTCACCGCCGAAGAAAAGGCCGCGATCGAGGCCATGGGCGGGCTCGACAAGCTGCTCGAGCGCCTGCGCGAGCTGCTCGAGGAGCAGAAGGAACGCCACGAGGGCGGCAAGAAGTGGATCGGCACCAACGGCACGTCGCCGTTCGGCAACGGCGGCTTCAATCCGGAAGGCATCCGGGT
The DNA here is from genome assembly GCA_016710525.1 of Burkholderiaceae bacterium. Taxonomy (GTDB): domain Bacteria; phylum Pseudomonadota; class Gammaproteobacteria; order Burkholderiales; family Burkholderiaceae_E; genus Quisquiliibacterium. Next base: position 141,804 of record JADJVQ010000007.1, read on the forward strand.
CGGCGGCCCGTCGGCGGGCAACCGCACCGCGGTGAAGGTCTGGGAGCAGCGCACCTATCGCGACTATGACGACCAGGTCGAACTTGGCACCCGCAACATCAAGGTGGCGATGCGCCGGCTTCGCAAGTTCGCCCGCGAAGGCGCCGAAGAAGAACTCGATCTGGACGACACCATCTACAGCACGGCGCGCAACGCCGGCTACCTCGACATCAAGATGGTTCCCGAGCGCCACAACACCATCAAGGTGCTGATGCTGCTGGACGTCGGCGGCACGATGGACGACCACATCAAGCAGACCGAAGAGCTGTTCTCGGCCGCCAAGACCGAGTTCAAGCACCTCGAGTTCTTCTACTTCCACAACTGCGTCTACGACTACGTCTGGAAGAACAACCGGCGCCGCCACTCCGAGCGTCATTCCACCTGGGACATCATCCGCAAGTACAACAACGACTACCGGCTGATCTTCGTCGGCGACGCGACGATGAGCCCTTACGAGGTCCTGCAGCCGGGCGGATCGGTCGAATACAACAACGAAGAAGCGGGCGCGATCTGGCTGCGCCGGCTGGTCGAGCGCTATCCGAAGTTCGCCTGGCTCAATCCGGAACCCGAAGGGGTCTGGGAGTACCGGCAATCGATTTCGGTGATCAAGCAGCTGATGACCAACCGGATGTATCCGGTCACCCTGGCCGGCCTGGAAAAGGCCATGCGGGAATTGTCGAAGTAACTGACGGGCCTGCGGGGTCGGACCCCGCGGGGCTGCTGCAAGCCGGCTGGTTCAGTTCATCGGCGCGACCGCGGACGGTCGTGCCGGCTCAGTGCTCGATGGGTGGCGCGTTGCGCAGCACTTCTTCCAGGGTCGTCAGGCCCTGAGCAATCTTCTGCGCACCAGACAGTCTCAAGGGCCGCAGGCCGTTTCGGATCGCCGTCGAGCGGATCTTGCGCGGATCCGGCTGATCGCTGATCAGGCCCTTCAGATCCTCGGTCAGCAGCAGCAGTTCGTAGATGCCGGAGCGGCCCTTGTATCCGGTCATCCGGCACTCCAGGCAGCCCACGGCGCGCCAGACCCGATCGGGCTTGCGCGCCCGAAACGGCGAGATCAGCGCCTTCCATTGTGAGTCGCTGATCTCCGCGCCCTCTTCCTTGCAATGGGGGCACAAGGTGCGCACCAGCCGCTGGGCCATCACCCCGACCACGGTCGAGCTGATCAGGTACGACGGCACGCCCAGGTCGAGCAGGCGCGTGATCGCAGCAGGCGCATCGTTGGTATGCAGCGTCGAGAGCACCAGATGGCCGGTCAGCGCAGCCTGCACCGCCATCTCGGCTGTTTCGAGATCGCGGATTTCGCCCACCATGATGATGTCCGGGTCCTGGCGCATCAGCGCCCGGATCCCATCGGCAAACGACAGCTCGATGCCATGGAGCACCTGCATCTGGTTGAACGAGGGTTCGATCATCTCGATCGGATCCTCGACCGTGCAGACATTCACCTCCTCGGTGGCCAGCTGCTTGAGGGTCGTGTAGAGCGTGGTCGTCTTGCCCGATCCGGTGGGACCGGTCACCAGCACGATGCCGTTGGGACGCCCGACCATGGCGTTCCACAGGCTGCGGTCCTCGTCGCCGAAGCCGAGCTCGCTGAAATCGCGCAGCAGCACGTCCGGATCGAAGATCCGCATCACCAGTTTTTCGCCGAACACGGTCGGCAAGGTCGACAGACGAAGCTCGACCTCGCGTCCCGACTGACCGCGGGTCTTGATGCGTCCGTCCTGCGGACGACGCTTCTCGACCACATCCATGCGCCCCAGCAGCTTGATCCGGCTGGTCATCGCCGACAGCACCGCTGCCGGAACCTGGTAGACGTTGTGCAGCACGCCATCGATGCGGAATCGCACCACGCCGTGATCCCGGCGCGGTTCGAGGTGGATGTCACTGGCCCGCTGGTCGAACGCATACTGCATCAGCCAGTCGACGATGGTGACCACATGCTGGTCGTTGGCATCGACGTTCTTGCCGCTGCGCCCGAGCTCGACCAGCTGTTCGAAGTTGTTCTGGTTGTTGATCGCGCCATTCTTCTGCGCATCACGCACCGACTTGGCGAGCGAGAAGAACTCGGCGATATAGCGCGTGATGTCCTGCGGATTGGCGACCACCCGGCGGATGTCGGCGCGCAGCAGCTGCGCGAGCTCGGGCATCCAGTCGGTCATGAACGGCTCGGCGGTCGCGATCACCACCTCGCCGGGACGCACCTCCAGCGGCAGGATCCGGAACCGGGTCGCGTACTGGCTCGACATCACCTCGGCAACCTTCGACAGGTTGACTCGCAGCGGATCGATGTGGACGTAGTCGAGCCCGACCTTTCCGGCAAACCACTCGGTCAGGGTTTCAAGATCCAGGGTGCGGTGCGGCGGCTTGGCGCTGCGCAGCTTGCGCTGGGCCAGCGAGACCAGCGCATGCTGCTCCGATGTCGTCAGGCGGGCATACACCGCCGCCTTGACGCCCTGTGCGTCCTCCAACAGGCCGTCGGCGACCAGTGCTTCGATCAGGTCGCCCACCTGCACCCGTCGGCCGGCCTTGCCCAACAGCACGGCGCCTGCGACTGGCGATTCGCCGGGCGGACGCTCTATGGCAGAGGCAGGGGAATCGCTGATGGTTGCTGCATTCATCGGGAGGAAACCGGTCGTCGTCACGGGCGGCGCCGGCCTTGGCGGACCAGACGCCCGACGATATCAGCGCCGGCGACCCGCCTTCCCTTCGCGCGGATGGACGGCCGCTCAAACTTCGCAGACGGTCCGGCGCGAACGGGCCCGCAGCAGTTCGGCCCAGCGAAGCGCTGGCCAGCCGAACCGATGTTCCAGCCAGCGCGCCCGCTGCTCGAGCGCGGTCCATTCGACGCGCAGCGGCGGACCTGCGAACCCGAGCACGATCCGGTTTCCGGCGGGGGTTGCGGGCATCACCAGGGTACGGCCGTCGAACGCACTGGAAATGCGCGCAAGGTTGGGCGCAAACGAGCGGTGGCTGCCGAACAGATTCACCACACAGATGCCAGGCTCGGCCAGCACCCGTCGGCAATCACGGTAGAACGCCTCGGAATCGAGCACCGGCCCGCGTGCGTGTTCGTCGTACAAGTCGACCTGCACGACGCCGAAGCGCCCGCTCTGAGCGGGCCTTTCGATGAAGCGGCCTGCGTCGTCGCAGCGCACCGTCAGCCGGTCGTCATCCGGCGGCAGCGCGAAGCAGGCCCGCGCCACATCGATCACATCGCGGCTGCATTCGACCACGGTGGTGCGGCTGTCCGCGAATCGTGCGTGCGTGAACCGGGTCAGTGATCCCGCACCCAGCCCAAGCTGCAAAATGCGCGCGGGCGGCGACAGGAACATCAGCCAGGCCATCATGCGCTGCACGTAATCGAGCACCAGCACAGTGGGGTGCGAGATCAGCATGGCGCCCTGCACCCACGGCGATCCGAAATGCAGGAAACGCACGCCGGTCTCTTCCGACAGCGTGATCGGCACTTCGATCGGACGATGGCGTCGGGGCCGTTGAGCGGCGGGAACGGCCGCCTGGCTCGCCAGACGGGCAGGCACCGGGTCGGGACGGTGCATCGGCCCGTCTCGGAAGGCCTCGGCCCAGCGTTCGAGCTTGCGCTCGAAGCTCAGAGCGGCATGGGCTGGACTGCTGGAGGGCAACACGTGCACCTCGAAGCCGGCATCGGCGAAACGGCGTGCCTGGCGAGCCGCGGTGCCGCCGTTGAACACGATCCGGCGCAGGCGCGGCAAGGCGGCAAGCAGGGCATCGAGATCATTGGCGCTGGCCTGGCGGATATTGGCATCGAGGCTGCCGGGCCGTTCGCACGCTTCGATCACGTCCCATAGCGCGATGCGGCGATCGCGCAAGCGACGGTAGCGCGCGGGCCAGTCCAGCGCAGCCAGTTCTTCCCCGAGCACGGCCGACATCAGCGGCCAGAACTGGTTGCGCGGATGGGCGTAGTAGTGGCCAGCCGCCAGCGAGGCCTGGCCCGGAAAGCTGCCCAGCACCAGCACCTGCGCCCGCGGATCGGCCACCGGCCGCAGGCCTCGAGCCAGCGGCCCGGCCAGCGTCGGCACCGCGGCCAATGCGTTCCCTGAGGGCGACTCTGATGGCATGTCAGTCGACGTGCCAGTTGCCGCCCCAGTCACCGCGCCAGGCACCCCAACTGCCGGGACCGCGCGCACGACGCCGGCCTCGTCGATATCCCCGCCGAGCCGCCGTTCTGCGCGTCGTCCGGCGATCACCGCTGCTGAGCCGCGGCCAGCAGCATGGCGTTCATGCGCCGCACGAAGCCCGGCGCATCCGCCAGCTGCCCGCCCTCGGCGAGCATCGCCTGATCGAACAGCAGTGCCGACCAGTCGTCGAACGCCGGATCGTCGAGCTGGATTCGGCTCACCAGCGGGTGCGTCGGATTGATCTCGAGGATCGGCTTGCGGTCCGGCGCACTCTGGCCGGCCTGCTTGAGCAGCCGCTCGAGGTGACCGCTGATCTCGCCTTCGTCGGACACCAGGCAGCACGGAGAGTCAGTCAGCCGATTGCTGATCCGAACGTCCTTGACCCGCTCGCCCAGGCTCGACTTGATGCGCTCGGCCAGCGGCTTGAATTCGTCGGCGACCTGTTCGGCCTGCTTCTTCTCTTCCTCGTCGGCCAGCTTGCCCAGATCGAGTCCGCCGCGAGCCACCGACATCAGCGGCTTCTCCTGGTAGGCCGACAGGAAAGACAGCATCCATTCGTCGACCCGATCGGTCAGCAGCAGCACCTCGATGCCCTTCTTGCGGAACACCTCGAGATGCGGACTGTTGCGGGCGGCGGCGGGCGTGTCGCCGGTCACGTAGTAGATGTGCTCCTGGCCTTCTTTCATCCGCGCCAGGTAGGTGTCCAGCGACACGGTCTGGTCGTTGCTGTCAGTGGCCGTGGATGCGAAGCGCAGCAGGCGCGAGAGCTTTTCCTGCTGGGAGAAGTCCTCGCCCAGGCCTTCCTTCAGGACCTGCCCGAACTCGGACCAGAATTGCGCGTACTTGTCGGGCTGATTTTCGGCCAGGTCCTCCAGCAGGGTCAGCACCCGGCGCGAGCAGCCTTCGCGGATCGCCTTGACGTCGCGGCTCTCTTGAAGGATTTCACGCGACACATTCAGCGGCAGATCGCTGGAATCGACCACACCACGCACGAAGCGCAGATAGGAAGGCAGCAGGTCGCTGGCCTCGTCCATGATGAAAACGCGCCGCACATAAAGCTTCACCCCATGCTTCTGCTGGCGATCCCAGAGGTCGAAAGGCGCCTTGGACGGGATGTACAGCAGCTGCGTGTATTCGCTGCGGCCCTCGACCCGATTGTGAGTCCAGGCCAGCGGATCGGCATTGTCGTGGGAAACGTGCTTGTAGAAGGCCTTGTACTGGTCCTCGTCGATTTCGGACTTGGAGCGGCTCCACAGCGCGCTGGCCTGATTGACGGTTTCCCAATCGTCCAGCGTCACGTACTCGGATTTCTCCTTGTCCCATTCTTCGCGGCGCATGCGGATCGGCAGCGACACGTGGTCCGAGTACTTGCGAACGATGTTGCGCAACTCCCAGGCCGACAGCAGCGACGAAAAGCGAGTCTCGCCGTCGGTCGCGCCTTCCGGATCGGGGCGCAGGTGCAGGATCACGTCGGTGCCGCGGGCCGGGCGTTCGATCGTTTCAATGGTGAATTCGCCGGTGCCCTCGGACTCCCAGCGCACACCCTCCCCGTCCGGCGCGCCGGCCCGGCGCGTCAAGCACCGTGACCCGGTCGGCGACGATGAACGACGAGTAGAAGCCGACGCCGAACTGGCCGATCAGCTGCGCGTCGCGCGACTGGTCGCCGGACAGCTTGCCGAAGAATTCGCGGGTTCCCGAGCGAGCGATCGTGCCAAGGTGGTCGATCGCCTCCTGGCGCGACATGCCGATGCCGTTGTCCGACACGGTGATCGTGCGCGCCGCACGGTCGAATTCGATCCGGATCGCCAGCTCGGTATCCTGGGCCAGCATCTGCGGCTGATCGATCGCCTCGAAGCGCAGCTTGTCGCAGGCATCGGACGCATTGGAGACCAGCTCACGCAGAAAGATTTCGTGGTGGCTGTAGAGGGAATGGATCATCAGCTGGAGCAGCTGGCGAACCTCGGTCTGGAATCCCAGTGTTTCTTTCATGTCGCCCATGGTCACGGTATCGGTTGGTGGTCGGTTTGGATCGGGGGACTTGGGGGGCGGTGGCGAAGTTTTCAAGGGGCCTTGGCGGGCTTTCCGACAGCACCCGTTCCAGTTGCTCGAGCATGCGCGGCTGCGCGGTTGCCGCGAGGTTGAAACGCATCCAGGTGCTGGGCCGCTGGTCCGGCAGGAACAGGCTTCCGGGCGCCATCAGGAAGCCGCGATCGAGCATCGCCTGCGCGACCGGATTGGTGTCGACCCCGGTGTCGACCCACAGGAACATGCCCACCGGCGGGCTCGCGAACGCCCGCAAGCCCAATTTCTCGATCGCCCGCAGCGCCGGGTCGCGCGCCCGGGCCAGCCGCTCCCGCAGCCGGTGCAGATGGCGCCGGTAGTGACCTTCGGACAGCACGCGGTAGACCACCCGCTCGCCCAGTTCGGGACTGGTCAGGCCGATCAGCATCTTGAGATCGGTGAATTCGCGGGCGAGCTCGGGCGCACAGGCGATGAACCCCACCCGCAGGTTGGCGGCCAGGGTCTTGGAGAAGCCGCCGACGTAAATCACCCGCTGCAGCTGATCCAGCGCTGCCAGCCGGATGCAGGGCGAAACTGCCGGGCCGGGGTGCAGGTCGCTGTACACGTCGTCCTCGACGACCCGAAAGTCGAATTCGTGGGCCAGGCGCAGCAGCTGAAACGCGTTGGCCGAACCGATTCCCGTGCTGGTCGGATTGTGCAGCACCGACGACGTGACGAGCAGCTTGGGGCGGTGCTCGGCGGCCAGCGCGCGAAGCCGGGTCAGGTCAGGGCCGTCCGTCAGCCGTGGCACTCCAATGACCCGCGCTCCGAGCTGAGCGTACCGTCCGAACAGCAGAAACCATGACGGTTCATCGACCAGAACTGTATCCCCCGGGACCAGGAAGCGTTGGGCGATCAGATCCAGTGCCTGCGTGGCCCCGTTGGTGGTGACGATCTGCTCGGGCTGCGCGTCGATCTCGAGTTCGACCAGCCGCGGCTGCAATTGCTGCCGCAGGGGCAGGTAGCCCTGAGGATGTCCGTAGTCGAGGTAGGCGGCCCCGCTGCCGCGCCCCAGCGCGCGCAGGCTGGCGCTGATCAGTCCCTCGTCCAGCCAGTCAGGCGGCAGCACGCCGCCACCAGGCATGTCGCGCGGCGGCAGGCGCTTGAACATGTTGCGCAGCAGCCAGACCACATCCAGCTGAGGGGATGGGGCATCCGCCCAGGCCCGAGCCGCACGGGCGGTGACGCCGGCCTCGCGAGCACGAACGAAGAAACCTGCGCCGCGCCGCGACTCCAGATAACCACGGGCGATCAGCCGGTCATAGGCCTCGACGACCGTGAAGCGCGACACCCCGTGCTCGGTCGAGAACGTGCGGATCGAAGGCATCCGGGCACCCGGACGAACGACCCGCTCGTCGATGCGGGCGGCGTACCAGGCAACGATCTGTTCGACCAGCGTCACATCGCTGGCATGCGACAGAAACGAGCCGGCTGGCCGTTCGGACTTTTCAACTGCAACTGTCATGGTCGCTCGCGCAGGCCGTTGCCCTGTCTGGATTCCACACTGTACCGGTACTGTATCGATCGACTCGATTAAGGTGCAAGCGATGGATCCTGATATTCCTCGACAAAAGCACCGCGAATGGCAGGGTATGGCCCTGGCCCTCGTCGGCGTGGTGATCTTCGCAGGCACGCTGCCGGCGACGCGGATCGCGGTCGCCTGGTTCGATCCCTGGTGGGTCGGCTGCGCACGCGCGATCGGCGCGGGCTTGCTGGGCGCCCTGACCCTGTGGTTGAGCCGATCGCGCCGACCGGAGCGCGTCCACTGGCCGGCGATTGGTTTGACCTCGGCCGGGGTGGTGCTGGGGTTTCCGCTGCTCACCTCGGTGGCGATGCAGGTGAGCCCGGCTTCCCACGGCGCGATCGTGATTGCGCTGCTGCCTTTCGCCACGGCGCTGATGGCCGCCTGGCGCCTGGGCGAACGCAAGCCGGCGCGGTTCTGGATCGGTGCCGCATTGGGATCTCTGGTCGTGCTGGCCTTCGCCTTGTACCGGGGCGGCGGGCGCCCGGACCTGAACGATCTGATCCTGCTGGCCGCCGTCGCGGCTGCCGCGCTGGGCTATGCCGAAGGCGGTCGTCTGGCGGGTGTCTTCGGCGGCTGGCAATCGATCTCGTGGGCGCTTGTCGCGGCGGCGCCGGTGATGCTGCCGGCGACCGCCTGGCTCACCTGGAACCAGCCCTTCAGACAGGCTCCCTGGAGTGCCTGGGCCGCTTTTGCGTACGTCACCGTGTTCAGTCAATGGCTGGGGTTTCTGTTCTGGTATGGCGGAATGACACGTGCCGGCGTTGCGGCAGCGTCGCAGGTTCAACTGCTGCAACTGTTCTTCACGCTGGCGATCGCCGCGATCCTCCTGGGGGAAAAGGTGGGCTGGGCGGAATGGGTCACCGCCGCCACGGTGATGGGATTGATCTTGTGGGGACGGATGCCGCCGAGATCCGATCGTTCAGCGGGTGCCGTTCAGGCGCCATCGCCTGTCGGAATGAAGCCTGAAAACGCGAAGGGTGCGCGCAACCCACCTGACTGATGGGCGCCGGAATCTACCTCCCGGGCAGCGTCGACCTGTCCCGATTCGGATCGGCCGGCGGCGTCGTTCTGTCAGGATTCGCATCGGTCGGCGGTGTCGCCCCGTCTAAATTCGCATCGGTCGGCGGTGTCGTTCCGTCTGGATTCGCATCGGCCGGTAGCGTCGGCCCCGATGCCCGCTGCGGCTCGGCTCGGTGACCACCGGCCCGGCGATCCGCCTCGCGGCGATCGATCGCACGCCGATCCGATCCGCGTCTGTTGGTCAGCCGCTGGTCCACCAGCGGGGGGTGGGCACCGAGCGCCAGACCGCCGACGTGACGCTCCTGCCGGGTGGCGTCGACTTCCAGGCCGATCAGATTGCCGGTCGGCGCAATCGGCAGGCAGATCGGCGCACCGCCATGCCGAACGGCGACCACGCGCACAAACGCCAGCCCCAGGCCCGCACCGCCCACTGAATCCCCCGATTGGCGCCAAAACGGCTCGAACAGGCGCGCCCGCGTCGAGGGCTCCAGATTCGGCCCTTCGTCGGCGACCGCGACGCGCCACCGCCCTGGAGGTGCCGGCTCCACCCGCACGACCACCGCACCGTCGGCCGGGCCATGGGTGAAGGCGTTTTCGATCAGATTCAACAGGGCCCGGCGCAGCAGTTCGGCATCGCCGATCAGGGCGGCACCGTCCAGTTCCAGGCGGGAATCGACTTGCAGCGACAGACGCGGCCCGCGCTCGGGCGTCCATGCCAGATCGACCACCTGCTGGGCCAGGTCGACAAGATCGAGCGGGTCGGCCCGCAACGGCCGCAATTCCGCACGGGACAGGTGGACGAAACCGCCGGCGACAGACAGCGCATAGCGGGCGTGCCGGGCGATGCCCTCCAGCTCCGGCAGGGGTCCCTGCTGCTCGATCAGCCGTTCGGCCAGTGAACTGATCGCCACATGCGGAGAACGCAGATCGTGCGAGAGGAATCGAACCATCTGGTCGCGCTCCCGCTCGGCATTGCGTAATGCGCTGATGTCGACGAACTGAATCAGTCGCAAGCGTCGCTTCGGACCCTCCTCGCCGACCGAAACCTCGGCGCAGTCGATCAGCCAGTCTGTGCCATCCTGGTCCCTGACCTCGCTGCGCCCGGGAGGACAGGCCGGCGACGCCCAGCCGAAGGGCTGGGACTGGCCGGCCGAACTCTCGCCGATCGTCGCCGGCCACATGCCCCATTTGTCGCGCCAGGGCTTGTTCCGATACACCACCAAGCCTTCCTCGGCCGCGACGATGGCAGGGTTGGGCAGGCCGTCCATCACCCCCGCCAGCAAGCTGTGCAGCCCGAGCAGGCGATTGGCCGATTGTTCCAGTTGCAGCAGGTCGCGCATCACCGGTTCGCGCGCGGCGTCCGGGGGCAATGTGTCGAAGCTGATCCAAGCCGGCACATCAGCCAGCGAGCGGGATTGCGAACGCAGATGCGACACCGCGATGGCCAGGCGACGCCAGCTCCACAACGGCACGGCCAGGCTCAGGGCCAGGACCAGCCCAGACGGCGGATACCACATCCCCCGCCTGAGGGCGAGCACGGTCAGGCCGAGCAATCCAGCCACCAGCAGGCCCACGACAAGAGCCCCGGCAACCGGCTTGAGCTGGTACAGCACGATCATCGCCGCGCACAGCGCCAGCACGATCGAAACCCCATGCAGCCAGGGCGAGCCGCGCTGGATCGGGCGGCCGCCCGCGATGGCGCTGTAGGCGGCCGCGTGCAGATGCAGACCGTGCACCAGCTGATATCCATCGGCCACGCTGGCGCTGCTGTGCCGATCGCCCAGTCCGGCGGCGGTCACCCCGATCATCGCCACCCGTCCCGCCAGGCGTTCGGGCGGGACGTCCCCGCGCAGCAGCGCACCGGCCGACACCCTTGGTGGCAGGGATTCGAGGCGGCTCATCAGGATGCGCTGGGAGCGGGGCCAACTGCCGGTCGCCAGCGCGCGGTCGCTGTGCGACCCGCCGGTCTGCGTCAACGCCTGCACAGCCACCTCGGGCAATGTCAGTGCATCGCTGCCCGGTCCAGCGGCACCCGGCAGGTCGCGCCGGGCCCGCAACGCGGCGAGCGAAAACGCGGGCAGCCCGGCTTCCGCCAGAAAGACGCTGCGCACCGCACCATCGCGATCGTTGGCGAAATGGGCATGCCCCATCGCGACCTGCAGACCGAAGGCCGGCAACGGATAGACCGGCCACGACAGCGCCGCGCTGTCGACCTGGAAGGTCACCGGCAATACTGCCCGGGCGTTCGGGGCAAGGGCCGACAGGCTCGCGCCGAGCAATCGATCGCCCGCACCTTCTTCGACGAGCAGCAGGTCGATGGCCACGACCCGCGCGCCGGCCAGCCGCAAGCGATCGACCATCGCGGCCTGGACAGCACGAGACCATGGCCAGCGCCCGATCTGAGCGATGCTGTCGTCGTCGATTTCCACCAGGACTAGATCGGACGACGGGGCGATCGGCGCAAACTGCTGCAAGGTGTCGTAGGCGAACTGGTCAGTGCCTTCGAGGCGACCGCCGACGCTGGTGCCGCCACCGCCAGACGCGATCCAGACGGCGAGCGCCGACAGCACACACAACAGCGTCAGCCACTCGCCCAGCAGCCGGCGCCTGGTCACCTGCACATCAACGCTCCTCAGCGATCCGGCGATCCGACCAGTCCGCCGGAGCCCACCGACCAGGGTTGACCATTCAGACTTCGGACCGGGTCAGGAACGACCCACCCGACCGCGCCGGATCGCGGAGTCGGCACCCGATCGGGCGCGGTCAGGCTTATCGTGGCCGATGCCGGCCCGGGCGGCAAGGCATCGATCGGCAGGCTGAGCGAGCGCGCCTGCGGGGTTGCTGCGATCTCGTGGCGACGCGTGAGTTCGCCAGCGGGACCTTGCCAGCGCAGCTCGATCAGGGAATCGTGGCCCGCCGGGACCTGCCAGTGAAGCGTGATCCGCTCGCCTTCGATCGCCACCGTCGGCGCCATCGGTATCGCCCGCCATTCGATCCGACGCACCTCGCCGAAAGGACCGGCAAGCCCGCCTGCGTCCACCGACGCGACCCGCCAGTAGCGTGCCCCCTCCCCGACTTCGCTGGCCGAGACCTGCCATTGCGGTGACGCCAATCGGCGCTCGAGCAGGATCCGGGAGAAATCGGCGCTGTCGGCCAGCTGCCCCCGATACCCTTGCACCCCGGCCACCGGTTGCCATTGCAGCAGGGCGGCCGTGTCGAAGTAGATCTGGCCATTGGCCGGCTGCCGGGGTTGCGGCGCGATCGGGCGAGCGTGGACGAGAACCTGCGCCCGCGCGTCGAAACCTTCGAGCTGCAAGAGATCGATCCCCCGAACCCGTACGAAATGGACGCCGTCCTGCCGGCTGTCGAGCACCACCCGCGGCTCGGTGGCCACGGATTGGAGCAGCGGGCGCTCGAAGCGCGCGTCTGCGGCCACCTCGATCCGATAAGCCGTCGCCCCCTCGACCGCCGGAAAGGCGATCTCCGACAAAACAGTCTCGACAGTCCGGTTCAGGCCCCGCAGATCAGGTGCGGGCAGGAGCGGGCGCGGCTCGCTGACCTTGCCCTGAGCGTCGGCCGTCGAACCGAAGCCGGCCGACACTGCAGCGCCTGGTCCGGTACCGCTCCAGGCCACCGCGCCGGTGAGCACTTCGGTGGTGGCGACACGGTCCAGCGCGCCGACCCGATACTCGGTTCCTCTGACCGCTGCGGTGGCATGCGGCGAGCGGATCAGGAAGGGTCGGGTTCGACCCGGCTGCGCGACAGCCTCCACACGCCCCCGCTCCAGTCGGATCACGGCGTCGATGACTTGTTCATCGTGATAGCGGCGCAGCCGCTCCAGGCGCACCGCACTGGCCGGCGCAATTCGCAGTCGGCTGCCATCGGGCAGCTCGACCGTGACCACCGCGTCCGGGCCGGTTTCCAGCATCTGACCTTCGAGCAAGGCATCGCCCGGTTTGAGCACGCGCTCCCCCTGACGGACCTCGCCGTTCAGATTCAGCACTTTGGCCTGGACTGCGACAGGCTTGAGCCAGGCGGCAGGAATCCGCAGGCGGCTGCCAGGCCGGATGCGGTCCGGTCGCTTGAGCTCATTGAACGCGGCGAGCTCCTGCCAGGCATGCTGCGGATCGAGCATCTCCTGCACGATGCCGATCAGCGTATCGCCGCGAACGACCTCGCGGACCACGATCGACTCATGCGATGGGAGATCCGTGCGGGCATCTGTCTGCGCTCCTGCCGGGCGGCATGCGCACGCGAGGACACCGGCGAGCAGCGCCGCAAGCGACCGATTCAGCAGCCGCGTGGACGTGGCGGCGAAGTCCTCTGCAGAGGCAGGATCGGGGCGCTCAGACAGACGGCAGGACTGGTTCATCGGCGAGGGGCGTATCGGCGACCTGGCGCGCCTCGGCTTCGTCGCCCAATCGCTCCAGCCGATAGCCGTAGCTGTAGACCGGGGCGAGCAGGTATCCCTCGTCGGGACGCAAGCCCAGCTTGCTGCGTACCCGCGACACGTGGGTGTCCAGGGTTCGAGTCGGCAGGTCCGAGCCGTTGCCCCAGACGGACTCGCGCAGGTGGCCGCGCGACAGGGGCCGACCGACATTGCGCAGCAGCAGCATGCCCAGCTGGAACTCCTTGCTGGTCAGCGCCACCGGCTGGTCGCGATTCCAGGCCTGCGAGCGCGCTGTGTCGAATCGAAACCGGTCGAACTCCCAGATGTCGGAGGTCGAATTGACGGTGGTGGCCCGTCGCGCGAGTGCCCGAAGCCGCACGATCAGCTCGCCGGTCCGCACCGGTTTGGTCATGTAATCGTCGGCCCCTGCTTCGAAGGCTTCGATCACATCGGCTTCTTCATCGCGCACGGTCGCGAACATGATGCCCACCGGGGCGTTCGGCCTGGCCCTGACGGCCCTGACGATCTCGATGCCCGGGACGTCGGGGAGACGCCAGTCGACGACCAGCAGATCGAAACTCTCCCGGGCAAATTCGCGAAGGAAATCCCGGCCGGTTCGAAAGGAATGGGTCTTGAAACCCGCATCAACCAAAACACGTTCGACCAATTCCCGTTGCAGGGGATCGTCTTCGACGATAGCAACTCGCATCTAGCTGTTCACTCCCGACCTGTCGAGATGCCGGTGGCGAATCAATTCCGCGCGCGCTGCCCGGCTCTCGATCTCTAGGTATGCCCAATCTATCACGATGCAAAATCGCTGGACGATGACAAATATCCGCAATCTCGGACGGAATGTGAAAGAAAGTCAACGTCGAGCCAGGTCGGCCAACGCTCAGCAGAAGTGCGAGTCGATCTCCCCGCGCGGCACGTCGGTCAGATCCTGACACGACCACTTCGGCTTGCGGTCCTTGTCGATCAGCAGCGCCCGCACCCCTTCGGGAAAGTCGTGATGACGCTGAAACTGCCGGGCCAGCACGAGGTCCAGCGCAAGCACCTGCGCCAGTGACAGCTGCCGCGAGCGGCTCAGGTAGGCGTCGCTGACCCAGGCCGCCGTGGGGCTGCCGTCGGCCAGGCTGCGTGCCGGCGCCGTGAACCACGGATCGTCGGCCGCCGCAGCGGTCAGCGCATCGCGCATGCCGACGAGCTCAGGCTGCATGGCGATGAAGCGCAGTGCATCGAAATACTGCTGCAGGTGATTCAGGGGCAGGCCCGCCATATAGCGCCGATGGCGCGACATCAGCAGATGGGTCAGCAGACGACGATTGGCCTGGGCATCCTCGCTCCAGGGCTGGGCCAGCAATTCGTCGAACACCTCGGCCTTGGCTTCGCCCGGCACGAAATAATCGGCCAGTCCGGCAAAAATCGCGTCGGCTTCATTGATCGTCAGACCGGTGAGCGCCATCACGCGACCGATGCCTCCAGGCACACGATTCAGGAAGTAGCCGCCACCCACATCGGGGAAAAGGCCGATGTGGATCTCGGGCATCGCGATCCGCGACCCTTCGCCGACAACCCGATGGCTGGCGCCCGCGGTCAGGCCGACGCCGCCGCCCATGCACACACCGTGCGACCACGACAGCAGCGGCTTGCCGTAGGTGTGGATCAGCCAGTCCAGCTGATACTCGACCTCGAAGAACGCATCGCCATAGACGAAACGCTGATCGCCGCCGGCACGCACATGGCGCACGACTTCGGCGACATCGCCTCCGGCACAAAACCCGCGCTCGCCTGCCCCTTGCAGAATCACCATCGCGATCCCGGTGTCCGAGGCCCAGGTGCGCAGCATCGCCAGCATTCGCTCGCACATCTCGAGGTTCAGCGCGTTGAGCTGGCGCGGTCGATTGAGCGTGATCACGCCGATGCGCCGGCCGTTGGCGGCAGCGAGTTCTTCGAAAAGGACGGGAGAGTCGGTCATTGTTTCGGGTCTTGAGTCGGTTGGAACGGAAGGCGTCGGGTTTCGCCGTGACGCATCAGGAAAAAATCGCCGCGCGGCACGCCGGCGGCATCCAAGGCCGCTGGCAACGCCCCCAGCGGCGCATCGAGCGGCTCGTCGGTCAGCTCGAAAGTACCCCAATGGATGCCGACCGAGCGGCGCGCACGAACGTCCCGGTGGATGCGCACGGCCTCGGCGGGATCGATGTGCTGATCCTTCATGAACCAGCGCGGCTCATACGCACCCACGGGAATCGCCGCCAGGTCGACACCGCCGAACCGGGCGCCGATCTCGGCGAAGTCGGGAGAATATCCGGTGTCGCCGACGAACAGGAAACTGAAGTCGGGCGCGCGCAGCACCCAGCCGCCCCACAGCGTGCGATTGCGATCGAGTGCCGAGCGCTGGCTCCAATGATGGACCGGGACGAAATCGACGCGCAGCCCGAGCACCTGGCGCGACTGCCACCAGTCGAACGCCTCGACCCGAGCCGCGCCTTCGTCGCGCAACCAGCGATGCACGCCCAGCGGGGCGAGGAATACCGGCTGCCCGCCGGCTTGCGCGATCAGCGCGTGGACCGTGTCGCGATCGAGGTGATCGAAGTGGCTGTGCGAGATCGCGACCAGATCGATGCGCGGCAGCTGCGCCAGTTCAGCCGGCAGAGGCGTCTTGCGGCGCGGGCCCAGCCACTGCACCGGGAAGGCACGTTGCGAAAAATGCGGATCGGTGAGGATATTCAGGCCCCCCATCTGAACCAGCAGGGTGGCATGGCCGATCCAGGTGACGCTCACGCGGTCGCGATTGGCGCGCAGCCAGGCGAGATCCGGCTGGTCCACTGGAAAACGGTAACCGTCGACAAAGGCAGACGGCGGCTTGGGCAGTCCGTCGCGGCTGCGCTCCCACCACCAGCGCAGCAGGTCCGACAGCGGCTTGTCGATCGGGCCGCCGCTGAGGTTGACGAAACGATCCGGGCGGTGATGCGTGCGCGTCGGATCGTAGTCGGGATTGATCCCGGTGCAGGCTGCCAGCAGACAAAGCGCCGCGACCGTGGCTCGGCGCAGTCCCATCGCGGTCCTATTCCTTGACCGCGCCCGTCATGCCCGACACGTAGTATTCGACAAAAAACGAATAGAAGACCGCGACCGGCAGCGAGCCCAGCAGCGCTCCCGCCATAAGCGGTCCCCAATGGTAGACGTCGCCTTCGACCAAT
This sequence comes from Burkholderiaceae bacterium, assembly GCA_016710525.1. Lineage (GTDB taxonomy): Bacteria > Pseudomonadota > Gammaproteobacteria > Burkholderiales > Burkholderiaceae_E > Quisquiliibacterium. Next base: position 158,199 of record JADJVQ010000007.1, read on the forward strand.
TCGGTCACCACGGCCACCGGCACCGTCTTGATCTCGGAGTCCGAGATGAAGGTCAGCGCATAGATGAATTCATTCCAGGACAAGGTGAACGCGAAGATGCCCGCCGAGATCAGCCCCGGTACCGCCAGCGGCAGGATGATCTTGATCAGGATCTCCCAGCGGGTCGCCCCGTCGATCAGCGCGCACTCTTCGAGTTCGTACGGAATCGAACGGAAGTAGCCCATCAGCAGCCACGTGCAGAACGGAATCAGGAAGGTCGGGTAGGTAAAGACCAGCGCCCAGCGGGTATTAAAAAGGCCGAAGCTCTGCAGCACCACCGCCAGGGGAATGAACAGGATCGAGGGGGGATCAGGTAGGCCATGAAGATCGCCAGTCCCGCCTGGCGCGCGCCCTTGAAGCGCAGCCGCTCGATCGCGTAGGCCGCGAAAACCGCTGCCGCGAGCGACAGGAAGGTCGAGATGAACGCGACCAGCATCGTGTTGAACAGCCACTCGGGATAGGCGGTGTCGAACAGCAGCTTCTTGAAATGCACCAGCGTCGGCTCATAAACCCAGAACGGATTGCCGTCGCGCGACAGCAGTTCCTTGTTGGGCTTGAATGCCGTGATGCCCATCCAGTAGAACGGAAACAGCAGGATGAACAGGAACATCCCGATCGGGATGTAGGTGGTCACCCAGCGACGCGACAGACTGTCCAGAAAGTCCATGCCGACCGAATCGTTCTTGTCGCTCATCGATCAGCTCCCTGCTGCCAGGCGCGGCGTTGCAGGCCGAAGTAAGAAATCAGGATTGCGCCGAGCAGGAACGGCACCATGGCCGTGGCCAGTGCGGCTCCCTCGCCCATCGCGCCGCCCGGTATCGCCCGCTGGAACGACAGCGTGGCCATCAGATGGGTGGCGTTCAGAGGCCCGCCGCGCGTCAGCACGTAGATCAGCTGGAAGTCGGTGAAGGTGAACAGCACCGAAAAGGTCATCACCACCGCGATGATCGGGGTGAGCAGCGGCAGGGTCACGAAACGGAAACGCTGCCAGGGCGTCGCCCCGTCGATGGCGGCCGCCTCGTACAGGGACGGGGAGATGGTCTGCAGGCCGGCCAGCAGCGAGATCGCCACGAAGGGGATGCCGCGCCAGACATTGGCCGCGATGGTCGCATAGCGTGCGTTCCAGGGATCACCCAGGAAGTCGATGTAGCGGTCGATCAGCCCGACCTTCATCAGCATCCAGCTGAACACCGAGAACTGCGAGTCATAGAGCCACCAGAAGGCGATGGCCGACAAGGCGGTGGGCACGATCCAGGGCAGCAGCACGACCGCGCGCATGAAGGTCTTGGCCGGCATCGCCTTGTTCAGCAGCAAGGCCAGCCACAGGCCCAGCATGAACTTGAAGATGCTGGCGACGATCGTATAGAACAGCGTATTGAAGAGCGCCTGCTGCGTGACCGAGTCGCCGACCAGGAACAGGTAGTTCTCGAGCCCTACGAACGTGCCGGCCCGGCCGATCTTGGCATCGGTGAAACCCAGCCAGACGCCCAGCCCCAGCGGATACGTCAGAAACAGCAGCAGCAGCACGGCAGCGGGCAGCATGAATGCGATGCCCAATCCATTGCGGCTGTTTTGAAGACGCGCGAGTAATGACACTGGCTCTTCCAACTGCGTGAAAGTGGATGCGGAGCGGCGCACTGCCGGCCCGGCACGGGGCTGGCGGACCACCTGGGTCCACCGGCCTCGCGCCGGGTCATACCGGTCTGAATGAAGGGCGGATCAGACCTTGTAGTAGCGCTCAGCGCGCTTCTGGGCGCGCTCGGCCGCTTCCTTGGCCGTCTTGGAGCCGCTCGCGGCCTCGGCCACCATGTTGGCGATGATGAAGTCCGCCAGGGCACCGGCCGATGCGTAGCCGAGCTTGCCGGCATAGCCGGCTGGCCGCAGGTTCTTGGTCGCGTCGCGATACGGCGTGTGCTTGGCGTCGACCGTCCAGATCTTGTTCGCCTCGTAGGCCTTCAGCGGCTGGGAGACATATCCGCCGCTGCCCTGCAGCCAGGCGTCGAACTGCTCCTGCTCCATCATGAAGCGCAGGAACTCCTTGGCGGCCTTCGGGTACTTCGTGTACTTCATGATCATCTGGTTGAAGAACAGATGCGACTCCGTCGGCACACCCACCGGTCCGATCGGGAACGACGCGTGCTGGATGTCGTTGACCATCTCCTTGACCTTCGGATCCTGGGAGTTCTTGGCCGCGTAGTAGACCGAGATGCCGTTGTTGGTGACGCTGACCTGGCCGTCCAGGAAGGCCTTGTTGTTGTTCGGGTCCAGCCACGACAGCGTGCCGGGCACGAAGGTGCCGTAGAGTTCCTTGGCGTATTCCAGCGCCTTGATGGTCTCGGGGCTGTCGATGATCACCTTGTTGTTCTTGTCGACCATCTGGCCGCCAAAGGCCCAGATCAGCCAGCTGGTCCAGCCGCTGTCGCCCGTGGCATTGCCCAGCGCCATGCCGCCCGGCGTGCCCTTTTCCTTCAGGGCCTTCATCATCTTCAGAAAGCCATCGGTGTCGCGCGGGAACTTGTCGAATCCGGCGGCCTTCACCTGGCTTTCGCGATAGACCATCATGCCGCCGGCCGATCCGAGCGGCACGCCGATCCAGCGCTTGCCGTCGGGCTTGAGATACGCCTCGCAGGACGCATACCAGCCGCCGTACTTCTTGCCGAGGTACTCGCACAGGTCGGTGACGTCGACCAGCTTGTCGGGGTACAGATTGGCATCGTCGTTGGTCGACAGGATGACGTCCGGCCCGCTGCCGACGTTGGCCGCCACCGCGGCTTTGGGTCGAACATCCTCCCAGCCTTCGTGATCCACGCGCACTTCGATGCCGGTCTTGGCGGTGAATTTCTTGACGTTGGCCATGTACGTGTCTTCGTCACCCTGGACGAAGCGCTTCCAGCGCAGCACACGCAGCTTGGCGCCCTTCTCGGGCTGGTTGTTCCACGTCTGGGCGTGGACCGCCGGTGCGCCGGCAAACGCGGCGCCCGCAGTCGCGCCAGCTGTCGTCTTCAGGAACTCGCGACGCTTGTATTGGCTCATTGCTTGTCTCCTCTAGGGTAGTCGCTACAAAATGCGCGGCTTCAGATTGGCCGCTGGATCAGGAAACCGGGTTGCCCCGCCGGCCTGGTTTTCTTGGAGCAGGCCGCTTAGGCTCCGCCGATGCGCTTGCCATCGGCGGCATCGAACACGTGAATGGAACCGCTCTCGGGCGCCAGCACGATGTGGTCTCCGGGCTTGAAGGTGTGCCGCTCGCGGAAAATGGCGTTCAGCGCGCCGGCAGCGCTCTTGGCGTAGATCTGGGTATCGGCCCCGGTGGGCTCGACGACGACCACCTCGGCCGGGATGCCCTGGCTGCCCAGCGACAGGTGTTCGGGCCGGATACCGAACGTCACTGGCTGACCCGGCCGGGCCCGCAATCCGGGCACCGGGATGACGCTGCTGCCCTCGAGCGCGACGCCTGCGCCATCGGGCGCGATCACCCCCTTGAGCATGTTCATCGCCGGCGAGCCGATGAAACCCGCGACGAAGGTATTGGCAGGATGATCGTACAGCTCCAGCGGGGAGCCCATCTGCTCGACGATGCCATCGTGCATCACGACGATCTTGTCGGCCATCGTCATCGCCTCGATCTGGTCGTGGGTGACGTAGACCGAGGTGGTGCGCAGCCGCTGGTGCAGCTCCTTGATTTCAGTGCGCATCTGCACGCGCAGCTTGGCATCCAGATTGGACAGCGGCTCGTCGAACAGGAAGACCTGCGGCTTGCGCACGATGGCGCGCCCCATGGCCACCCGCTGGCGCTGTCCGCCCGACAGCTGCCGCGGATAGCGGTCGAGCAGCTGGCCCAGCCCCAGGATGCGTGCCGCCTCCTGCACCCGGCGCTCGATCTCGGCCTTGTCGGCCTTGGCCAGCTTCAGGCTGAAGGCCATGTTGTCGTAGACCTTCATGTGCGGATACAGCGCGTAGTTCTGGAAAACCATCGCGATGTCCCGCTCTTTGGGGGCGACGTCGTTGACCACCCGTCCGCCGATCTCGATCGTTCCGCCGGTGATCTCTTCGAGACCCGCGATCATCCTGAGCAACGTGGACTTGCCGCAGCCCGACGGGCCGACCAGCACGCAGAACTGGCCATCTTCGATTCCGACATCGACCCCTTTGATGATGTGGGTTTCGCCGAAATACTTCTGTACGCCCCGGATTGCGACTTCCGCCATGGAACTGCCTCGGATCTTTGATCTTGTTGTCGGGCGCCGGTGTCTCGTCCGGCTGTCTCGCGGCGAATTATGCCGCAGAACGGGTAATTGCCAGCGGATCGCGAATCCGAGGTTCGAGCAGCTTGCCTTTGCGCGCACGACTGCCTTGCCAGGCGTCCAGCTCGCGCGCGCTGAATTCGCGGACCACCGATTTGGCGCCGCGGCCGATTCCGGAAATTACCACCCCCGAATCGCCGTACAGCAGCACCTGGCGCAGGGGCTCCTTGGGTTCCAGCCCCATCAGCGCCGTGCCCCGGCCGCCGTTGCGAAGCACCTTGAGCTGATCCAGGCCGAACACCAGCGCGCGGCCTTCTCCGGACAGGCACAGCACCCGGTTCATGCCGGGCACGAACAGAGTCGGGCGCAGCGGCTCGTCGCCTTCATCCAGGGTGATGAAGGTCTTGCCCTGCCGGTTTCGCCCGATCAGGTCGCCGGCCTGGCAGATGAAGCCATTGCCCTGGCGGGTGGCGCAGCACACGCCAGCCTGGGCGTGGGCTGCGAACACATGGTCGATGCGGCTGCCCGCCTCGAGGTCGACAAAGCTGGTGATCGGCGCCCCGTCGCCGCGCGCCGATGGCAGCTGCGACACAGGCACCGAATACACCCGGCCGTTGGTGGCCAGGCCGAACAGCTGGTCGGTGGTATTGACCTCGAACGCGCCGGCGAGCGCATCGCCGGACTTGAAGGTGAACAGCGTCGCGTCGTGGCCATGGCCCTGGCGCGATCGCACCCAGCCCTTTTGCGACACGATCACGGTGACCGGTTCTTCGACGACTTTGACTTCGAGCACCACACGCCGGGCCTCTTCGATCAGGGTGCGACGCTCGTCGCCATACTGCTTGGCGTCCTGTTCGATCTCGCGCACGACCTGCCGGCGCATCGCCGCCGGGTTGCCAAGCAGAGTTTCCAGCGAACCTTTCTGGATTTTCAGCTCGGAGAGTTCCTGTTCGATCTTGATGTACTCGAGTCGCGCCAACTGGCGCAGCCGGATCTCGAGGATGTCATCGACCTGGCGTTCGCTCAACCCGAAGCGGGCGACCAGCGCGGCCTTCGGGTCGTCGGCCTCGCGGATGATCCGGATCACTTCATCGATGTGCAGCAGGATCAGGTGCCGGCCTTCGAGGATGTGGATGCGGTCGTCGACCTTGTCGAGCCGGTGGCGGGTGCGGCGGGTGACCGTCTGCACACGGAACTCGGCCCACTCGCGCAGCACCGCGACCAGTCCCTTCTGGCGCGGCCGCCCGTCGATGCCCACGCACACCAGGTTGACGGCGAGATTGCTCTCGAGGCTGGTGTGCGCCAGCAGCACCGTCAGCAGTTCCTGCTGGTCGATCTTGGAAGTGCGCGGCTCGAAGACGAGACGCACCGGCGCGTCGCGCCCCGACTCGTCGCGCACGGCGTCGAGCACGCCCAGCACCAGCTGCTTGACCTGGAGCTGTTCGGGACTGAGCGATTTCTTGCCGGTCCGGATCTTGGGATTGGTGAGCTCCTCGATTTCCTCGAGCACCTTCTGGGTCGACACCCCATGCGGCAGCTCGTTGACCACCAGTTGCCACTGCCCGCGGGCCAGGTCTTCGATGCTGTGGCGGGCGCGCAGCTTCAGCGAGCCGCGGCCGCCGGCATAGATGTCGCGCAGGTCGGATGCCGGCGAGATGATCTGGCCACCGCCCGGAAAGTCCGGGCCCGGCAGCAGCGTGAGCAGGCGATCGAGATCGGTGTCGGGGTCGCGGACCATCTGCGCGGCGGCCGCAGCCACTTCGCGCAGGTTGTGCGGCGGGATCTCGGTGGCCAAGCCGACCGCGATGCCGGAGGCGCCGTTGAGCAGCATCATCGGCAGGCGCGCCGGCAGCTGGCGGGGCTCCTGGGCGGAGCCGTCGTAGTTGGGCACGAAATCGACCGTGCCTTCATCGATCTCGTCGAGCAGCAGCTTGGCGAAGCGCGTCAGGCGCGCTTCGGTGTAGCGCATCGCCGCCGCGCCATCGCCATCGCGCGAGCCGAAATTGCCCTGGCCGTCGATCAGCGGGTAGCGCAGCGTGAAGTCCTGCGCCATGCGCACCAGCGCGTCGTAGGCCGCCGTGTCGCCGTGCGGATGGAAGCGGCCCAGCACGTCGCCCACCACCCGCGCCGACTTGACCGGCTTGGCGGTGGCCGCCAGGCCCATCTCGTTCATCGCATGCAGGATGCGCCGCTGCACCGGCTTCTGGCCGTCGCAGACATCGGGCAGTGCCCGGCCCTTGACCACGGAGACGGCGTAATCCAGATAGGCGCGCTCGGCGTAGTCGGCCAGCGTCAAGGTCTCGCCGGACTCCGGGGGCGGCAGGTTCGAGAACAGGTCCTCGGTCATCAGATGTCCACCTCGGCCTCGTTGCCGCGCTCTTCGAGCCAGGCCCGCCGCGCGGCCGCCTCGCCCTTGCCCATCATCATCGTGAACCGTTCGACGGTGCCCAGACGCCCGACATCACCGACACTCACCGGCAGCAGGCGCCGGGTATCGGGATTCATCGTGGTTTCCCAGAGCTGCTCGGCACTCATCTCGCCCAGCCCCTTGAAGCGCGAGATGCTCCATGCGCCATGGCGCACACCTTCCTTGCGCAACCGATCTTCGACATGGCGCAGTTCCGACTCGTCCAGGCAATACAACTTGCGCAGCGGCCGCTTGCCCTGCGCCGGCACATCGACCCGGAACAGCGGCGGACGCGCAATGCAGACGTGCCCGCGTTCGATCAGCTTGGGAAAGTGCCGGAAGAACAAGGTGAGCAGCAGCACCTGGATGTGCGCGCCGTCGACATCGGCGTCCGACAGGATGCAGATCCGGCCATAGCGCAGGCGCGTCAGGTCGGGCTCGTCGTCGGGCCCGTGCGGATCGACCCCGATCGCCACCGCGATGTCGTGGATTTCGTTGTTGGCGAACAGCCGGTCCCGCTCGGTCTCCCACGAGTTGAGCACCTTGCCGCGCAGCGGCAGGATGGCCTGGTACTCCTTGTCGCGCCCCTGCTTGGCCGAACCGCCGGCCGAGTCGCCCTCGACCAGGAACACCTCGTTGCGGGTGAGATCGGTGGACTCGCAGTCGGTGAGCTTGCCCGGCAGCACGGCCACACCCGAACCCTTGCGCTTCTCGACCCGCTGGGCGGCGCGGTTGCGGGCCTGCGCCTGGCGGATGACCAGTTCGGCCAGCTTGCGGCCCTGGTCGACGTGCTGATTGAGCCACAGTTCGAGCTGCGGGCGCACCAGCGAGGACACCAGCCGCAGCGCATCGCGCGAGTTCAGGCGCTCCTTGATCTGGCCCTGGAACTGCGGATCGAGCACCTTGGCCGACAGCACGAAGCTGGCGCGCGCGAAGGCGTCTTCGGGCAGCAGCTTCACGCCCTTGGGCTGCAGCCCATGCAGTTCGATGAACGAACGCACCGCGCCGAACACGCCGTCGCGCAGACCCGATTCATGGGTGCCGCCGGCGGTGGTCGGGATCAGATTGACGTAGGACTCGCGAACCAGCGGCCCCTCCTCGGTCCACGCCACCACCCAGTGAGCGCCCTCGCCTTCGGCGAAGGTGTCATGGCCCGCCGGGTAACCCTGCTCGCCCTCGAGCAGGGGAATCAGCGGCTCGGCGGAACCGCCCTGGGCCAGGGTTTCGCTCAGATAGCCGCGCAGGCCTTCGTCGTACTTCCAGGACAGTTCACGGCCGTTGCGTGCGTCGGCGTACACCACTCGCACTCCGGGCAGCAGGACTGCCTTGGACTGCAGCAGGCGGATCAGGTCGGCCTGGTTGATGAGCGGCGAATCGAAGTACTTGGGGTCGGGGTAGCAGCGCACCCGCGTGCCGCTGCGCCGGTCGGAACGGGCCGGTGGCCGCGAGCGCAGGGGCTCGCTGACCTCGCCGCCGGCAAAGGCGATGTCGTGGACCGCGCCATCGCGCCAGACGGTGACCTCCAGGCGGGTGCTCAGCGCATTGGTGACCGATACGCCCACCCCATGCAATCCACCCGAAAAACTGTAGGCGCCACCGGACTGCTTGTCGAACTTGCCACCGGCATGCAGCCGCGTGAAGACGATCTCGACCACCGGCACCTGCTCCTGCGGATGCAGGCCGACCGGAATGCCGCGCCCATCGTCCTCGACGGTGATCGCCCCGTCGAGTTCCATTCGCACCGTGATCTCGCGACAGGCACCGGCAAGCGCCTCGTCGGCCGCGTTGTCGATCACCTCCTGCACCAGGTGCAGCGGGCTGTCGGTGCGGGTGTACATGCCCGGGCGCTGCCGGACCGGCTCGAGTCCCTTGAGAACGCGGATCGAGGATTCGCTGTAATCGCCTTTTAGCTTGCTCATATCCGCCCGCATTGTACCGGGGCGGCTCGGCGGGCCCGGGCGCGGTTACTCAGATGCCGACCTGGGCGCCCAATTCCACCACCCGATTGGGCGGAAGGTTGAAATAGCTCGCCACGCTGGCGCTGTTTTGCAGCATCCAGCCGAACAGCGAGCGGCGCCAGCCGAAGATGCCGCGCCGGGACACCGACACCACGGTCGGCTTGCTGGTGAAGAACGACGTCGACTGGACCTGCAGCGTCAGCCCCTTGCGCGCCGCCAGGCGCAGCACCAGTTCGATGTCCGGGTCTTCGCGGAACCCGAAATGCGCGATGACGCGAGCGATTCCATTGGCGCCGCGCTGGATCTCGACCCGCTCGTCGTCCATCACCCGTGGCACGTCGTCGAACTCGACCGTCAGGAAGACCGTGGTCTCGTGCACCACGTGGTTGTGCTTCAGGTTGTGCAGGAACGCGCCAGGACAGCCGGTGCGCGACGAACTGAAGAACACCGCATGGCCCGGTACCCGAGGCACGCCATCCAGCGGCAGAGTCAAGCCGTCTTCGAGAGTGTCGGCACCGGCCTCCTTCTTGGCGCGCAGGATGTCGATGCCGCGACGCCAGGTGGTCAGCACGGTGAACACGATCGCCGCCAGGGCCAGCGGGAACCAGCCGCCGTCCATGATCTTGGAGGCGTTGCTGGCGAAGAAGTAGAACTCGAGCACCGCAAGCACCAGGAAGATCGGCCACAAGGCCCGGCGCGCGCCCGTCGTGAAGGTCAGCGCCACCAGCAGGATCACGCTCGACAGGAACAGGTCGCCCGCAACCGCGATGCCATAGGCCGCCGCCAGCCGATCGGAATTCTGGAATCCCAGCACCAGCAGGATGACGAGCACCAGCAGGCTCCAGTTGACCAGCGGGATATAGACCTGGCCGCGGGCAGTATCGGAGGTGTGCTTGACCTGCAGGCGGGGCAGGAAGTTCAGCCGCGAGGCCTGCTGGGTTGCCGAAAACGCCCCGGAGATGACGGCCTGCGAGGCGATCACGGTAGCCGCCATCGCCAGCCCGATCAGGGGGACCAGCATCCAATCGGGCGCCAGCAGGTAGAAGGGGTTGCGCGCCGCTTCCGGATCGCGCAGCAGCAATGCCCCCTGCCCCAGATAATTGATCATCAGCGCCGGGAACACCAGGCCGAACCAGGCCAGGCGCACCGGTTTGGGACCGAAGTGGCCCATGTCGGCATACAGCGCCTCGGCACCGGTCAGGCACAGGAATACCGCCGCGCTGGCCAGAAAGGCCCAGCCCGGGTGCTCCAGCATGAAGCGCAGCGCATGCACCGGATTGATCGCCATGAGGATCTGCGGCGTCTGGACGATGCTGGCCAGCCCCAGCGCCGACAGCGAGACGAACCAGGCGATCATGATCGGGCCGAAAAAGGCCCCGACCACCGCGGTGCCGCGGCGCTGGATCGCGAACAGGCCGATCAGCACGGCAAGCGCCAGCGGCACGACGAAGTGTTCGGCCCCCGGCACAGCCACCGTGATCCCTTCGACGGCCGACAGCACCGAGATGGCCGGCGTGATCACCGCATCGCCGTAAAAAAGAGATGCCGAAAACGCGCCCATCACGGTGACCAGCCACAGCAGCGCGGGCTTGTGCCTGACGGTGTTGGCCGCCCAGGACAGCAGCGCCAGCACGCCGCCCTCGCCCTGGTTGTCGAAGCGCAGCATCAGCACGACGTACTTGAGCGACACGATGATCGTGACCGCCCAGAACATCATCGAGAGCACGGCGAAGACATTGTCGGCAGTCAGCGGGATGCCGTGCTTGCCGCCGAAGGCCTCGCGAAACGCATACAGGGGGCTGGTGCCGATATCGCCATAGACCACGCCGATCGCGGCGAGCGTGATCGACCCTAATCCCTTGCTTTCGGAGCTGACGGTCATGGCGGCGCAGTGTAGCAGTGCAGTGCAGCAAAGACGAATCCCGCGCTATAGTGGCGGCCCTTGAACGTCCGGCCGGCGACCCGCGCGCCCGCGCCCCATGACCCTGCTGAGCTTTGCTCTCGTGATCACCGGCGTGGTGCTCAATGCGCTGGCGCAGTCGCTGCTCAAGCTGGGCACCAACCAGCTCGGCGGGCTCGAATTCACATTGGCCAACGCCTGGCCCATTGCGCTGCGCACGCTCACCTTGTGGCCCTTCCTGCTCGGATTCACCTGCTATGCGGTGAGTCTGGTGGTCTGGATCGCGGCGCTGGCCCGCCTGCCGGTGACGGTGGCGTACCCGATGCTGTCGATCGGATATGTGATCAATGCGCTGATCGCCCGCTTCTGGCTGAACGAAGCGCTGTCGGCCACCGGATGGGCGGGCATCGCGCTGATCTGCGCGGGCGTGTGGCTGATCGCCCGTCAGTCCTGAGCGGCCAGGACCGCGCCGGATCCTTTCACCACATACACGCTGCACGAGGCCTGTTCGACCACCGCGGTCGTGACCGAGCGCCCCAGGCCAAGCACCGGCTCTGAATAGTGCGCCGCGCCGATGACGATCAGCGACGCGTGGTTGGCCTGCGCGTAGTCGATCAGCGCACGGGCCTTGTCGGACGCCTCGAGCACATGCACGGACAGCCGCTCGGGCGGCAGGTTCATCGGCTCGGCCCAATGGCGCAGGCGCACCAGATGCTCGAGATGGATGCCGGACGCGGTCTTTTCGAGCGTATCCCCGTCGAAGGCGGCTGTCGGCTTGATGACCGTGAGCGCGGTCAGGCGCGCGCCTGCGGCATGTTCGATCACCCGCCGCACGGCCGCCTGCAGCGCACGCTGCAGATCATCGTCCAGGTGCGCCACATCGACCGCGGCAATCACGATCGGGGCTTGTTCGAGTTGACGGGCCGGCGCGCCGGCCATCACTTCGCCTTCTCGCCCGGCCGCGCGGAACCACCGCTTGAGGTGGGTGAACACACCGGCCCGGCCCTGGCGATCGGCGCGATCGGTCAGAACCACCTGGTCGGGATGGCGCAGGTCGAAGGCGAATTGCGCAGCGCTGGGGTAACGCCGCGCGGCCACCGGCTCGATCGCCCGCAGGATGATCTCCTGCAGCCAGGCGGGCAGATCGGGACGCACCGCGCGCGGCGGCCTGGGCTCCAGCCAGAGCCGGTCGCGCAGACCCGACACCGAACTCGGCGACCCGAAGGGCAGTTCGCCAGTGGCCAGTTCGTACAGGGTCACCCCGAGGGCGAAGACATCGCTGCGCGGATCGTTGCGCACACCGAGCACCTGTTCGGGCGAGATGTAGGGCGCCGAGCCGACCGCGCGCCGCATCTCCTCGGCCAGCAGATCCGGCAGTCGGGCATGGTGGGACAGGCCGAAGTCGATCAGCACCGCACGCCCGTCCGGGCGCAGCAGAATATTGTCGGGCTTGACGTCCAGATGAATGGCGTCCTGCTGATGCAGACTCTCCAGAGCGTCGGCGACTGCCGCGCCGATCGCGACCAGTTGCTCCAGGGGCAGCGGAGCCTGTCCGACCAGGTCTTCGAGCAGGCGGCCCTCGATCCATTCGGTGACCAGGTAAGGCGTCTGCGAGAGATCGCCAGCGGCCACGAACCGTGGCACATGAGGGCTGCGGATCCGTTCGAGCAGCATCACCTCCATCTCGAAGCCGACGATTCCTTCGACCGGCTGCCCCTGGCCGATCCGCGGCATCTTCATCATCATCGGGAAGTCGGCCTGCGGCCCGGTGACCCGGTAGATGAAGCCCATCCCACCATCGTGAACACAGTCGCCGATGGTGAATCCGTCGAGCACGCGGCCCGGTTCGAGGCGGGTTTCCAAAATCAGTGTCCGTTTCTCATTTGAGGCCTTCGAGCCGCCGGGCGAAGCGCTCCGGCAGCCCGGCGGCCCGGATCTTGGCAGCGGCCGCCGGATGGTCGTACGGCACGCGGAAAAAAGTCAGCGACGCGGCTCCGGTGTCGAGCACCGCATACGCGGCGGCGGTATTGCCGTCGCGCGGCTGGCCGACCGAGCCGGCCACCGCCAGCCATCGGCGGTGCCGTCCCACCGGCACCGGCACACCGGGCGACGGCGCGAAAGCCATCAGGCGCCGCCCGGCACCCTGGTAGTAGAGCATCTGGTCGTGGACATGGCCCACCAGGCACCAGAGCGCATTGGCGGCATCGATGCTGCGCGCCGCGGCACCACCGTCGCTGACGTAGCGCCACTCATGGGGAGCGTCGGCGCTGGCATGCACGAAGCAGGCATCGTGCTCATGGACGATCAGCGGCAATCCGTCGATGAACGCCCGCTGGTCGGCAGCCAGGCGATCCCGCGTCCACTCGATCACCAGCAGCGCCTCGGCGGTGAGCGATGGATCCTGGCGCGACAGGGCTTCATCGTGATTGCCCTTGAGCGCGATCGCACCCTCGGCCACGAGATTGCCGACGCGCTCGATCACCGGTGCCGGGTCGGCGCCATAGCCGATCAGGTCGCCCAGAAAGGCGATGCGCCCGATGGCCTGCTGCTTCGCGTGGCGAAGACAGGCATCGAGCGCCTCGATGTTGGCGTGAATGTCCGACAGCAGTGCGATTCTCACGCGGCTCAATTTCGCATCGGTTCACGAACGAACGGGGCCCGGCATTCGCCAGGCCCCGCAGGGACTTGCTTGTCTACTTCTTGGCCGCCTCGGTGGTGGTCGCTTCGGTGCCGTGCTTCTCGCCCGACATGTCGATGTCACCGCCCTTCATCAGCATGAAGATGGCCAGTGCGGCAAACGCTGCAAAACCGATGATGATCTTCCACGCTGGTCATCGCTGAACTCGTTCTTGAAGATCAAACGTCATGGTCTCGCGCACGAAGATCATACCGATCACGAAGGTCACGCGGCTTGATCACGATCGTTACCACAGGCCGTTATACCATGTTGCCAGTCTGAGCGACGATGGCGAACGATGTCGTTGGCAGCCAGGCCGCCAGCCAGCCATTCTCGATGTGGTACGGCAGGCTCATCGAGGTGTAGCGGATCCGGGTCGGGAACAGCTCGACGCGATAACGTCGCGGCGATCGGACCGTAGACCATCGTCACGTAGATCACCAGCACCCAGGATGCCGATGATCATCGGCTTGTTCATCTTCGCGGGATCGGCCTTGTGCGGATAGCCTGCCGCTTTCAGCGTGTCGACAACGCTGGCAGAACTCGCCGTCCTTCTTCTTCGCTTC